>NZ_JBEXHC010000020.1:0-2171 GCF_040607655.1 Streptomyces sp. NPDC005266
CTGCTTTCGGCCCCCCCCCCTCCCGGCCCCCCCGGGCGGGCGTGGTCCATCCGCCCCGGGGGGGGGCCCCGCGGCCACCCCCCCCCCCGCGACCCCGCACCCCGGCCGCCTCGACCTCGCCGCCACCCAGCAGGCGCAAGCGCCCCAACAGGTCCAGCAGCCCCCGATGGCCTGAAGGCCCATCCCGCCGGCGCACCCCATCCGGCGCACCGCCCCAACGCCACCGTCCAGCTCCGGCTGGGCGCCCGCCCGGCGCCGCAGCCAGCACCGACGCCGCGTCCTCCCCCTGCCGGCTCCGACCGGCCGACGCGGCAGCACATCGGAGACCACCTTGCGCCACATCACCACCCACGACGCGCCCGCCACCGGCCTGCGCGGCATCGGCGACACCAGCTGGCACACCCGCGGTGTGTGCCACGGCATGAACCCCGAGGACGCCGACGCCACCTTCTTCCCGCTGCCCCGGGACCACGAGGCCATCGCCGAGGCGAAGGAGCTGTGCGCCGCGTGCCCGGTCCGCCGCGACTGCCTCAACTTCGCCCTGGAGAACGTCCTGAAGGAGGGCATCTGGGGCGGGCTGACCGAGGCCGAGCGACGCCCCTGGCACGACGGACTACCCCAGCGCCTCGACTACAGCCGCGTGATCGCCTTCTTCAACGGCCGCGACGTGCACCTGACCGAAGCCGAGCGCCAGGCCGTCATCGACCACGCCTACGTCCGGGGCTGGCGCCCCGACCGGCTCGCTGCGGCCCTGCAGATCAGCGTCAAGCACGCCCGTGACCTTCTGCGACAGGTCGCCAACAAGGTCTTCGACCGCGACCTGACCCTCGGCGTGCCGCCGAACCCGTACAAGAAGAAGGGGAAGCAGACAGCCTCGGCAAACAGCCGGCCCGCGACCACCAAACCTTGCCCGAAGCAGCCGGTGTCCCGTCCGGCGACGTCGACCTCCGCGCACGGCCCTCTCGGAAAGGCAGCATGACCCACCCCACCGTTCTGTCCCTCGGTGCCGTCTCGGACCTGTCCCTGCTTCTCGTCATCGGCGCCCCCGTCTCCACCCTGGTCCTGGCCCTGACCGGATGGGCGATCCGGCGGCGGGGAAGGCGTCCGCGGAAGCGTCTCGGCAGCCCGGCGGTCAAGGCCGCCGCGGTCGCGGCCCTCGGCTGCACTGCCTACAGCGCGGAAACGAGCTGGCGGTTCGCCGCCGACTACCTCGCCATGGCCGGCACCGCCGAGCGGATCGGTATGTTCGCCGCCGCCGAACTGGGGCTCTTCGCGACCGCGCTGATGGCCAGGCAGAACCTGGCCACCCAGGGGGCGCCCGGGATGCCGGGCACCCTGGTCTGGGTCATCACCGGCGTACAGGTGATCCCCGCCTACGCCGAGAGCGGCCCCGTCGGCGGCACGGTCCGCGCCTTCGTCGGCCCGATCATGGCGGCGATGCTCTGGCACCTCGCCATGGGCATAGAACTGCGCCTGCGCACCCCGGGAGCCGCATCCCACGGCCTGATCGCCACCCTCGGGCGGGAGGCGCGCGAACGCCTGCTGTCCCGCCTCGGCATCGCCGCACGGGACCGCGACGCCGCGCAGATCACCCGCGACCGCGCCACCGCCCGCGCCGTCGCCCTCGCCGCCCGCCTCGCCGAACGCACCCCCGAGCAGCAACAGAGTTGGCGCGGCCGACGACTCACGCGGCGGCTGTCGAAGGCAATAGGCAGGGCCTCGGTCGGCACGGACCCTGAGCAGCGCGCCGAACTGCTCGCCCATCTCGCCGCCCGCCGGCACGCACTCGCGCTCGCCACGGTCCCCCTGCCCTCCCCCTGGTCCCCGCACCACGACAGCAAGATGACCGTCACGGTCCCCGCACCGAAGGCCCAGAGCACCCCGGTCCCCATCGACGGTCCCCGCTCCGACGCCGAGCCGATCCGGGACCGGGGACCGTACAAGGAAAGGGGACCGGCCCCCGGTGCTGGGAGCCGTGACGCGGGGACCGACGACCGTCACGAGGAGACCTGGACGGGGACCGAGGCCGTCAGGCCGGAGCCCGACGAAGCGCCCGAAGGCTGCGCGGGGACCGACCTCACTGCGGTCGAAGTGCCTGCTCATGCCCCTGAAGCGCACCGGGGACCGAGGGGCGCCGAGTCGGGGACCGAGCCCACCGGGGACCGGGGACC
>NZ_JBEXHC010000020.1:2266-145169 GCF_040607655.1 Streptomyces sp. NPDC005266
GGACCGAGCACCCCCGACGCGAGGACCGAGCCCACCGGGGACCGGGGACCGAGCACCCCCGACGCGAGGACCGAGCCCACCGGGGACCGGGGACCGAGCACCCCCGACGCGAGGACCGAGCCCACCGGGGACCGGGGACCGAGCGACACCGACACGGGGACCGAGCCCACTGGGGACCGGGGACACAAGGTTCCCCTCCGCCGGAAGCCGACTACGAAGGCCAAGGGCAAGGGGAAGCGAAGTGGCCGGTCTGGAGGCCCACAAACGCAGCGTCCGCCGCGCGAGCCGGAGCAGTCGGTGGACCAGCTCGTCCAGCAGGTCCGCCCTCACGTCCCCGAGCTGCTCGCACGGGACGGCAACGAGTCCGTCACCCGGGTTCAGCTGCGGGAGATCCTGCGGCGCGAGGGCCTCCGCGGCGGCCGGAACGACCGGCTGAGCCTCGTCCTCCAGCAGCTGCGGAGCGACGACACCACGAAGACAAGGAGCACCGCCCGATGAAGACCTGCCACCAGTTCAACACCGTCCGTGCGGAGTACCAGCGGGAGATCGGCTACATGATCGCCCACTCCGAACGGCACGAGGGCAGGCCGGCGGCAAAGTCCAGCGCTAAGCAGGCTGCATCGACGAAGCAGCGGATGGCCCGGGCGCTCAACAGCCACGTCGCGCGCTGCCCCGAGTGCGGCTGAACCGGCAAAACCCCAGCTCAACGCCCTACCCGCAAACAGGTGGTCCGGCTCCCTCGCCGGGCCACCGCCCCGCTCCAGGAGACAGACCGTGATACCGCGTCCCCCTCGCTCGTCGAAGCCCACGATCGCCGAGGCCGGCGCCTGGGCGGACGTCCTGGTCCGCCGGCGCCTCCTGCACGCCGCGGTCCTCGGCCCGACCGGCCAGTGGCTCGTCCAGTTCCAGCCCGACGAGCCCGTCCACGTCCTCAACGGGCCGGCCGACATCGTCGAGCTGGCCGCCACCATCCAGCACGGCATCCGCTCCACGAGGTCCGAATCCTGATGACGAACCCGACCCAGAACGGCAACACCCCGGAACCTGCTCTTGACCCGAACTCGGTCTCGGAGCGAGCAAGTTGGGGCGGAAGCGTAGCTTCCGCCAAACCCGCCCCCGAGGGGGCGGGAAAGGACCTGCACCGGGGGGCGCAGGTCCTTCGGGCTTCGACCGAGGGCGGGTCGAAGCCGGGGCAGGAGGAAGATCAGACCGATGGCCGCGCCCGCCGAGAGCGCGCCGTTCGCGCCCGCCAGCGTCCGCGCCAGCCGCCCGAGAAGAAGCGTCTGCACCAGCCCAACACACGTTTCAATGAAGAAGAGTTCGCTCTGATCAAGTCCGCCGCCGCCCGGTGCAGCCTGTCCGTCGCCGGATTCCTCGCCCGTTCCGCGCTCGCCGCCGCCCGCGACCTCGACCGCTCCAGCGCCGAGATCGCCGACGAGCGCGAAGTGATCACAGCCCTATTCGAGAGCCGGCGGCGGCTCGGCTGGGCCGGCAGCAACCTCAACCAGGCAGTCAAGGCGCTCAACTCCGGTGCGGACGCTCCCCAGCTCGAGGCGGCCGTCGCCGCTGTACGGCGGGCCGCCGACACCGCGCACAATGCCGCCGCGCGACTGATCGAGCGCCGCGGCTCATGATCCCCAGCGTCAACTCCTCGGGCTCCCGGACCATCGGGCTCCTGGCCTACCTCTACGGCCCAGGCAAGCACGAAGAACATACCGACCCTCACCTCGTGGCCTCCTTCGACGGCATGTCCCCCGACCCCGGCCGCGACCCGAACGCCACCCTCAAGGACCTCCAGCAGCTCCTCGACCAGCCCGTGATGGCCCTCGCCGAGCACGCCCGACCGGCCAAGCACGTGTGGCACACCTCCGTCCGCGCCGACCCGCGCGACCGGATCCTGTCCGACGAGGAGTGGGCCGACATCGCCCGCCGCATCGTCGCCGCCACCGGCATCGACCCCGGCGACGGACAGTCCGGCTGCCGCTGGGCCGCCGTACGGCACGCGGACAACCACATCCACATCGTCGCCACCCTCGTGACCGAGGACGGCCATCGCCCAGACGACTACCGCTCCGGCGCCCGCGCCCAGGCCGAAGCCCGGCTCATCGAGCAGGAACTCGGACTCCACGAGGTCGCGCCCGGGGACGGCACAGCTGCTCAACGGCCCACGAGCGCCGAACGCCACAAGGCCGAACGGCAGGGCCGCGAGCGCACTGCCCGCGAAGAACTGCGCGAGACGGTACGGCGCGCGGTGGCCGGCGCGACCAGTGAGGAGGAGTTCTTCAACCGGCTCGCCGGTGACGGCCTACTGATCCGTAAGCGCGTCGCGCCGTCCGGGGACCTCCTCGGATACAAGGTCGCCCTGCCCGACGACCGGAACAAGGACGGCGAGCCGGTGTTCTACCCCGGCGCGCGACTCGCCCCCGACCTCTCGCTGCCCCGCATCCGGGAGCGCTGGTCCGGCGACGCCCAGAACAACCCCGCTCCTCGACAGGAGGATGCGGTCCCGGCGGGTCCCGACACTCCGGCCGCTGCCCGCCGCATGACGGCTTCGGTCGCGTGGCAGGCTGTGCTCGTGGTCGAGCAGGGCGACGACGCGGTCGCCGCCGCTCACATCGCCGCGGCCGGCGAGGTCCTGGACGCCCTCGCGAAGACGTCCGCCGCCCACACTCGCCGCGAACTGCGAGACGCGGCAACGGCCTTCGAACGGGCCTCGCGCTCCCACGTCCGCGCCGTACGCGGACACGACCGGGCACTGCGGCAGGCGGCCCGCGACCTCGTCCACGGCGGCCCGGCCCTCGGCCGCGGCGAGGACGGCGCGACCACCGCGATGGCGATCGACATGCTGTTCTTCCTGATCACCGCCGCCGTGCACTGGCACGCGAGGAAGGGTCACGCGCAGCAGGCCGCCGCCGCCCGCCAGGCCGCCGAGCATCTGCGCTCCGCCTACCAGCAGGCCGCGGCCCAGCCTCTCGGCGTGCTCTACCAGCGAGGCCGGCGCCTGAACCGGGCGCTGCTCCAGCGGCAGACGGTGGTGCTGCGCGAGGCGCTGCCCGGGCTGGCCGAGCAAATCCTCGCCGAGCCCGGCTGGTACGCCTTGGCCGCGACGATCGCGGACGCCGAAGCCGCCGGTCACGACCCGGCCACCCTCCTGACCGACGCGGTCGAACGTCGCGAACTCGGCACCGCGGACTCGGTGAGCGATGTGCTGGTGTGGCGGATGCGGCGGATGGCCGACCTGCCCGCCGACGCATCGGAGGTGCCCGCGAACGGCACGACGGGTGGCCAGTCCGCATCACGCAGGGCGGCATTCCGGCCCTCTGCACATGGCCGCCGTCGCGGCTGTTGACTTTGTGAATTGAGGCCGCCCCGGCCATAAGGCACGATCATGACGCGAGCAGGAGAGGCAAGGGAGGACGTCAGGGTGTTTCACCGGATACGCCGCCGGGCGGCGGAGCCCAGCGAGGCGCAGCGCCGATTCTTCGAGCTGTCGGCGCGGCTGCAGGACCAGGTCCCACCAGGGATCGGGGGGCCGCCGACCGAACCGGATCGCAGCGAGCCGGCCGCCGTGGTGGACGACTTCCTTCCGCCGGAACTACGGGTGCCCAGCCACGACCAGCTCGACGGCCGCATGATGCCCTGGGCGCAGCCGCTCGTCCTCGACGGCGAGATGGTCGCCTGCGCCGCGTGCGGCGCGTACCGGGACTGGCTCATCCTCTCTGCCCACGACCAGATCTGGCTGCGCTGCCGGGCCGGCCACCAGCAGCAGGAGATGCGCCTCGACACCGCCTGGTACAACCGGAGCGCCGGGCCGGCGGATGCGACGCACGCCACGTTCGAGGACTGCCTGCGCCACCTCGGGCGCTGACCCCCACACCTACAACCCCACCGGGCCCGCGGGTCCGCACTGACCACCCGTCGCCTAGCACCAAGGGGTCAGTTCCGTCATGCGCGTTCGCGTCACCACCACCGCCCTCGGTATCACCGCCGCTCTCCTCGCCGTGCCCGCCTGCTCCACCGGCACGAAGCCCGACACCGCGCCCTCCGCCCGTACCGGGACGCCGGCCGCCGCCGCCCAGAGGGCTGCCATGCTCTCTTCGGCCGCGCTGGAGACGCGCCTGCTCGACGAGAGCGACCTCGGCAGCGGCTACCTGCGCAAGCCGTCGCGTCCCGCCCAGCACGACGACGTCACCGTCATCGGCTGCCCGGCCCTGAGCGAGCTGGGCGGCGGCGCGGCCACCGGCGGCGCGCTCACCTTCCCGCGCAAGGCGAAGGCCAGCTTCACCTACGCCGGCAGCAGCAGCTCCGAGATCTCCGAGGAGCTGTACAGCGACAGCGCGAACAAGCTGTCCGACGGCATCGGCCGGATCTTCGACGCCATGACCGGCTGCCCCACCTATCAGGTCGTCACGGGCGGCACCGCGATCGACATGGCCTCGCAGAAGCTGCCCGCGCCTCACCAGCTCGGGGACGAGCAGTGGAGTCAACTCCTGACGTTCTCCGCTGGAGGGCGAAGCACCGTGGTGAAGCAGACCGCGATCCGCGACGGCAGTCTGCTGCTGATCGTCTCGGGCTCCCCGGCCCTCGTCGATCGGCACCTTGAGAGGGCTCTCGCCAAGGCGGAACGAGTCGGCTGACCGGCCTGGACATCCTGCTGTCCCCGACCGCGCCGGTCGGGGACAGCAGCGCGTTGCGCGTACGAGCGTTCCCTACCCGAGAAGCAAGAAGCCCGGCCTCCTATTCGGGAGAGGCCGGGCTGGTGCACGTCGGGGGAAGGGGACCGCAGAGCGCTAGATGGCCGGCGCGCGCAGGAGCCGCTCTCGAGTGGCCTCGGGCAGCACCCGGCGCAGGACCGGCGCGGTCGAGCTGAGGGAGGCAGCGAAGGCCGCGACGAGATCGTGCGGGACGCTGGCGCCGAAGGACACCGCCCACAGGCACGGTGCGCCGAGCGCGGGCTCGGCCCACGCCTGCCACCCAGCCGGTCCCACTTCGTCGGCCTCGGTGGTCAGGGCGCGCGGATCGGCGTCCTGGATGAGGGGCGGCACCTCGCCGAGGCTGATGTGCGAGGTGAACGTCGGGTCCGTCGCCGCCGCCTGGGGCTGGTCGATGTCGCGGAGCCAGCCGTGCGCGGCGACGGCGTCGAGGACCAGCTCGGGGCCAGCGATCGGCACGGCGGGCTGGTCGCGAGCATCCAGCGCGACGAGGAAGTCGGCCACGGCCTCGCCGGGGACGTCGGGCGTGAAGTACGCCGACCACTGAGCGAGCGGGCTGCTTGTGTCCGCGCGGGCAGAGATCTGCCAGGCGATCGGCAGATCCCCCAGGTGGAACGGCTCGTCCGCCAGGCTCCACTGGGCCCACCGGAGAGTGTCGGGGCTGATGTGCAGGACGGTGCTGCGCAGGACCTGGCGGTCCTCGTCCGCTTCGTCCGGCTCGTGGCGACCGCGGACGATCGTCAGACTCGTCCAGCCCAGGCCGGCGAGCGTGTCGGCGACGGTGTCGTAGAGGCGCTTGTCGTCGCCGGCCAGGTGTCGGGGACCGACCCAGAACGCGGGCTGGCCGCCGGGCGGGGTGGACGGGTCGAGCGGGAAGTCGGGGTACAGGGGCGCCTCCAAAGGCTCGGTGCGGTTCTACTTGCCGCCAGCAGTTCGGCGGGGGCGGCGCGGTGGTGCCTGGACGGGGCCCTGCCAGGAAAGGGCGACGGCGACCTCGGGCGGCAGATGGCCGAGCTGTGTGTCCTGGTCCCGCCCCTCTGCGAGGTAGACAACGGTCCGGCCGGTTTCGTCCACGGACTGCACGACCTGCGCGAGGCGATGCGCCATGGCGAAGAACGGGTTCATGGCCTGGCGGACCGGAGCGCTCCGGTCACAGGCGGACAGCAGGTCGATGAGCTCGTCAACGGTCATCTCGGGATGCGTCACGAACAGCCTCCTTGTGTGGGGAAAAGGTGAGTGGTGGTTACGGCCTGCCATCGGGAGTCGGCGAGCCGCCCTCGGGTGAGGTCTTCGGCCGCCCCCTGCGGTGTCACACCCGCCGTGAGGTCTCCAGGACGCGTGCCACTGCAGCGGCGACGATGTCGGCCGGCGTCTCCGTGTCGAAGGACACGTGGTAGCCGCGCACCTTGGCTGTGCCGGTGACGGCGATCTTCCATCCTTCGCCGTCGGTGCCGGGGCGACCGAGCGGGAACCAGCCGAGGTAGAAGCGGCCGTCCTTACTGCTGACGTGCACGTCCGCTCGGTCGTCCACGATGAGGTTGAAGTCCTCCGCGGAGAACTGGTCCATGACGAGCGTGGGCTGGCCAGGACCGAGCTGCCACGCGCGTAGCCGCAGGGCTTCGATGGTGGTGGAGAAACCGGGTCCAACGGGAGCCATGGTCACGGGCAATCACCTCTTTGACCTGGGGTTTCTTGCAAGGTCATCTACGTTGACATGGTCTCCCACGCGTTGGCCAGTCTTTCCGTGCGCTTTCCCGTCTGCCCCCGGCGAACTTGTCCTTGGACAGTGAAGCCAGTCGCCCTGTCATCCGATCCAGGCGTTTGACAGCGAACCCAGTCGTGCGGGCTTCCCACACCGCCCCGCCCCCGGAGGTCAGCGGGAATGTCGCGATGTCCTGCCGGAGCGGGGCACTTGTCAGTGGCGCCTCATACACTCCGCAGATGCGACAGGCCAGGATGATGAACTGCCTGGCCGTGGCCCTCCAGGCCACCAGGGCTCATGGGCATGGCGTCTGCCAGGCGCCTGCGTGTCCCGCAGGTCGCCGACACCACGCGGCAGAGCTTCCACGAGGTGTGACGGTCTCCGTGCGGATGTCGGGAGAGGGTTCCATTGCCGTCCTTGTCCAACAGGGGGATTAGAGCTGTGCCTTCCGCTACTGGCTTGACCGATCTGCGCGAGCAGTGGATCCAGAAGATCTGCGCGGGGATTGCCACCTCTGTCGGTCGCCACCACCCCTTGCTGGATCCGGCGCGGATCGTCGGTAACCCGAGTGATCTGGATCTATTGCGTGCCCTCCTGATCCTGCGGATCGCCGTCTTGGACGCGCGTGGCCGGCCCACCGCGCACATCACTGGACTGCTGGCAAAGCACCCGGTCTTCGCCGATCCCAAGCCTGACACGGACCAACTCACCAGCCTGGTCGAGCATGTCCGCCGGCACGTAGAGCGCGACGGCCTTGTCGGTTCCGTCCTGCTGTTCGGCCTCGGACTGCGTGCTGAGGATCCAGAGAGCACGTATGCCCTGCTCCTGGACCACTGGTCACGTCGGTTGGCCCGCGCCGCGACCGCCGCCCAGGTGGCCAGGGAACTGGCCCGGCACTGGGGCGTGGAGGCTCGCACCGGAGAGGCTCCGGTGCCTCTCTCAGCCATATCTCTTGATGCGTACTCCGACACCATCTGGTCCAGAATGGAAGCGGAACGCGACGCTCGTGTACGGCATGCCGCCTCAGTTGCCTTAATCAGGAAGGGCAACGAAGCTCAACGTCTGTGGCTGGCGCAGTTTCCCGCCGACGAGGCCAGGCATCTATGGAAGTTGGGCGCAGATGTGGCCTACTGCACCGCGGCCAAGGGGCACCTTCGAGAGGTAAGCCAACAGCTCCGGAAGAATCACGCTCTGCGGCCAGTGATCGCCCAAGCCTTGGAGCTGGTCAACGAGCAGCTAGAAACACTCGGCGAGGCGATCGGGTGTCTGAGCGACACTGAGCGCGACATGCTGCGGGCGCGCACCCATCAGGAGCGCTTCCAGGACGCCTGCATTCTGACCTTCCTGAACCACTCCCTCGACTTCCGGCAGTCGTACCCAGGCAGTTCCTGTGTTCCCGATGCCGAGGCGGTACACGGCACCTTCGGCCCTCTGCCCTGGTGGAACATCATCGTCCGAACCGCAGCAGAGGCGGAGGCTGCCCTCGCCGCATTCACAGAGGGGGTGCTGCCCCTCGGTTTCGAGCGGGATCCCGAACATCGGAACCGCCTTCTACTCATCTGCCGTAAGCCCAGGACGGAGTCCCTGGGCATGCACGCCCACTTCGTCTTCGACCTGGACAACCCAGGCCACGCCTGCGAGCTGCTCCTCATCGCGAAGCGTGCCGGCGTCCCTATCGACCTCTACGCCCAAGCACACAACGAGTACGACGAAATCGAGTCCACCCACCTGGGCACTGTGTACGCACACATCGGCCCGGAGCTCGCCAGTCTGATCACGGAAGCCGCCACCAATGCACTGGCCCGATCCCTGCCAGACTTCCGTAGTCGCGACCACGACGAACATGAGGGTATCGAACCGCTCGAAGAAGCGTTGCGCTGTCTGTCCCGCGCTCAGGTGGAGCACTTCTCCTCGGGACGCCGCATCACCGCCTCATCCCACCACAACCTCGAAGGTGGGATCGAAGTACTGTCGTCCGACCCGCCAGTCACGCTCTCCGGCTTCTCCAGGGGCATCAAGAGGCACCAGAAATCCGGCAGCTCCCAGAAGACAGGCACCGGGACTCCTCTGCCTCCTCCTCGGACCACTGGGTTCGTGTACGTCCAGCGGAACCCTGCCTTCCGGGACATGCTCAAGATCGGCTACACAGACCTGCTCGCGGAGGACCGAGCTAAAGACCTGTCAGGGACATCGGTCCCCTTCCCCTTCGACGTGCTCTTCAGCGCCCACACGTCCCGGCCAAAAGACGTGGAACAGGCTGTCCACCGCCTCCTCACCACCCAACGCGTCAACGCAAGCAAGGAGTTTTTTCGCGTCTCCCTGGACACGGCCATCGAGGCGATCCGCCGATGCCAGAGGGAGGTAACCGGTATCAACAGCTGGGAGCCGATCCCTGCAATTCATCGCCTGCCCGCGAATGACCGAGTCGTCCTGCCCCTAAGGGCAGGGCAGCTGTTCGCGCTCACCGCGTACCCACATCTGCTCAGCTCGTCCGCTGAGGTTCTCGACATCTGGATGGCCCACGCGGACGGCGACCTCCTGGAGATCCACTCCACTCATGATCCTGGGCACGTGGCCGGAATTAGCGACAACGATCCCGGCGCATACGAGGACCCCGTTCCCTTCCTGGACAGAGACGGAACCGTGCGGAACGACATGCTCCATGGCAGGGAGCGCCTGGTAGCTGGCGACCGGCTGATCTGGTTCTCGGACGAGGAGGGGCCGGCCCACGCCCGCGGCGTCGTCTTTGAAGCGAACGCCTCCTGCCAGGTCACCTACCGGACATCAGCCCCCCGACGGGGCCCGCTGGGTATTCCTCTCCTGCTGAACGACCCTGACCGGGACCTTCCTGATGCTATGGGGGCACTCGTCAAGGATGTCCTCGCACTGCGCCCACCGCGCACCTGGGCTCCCCGGAACCCTCAAGAAGAGGACGGCTGGGCGGTAGCAGCCACCGATCCCCAGCCGCCCGAGCACTGGCTCCCTCAACTCGAACGACGTCGCAAGGACGTGCGCCGGGACCGACCCTGAGTATCGTGCGGTATAGGGGCCAGCTCGACGAGTCCATGTCCAGCGCCAGGACTGAACCACCAGTCAGATCGCAAGCGGGCCCAGAAAGATCCTTCGTCAACCGACCCCAGTCGGTGCAGGCCAACGCGACTTCAGCGACCAACTTCGCTGTCCAAGGACAGAGCTGTTGCCTTCCGCTCCCATTTCACGTCGATCTCACGAAGTCACCTGAAGGAAAGGGGTGGCCAACCAGGGGCCCGGGGTGCATGCTGGCCCGTTTCCCATCGTGAGGAGAAGTACATGGAGATCCGGCCGCTTGAGGAGTTGCGCGCCGCGGACGATCTGGCACTGGCGTTCAACCCCCACGGACTTGGCGGCCGTATGAGGCCCGAGGACGCCGCAGAGTTCCAGCAGCGGCAGATCGCCGACTGCGACCTGGCGGAGGGTGTCGCGGCAGGAACGCGCGACTCCTTCGAGCGGCTGCGCACCGTCTTCGCCTACGGCGTGCTGTGCTACGACGTGTACACCATGGTCGGCGACCAGGCGCTCCTCATCTACGAGCAGGCGTTGCGCGACCGCTTCATGGAGTGGTGCGCCGGCACCGTCACCTTCCGTCTCCCCCAAGCCCCGGACGTCTCCTACACCGTCACGTCGTACGACGACGTCAAGAAGCGCGCGGACAGAATGACGCGGCAACGTGCGAAGCTGGTCGTCGCCACCCACGCCATCGAGTTCAACGGGATGCTGCACGGGCTCCGCCTGTGGGCGCGTACGGCGGGTCTGCTCCGCGGGCGGCGCAGCCGCGCGGTCGAAGACGCGCTGGCCAAGCTGCGTAACTACGTTGCCCATCCCTCCGGCCATCATGTCGATACCCCCGTCGGGGCGGCCCGAACGGTGCGGGACCTGGCGGAGCTGATCAACCAGTTGTGGGGGCAGGCCACTCCCGACGGGCGCCTGTACCCGGCACCTCTCCACCGGGAGATCGCCGTACTGAGCTGGAACGGTTCCGGGCGGGCGCGGATGGAGCCCGCCGACGCGCTCACCGCCCCCGACCCCACGGAAGATCAGGAGAGCGACGAGTATCAGCACGTCGTGGTACGGGCCATCCCCTTCATTCCACAGAGCCGCTGGAACGACGATCACTGGGCGGAGTTCGACACCCGCTACGAAACCACACGGTTCCCCACGGAATACCTGTGGGGACCGGGCACCCGAGAGGAGGCCCGGGCGTGGCTGGAGCAGGGGCGCCCCGAGGGGGACAGCGTCGACTTCACCGACCGGGTGTTCCTCGTCCAGGACCACGAACGCCTGCTGCCGCCGATGCGGCCGGCGGTAGCGGCCGGGCTGCCCGACGACGAACGCGCCGGGGTCTGGCATGCCGTGCGGGCCGACTTCCCCGACGACGCCTTCGCGCACGTCCGAGGCTCCAGGGATAGCAGCGCTGGTCACGCCCGACGCCCCGGAGACTGTCCTGCCTGTTCCGCCGAAGTCCTTGGCTTCGGCTCCTACAACGAAGCCCTTCGCGCCGCGGCAGCCGTTCTCGGACCGATCGAGGCGGTACAGCTGCGCTCCATCCGACTCCCCTTGTCGATCTTCTGGCCCGACCGACCGTGAGTGGTACAACACGAGGAGACGGGTGGCAGGCCAACAACACCAGTCGCCATCGGACATGGCCGCGACTGCGCCCTGACGACAGGAGCCATGCAAGATCGGCAGCCCGCCGCCCGGCCCCGGGAGGGCCCAGGCCCGTGCCAGGGTAATCCCCATGAACCCCATGATCCCCGCACACGTCCCCGACGAGCCGCCGCTCACCTTCGCCGACAGCTTCGACATACCGGTCCTGTTCCGTAATGGACCCGCGGACAAGCCCAAGAGGCAGTGGCGGACCCACAAGCACAAGGCGTGGACCGGGTCGGACGGGTTCCCGGCAGCGGACGGCTGGTACGCCCCGACCACCACGTGGCGCGAGATCATCAAGGCCGCCACCGAGGTCGGCCGCGATATCACCCCGCACCTGCAGAACCAGCCGCGGTACGCGCACGGGGAACTCGTCGCCCGGGTTTCCCCGCTGTACGCCTACCTCGGCGCTCACCCCGTTAAGCCGCGGCACCCCGTGCCGGGCGCCAAGGGCCGGCGCCTGACCCTGAACCCGGTCTACGCGCACGGGACAGAGCGCACGGCGAAGAACGCCGCCGCCTACCGGCTGGGCATGACGATGACCGAGTGGGCCTGCCGTTCGCTGCTGGGCCTCGGGCAGACCGAACATCTCGAACTCGGCGGTCCCATCCCCGCCCTGAGCGAAACGTTCAAGGACCCGAAGAAGAAGCTGCCCGACCTGTGGGGACGGCACGAGGCGGAGGAGATGTACTGGCTGATCGAGGCCAAGGGCGGCAACGTCGGCGTCAGCACGCTCCGCAAGGGGTGGGCACAACTGGAGGCTGGCAGCAAGATACTCGGCTCGTACGCGCACCGCGCCGTCCTGGTCGGAGCGTCCGTGCGGCCCGGAGACGACCTCTTCCTCACCATCGACCACGACCTGCACCCCGGCCAGCCGCCGCTCCACCCGGACGGATCCGGCACCGACGACGAGGCAGCGGCGAGCCCGGGCAACCTCGAAGATCACCTCGGCGACAGCGACGACGCGCTCATCGGCGCGGCCCGCGCCCAGATGCTCGCCTACCTGGCGCTGCGCTCGGCTCCCGCCTCTCATCTGCGCACGGTACCGGTGCCGGCCGACCGCGCTTCCCGTCGCCGGCGCTCCGGGCTGACCACCCCCCTGGAGGACGACGGCCTCACCCTCGCCTTGCGGGCCGACGCCCGCGGAGCAGCGCCACACGTCGAGCAGCACACCCTGCGCGCCGGCATCCGCACCATGGGGCTCGACGACTTCCTCACCTGTCGAATCCCAGGAACCGAGGTCCACCTCGGCATGTCCCGGAAGCTGTTCGCCGCCTGCGAGCGCCTCCACGAGGAAGATCTCGCCATCGCCCGGCGCACCCCGGGGCTGCGCGCCGAGGACCAGCTGGCCGTCGACCAGGGGCTCAGCGAGGATGCTCAGGAAGAACAGCGCCTCACCCAGCGGCGGATCTTCCGCGAGCAGCAGGAGGAAGCCCGTCCACGGCTGCGCCCCCTTCTCCGTGACGCCTACGAGCGGGGTGCGACAAGCGACTGGAGCGACCTGCTGCGCCGTCCCCAGGAGCCGGAGCTCGACCTGGAGGGCGACGAGGGTCTTCTCGAAGCGGCGACCCCGGAGACGTACCTGGCCGTCAGCCGCTACGACCTGCCCCCGATCCACGCCTAGCCAGCGGCGATGTGACTGAGCCGCGCATCACGAGTCACAGCCGATCCCTGCGCCTGCTACCTGCACAGATGCGACGGAAATCGAACACGTGATGCAATATCGGTATGCGATGCTCTGCTTTCCCCGAGGACCTGATCGCCGCGCAGTCTGCCTGGGAGCGGACCTATCGGAGCCTCGCCGACCCGGTCCACCCTGGGCGGACGACGGTACTGCGTCGGCGCCTGTTGGAACTGTCGGTGCAGGTGTGGTGGCACGCCTCCTGGCATGAAGCCGGCACCGGGCAGCGGGTGGCGCTGCGCACGGCGGCGCGGGAACTGGGATCCGGGGCAGGATTGGTGGACGGCCCGAGCGGTGGCCAGCGGACGGCCGGATCCCTTCCGGCCCAGATAGCGCTGACCTTGCCCGAGGAGAAGCCGAAGCTCGCCAGGCGAACGCCCGGACGCGCCAACTGGAGGCGCAGGCGCGGCAGATGGAAGCACACGCTGACCTTGTGCAGTGGGCCGTTGACCAGACTCGCGGTGGACCCGTTTCTCCCGGGGACCTATTCGCTGTCATCACCTCGGAGCAGCTCCAGACACTCAGCCGTCTGGCCGAGACACCGACGGAGCTACACCTTCCGCCGGAGGTCTCTCGCGGAGAGTAGGGATGCCGTTAACGAGCGGCCCCCTTGTGCCATGGCTCACCGTGATGTCCGGGGCGGATTGGAAGGCGTCCTTGGAGGTGCGCCTCATCTCCGGCGGCAGGCTCAGCCAGCTCGCGCCATTTGCTCCGCGCGGGTCCGATGCCAGGCATCCAGCCACCGGGTGCGCGCCTCGGGCTTCACCCTGCATGCGTCCAGGAAGGCCGTGAACGCCCTGATATCGGGTGGCATGTGACCGGCCAGAATACGCCGGGCCGTTCTGGGGTCCAGCCTGCTCCCTGTGCGCATCTTCATCTCCAGCGAAGCCGGTGAGCCGACTGACTCGTACAGCCTGATCAGGAAGTTCGGTATCTGGCTCGCGGTGAAGATCGAATTAGGCGACCAGGAGCGCGGGTCCGGCAGCGGAGCCGGCCCACTGTTTTGTACCCGGTGCCAGGCTTGCACCCAGAGGCCCCGTCGAGCGGGCTTCCGTACTTCGACCGCGTCGAGGTACGCCACGAACTGGGCCAGGGTGGCCGGCACGGTCTCCCCGTTGGCGATGCGGTGCGCCGTGGAGGGCGGGAGCTTGCCATGACGTCCCCCCGCACGTTCATGCATCTCCGCCATGGTGGGCGCGCCATCCAACTCGTACAGCTCGACCAGCGCGGCTCTCATGCCGAACTTATCGCGCACCAGATCGGCCCGGCGGGGCCCCGGCTTGCGTGGCTTATCCACCAAGCGTTGGTGGTACCGGGCGTGCTTCCACAAGTAGATGGCGCGCTCGGTCGGCCCGCCGCACCCGGTGATCGCGGCGAGCAACACCTTCCGGGGAGGTACGCATGTGCCCGAGGCAGCCCTGCGCAGCGTGGCTGCCGACTCGCCGGTGGCCTTGGCGAGTCGGTCATACGACAGCCCCGCCTTGTGCTTCCACTCTCGCTGGAAGTCGGCCAGCGTGCCGACCTCCGCGATGTCCCACACGACCGGGTTCTCTCGCCGTCCCACGGCCGTGCTCACTCGTCCTCGACCAGCTTGCTGACCTTCTTGGCCAGCCTGCCCGCGGAAACCCTTCCGGTGTCCACCGCCACCACGAATGAGGCGATCAGCCCCGTGACGGCCAGCAGTACGAGCTCCTCGTCCAGGGGCGTGCCGGCAAGGCGCAGAAGTACCGCCGCGGCGAAGACGACCGTGACGATGGCCACGGGCCCCCGGCCGGACACCTTCGGGACGGAGGACGGCAGCGTGGCACAGGCCGGGGAGGTGGTGTGGGGTGGCTGCGTATCGCGCGGGTACGACAAGGCATTCTGACGATGCTGACTCATGGTCACCTCGATGAGTGCGCGGTCGGCCAGGAAGGTGCCGACCGGCCGGTGTTCTGGCTCCAACCAGTTCCGAGCACAGGCGCTTGGCGTCGCCCTGACGTGTCCGGAGGCTGTCGCCATCTTGTCAGCTATCTGGCCCATCGCCCCCGCTGGCGGACGCCGCAGACGCCGATTCCGCTATGGGTGTCCAAGGTTCCGGGTTGACAACTTGCGCTGGGACCGGCGGCTGTTGGTCACCTCGGCCCGTCACGCCACGAGAGATGATCGTGCCGTTCAGCCGACCGGTGTCCGCGATCATGGAGCTGATTCCGCCACGCTTCACCCAATTTCGTGCGACCACCCCGGCCTGCCTTGCTACTCACCTGCGCGGGCGGTAATCCTGGGCATGAATGCAAAGAGGCACCGCCACGGTGTCCCTCGGCGTCACCCTGACTGCTGGCTCCAACCACAGGACTGGGACGCACCATGCAGGCCCGTGTTGGCGCACGGCCTGCGGAACAAGCCGGTGCCGCCCTCTGCGGTCACCGGCTTTCCGCGTCTCAGGACCGCCGCACCTCACCCCGCTGTTCTGGATCCACATCCGGCCCCTTCACTCGGCCGCGAACCCCTCGACCCGATCCTCGTCATCCCCGACCTGGTCGCGGAAGTCAGCGCGGACACCGCCATCGACCGAGGCGCGTGGAGACACCCGGTGCGCTTCGTCCGGCCGCGCCTGGACGTCACCGTGGCCGACGTGCCGATGTTCGGGGAAGGCATGCAGCCCTCCAGCGGCTGACCCTGCCGTCGCCCGCGATGGCTGCGCAAAGCGGTGCAGCGGACCGTTGACTGGACACTGCTTTCAGCCGGGGACCGGGACCAGCACCGGAGGTACTGCCCCCCAATCGGCCATTCGCTCGTTTCCCCAGGTCAGCCGCAATGGGCAAGCTTCGGCGGAGTTTAGGGGCTCCGCTGGGCGGTGTGGCGGTCTTAGCGAAGGTGGACCCAGTGGGCACGCGGCGGTAGACGAGAGAAGGCCCCCGGGATGACGTCCCGGGGGCCTGCTGGTGGCGGGGTGATCTTCGGCTAGTTGGTCTGGCTGGTGTCGTCCGGCTCGGGCTCGGCCGGCGTACGACGGCGGGTGACGATCAGGGCGGCGGCGCCTGCGGCGACGAGGAGACCCGCGCCGCTGGCAATCCACGGGGTGGCGTCGGCGCCGGTGTGGGCGAGGGCGCCGGCCGGAGCCTTCGGCGTCGTGTTGTCGTTCGGCCCGGCCGCTGCGGTGGGCGAGGAGACGGCGTCCGGCGTGCTGGTGCCCGTAGGGGAAGGCTTTGTCCCGCCGGTCCCGCTGTCGCTCGGCTTGTCCGCAGGTGTGGACGGGGTGCCGGTGGGCTCGTGCGTCGGCTTATCTGACGGGTCAGGCTTCGGAGTGGTGGCGGTCTTGGCGTTGGTGACGGTCACGGTGACCGGCGCGCCGGGGCCTGCGGTGAACGTCTTCGACGGCTTGTAGAGGTCGTAGCCGGCGGGGGCTTCGATCTGCTTGACCCAGAATTCGGTCTTCCGGCTGGTCACGGGCAGTTCTCCGGTGGCTGTGCCCTGCGACCCGGTGGTGAGGGTGAGCAGGGTCTCGCTGCCCGTTCCGATGTTCACGGTGGATCCGGGGAGCAGCTTTCCGGTCTTGTCGTCCTTGGCCTGGAGGAGGACCTTGGCGGCCTTGAACGGGTCGGTGATCGTCAGCGGTGTGGTCGCGCCGGGGGTGACGATGACGTCCTGGTCGGCGACGACCTCGTGGAGCGGACTGCCGGAGGAGGTTTCCTTCAGCCGATACACACCGGGAGCGAGGTCGGGGAAGGTCAGCTTGCCCTGTGCGTCGGTCTTCCCGCGTCCGGCCTCCTTGCCGGTGGAGTCGAGCAGGAGGAACTCGGCGCCGGGAAGGACGTCCCCAGCCGCGTCCTTCTTGGTAATCGCGATGCTGCCCGCATCTGGGGCCGGTGTCTCGGCGGGAGCAGCGGAGGCCGAGGGCGTCGGCTCGGACGGCTGGGCGGTCGCGGCCGGCGCCCAGGTGAGGGTGCCGGTCACCGCGGCGGCGACGGCAGCGGTTCGGACGGCGCCACGGACGAAACGAGCATGCACGGGAAGAGGGTCTCCTTGATCAGGTGGTGGGGAGGTCACCGGGTCCGGCCAGCGACCGGAAGCGCGGGCGGCGGGGCGGGGGAGCGGACTTAAGGTTCAGCGGACGCGGCCACCACTGCGGGCGACTGGCGGGGCGGGAGCCTTGTGGGCGGTCCTGCCCGCAGCGCGGCTCGGCGCGGACGCGGTCCACGCGCCGGGGAACCAGACGGCGGTGTACTGCTCGATCGCATCGCGCAGGCCGGTGGTGACGGCGCCCTCCCACGGTGGCTGGCCGGGGCGGTGGTACTTGTCGAACGTGCCGTACTGCTTGGTGCCGCTTCGGGTGTTGTGGGCTTCGTCGCGACGGTGGAAGGTGCCGTGGTCCTCGAAGCTGAGTGCCACCGCATCGATCTCGCCCCGGTCCGCGTGGAGGACCGCCAGGCGCAGGCCGCCGTAGGTGTCCGCGTGGATGGTTCCGGTGAAGGTGATCCGCAGCCGCAGCGGTGCGCCCGGGGTGGGGGTTGCGTAGTAGGTGTTGCCCACGACGGTGCTGTCGTGGAACGGGAGGCACAGTTCGGCGAAGAACTCGGGGGCCTGCAGGGACAAGAAGGGGCTCCGCTCGAGGTCGAGCGGTTGTTATCGGCGTGGGCCGGGCAGGGCCGGGCGGCTGGTGGTGCTCCAGCGCGGGACGCTGGGAGCGGGGAGCGCGGCCGGGCGGCGTGATGCGGTAGCCCGTTGTACGTCCAGTGGGGTGGGGGCCGGTGGCTCGGGAGGGAGGATGTGGGTGAGCTGGGCCATGCCCTTGATGTAGCTGAGCGTGTCCTGACGCCAACGGGGCAGCGGGGCCGGGTCGGAGACGCACTGGGTGACGGCGGTGAGCAGGGCGACGGGGGTGTCGGTGCTGGCCGTCGCGTACCAGACGGGGCGGTCGATGGACTTGCCGGCCCACAGCTGCCAGCGGGCGTCGCGCGTGGTCAGCTCGGCTTGCGGATCGAGGTCCCCGGTGGTGAACTCCAGACCGGCGAGCCTGTCCGGGGACTGGACCGCGAAGACGCCCCAGCGCGGACGGTCGATCTCCCAGCCCTGTTTCAGGAGGGGCACGACGGCGAGGAAGGGATCGTGCTCGTCGCTCCCGGCGACCGGCCTGGTGAGGTGGGCGGCCGGCCCCTGTTCGTACGCCGTGGCGAGAGCGGTGGTGAAGGCGGCCACGAACTCGGTGGGGAAGCGGTCGTTGAAACAAACACCCCACGTCGGCGTGCCGAACGGGTCACGGTAGGCGTTGATCCGCCAGAGCCCGTCGTCCTCGCCTTCGGGAAGGTAGCCCAGGCGTACGCGCCGGTCGGGGGCGCTCACATACACGTTGCCGTCCTCGTCGCGCTGGAGTTCCCAGCCGAGTTCGAGGAGCGGGGCGAGGGCGGGGTCGCCGATCCCGGTGGTGGAGGCGAGGTAGCGCGGGGAGACGTAGACGTCTCCATCGATGTCGTGGCGCGGGTCGGGCTGGTGGCTCATCGTTCCGCCCGCGTCGTCACGGTGATCTCTTCGGCGGCCGTGTCGAGGCGTTCGTTGACCTCGGCGGTGTCGCGGCCGATGACGATGTAGAACCCGGCCCGGGCGGTGAACAGGTCACCCTCGGGCGGAAGGAGGAGCAGGTCGCCGACCTGTCGCATCCACTGCACCTGCCGCAGCCACGGGTTGTGGGCGGCGAATGGCTGGTTGACCTGCCGCTCCGTGAGCATGCCGGAGGCGGCCGGGTAAACCATGCGGATGCCTGCGGCCTGGCGGCGGGTAGGGGTGAGGTCCGGGGCTCGGCCGCAGGCGAGGTCGGCGGCGGCCTTCGGCAGGTCGATGCCGGTGGCGAGGCGGACGAGATGGCCGATCATGTCGCCGCCGATCCTGGCGTTGACCTCGATCAGCCGGGGCCGGCCAGCCACGAGGCGCATCTCGACGTGCTGCACGCCGTCGGTGATCCCCACGGCCTTGACCGCCGCCGCCACGACAGGGGCGACCTGTGCGAGGAGCGGGTCGGTGGCATCGACGGTGTGTCCGGTCTCGTAGAAGTACGGGGCGGGCCCGAGGCTCTTGCGGGTCACGGCGACGGCGGTCGTCTGCCCGCGGTGGGTGACGCATTCGACGGAGACTTCCGGGCCGTCGAGGTACTCCTCGACCAGGACACCGGTGTCCTCGCGGCTCTGGCTGGCTCCGACGGAGGCGAACTCAAATGCGACGCGCAGTTCTTCGGGGCTGTCGATGCGGATCACGCCGATGCTGCCGGCGGATGCGGCGGGCTTGATGACGGCGGGGAAGCCGATGGTCGTCGTCGCCCGTGCTGCCTCCAGCAAGGTGCGGGCCTTCTTCGAGGCGGCCGTCGGGACCCCGTGGCGGGCGAAAAGCGTACGGGCGATGGCCTTGTTGCGGCAGGCCCGCATCACCTCGACGGAGTCCGCGGGCAGACCGAGCGCGCGGGCAAGGCGGGCCGTGGAGACGAGGTGCCACTCCTCCCAGGTGACGACACCGGAGAGTTCGTGGCGTGCCGCCAGAGCCCGGCCCGCGGAGAGCAGTGCGGCGTCGTCGTGGAGGTCGACGACGGCGTGGTCGACGATGTACGGCTTCTCCCATGACGGCACGGTGCCGGTCAGCAGGACGACGTCGTACGCGGCAGCCACCTGCTCCAGGCAGTAGCCGCGATAGGTCTCATCGCCGGGAGAGACGACGAGCACGAGGGGGCGAGCGGACAAGAAGGAGTTCTCCGGATCGTTGGACGGCAGGACGAGGGAAGAGGCTGTCAGTCGGCACGGCGGCGGCGTAGCTCGAACGCGCTGGCCCAGTGGGGATGTGCGGCGATCAGCTGCCTGGCGTAGAGGGCGGTGTAGTTGTTGTTCAGACCGGGGACGCCGTACGGGAGTTGTCGGCGCAGGTCCTCGAAGAGGTCCTTGAGGCTGATGCGCGTGGCGCCGACGGCAAGGCGACGGGCGGCCATGCGCTCGAGCGCGCTGTAGACGTGCGGGTTCTGTGCGTCGAAGGCGTGGAACTGCTCGGTGATGGTGCGACCGCTCGTACGGTTCGCCCTGGAGCAGGCAGCGGGCATGGGGAAGTTCTCCACAGGCTGGGGAAGCGCACGGGGTCAGGTGCGCAGGGCTGGATCGGTGCGCAGGCGGAGGAAGGCCAGGATCAGTCCGAGGGCCTGCAGGACGGCGCACGCGGTGATGACGTGGCCGAGCGCGTCGGGCGGGGTGATCGCGGTGAGCACGCCGGCGACGGGGAAGGGCAGCAGGAGGATGAGGATGGTCGCGGACAAGGTGCTGCCGAACTTCTCCGGCGGGATCAGGCGGGAGCGCAGCGTGCGCAGGACCACCGTCATGCCGCCCTCTGCGGCCATCAGGACCGCGACCAGGACCAGGTAGGACAAGTAGTCGGGGGCTTGGGCGGCGGCGAGGGTGGCGAGCGAGGCGATGGCGGCGCAGGCGGCACCGACCGGCCACAGTCCCAGGCGGTCGATCGCGAACCGGCAGAGCGTGACGCTCAGGAGCGTCGCTCCGGCAGCGGCGGACCAGACCAGACCGACAGCGGTGGTCGACTGCCCGTAGTGGTTGACGACGATCACCGGACCGGCCGCCTGGAGGAAGCCGATGGCGAGGTTGGACAGGGTCAGGCCGGTCACGAGCCAGCCGAGCGCGGGCAGAGACCGGACGGCCCGCCACCCGGTGAGCAGTCCCGCCCCCGTGTGGCCCTTCGGCGCCCGGGGCGGGGTGACCGGCGACGGCGGTGTGCGCAGCGCGAGCAGCGCGGCGAGCAGCGAGAACGCCGTGATGACCACGAGCATCTGCCCAGGTCCGGCGAGCAGCAGCAGACCTGCCAATGCCGGGCCGGCCAGGGTCGCGGTCTGGTCGATCCCAAGCAGGACGGCTTGGACACGGTGGGCCCGCTCACCCGCGCGGCGGCCGGCGGCTGCGCCCGCGGTCTCGGCCGCGATGTAACTGAACTCCGTGAGCACCCCGGTAACCGCGGCGAGCGCCATCACCGTCACGCTCGCCACGGCGCCGGATGGGTGGAGGTAGAGAAGGACTGCGCCGACGGCGATGACCAGCGCGCGGCCGAGGGAGGCGAGGAAGAACACGACCGATGCCCCACGCCGGTCAACGATCCCGCCGGCCCACCCGAATGCTGCCAGCCGGGGAATCCACTCCAGGGCGAACGCCAGGCCCGTCAGCGCCGGGGAGCGCGTGGTGACGAGCACCAGGAGCGGGATGCCGTAGGTGGACATGGCGAACGCGAGGGCGTCCACCGTGCGCGGCAGGTAGATACTGCCCAGCAGCCCCCCGGTGTGGTGGGCGTGCCGGGGGGTGACGCCTGCGCTCACGCGACCGGCTCGGCTTCAAGGAGCACGGTGACCTGCGGGTTGGCGTCCAGCCACTGCAGCAGCAGAGCGCGAGGGTGGGCGAGATCCGTTGCGGCCCCGGCGCTAAGCGTCTCCTCGCCCGCTGGGCGTGGGGAGCCATCGGCTCGGTCGGCCACGAGCGCGGGGACCAGGAGGCTCAGAGAGTGCTGGAGGCGGGTGGTGAAGTCGCAGACCCGGGTCGGGTAGGCGTGGCTCCGGGCCCAGCGGGCGGTGGCGTCATAGACGTCGGCCAGCTCGGAACCTGCGTCGGTAAGGGAAAGGCCGGCGCCGGGTGCGACCCGGGCGAGACCGTGCGCGCGGGCAACGTGGGTGGTCCGGCGAAGGTGGTGCGAAGAGAGGTCGGGAAGGGTGGCGGCGAGCCTTCTCGGCAGGATCGGTCCGTTGTCGTCGATCTCGGTGATCAGCCGTATCAGGCCCGGCGAAGACAACAGGGCCAGTGCGTTGCGGAGTTCGGCCGCAGTGAAGGAGGCAGTCATCGGCGCGGACCTCCCGCCACAGGCGCCGCCTTCGGCAGGGCAGTCGTGATGTGCGAGAACAGGTCGCGGTTGTGCCACGTCGGGCGAGAGGCCCCTCCCACCCGGGCAGCCGACGAAGTTGCGGGAGCTGGCAGCGATTGATTGCTGACCCACTGCTTCGGCGCGGACGCGGCCCCCGGGCGCCCCCAGACCGGGTGCTGGGCAGCACGGGTGAGGGGCTGCCCGGAGGACCACGCGGACAGGGCACCGAAGACGGGCCCCAGGCCCTCGCCCGCCGCAGACAGGCGGTAGGGCTGGCCGATGCCCTCGGTGTCGACCAGACCGTCGGCCACGAGCTGCCGCAGCGGCGGGTACACGTTGGTCCAATCGCTGCTGGGCATGACGATTCTGGCCAGGGCCCGGCCGCTGACCTCGCCGCGGGACTTCAGCACCCACAGGATGGCGGCGGCATGCCGCCGGGTGAGCAGGGTGAGGCTGTCCTCGATCTGCTCGATCGCGGGCAGCGGGCGGTCCGCCTTCTCCAGATGTTCCTCGGCCCAGGTGACGATCAGCGGCAGTACCGGCAGCAGGGCTTCGCCGCGGTCGGTGTGGCCGTAGGTGACGTGCCGCGAGGTGTGTTCGGTGCGCTCGACGAGGCCGGCGTCGCACAGCGACTTGAGCTTGGGGTGGAGCTGGCCGTTCTGCAGCCAGGACACCTTGCCCGCCAGCTCGCTGTACCGCAGCGGCGGACCGGACAGGGCCAGCAGGATCCGGACGTTCCATCGCGGGGTGATCATGGCGAGGGCTTCGGTGACCCGGGCGATGTCGGCATCGGTGTCAGGGGGCAGAGCGGTGATGGCCAAGGGAGGAACTCCTGGATGAGTCAAGGGAAATCGCCTGCGTGTCAGCGCCGGTGCGCCGTGCTCTCGGCCGGACGAGGCGGGGCCGGGGGCGGCAGCGAGGGAGTCGGCGGGGGCGGTGCCGGGGCCGGGACGCGCGCCAGGCTCTGCAGAACAGCCAGCGCCGACTTGGTCTGGGCGTCGCGGACGGCGACCGCTTCGGCGAGCCGGCGGGCGCCGTCGAGAAGGTGCGAGACCTCGTGTCCGCCGATCTGCCGCTCGGGATGGAGGAGCTGGGCGAGGCGGTCGCGATGGAAGTCGATGCTGCGCTCGGCGACGGTGAGGTCGTCGTGCATACCGAGCAGGGCGGAGAGCATGCCCGGCGGCTGGTCGCGGGCGTGGGCTTCGAGGGCGGCGAGCGGTGCGCCGTACAGGTCCTCGATCCGTCCGGCTATCTCGGTGGACGTCGAGTGGGGCAAGCGGGGGCTTTCACGGTCAGCGGGCCCTTGGCGCCCCGGCACGCGCGGGGGCCGGAGCGGCAAGGGACGGGGGCAGGGCGGCGGCGACCACCGGCTGCGCCGTACGGACGGGGCGGGACTGCTGGTCGGGGGGCGGCATGGTGCGCAGCAGCTCGCCGAGCGCGGCGCGGTAGCCGTCGCGGGCATCGAGCGCCGCCTCCAGCCACTGCGCGTCGAAGCGGAGGTCACCGGCTGACAGCTCGCCCATGTCCCGGTCGGGCGCCATCGCCTCGTGCACGCGGTCGCGGACGCGGGCGACCTGCTCCTCGGCCAGGGCGAGGAAGGAGCGCAGCTCCAGGGCGCGGGTCAGCGCGGGAGGCGCATCGGGTGCGGTAGCCGTCGCGTACAGCTCGGCGACCGGGGCGCCGAAGACCTCCTGCAGCTGGCCGTCTGCGGTGCTGGACTTCAGCCGGACTCTCACAGCACGGCCCTTCCCGCTCGCGGCACCGACGCCGGCGAAACCGCGGGGCGGTGCGGCGCGCTGGTCGGCACCGCCGGGCCCTTGCGGGCTCCGCGGCTGAGACGGGCGAGGCGTTCGGCAGCGAGGCCCTTCTTCCCCGGAGCGTCCGGATCGAGAAGCCAGGCCACGACCTGAGCTCGGCCGTCGCGTGCAGTGACGGCCGCGTTGACGCGCTGGGCGAGGCCCATCGTGGGGTCGTCGATCTCACCGGGCTGCGTTTCCAGCGCGGCGAGGAGGTCGTCCTCCGCTCGGTCGAGCACAGCCTGGGAGTCGACGAGATGGCCGTGCCACGTGACGACCTCGGTGGCGTCGGGGTTCGCGGCCGGCGCGACGGCGACTGCGGCCCTCAACTGATCCATGCCCATTCCGAAGTGGGCTTCGATCCGTTCGGTGAGCACACCCAGGACATCCGCTGTGTCTTCGGGTATGTCGTCGGACAACGGGAACTCCTTTTCGGAAGACAACACCTGGACTTCAGGGGCAGGGAAATGACGGGCGGTCGAACAACCCGGCTGTGAAGTAAGCCGGTTACTGCTGTCGGCCTGTCAGCTGAGGCACATGCGGACGTCTCGGTAGACGTACGTGCCGGAGACCCAGCCCTTTACGCCGGTCGTCCTGTCCGTGATGTAGAGCCAGTTACCGCTCTTCTTGTGCACGGTGAACTTGTGACTGCGGTAGAGCAACCCGACCGCGGTGGACTTCGTGGTGGCCTTGGACCGGATGGTCACGGCCTTCGTGTGGACCTCGTACGGCAGCGGCGGCAGAGACGAGCAGCTGCTCGCCGGAAGGGCAGTTGCCGCGGTGGCGACGGGCGCCGCGCTTGCGGCCGTAGCGGACAGCACCGGCACAGCGAGCGCGCCGAGCAGCGCAGCGGATATGGCAATACGGGTTGAGCGCATGCGGAAGAAACCTCCATGAGGCATAAGGCTTGAGGGGAAGGCACCGGGGCTTTGCTCCGGCGGCTGTATAAGAGTCCGGAGAATCGCCGGTTTGGCTAACCGGCGATCGTCGGCTATGTTCCGCCGCGCCGGTCGGCCTCGGAATTCAGCGGGATCGGCCAGGCGGGCGCGGAGCGGGGGCCTTCGGCAGGGCAGCCGGGCGGGTGAATGACGCTGCCGGACGGACCGGCGGGAGAGGGCCGGCCTCGCCTCTGAGCCGGTCGTCGCACCACCGAAGGGCCTCCTCGACCGTGGCGAAGCCGCCCTCGCGCAGGGTGTGGGTCCACGCGTCCGTGTCGACCTCCTCGACCACAACGCGGAACGGGGAGGGGGCTCGCTCGTCGAGAGCGCGCAGAGCCACGACGGTGACCATGTCGTCCGGGTCGTCGCTGGTGTAGGAGTAGCCCATCGCGTAGTGGTCGCCGTCACCCGCGAGGCGTTGCTCCAGCGCCCGCGTCGCCTCGTCCGCTGGCGGGGGACCCAGTTCCGGGTCGAGGCCGATGGCACCGGAGGGGCAGCCGCGGTGGATCAGCCAGGACTGCGCCATCGCGGGCAGCGGCAGCGGAGCCTTCTCGAAGGCGAACGTCCGCTCCTGCTGGTTCCGCTGCAGGTGCACGGCGACGTACTGGGGTGTGCCGGGGTGGCCCCACGTGGCGGTGCGGTCGAACAGGACGTAGTAGCTATGCACACCGTTGGCGGTGTGGTGTTCCGCCAGGGGGACGAGCATGTCGGACCGCACTTCGACCTGACGGTAGAAGTCGAGGTGAACCTGCTCGTCGGCGTCGAGGTCGTCCACGTCGAACTCGACTGCGGGAAGGGGCTTCCGGGCGGGTGCCGGTTCGCTGGGGGACAACAAGGGCCTTTCAGGAGTTCAGCGGTGCCGTGCTGGGGTGGACGGCCAGGCCCCGGGGCGAGCCGGGGGCTTCGGCACGTGGGTGGTGGGCGGCCGGCGCGCGGCGAACAGCGCGGCGCGGCCGGCATCGGTCAGTGCGACGGGTTGGCCGGCGTGCACGGCGTGGTCGGTATCACGGGAGTCCAGGCCGGCACCCTCCAGCTGCTGTAGCTCGGCGTAGGGGATGCGGGTGCCGGAGGCAGTGGTCACCGACATCCGGCCGGTCAGGAGATGCTCGTAGAGCTTGGCCCCGCCGGCGATGGCCAGCAGCGCCGCCTGGTCGGCAGTCGACAGCGGCGTTTCGCTGGGCGCCGAGGACGCTGCGGCGGCGGCCTCGATGGGCTCCAGGGCTGTGATCACCTTCAGGGCGGCAGCGTCGCGTACGGTGGCGGCCTCCTCCAACTGGTCCACGGTCCGGTCGATGCGCGCGAACAGGGCGCCGTCGACGGGGAACTCGCCGTGGACAGACGGTGGAGGAGAACGCGGTAGAAGGTCACGCCGGTCTCTGCCCGGGCCAGCTCGCGGTGCCGGTCGACCAGGTGGGCATGTGGCTCGTCGAGGACGCCGCGGTCGCGGTACGCCCACAGGGTGTCGACGTCATGGCCGGTGACGGCTTCGATGCGATGGTCGAGTGGGGACACCGCACGCCGGACTGCTGCCGGCGCGGGGTCAGGGGGCATAGGCGGGACTCCGTCGTTCAGCGGGCGTGATGGTGCGAGGGGTTGAGTGCGGGGCGGGGCAGGCCCGGCAGCGCGGAGGGCGGCGGAGCGGGTCGCGGTGCGGGGCCTCGGGTCGTGAGCTGCGGGGAGCGGGAGCGTGCCGCGTGGGTGCGGGCGCTCAGCGGCCGGCGGGCCATGCCCAGGCGGCGGCCGACCTCGTCGTAGACGTCGTTGCCCGCTCGCGGTCGGATCGCCACGACGTGGATCTCCCGCTGGTGCATGGACTCGGCGGGTGCCGGGCGGACGTCGTAGACGACGCGCCAGTCCTTGCGGGAGTCCACGAACAACTTGCGGTAGCCCTCCAGGTCGCCCGTGAGCCGGAGCCCGAAGCGCTGCGCGTTCACGACTTCCTGCAGGTAGGCGAGGGTGAGATCGCGGATGTCGCTGGGCGCCTGGAGGAGATCGGTCAGGGCTCGGGGGTCGAAACTCAGGCCGAAAGCCGGTTGCTGCCCCCCGTTCACGACGTCGGCTCGTCCGGCTCAGGGGGGCCGGCCGCCTCCGCCGCGCTCGCCGTCGCCTTCTCCGTACGCGCCGAGGGAGGCGGGCCCGGAAGGATCCGGTGGGCGGGACGCTCGGGTGAGGTCATGCAGGCCGACAGCGGACCGCCCGGCGCGCGGATCGCCGCGATGGCGTGGGTGAGGAAGTCCCGGTGCCACACGAACAGGCCGGAGAGGCCGGCTTCGGGGTCCTTGTGCTGCTGGTACGCAAGCCACAGGGCGTGAAGCCATGCAACGACGTCGTCGTGCTCCTGCCACTGCAGGCACCAGGGCGCCGCGGTGGTGACCTCCGCCCCGTAGACCGGGAGGAAGAAGTCGTCGACCCAGTCGGACAACGCGTCGAGCTCGTCCTCGCGCTCCTCCCCGTCCAGTTCCAGAATCGGGCGCGGCTCCGGCGGCGCAGCCGGGGGCGGTCCGCCGAGTCCCGGCATGCCGAACGCGGCGAACGGTGATCCGCCCGGAGCCGGGGCGGAGGCGAGATGGTCGAGCTGCTGGGCCTGCTGCGCCGACTGCTCCATCAGCCTGCGGACGCTCGCCTCGATTCCCTCCAGGTGGGGGTCCGGAATACGAACCGGCTCCAACTCCCCGCGGTCCGAGGGTTCTATGGATTCAGACATGGAACGTGGGGCCTCCTACGAGGTGCGGAAGAAAGGGGAAGCGGAAGCAGTGCGGGCCGGTCGACGGACTACCGGCGTCACGACGGGATACCGCTCGGGGCCAGAAGCGGCGTCGGGTTCTGCGAAGGAAAGGCGGTCGCAGCCTCAGACGGAGAGGTCCACGTCGTCCTGGGTGAGGGTTTCGCGGATCGTTTCGGTGAGTCGGTCGGCTGCGATGGACGCGTAGTGCTCGGTCTTCTCCACGCCGATGAAGTCGCGGCCTTCCAGCAGGGCGGCGACGCCCGTGGAGCCGGAGCCGGCGCAGAAGTCGAGCACCGTGCCGCCTTCGGGACTGATCTTGACCAGCTCGCGCATGACGGAGACCGGCTTCTGCGTGATGTGCTGGCGCTGCGTCCCCGAGGGCTGCGAAGCCGAGTACATGCCCGGTAGATAGACGGGGTTCCGGGAACCGTCGATCGGCCCCTTGCTCGCCCAGACGATGAATTCGCAGTTCTGGGTGAACCGGCCCTTCTGCGGCCTGGCCTGCGGCTTGTGCCAGGCCAGCACACCGCGCCACAGCCAGCCGGCCGCCTGGATCGCGTCCGTCGTGGTGGGGAGCTGCCGCCAGTCGGTGAACAGCAGCGCGGTGCCGCCGGTCTTCGTGAGGCGGTGGGCTTCGGTCATGATCTGCGTCAGCCAGAACCCGTAGCTGCGCTGGTCCATGTTCTCGCCGGTGAAGTCCGGCAGGGCGTGCTGGGCGTCGGCGGAGGTGTACTTCTGCTTCGCCGAGCGCGTGGTGCGCTCCTTCGCGGTCCGGCCGCCCGAGTTGTACGGCGGGTCGGTGATGACGGAGTCGACGCAGTCGTCCGGCAGGCCGGCGAGGACGCTGAGAGCGTCGCCCTGGTGCAGGGAAAAAGGCAAAGAGGGGCCCCAATTCGGGTGTGGAAGCGTGGAGGGAAGCTCCCGTCTCGCATACGAGTCCCCGCACAGGCCGGAATTGGGCATGAAGAAGCCCAGGCCGCAGACGGAGGAGGGCGAGGGGAGTCCAAAAACTGTAGAGGCGAATACGCCGACGACCAAGAAGTCCGCTGCTGACGTAGCGGATTCCGGCACCTCACGCCGACTTTTTGGTCAGCCGCCAATCCGGGCCTACTGTTTTTGAACCGCCCGGCGCACACCGCCGCTGGCTACTCCCCACCACGCCTCACGGAGGTACCCCCTGCCCCGGCACACCTAGACCACGACACGGCCATGCGGAGCGAGCGGCAACTCGCCCCCTGGCCATCACGATCGCCCACCCCGGCCGCCGCGCCCTTCCACCCGCCACGCGCACGCGGCACGCCGGACACCGCACCCCCAAGGACACACGTTCATGACGCCTTGCTACCCACCCATGCCCGAAATCGCTGACGCGCGAGCGGTCCGCGCCGGTTGAAGGCGGTCGCCGCCGGCATCGGCGTCGTCTTCCTCTCCCCACTGCTGCTCGCCGGGACGGCCATGATGATGGCCTCTTCCGCCGAAGCCGTGCAGACCTCCGGCTCTTTCAGCGGCTGCCTGACCGACATCGACTCCGACGAGGTCGCCAAGCACGTCACCGACATCCTCGACGGCGCGTCCGGCAAGGACGTCCACATCGAGGGCCTGGATCTGCCCGCCGAGCAGGTCCCCAACGCGCGGACCATCGTGGCCACCGGCATCAGCCTCGACGTGCCCAAGAAGGGCCAGATCATCGCGCTCGCCACCGCGATGCAGGAGTCGCGGCTGCGCAACCTCAACTACGGCGACCGGGACTCGCTCGGCTTGTTCCAGCAGCGTCCCTCACAGGGCTGGGGCACTGCCCAGCAGATCCGTGATCCTGTCTACGCCAGTGAGCGCTTCTACAAGGAGCTGCTCAAGGTCAACGGCTGGCAGCAGATGACCGTCACCCAGGCGGCACAGGCCGTGCAGAAGTCCGGCTACCCGGACGCGTACGCGCAGTGGGAGAACCTAGCCACCGCGCTCCAGACGGCCATCGCCAAAACCTTTCCCAGCACCGGCAAGGACAAGGACGACAAGGGGCCGGACAAGGGCGACGAGTCCGCGACCGGCACCACCGGCTGCGCTCCAGCCCAGGACGGATCCGGCTTCGGCCGCATCCCCGAGGGGAGCGTCCCGAAGGGATACAGGATCCCCAAGGATGCCGACCCCAGGGCCCGGAAGGCCCTGGACTGGGCGATGCACCAGCTCGGCACGCGGTACCAGTGGGGCGGCAGCTGCACCGACGCGCACGGCCCAGACCCGATGGGCCGCTGCGATTGCAGCTCGCTCATGCAGCAGGCGTACGCCCACGCCGGCATCACCCTCACCCGCACCACGTACACGCAGGTCAACGAAGGCAAGCCCGTCTCCCCCAGCCACCTCCAGCCCGGAGACCTGATCTTCAGCCGCGGCACCGCGAGCCGCCCCGAGCACGTCGGCATGTACATGGGCGAGGGCCTCGTGATCGAGGCCCCGCGCACCGGAAAGCCCGTCCGGATCACCTCGATCAAGGACTGGGACATCCTCGCCGCCCGCCGCGTCCTCTGACGCCGCTCCCGCCCGCACCCCGCTGCTGCGGGCGGGCCGCCGCCGCGGCCACTTCCCGCGCGCCGAGCGCGCCTCCCCCTCCGCTTCCCCCTTTCCCGCCGGCCCCTCGCTTGGCCTGCGTTCGCAAGGAGCCTCGCCACACCCATGTCCCTCCCTCTCGCAGACCGCGTCATCCAGCTCGCCTTCGACCCCGGCATCACCCCCGCGGGCGGCGGCCTGCCCGGCCTCGCCGTGCTGAAGAACGTCGTCAACTCGATCAACATGTTCGGGATCATCGCCGTCGTCGGCGCTCTCGCCGTCTCCCTCGGCGTGTGGGCCTGGGGCCACCACACCGGTGGCCACCAGGCCGAGGCCAACGGCAAGAAGGGCGCCGTCGTCGCCGCGGGCGCCGCTCTGGGCCTGGGCGCCGCGAACGGAATCGTCGCGTTCTTCTCGGCTCTCGGGTCTCAGGTCCACTGATGCAGAAACGATTCCCCTCCCCCTCCCTGTCCTCGTACGGCATCGGCTGGTCGGCCAACAAGCGGATCGCGATCGTCGCTCTGGTCGTCACCGTCCTGCTCGCGACCGCCGCCGCCGTCGCCTGGCTCAGCGGGAACGGCAACGGCCGCCAGGGTCCGGATCGCGCCGTCGCGGCGCCGGCGAGTAGCCCGTCCTCCTCCGAGGCCGCCCCGAAGCCCGCCGCCGGATCCGGATCGGTGCCCAAGCCCCCGCAGATCGCGGAGCCCGTCGCCTACGCCAAGGCCGTGGCCCAGATGCTGTGGTCCTACGACACCCGCAACACCAGCCGCGACCAGCAGCTCGCCAGCATGCGCGCGTGGATGACCAACGAGCCCACGTACGCCGACTGGGCATCGGTCTCCGGCCAAGTCCCGGATCCGGTGCTGTGGTCGCGCATGGCCGACCAGGACCAGCACGCCACCGCCAGTGTCACCGAGGGCCACTACCCCTCCGCGTTCAAGCAGGCCCTGGCCGACGACCCGTCCGCGATCACCAAGGCGTACATCTACGTCGTCACCGTCAACGGCAAGCAGCAGATCGCCTGGAAGAAGGGCGGCAGTGGAGCTGAGGAACGCGCCGTGACCCTGGCCGTGCAGTGCCGGCCCAACCACGATTGCGCCCTGGCCGCCATCGCTCCGAGCGTCACGCAGTGACCCGCGCCTGACACAAGAAAGGAGGGGCAACTCTCCGTGGGTTTCTGTGATTTCCCCCTGGCGGACAAGCTGTGCGCCGTCGGCGACGCGGTCGACTTCGCCTCGGATCCCGGCAAGGCCATCGGTGACTGGATGGCGAAGTCGGCAGGCGAACTCGCTGCCGCCGCTGCCGACCTGGCGGCCAAGGCCGTCAACACCACCACGAAGGTCGACCTGAACGCCGGCTGGTTCCGCGACAACTACGAGATGCTGCTGCCGCTGGGCCTGGTCCTGCTGGTCGCAACCTTCTGCGCACAGCTCGTCCGGGCCGCCGTCAGACGCGACGGACAAGCCCTCACACAGGCATTCACCGGCACCATGTCGGGCGTCCTGTTCGCCTTCTGCGCCATCGCCTTCACCACGGTCGCCGTCGAGGTGGTCGACGCGATCTCCGACGGCCTGTTCAAGGCCGCGAGCCTGGACATCGAGTCGGCCGTGCGCCGCATCGTGAAGGTGAGCCAGATCGGCGCCCTGGCCGGGCTCGGCTGGCTCGTCCCGGTCGTGGCCGGCCTCGGCGCCGCCATCGGCGCCTTCCTCTACTGGTGCGTGATGATGGTCCGCAAGGTCGGCATCCTCGTCATGGTCACCCTGGCGATCTTCGCCAGTGCCGGCGGCGGCTGGGAGGTCGCACGCCGCTGGCGCAAGGGCTGGATCGAAGCCACCGCCACCCTCGTCGTTTCCAAGCTGTTGATGACCGTGATCTTCGTGCTCGGCATCGCCGCCATGGGCAAGACCGAGGCCAAGGACGGCATCGGTGCCCTCGCCGACGTCATGTCCGGCATCGTGATCATGGTCCTGGTACTGCTGTGCCCGTACGCGGTGTTCAAATTCGTGCACTGGGCAGCCGACGGAACCGACGGCGAGTCCATCCACCGCGCCGGCGGCGCCGGAGCCCAAGTCGCCAAGGCACACGCCGAGAACGCGACCCGCAAGGCCGCGGCGGCAGCCGCCACCGCCGGAACCGGCGGTGCGGCAGCCGGAGCAGGCGCCGCTCCGCAAGGCCCCGACGCCGCAGGCGGAGGCGGCTTCCCGGGCGACATCGCCTCCCACTCGACCGGTGGAGGCGGTGGCAAGGAAGACGCGCAAGGCGGTGGCACGGGCGTCTCGCCCGGTGGTGATGCCATCAAGTCCGGCCTGGAGAAGGCCGTCCAGCCCCCGCCGACGAGCGTCTCCGACGACACCAGCAGCCAGGTGGGAGGCAGCCCAGGCCCGGGTGGGTCCGGACCGAGCGCCGCGTCCAGCCAGGGCGGCGGATGGCAGTCCGCTCCCCCGACCACGACCCCGCCGCCCCAGGGCGCACCGCCGTCCTCCAGCCAACAGAACGCCACGACCAGCGGACCGGCTGGGCCGCCCCCGCCCCCGACCGGCCCCTGATCCTCTGCCCGCTTCCGGGGGCGGGACGCACCGCGCGCTCCCGCCCCCGGGCCCCCACCCGCGCCTCCAGGACCCGCCCCATGACTGACCTTTCCGTCGCCCCGGTCACGGTGAAATTCCCGCACCGGTCCCGTCGCGGCATCCTCCTCGGCCTCTCCCTTCCCCAACTCGTCCTCGTGTCGTGCACACTGGCCCTGCTGCTGATGACGGTGCTCTCCACCGGGCTGCTCGGCGCCGTCGCCCTGACCCCGCTCTGGGCCGCCTCGGGCGCTCTCGTCGCGATACGCCGGCACGGCCGCTCCCTGATTGACTGGGCGCCGATCGTCACCCGCTACGCGCAGCGCCGACGCACCGGCCAGACGCTCTGGCTCGCCCGGCCCGTCACCCGGCCCCGGCAGGAAGGCGTCCTTCACCTGCCCGGCACCACCGCCTCCCTCAAGGTGGTCACCCCCGGCGACTCCGCCAACGGCGCTGCAGCGGTCCACGACCCGCACCGGCAGACCCTGACCGCCATCGCCCGCGTCACCTCTCGCGCCTTCGCCCTCCTCGACCCCGCCACCCAGAACCACAACGTGGCCAGTTGGGGACGTGCGCTCGCGGGCATCGCACGGACCGGACACATCGCTACCGTGCAGGTCCTGGAGCGCACCGTCCCCGACAGCGGCGACACCCTCACCCGCCACTGGACCCAGAACGGGCAGCCCCAGGCCCCAGTCGCCGGACAGATCTACTCGGAACTGGTCGCCTCGGCCGGCCCCGCCGCCGCCCCGCACGAGACCTACCTCGCCATCTCCCTCGACCTGAAGGCCGCCAAGCGCCTGATCAGCCAGGCCGGCGGCGGACTGCCGGGCGCGTTCACCGTCATGGAGCAGACGACCGCCTCCATCGCCCAGGCCGCCCGGAACGCCGGGCTCATGGTCACGGACTGGCTGAGCGCCCGGGAGATCGCCGCCGTCATCCGCACCGCCTACGACCCGAAGGCCCTCGCCGCGCTCCAGCAGTGGTCCGACACCGGCCGCGCCGAGGCGGACCCCGCAGCCGCCGGACCTGTCGTCCAGCTCGAGGAGTACGACCGCCTCGCCACCGACTCCGCCCGCCACGCCACGTACTGGGTGGAGAACTGGCCGCGCACCGAAATGGGAGCCGGCTTCCTGCACGGGATCATGTTCACGGCCGGAGTGCGGCGCAGCCTGTCCCTTATATACGCGCCGCAGGGGCTCGAGTCTGCGCTGCGGGACGTCCAGCGGAAGAAGGCCGCGATCATCGCCGACGCGAACGAGCGCGCCCGCCGGGGACAGGTCGACAGCGAGGAAGACTCCGTCGAGTACGCCGACGTCAAAATGCGAGAGCGCCAGCTCATCGCCGGGCACGCGGACGTGGCCCTGACCGGCCTGGTCACCGTCACGGCCGAGACCGATGCCCTCCTGGACGCGGCCTGCGCGCAGATCGAGACCAGCGCCGTCACCTCCGGCGTCGATCTGCGACGGCTCAACTACCAGCAGCCCGACGCCTTCACCCTCACCGCGCTGCCGCTCGCGCGGACCGCCCTGTGACGGACCCATCCCTTTTCGATCAAGGCGTGGCAGAGCAAACGCTGCCCGCCGCCCCCTGCCTCCCGGCAGGAAGGACCACCACCATTGACCTCTCACACTCCACAGGACGCGCACCCCTACCTTCGCGCCGCGAGCGCCGGAGTCCGCCACCACACCCGTGCACTGGCACCGTCGGACACAGGCCCTCCCGGCCGGCAGACCGACTGCACCTTGACTTGCTCCACGCCCACCTCACCACCCTGCACCAGCTCCTCGACCGGCTCGCCGAGACCACCCGGCCACCGCACCCCACCGCCGGCCGCCGCCTGGCCACCGCGCACACCCACCTGTGGCAGGCCGCCAGCGAAGTCCACGCCGCCTTCCACCTGCTGCCCAGCAACACGACGGCGGGCAGCGAAGCAAGCGCGTGCCGTCCGGAGCGGCTGCCCGAGGGACCGCCCGTGCTGACCATCTGCCAGCGCCACCTCGCCGCCGGCCACGTGGTCCGGCGCAAGACCACCCCCACCGACCTCCGCGCGCACACCACGGCCTGTGCGCAATGAGCATTACCCGCAGAATCGAGGGCCCCCGATGAGCCACCGGCCCGCCCGCCGCGCCCGCCGCGCTTCCGCGTCTCCGCTCTTCACTCCCCACAGAACGGACCGGGCCAGCCGCAAAGAGGCCCGTCGCCAGCTCGCCGAAGCCACCGCCAAGGCCCGCGCCGAAGCCAGCGCCCACCAGACAGAGACCACACGCGCCGAGCACGAGACTCCCGCCGCCCTCTACCCCTCAAGCGGACGCCCCGGACCCGCCTCCGCTCGCAGGAACCGGCTGAAGCTCCCCGCACACCGCATGACCACCGCCGTGGCCGCCGGCGCGTACCCATTCCTGGCGGAGGGCGGCCTCGGCGCGGAAGGCATTTACATCGGCCGCGATGTACACGCCGAGGCATCATTCGTCTTCGACCCCTTCGCGCTGTACGGCAAGGTCGAGGGCTTCACCAACCCGAATCTCCTCCTCGCCGGAGTCATCGGCCAGGGCAAGAGCGCGCTGGCCAAGTCCTTCGCGCTGCGCTCTGTGGCCTTCGGGTACCGCGTCTACGTCCCGTGTGACCCCAAGGGTGAGTGGACACCGGTGGCGGAAGCCCTCGGCGGCCGATCCGTAGCCCTCGGGCCCGGACTGCCCGGCAGGCTCAATCCCCTGGACGCGGCCCCGCGCCCGGAAAGCGTCTCCGAGGCCGACTGGGTCGGCGAGATCCGTAAGCGGCGCCTTCTCCTGCTCGGTTCCCTGGCCCGCACCGTCCTGGGTCGGGAGCTGATGCCCATGGAGCACACGGCCCTGGACGTCGCCCTCGACGCCGTCGTCACCCGCGCCGCCGACACCGGCAGCACCCCGCTCCTCGGTGACGTAGCCGCCACCCTCAACAACTCCGGCGCGCTCGACGAGGCCGCCGGGATGATGTCAGGCCAACTCGGCGACGCCGCCCGCGACCTGGCCCACGCCATGCGCCGCCTCGTCCACGGTGACCTGGCCGGCATGTTCGACGCCCCCTCCACGGTCGCCTTCGATCCCAGCGCACCGATGCTCACCATAGACCTGTCCCGACTCGGCGGCTCGGGGGACGACACGGCGCTGGTCCTGGCGATGACGTGCGCCTCCGCCTGGATGGAGTCCGCCCTCTCTGACCCGAACGGCGGCCGACGCTGGATTGTGTACGACGAGGCGTGGAGGTTGATGCGGCACGTCGGGCTGCTGCAGCGAATGCAGGCCCAATGGAAGCTCTCCCGCGGACTCGGCATCGCCAACCTGATGGTGATCCACCGGCTGTCCGACCTGCTCACCGCCGGCGATGCCGGATCCCAGGGCCGCGCCCTGGCCGAGGGCCTTCTCGCCGACTGCAGCACCCGCATCATCTACCGCCAGGAGACCGACCAGCTCCACGCCGCGGCCTCCCTGCTCGGCCTGACCTCCGTCGAGATGGACGCCATCGCGCACCTCAACCGAGGGCGTGGCCTGTGGAAGGTCGCCGGGCGATCGTTCATCGTTCAACATCTTTTGCATTCGTGCGAGCTGTCGCTGTTCAACACCGACGCCCGCATGCACTGAGAAGTCCCGCGAGTTCACCCCAACTGGCAGTGACCCCGCGTTCTGCCGCCGACCGCCACCAATCGATGGAGCGCGTGATCTTCGGCTGGACCGATGTCCACGCCGATCAGGCCGCCCTCTTCGGACCGTGACCGCACGACGATCCTGCTGCCACTCACCGCCAGTCAATCAGAACGGACCTCTCCCTGCCCTACCAAGATCCGGAACAGCGCGAGACCTCGCCCAACACGCTTCACCGCTACGCCCGCCGGGACGCCGAGCCCTTCCTGGCCGCGCACCTGCTCCCCGACGAGCCGCTGCCGCTTCCCGACCTGACTCCCTACCTCACCGCGCTCGCCATGTCGGAGACGCCCGCCGAGGTCAGCGCCGTCACCCGTCGGCTCGTCGAAGCCACCACGCCCGTACTCGACCACATAGCCGGCCACTTCGTGGCCATAGCCCTCTGGGCCGGCCATGAGCACCGCCACACACCACAGGCGGTGCGCCTGCTACGTGACGCCGCCCACGGTGTCCGCCTGGCGCCGGCACAGGTCACCCAGGCCGATCTGGAGAACCTGCGTGCCCACTACACCCCGCCCGCAGTAGGCCCGGACGAAGACAGGGCCGTCCAGCCAGCCGCGGCCCGTCCCCGGTCGTTGGGGCCTTCGTCTGCCTCCGGCCCTCCGCGCTCCCGCCGCTAGAGCGCCACGAATCTCCTTGGGAGCACATGCCCACACTCCGCGCTGATCTCTCCGCCTTCGCCGACGCCCTGGCCGACCGGTTGCCCGGCCAGTGGACCACCGAATACGTCCGACACGCTTCCTGCGACGAGCAGTTCGCCAGCGCCGAGGCGCTCTGGGACGTCGGCCACGTCGACTACATCGTCAGCCAGTACGTCCTCAGTCACCACGCCGTCCTGCGCGACCAGGACGGACGACAGCTCTATCTCGCCGATCGACCCTTGTACCGGCACCAGTTCGTCGTGGCACCGCTGGAGCCCGAAGGGCCCGGCATCAAGCCCCATCACTTCTCTGGAGTCGAGGAACCGAACGGCATCGCCGTTCGTGCCCAGCCAGCGCGGGCAGCCGCGCAGGTCACCCGGCGCCTGCTGCCCCGCTACCAGCGGGCCTTGGACACCGTGCTGCACAACGCAACCATTCAGCCAGAGCCGCCGCACCGCCCCGGACCGCCGCAGGTGGCCGACGTCGTGACCCTGACCTGGTACGAGGACGGCGCGCTCGGCACTCCGTACAAGGACGTCCCCGAGGAAGCCCGCACGGTGCTTTACGCCCTCGGATTCCAGTACCACCCGCACCAGGCCGCATTCCTGTTGCCCGCCGTTTACGGCGAGGACGGCCGCGCTCTCCGCCTGCAGGCCCTGGTGCACCACCTCGCCCCAAAGGGCATCGGTGTCAACCTCCGCCACACCACCACACCGACCACCCTCACCACGCGGCAGCCCGTTCCCGCCCCGACCAGCGCCGCAGCCACCTTGCGCCACCGATAGGCCGACCGCCGGACCGGCCACGCGCGCCTACCCGTTCCCCCCTCTTCCCCAGTACGAGGAGCCCCCATCCGCACCATCCGCCGCACCCTGCCCTTGATCACCGCCACACTCTGCGTCGCCCTGGCTACGACCGCCTGCACCAACGACGCCAGCAGTCCCTCGGCCAAGAAGACAGCGCCCAGCGCCACCGCCGCGCCGGTGGCGACCCCCGCGCTCACGCCGGCGCAGGCACGCGACGCCATCACCCGCTACTCGACGACCAACAACCTCGCGCACGTCAAGCAGGACCGCGCGTTCCTCGACACCGTCGAGGACGGTCCCCGTTACGCGATGTCGCTGGCCGACCTCAAGCAGGACGAGGCGCTGCCGCAGGCGGACCGCCAGCCGTACCGGCTGTGGTCGTACGACCTGTCGGCGACCGAGTTGTACATCCCGCGCCTGAACAGCGGACAGCAGCGGTGGTTCGCCGCCGTCACCAGGGGCGGCAGCCAGCAGCAGTTCGCCCGCGTCCTGGTCATGGCCGAGAACACGAAGTCGAAGCAGTGGGAGATGGTGGCCACCGTCGACGTCGACGATCCCAAGCAGCTCCCGCAGATCGTGCTCGACAAGGATGGTTACGCCACCGCCATCGACGCCTCCTCGAAGTCCCTGGCCGCACCGGTCGGCCAGCTCCGCTCGGCGGTGACCGACAACTTCGCCACCGGAGGCGAGCTGACCGGGAAGAAGGTCTTCACTTCGAACCAGACCTCCCAGCGGCAGATCAAGGTGCACGACGAGACGACCCGGAAGTTCGGCCCGCGCGGCACCACCCGCTTCACTGCCGCCGACCCGCAGTTCACCGACGCGTACGCGCTGAAGACCACCACGGGCGCGCTCGTCGTCTTCTCCCACACGCACACCCAGCACGACGCCGTCGCCGCCCCGGGTCTGCGGATCATTCCGGAGAAGGAGGACCGCGCCTGGCTCGGCACCAGCCCCAGCCCCGCCTTCACCTACACGTTCACCTGCTCGGACATCGCCGCCGTCCCGAGCGTGCCTGAGGCGTCCAGCCTCCTCGGCTACAGCTGCCGCCGCACCGACGCCAAGGCGGCCGGCCCCAGCGCCTCTGTCTAGAAGGACCCGTGGCCGAACCTCCCGCCGCCGGGCCAGGCACCGGCCTCGACAGAACTGCCCCGACCCCGCCGCACGTCCCGCCCGCCGGCCCAGCACCCACCCAGTGATCCTGCAACGCCCTGGAGGCCCCTCCTGTCGACCGGTTCCTTCATCGCTCGCTCCACCGAGACCGGCTACACCGGCATATACGTCCATCTCGACGGCCAGCCGAGCGAGAAACTGCCCATCCTCCTCACTGCCCACCGGTACCGGTTCGGCCGTGACGTCGAGGCTACGGCGCAGCATCTCGTGGATGGCGTCGCCGTGGGATGGGACGAGCTGGGCACTGATCTCCTGGACGGTGCCCCGCCCGAGATCCTCTCGTCGCTGACCGGCGGTGAACAGTGGGCCAGCAGCACCCTGGACCACCTGGTCACGCCCGACGGCTCCCCGCCGGTCCGCATGACGGTCACCGAGAAGACCGCCGCCGATCTGGACGTGCAGTGGGGGTACACCTTTCGCCCCCACGGGATCGAAGTGATCAGCGTGCTCCACGCCACCGCCGGTCCTCTCGTCGCGTGGGGCACCGACCCCCGCGCCCGGTTCAGCAACCACCCGGCGCACTGGTCTGCCCCCGCCTCGGCCGCCGCGCCACCGGCCCGTCCCGCCCCCACCTCGCCTTCGGTTGGTCCCCGCACCGCTGCCCGCCGCTGACCCTTCCCGCCCGCGCTTCCCGGAGATTTCCCTGCCCACGCCCCCGATCACAATCGTCATCGCCAGCCGCCTGCGCGAGGACCGCCTCGATTACCTGACAGCCATGCACGCCAGCCTCACCCGGCAGTCCGTGCCGTGGGAGGCAGTGATCGCCCTCGACGGCGCCGACCCGAGCCGCCTGCCCGCCCCTCTCGCGGCGGACCCGCGCATCCGCACCCTCACGCTGCCCCGCCCCGTCGGCGCCGCCTGCGCCCGCAACCTCGCCCTCACCCAGGTCCGCACCAAGTACGTGAACTGGGCAGACGATGACGACGAGTTCACCGACGACGCCATGACGGCACGGCTGTCCGCCCTCGAATCCACAGGGGTGGGCTGGTGCGCCGGCTGGAGTGAGGACCTGCACCCCGACGGCTCGACCACCCTGTGGCGCTGCCCGACGCCGCCAGGCCGACACGAGGCCGGCGACGTCATGAACTACTGGGCACGGCCGCAGGACACGATCCCGATCGGGCCGACCACGATCCTCGCCCGCACCGATCTCGTACGAGCAGCCCCGATGGGCGGCCTCGTCCAGGGCGAGGACTATATGGCGGCCGTCGGCATCACGGTCCTCGCCCCGGGAATCCTGCTGCGCCTGCCGGTCTACCGATACCGCAAGCACCCGGGGCAGATGACGCAGCAGGCGTCGTACGACCAGCTTGAGGCGGCGGCCCGCGAGCACGCGCACGGCTACGGACTCAGCCTGCGGGCCGCTCTTCGTACCCGCGAGTGGAGGAGTCCGGCTTCCGCCGTGGCGAGGCAGGCGTCTACCGCCTTCCGGCCGACCACGCGGATGCCTACCGCGCCAAGGCCGACCTGATCAGCTGCGCCGAGCCGCACCGCACCAGCGTATCCACCAGCAGCCGGCGCTTCATCGGCGACGCTGCTCGCGACCTCTCGCGCCTTCTGCCCGGCCAGTGGAGTGCGACGGTCGAGATCTACTCCCACCCGGTCTGGCAGGAAGACCTCGTGCCCTGGATATGGGACAGCGGCGAACTCGGCCGGGCCCTCCAGACCGAGCGGATTCCCTACGCCGCCACCCTCACCGACATGGTGCACGGCACCACCCTGCTGCTCACCGAGCGCCCCGGACGCCAACTCGACTATCTCATCGGGGCCTTCGCACCGAAGGGGCTGGAGGAGGGCTTCGGCGATCCGCACGCCCCGCGCAGCATCGTCCTGCCGCCATTCCCCGGACGTGCGGCCCAGGCCGTCGCCGACCGGTACCTCCCTTCCTACGAGCAGGCCGTCCATGCCCGCCGGACCGCGGCCATCTCCACCGTGCTCCAGCGCATCCGCTCCGAGCGCGACACCTGGCAGGCCATGGCCGCCTCCGCCCGCGACAGCGACGCCACCCCGTTCAGCGCCAATGCCCTCGGCGCCGCGACCGAGGAATTCCTCGACCACGCCTGGCGCAGCTTCCTCACCGTCGTGGACCACGCCCCGACTCTGCTCGACCGATGCCGGCCCCCCAGCAGCCCATGGCCACAGGACGCCGCAGCGCTCTCCCGCCTGGCCGACGCCGTGGCCGACGCCGAGGTCCTGCTGGAGGAGGCGTCCACACCGGGCCTCTCCCACCCCAGGAACGCCACGCGCGGGCGTGGCCGACCATCGAGACCTGGCTCACCGACGGAGAACCCTTCCTGCGCCAAGCCCGCGTGAGCGCACCGCACCGGCGCCCGTCCCTCGCCGTATCCGCGCCGCTGCGCCCCCTGCCTGCCACCCGTCCGGCACCCCGCCGCTGACCTGCTCCACCACCGACCTCGTGAGGAGTTGCCCGCCCTCTTGGAACCCGGCACCCACTTTGTCTTCGGCACCCACAAGGAACACGGCTTCGTCGCCTCCTTCACTTCCTCCATGCCTTCGCACCTTGCCCAGTGGTTCTTGCTGCGCGAAGAGTTCGAACCCGTCGCCAGCCAACCCGGGCTGTTCAGGCTCAGCGAACCCGCACGCGACGGCCCTCGCCGCACCCGCCAGGCCGTCCACGATCTACGGCGCCAGGGCTACGCCGTGCACGCCGACATAGCTCTCGACCCCTCCGCTTCGGCCAGCCCACCACGGCCCGCTTTGCCGAACGGGCTCCTGGAACGCCGCAGCCGTCTCGCCCAGGCCGCCGCCGGCCGCACGACACAGCGCGGCACGGCGCCCACCACCTCGCCCCCCTCGGCCCGGCCGATTCCGCCGAAGCCCACCTACGCGCCGACCGTCCACCTGACGGCCTCCGGTGGCGGGCGATCTCGATGACGCCCGGAAGCGACCCGGCCCCCGAAAGCCCGCTGCCCGTGGCAGGCGACCTCGGAACCCGAGCACGCGACTTCCGTCTCCGGATGGCCGTCATCGCCCGCGAGACCGAGATCGCGCTCGACATGACCCGCGACCGCTACGGCCGCACCGTTCACGAAGGCGCCGCAGCAGCCGCACGAGTCCACCGCGACAAGGCCGCCGTGGAGGCGTACGCCACGCACCTCGCCCCGCATGCCGATGCACTGCTCGATGCCGCCCGCCGCGCGCTCAACGAGCTGCCGCCCGCCCGGCATGTCACCGGGTGGCGGACCGTGCTGGACGGCCTCGCCGTCTCCGCCGCCGAGATCCGGCGGGCACTCGACCGGCCCGCTGCCTCCGGCTCGGCAGCCGAACGCGGGCAGCATGCGGCCTTGTGGCCCCACCTCGCCGCGTGGGCGGACCATGGCTTCGTCGCCGGCAACCTCGCCGACCAGAACCCGCACCAGCATCACAAGGCCCCGCTGACCGACGAAGAACAGCAGGCGTGGACTGAGCGGGCCCAGGCCGCGCAGCGGCGAGGCGAGCTGGAGCTGACCGAGTCGTGGTACGCCGCTGACGGGCAGCCCATCACCCTCGCCCACCTGATCGAGGACGACGACTCGACGGTGGTCGCCCTCAGAGGAGATCCGGACGCCCCCGGCTGGCAGGTGATCGGGCACTTCGCCCACGAGTACGAGGCCGGACAGGCGCTTCCCGCCGCGGTCCCGCCCGGCGTGCTGCGCGCGGACGCCTCGGGATTCAACCGCCCCGTACCCACCCCCGAGGTATCGCTGCAGGAACTCATCCGGGACGTCATCGAGGCCCAGCACGCCGGTGACGCGTCCAACGCGCTCCTCGGCGCCACCCAACGCGGCTACCACGCGGGCCCAATGGTCCGCCTTCAGGAACTCCTGGAGACCGCAGGTCAGTTCGCCAGCGCACTGGAGACCGTCCGGGGCCGGCAGATCGCCGCCCGGCTCACCGCACTCGGCCGACAGATCGACTTCCTCACCCGCGAAGTGCATGACGCGGCCGAGGACCTCGGGGCGACCGTCGCCGTTCTACCGCCGCACCGCACCCCCGTCCTACGGGTCCGCCCGCGCCCCGCCGTGGACACCACCCCACCCGCGCCGCCAGCGCGCACCACCACCGCCCGCCACCGCTAGGCACCGCTCCCCCGAGAGAAAGCACCCGTTGTCCCTGACCGCACCCCCGGCCCCGGCACCGCGCATCACCTTTGGCGCGGTGCTGGGCAGCCAGTACGTCGCCCGCCTGCTCGGCGGCACCCTCACCGGCCGCCTCCCCAACGGCATGGCGCCGGTCGCCATCCTCCTGTGGGCCACCGCGACCGGAGGCAGCATCGCCTTCGGCGGGCTGCTCAGCGCCCTGTACGGGCTGTCCTCCGCACTGTCCCAGCCGGTCAAGGGCCGCCTGATGGACCGCCGCGGACAGACCGCCGTGCACCTGCCCGCCGCCGCACTCAACTCCGTGCTGCTGGTGGCCCTGCCTGTGGTCGGACCCCAAGGAAGTCCGGCGCTCGCCACGGCGGTCGTCGTCGCAGCCGGACTGACCACGCCGCCCCTGGAGGCGGGGCTTCGGGCGCTCTGGCCGAGTGTGCTGCCCAATCCCCGGCTGCGGCACGCGGCGCTCGCCCTCGACACCGGTACGCAGGGTCTGCTGTACATCGTCGGCCCCCTGCTCGCCGCCGCGCTCGCCTCCGCACGCAGCCCGTCCCTCGCGCTCGCCGTCACCGCCGCCCTCGGTCTCGTCGGCACCGCCACCGTCGCGAGCGCGCCGCCTTCCCGGCGCTGGCGTCCCGCGCAGCCGACGAGCACGGACGGCGGGGCCGGGCGGCGGCTGGTCAGCCCCGGCCTGGTGCTGCTGTTCGTCTCTCTCACCGGCATTGGGTTCGCGATCGGATCCATGAACGTGTGGTCGATCGCCATGGCCGAGCACCACGACGAGGACATGCTGTCCGGGATCCTGCCCGCCGCCTTCTCGACCGGCAGCTTCCTGGGGGGCCTCGTCTACGGACGTGGCACCTGGACCGGCACCACGACCGGCCGGCTGATCACTGCCGGGGCCGCGTTCCTGGCCGGGTGGCTCCCACTCCTCGCCCTCCTGGGGCCGTACGCCGCCGCCTGCGCGGTCATCGTGCCCGGGGCCTTCCTCACCGTCGTGGTCGCCTGCGCCTACGTCACCACCGACGCCCTCACCCCCGCGGCCCGCACGAGCGAGGCGTACGCGTGGCTGATCCTGTCCATCGGTGCCGGCCAGGCCGCCGGCACCGCCCTCGCCGGACGCCTCGCCGAGCACCCCTTCGCCAGCGCCGCACTCCCCGCCGTCGGCGCCGCGTTCGCGCTCACCGTCCTGCTCGTCGCCCGCCCCCGCCTCGACCCCGCTGGCCGCCCCATCCGGGCCGGCCGACACCGCCGCCCGTCCCGGGGCCGGCACAAGACCCTCTGAACCCCCCGACCTTCACACCCATTTGAGGAGATCTATCTATGGCTGTCCGTACGCAGTGGACTGTCGAGCACTCGTGCTCCCACGAGGTCGTCCATGACCTGTCCAACCGTCCCGCCGACAAGCGCGCCGGATTCGCCCGCTGGCTCGCCGGGCGGGACTGCACCGACTGCTGGAAGGCAGCTCGCGATGCCGACACGGAGTCCAAGGAGGGGTGGCTCGCCGCCAAGCGCGCCGAGGAGCAGCAGGCTGCCGTCGAGTGGGCGAAGCAGTTCGACATGCCGCAGTTGGAGGGCCCGGAGAAGGCCCTGGCCTGGGGCGAGCGGTCCCGGCACCAGCTGATGACCTCCGCGCACACCTCACTGGTCGTCGAGGGCTCCTGGGACGAGGCGGACTGGGCGGAGCTGGAGGAGAAGGCGCGCTCCATCACCCGCGCCGGATGGTGGATCGACCAGCGTGATGCGGAGGGCTCCGACCTGCTCGAACTCCTGGACGCAGCCGGCGAGGACGACCGCGGGACAGAGAACCCGTTCCGCTGACGGCGGCGGAACATAGCCGAGGATCGCCGGTTAGCCAAACCGGCGATCCTCCGGACCATTGTTCCTCCCACCGCCACCCGCCTCGCGTGGAAGGAACCCCATGTCCCAGCCCCCATCCGCTCCGGTCTTCACTCCGACCCCCGACCCACTCACCCCGGACAGGGACATCACCCACGCCCACTTCCAGGCCGGCGACACGGTCGTCGTCCTGAAAGGGGCCGCCGGCGGAGAACTCTGGGGAGACGCCATGCGTATCGTCGCCCCGTCCTGGCACACCCCCACCGACGAAGACGGGTGGCGGCTACGCGACGCCACAGGTGGAGCACAGACGTACATCACCGCCCACCCCCGCTACCTCGTGCACCTCTCCCGCCGCTGCCCGGACTGCCTGATCTACCTGCGAGCCATGGAGGACTACCTCCTGCCGAAGTACACGGACGGCGAGGCCATCGTCGACTGCGGCTGGTACTCCACCACCGCCCTCGGCCAGCTCGTACACGTCGCCGACGCCCGGAGCGGCTCGTGACCCTCCCCGTCCGCGACGTCGTCCTCCGCGAAGCCAGGGCCCGTGCCACCGACCATCTGGCCGCCCCGTTCTGGCCCGTCCGGCTGGCACAGGAGCTGCGCGAACTCGGCGTGGACTGGCAGGAATCAGCGGAGGTATGTGCGGATGCGGCCTGGGCCGCCCGTGCCGCTGGGCGCAGCGTTCTCGGCCTGCTGAACCCCGGCGAGATCACCGCCCACGATCTCGATCCGGTCACCGCCCGTACGTACCGGCATCTGTATCTGAGCGCCCTGCGCTACGACTTCCGCTGTGCCACCCTTCAGGCGTTCGTCGAACAGCTTCCATCCAGCGCGATGTCGAAGCTCGACTGCTACAGCCGCGCCCTGTACGCCTTCGCACTGCTCGGTCAGTCCCGCCCCGAGGGCCTGGCCCTCATGGACGAGGTCCTCGCGGAAGCCGGCGATCACGCCAAGACACTCCACGTTCTGCTGCACGGATTGTGGCTCGGCCACGGCCTGGACCAGGGGGCGAAGCGACTCCTCGCCCTCAGCGCCCAGCCTGCCTTCGGCACCGCGGGCACGGATCCGATCGTGCTGTTCCGGGTGGCCGGCACACTGCGCAGGCTCGGCCGCTACGACGAAGGGCTAGCGGCCATCGACCGGGCCCTGGATCTTCTGCCACCGGGCGACATCACGGTGCACGCGGATCTGGTGCGCGAGCGTTCCCTGATCGCCGCCGCCCGGGACGTTCACCAGCACCTGTCTGCCCGCGCCTTCGGAGGCTCGGCGGCGTGATACCCCGCACCAACCTGCGCGCCCACGGGCCGTACGAACCGCTCGGCGAAGCGCTGGGGCGTCCGGTACCCACCGGGGGCGGGATACCGGAGGTCACCGTCGTGGCCTACTGGCCGGGGCTCGGCTCCTACACCCTGGACGACGAGCAGGCTCCGTGGACCGCCACGCAGTGGGCCGAGCACCTGGAAGACCCGCTGCTGGAGGAGCCTTTCGTCACGAGCCCGCACGGTGACCGCCGGGCGATCTTCCACCTCGACGTCCGGCTGCACCCAGACGACCGTGAGCTGTCCGGCCCCGAATGGGCCGAGGCCGCTCACCGGCTGGCCCGCGCCGCGGGAATCGAGGTCCCCGGCGAGGCGAACGGCTGCCGCTGGATCGCCGTCCAGGCCCAGCCCGGACGCCTCGACCTGATCGCCAACCTGATCCGGCTCGACGGCTCCTGGCACACGCCACCTGCCGAGGTCCTGCGGTGCCTCTCGGATGAGGCCCGCCGCATCGAGAAGGACCTGCGCCTGATCCCCGTACGCAGCACTTCCCGGCCGCAGACCATCGCCCGGCCCGCTCCGACAGCATCAGCCCAGCTCGCGGTCATCATCTCGCAGCTCGCTGACGAGCGGACCGGCCCCTTGGCCACGGTGCGCGGACTCATCGAGCACACCGCCCACCAGGCCGCCCGCCAGCCGGGAGCCGCCGGTGCCGACACGGCGCATCGCCTGGAACTGATCGCCCGCCGCCTCTACGGCATCCAGCAGGACCTCGACACCGCCGCGACCCACCTGAACGCACCCACCCGGCCGCGCACAGGCTTCCCGGCACCGCCCGCCATCACGGCACCTTCACGTCGATCACCGTAGGAGAAACGTCCCTTGCCCCCGGCCGCCCGATTCGTGACCGTCCGCCGCGACCCGCACTCCGAGGAGGTCCTCGCCCGCGGCGGAGACCCCGAGGCCCACAGCGTCCTACAGCGTACGGGCTTCGTCCCGGTGGTCCGCGTCCACGAGACCTACCACCGCGCCCCCACCAACCTCGTCGAGGGCGACCACACCCGCCTCGGGATCGAAGCCGTCGCCCGGCTTCGGGCCGTCGGATACCACGTCGACTGCGACGAGGACTTCGACACCGACCGCCGGCCGGTCCACGATCTGCCGCTGGGCGCCACCGTCGCCCATCTCGCCCAGCGCATCCGCGAAGCCACCACCACCTGGGATGCGGCCGGCGTACTCACCGAACTGACCGCCTCCCACGACGGCGTCCTCGCCGCACTCGAGGAAGTCCTCATCGCTACCGCCGAGTTCCACGACGGCCTTGGCGACGCGGCCGACCCGCACATCGCCCGCCGTCTGCGCTACCTCGCCGACGAGCGTCTTCGAGCCATCCGCAGCGACCTCTCCGACACCCGTAACGCCCTCGCCGACCGGCACGCCCCGCACCCCGGCCGCAGCATCTGCGCCGAAGAGGTCCCCGCCACCGAACGCGAGCGCTCCGCCGTCTGCGCCTGCCCGCCCCCGCCGCGCACCGCGCCGGCCCCGCCACCGCCTCCCGTGGCCGCCGGCCTGCGCCGCTGACCCCACCTCGCCCAAGGACACCATGCACGATCACGCCAACTCCGAGCGCCTCGCCTCGTACGCCGACGTCCTCGCCGGCGAACTCCCGGGCACCTGGACCAGCTCCTACCACCCTCCCGAGCACAAGGACGACCTCGCCGAACTGGCTGACCGCATCTGGGACCTGGACCTCGTCGCCGCGTCACTCGCTGAGCACCCACTCCAGCAGGCCGCCGTCCTGAGCCGCCCGGACGGAGCCCAGCTCGTCGTCCTGGAACGGCACGACGAACGCGACGGATTCCTCGTTGCCGCCGTCGCCCCGCGCGCACTGCCCAACGAGGCGTACCGCGCCGTACCCGAGCCCAACGGCATCGCGCTCGCGGACGATCCGTTCCTGGGCGCCGAGCAGGTCGCCGGCGACCTGCTCGCCCGCTACGAAGCCGCACTCGCCCAGGTCCGGCACAACGCCCTGGGCGGCATCCAGCCGTCCCAGCCTGATCGGGTCGTCCTGACCTGGCAGCAGGACGGCAGCGTCGCCGCCGCGCCCGTCGGTGACGCAGCCGGCGCCGTCCTGGTGGCTCACGGCTTCATCCAAGATCCGCAGACCGGTATCTACCGCCTCGGCGCAGACGACACCAGGGCCCAGGCCCGCGCCCTGCGCGCGCTCGGCCCGCAGCTCGACGCGCTCGGCATCGGCACGGCGCTCCAGCACCCCGCAGCTCGGACCGCCCCCAGCGCCGTCCTGCCGCCGGCTCCGGCCGCCACACGAACGCCGACCACCAGGGCTCGATGAAGCCAGGGGAGCCCGACTTCCTGGTGCTGGAGTACGTCACCATCACCAAGGATTCACGCACCGGGCTGGTCGTCGCCATCGGCGGGACCGAGCGGGCGGCGGACATCCTCCAGCGCACCGGTGGCTTCCTGACCGCTCCCGGCCCCCGCGGGGACTACCACCGTCTTCCCCACGGCCTCCCGATCGAGCAGCAGCGGCTGAAGGCCACCGCGGCATCGCACGCCCTGCTCTGCGCCGGTCACAGCGTCCACCTCGACCCCGCCCTGAACGCGCTGACCGCGCCGAACGGCGAACGCGACGCGGCTCTGCGCTACCTCGCCCAGCTCGCCGAGCGGGCCTCCCGCGCTGAGAGCAGCACCGAGGTCGCCGAGGTCCTGACCGAGATCGCCGGGCCAGCCGGCGGCCTGCTGCCGCTCACCCGGGACGTTTTGGTCAGGGCCTGGATCGCCTTGTCCCCTGCCCCAGATTCCGAGAGCGCAGACCCCGACCCCGTCGCCGACCTCGGCACCACGGCCAACGCGCTCTCGCACGCCGCCCACCGGATCCTCGCCGCCCGCAATCACGCCGCGCGGGCTCCCGAGCGGTCGACAGCCACAACACCGCCGCCGAGCCCCGCGAGGCAACCGTCCGCCCCCGCACCCCGACGCCGATGAACTGGAGAACCGCCCATGGGTAATCGTGCCGATGATTACGGCACCGACGTCGAGATATACGTCAAAGCGTTGACCACCACCATCCACGCCGCCACTCCCACCGGCGCCCCGGCCAAGCTCCACGACCTGCTGGAACAGCTCGGGATGGAACGCCACGAGTACCCCGTCGGCACCCCCCTGTACATCTGGCACACCGTGCCCGAGCACCTCGATGCCGAGGAGCAGAAGCGCCTGGCGAACCGGGCGATTCCGACGCTGCTGATGGCCGGATACAAGGTCAACATCGACCCCGACCTGCTCGATGAACCGGCCCTCCAGCAGGCCGCGCGCGAGATCGGCGCCAACAGGCCACGCAGTGTCAGACGGCAGCCGCCGCCGACTGCCTCCTCCTCGCGCCCCACACCGTCCCGGCGTACCCCGTAACGCCCGTCGGGCGGCCCCGGCTCCCTGCTCGGGGCCGCCCGCCCCGCACCGACAGCCTCACCGGAGAACCCCGTAGCACCCCGCAAGCCCCCGCCGATCAGCCACCGCCTCACACCCCGCCTCGCCACCGCCCTGTTCCGCCGCTACCTACGCGCCTGCATCACCACCAGCCCCCACCGCCCCTCCCCGCCAGCACCTGGCCGCCCCGAAGCCGTCCTCGGCGAAGCCCGGCGTATCGGCCACCGCCACCACCACTGATACCGACCCCCCGCCCTGGAGGAGCATGCCCCACTCCAACCCGTCCCCGGTGCGGCTGGCCGACGAGATCGCCCGCCAGCTCGGCCATCTCGGCGACCACCTCGCGACACTCCCCCCGCATGAAGCAACGCAGGTCATCGCACGCGTTGTCGACCCTGCGGACGGTGTCCTCGCCGGCGTCACCCACCTCGTCTCCGTCAGCAGCATGTTCGCCAAGGTCCAGGCCGAACGCGGCGCCCTGCCCGCCGAGGTGTGGCTCGCCCTGGGGCGGGCCACGAACGAGCTCGACGCCATCGGCGGGGACCTGGACGAACACCGAGAGATCCTCCAGCACGCCAGCAACCGGCCCGAGACCGCACCGGCGAAGCCGCCGGCCCCTGCTCCACTCGTCGTCCGGCGGCGCCGGTGAAGAGGAAGCAGTGGCAGGGCTGGGGGGCGGGCGAGCAGGCTCAGCAGCACTACCTCGTCGAGCCCCGCGTCCTCGCCGGCGGCGGTGACCTCCGGCACGTCTCCGAGTACCTGCGCGCTTCGGGTTGGCGGGACAAGTCCAAGGTCGGCGGTCGTCTCGCCATGGAAAGCCCGGACCGCGCGGTCCGTATCACCTACGACCCCTTCGTACTGCCCGGAGGGTGGACCATCCACGGTGCCGCGAGCGGTCACCAAGAGCAGTGGTGGGCAGTCCTCGGGCGGCAAACACCGGTGGAGATCGTCGCCGGTCTCACCGACGCCCTCACCCGCCCCCGCTCCGCGCACGCCCCCAACGTGTGGGCACCTTTGCGCGAGCAGGGGTGGGACCGTCCGCCCAACGCCGAGCACGTGACCGCGACCAGCCCCGACGGCAGCGCCTGGATGCAGTTCCACCAGGGCCCCGACGGCGAGGCGATGTGGTGGTCCGGGGCGAAGGACAAACAAGGCAACGGCTGGACAGCCCAGTTCGCCCCCAGCACCCCGATGCACCTGGTGGAAGCCTTCTCGACCGCGCTCGCCAGCCCCGAACCCGTGATGCGCCCGCTGGGACGGGTTCCACACAGCGCCCAGATCCGCACCACGTCCGTGTCCGTCCTGCCCTCCCAGCTCAGCGCCTGGCAGCAGGCCCGGATCACCGCCGCCCGCGCCGCCACCTGGGCTCGCAACACCGCCCGCAGCAGCCGGCCCCGCACCACGGCCCGCCCCCACGCCAACACTGGTGGCGCCCGCACCTACCGCTGATCACCCACACCCCACGAACCGAGGAGCTTGATGCCCGCACTCACCCCGGACACGATCCGCACGGCGACCGAGACCCTGTCCCTTCTTACCGACTACCTGCGTGAGAGCCCCGACCCCGAAGAGGCGCTCGCCCTCGTCGAGCCTCTGCTCGATGAGTACACGGGCCTGCCCGTCCAGCTCGCCGACACCTTGCGCGCCCTCGCCCGCGCCGTGCAGGACCATCCGGACACCCCGCGCACCGTTGAGGTCGGCCTCCTGATCACGGACCTGCGAACCGCCGCATGGGAGCAGGCAGACCAGCACACCCTCCACTACGTCCTGGACGGCCTCCGGGGCCTGTACGGCAGCGCCGTCGCCACCGAGCCGGAGTGCGGCTCGTGCCGCTGAGCGAACGGCAGCTCGCCGCCTTCGCCGACAAGCACGCCTGGCGGATCCCGTTCGACACCAGCCCCCGCCACCTCGCCGGCCCCGGAGACGCCCGCCACGTCACCCACGGCCTGGCCGCCGCCGGATGGAGACCCACCTCCGACCCGCTCAGCGCCGAGATCGTCCTGCGCAGCCCCGATCACCGTCACAGCCTGCAGTTCGACCCGCAGTCCGCCACCTCCGCGTGGTGGCGGCTGCGGGCCGAGCCCACCGGCAGCGAGCCGGGCTGGTACGCCGAGTTCGGCGAACTCGTCCCCGCCGAGGTCCTCGCCGGCCTCACCGACGCCCTCGTCGCACCTGCACCCGCCGAGCCGGGCAACCCCCTGCCGTCGCTGGAAGCTGCCGGCTGGCTCATCGACGGCCGCGGGGCCGCCGTCTCCGATCCACCGGGGTGCAGGGTGGAGCGCCGGCCGGAGAAGGATGACGGCACCGTGCCGTGGCGCGAACCAGACCGTACGTCCTGGCACATCGAGGTCCGGGACCACCCCGGATCCTCCGCTGCGGGCCCCCGGATCTGGCACGCCTGGTTCGACGGCAACACACCGGAGCACCTCGTGACCGCCTTCATCACCACGCTCGCTGACCGCGCCCCGCTCCAGCGCGGCATGTACGACCGCACCGCCCACGGCGCCGTTCAGAAGCCGAGCCCGCTCACCCCGGAGCAGGTCGTCGAGGCCCACGCCGCCCGCCTCGCCGGCATCCGCAGGCAGGCCCGCGGCGTGCGGCGCCGGCCAGAGGCCGTGACGCCCCCGGCGAAGGAAAACAGCACCCGTTCCACCGCTCGCCGCTGATCCCGATAGGACACCCCACCATTCCCCTCGACCCCGCCGCACATCGCGAGGTGCTGCGTCACCTCGACGCCTTCATCCGCGACAGCAAGAAGATCCTCGACGCCTGGGACGCGTACTCCGACGAGCACACCGGCCTCGACGGCTGGCCGTACGACGACCACGCCTACGGCCTGCGCCAGAGCCAGCGCGACGCCGATACGGCCGCTGCGTTCGAAGCCGTCCACGCCGGCGCCCGCCACCTGCTGGCCACCGCCGAGACGCAGCTCGCCCAACTCCCCTCCCACGCGGTACAGAGCCGCTGGGTATGGCAGCTGGGCGTCCTGCAGGATGCGCTCGATCGCCTGGATGTACTGCATGAGGAATGGCGGCAGACGCGCGACAGCCTCGCTGCCGACGCCTGCCCCGGAATCCCGGCGTACGACGACGCCCTCGCCGAGTACCACGCCGAAGCCTGGAGCTACCGCAACGACTGGGCCTCCCACGGCCAGGCCGTCCTCGACATCAACACAGCTGCCCGCCACGCTCCCTCGACTCTGGCCCCGCCACCGACGGCGACCACGGTCCCCGCGTCCGGCCAGGCCAGCACGGTGCGGAGGTGACCATGCCGAAGCCCCCCGAGATCGTCGATGTCAACTTCGTCGCCCCGCGCCACCTGGCCGGAGGCGGAGATCCCTCCTGGGTCACCGTCCCTCTCCATCGGGCCTGCGGCTGGAGCTACGGCCACGACCCACTGATGCCGCGCGTCATCCTCTCCAGCCCCGACCAGAGGGCCCTCCTCCGGCTCGAGCCCGACCCGGACGGCCAGTGGTGGACGCTCCATCATGCCCAGCAGCCGGACCGGCCCGCCTGGTACGCGAGCTTCGGTGCCCGCACCCCGGTCGAACTCATCGCCGCTTTCACCGACACCCTCACCAGTCCCGCCGCCGATCCTGCAGACGACTGGGACCCGCTGGAACCGCTCCAGAAATCCGGCTGGTCACCGGCCTACAGCCACAACCGGCTCGCCTCGGCCGACGGCACGGTCCGCGTCGAGGTCAACGAGACCACCGGCTGCTGGTGGGTCGGTGCCGCCCTCGATCGCACCGGCCCTCCTCTGTGGCAGGCCCGATTCGGCGAGCACACGCCGCCCCACCTGATCACCGCGTTCACCGCAGCACTGACCGACCCCAGCCCGGTGCTGCGTACGGCCACCGTCGTCAACCTCCCCACCCGGGACCCGGATCTCATCACCGTCACGCGGCGGGAAGTCCCCGCCGCGCAGGTCGCCTCCGCCCTGGAAGAACGCGTCCACGCCCTCGCCGCGCGCCGCGCCAGCACGCCGGCGAATCCGAGTCCCCTTCGACGGTCACCGGCCAAGAACACCCGCAGCCGCTAACCCCTTCGTCCCCGCCCGGAAGCACGTAGCCCTTTGCCACCCTCCTCCAACCGTTCCTCCGACGGGTACGACATCGTCCTGCGCCTCCTCCTCGGAGTGCTCGGCGTCGTCGTCCCGCTGTCCCATCTCGCCTGGCTGTCTGGCAACATCACCGCATGGCTGACCGCCGACCACTGGGCGCCCTACCAGCCGACCGCCGCCCTGCTCCATCCTGACCAGCTCTGGCCCCAGTTCGGAGAAACGTCCCTGCTTGTCGGCGCTCGGATCGTCCCGGTCGCGGCCCTGCTCGCGCTCGGTGCCGTGACCGGCGTCCTGTGGGCGCGGCACAAGAGCCGCGGCGGCGGCCGGAAGAAGATCACCGGCATGGCCAAGGCCCGGGACATCGAACCGCTGATGGCCAAGGCGATCACCGCCAAGGCCCGCTCCCTGCGCCCGAGCCTGAAGGACGCCAAGCACATCGAGGCCCGCGACACCGGCATCCTGCTCGGCAACCTGCAGGGCACCAAGCACGAGGTGCGCATGGGCTACGAGGATGTGGCCGTCGCCATCATGGCGCCGCGCTCGGGCAAGACCACCTCGCTCGCCATCCCCTCCGTACTCGCCGCGCCCGGCCCGGTTCTGCTGACCTCGAACAAGGCTGCGGGTGATGCGTTCACCGCCACCTACGACGCCTGCGCACGCGTCGGTCAGGTGTGGTCGATGGATCCGCAGCAGATCGCGCACGCAGCACGCGAGATGTGGTGGAACCCGTTGGCGGACGCCAAAACCCTGGACGGCGCCGGGCGGTTGGCCGGCCACTTCCTCGCCGCCTCGGTGGACGCGAGCCAGCAGGGGGACTTCTGGTCCAAGGCCGGATCCAACATCCTGTCCCAGTTGTTCCTGGCCGCAGCCCTCGACGAGCGGCCGATCACCGACGTCATGCAGTGGCTCGCCTTCCCCGCCGACCGCACTCCGCTCGACATCCTCCGCGACCACGACTTCGCCGCCGTCGCCGCCCAGCTCAAGGGCACGGTCGAGGGACCGCCGGAGACGCGCGATGGCATCTACGAGACCGCCCGCCAGTACGCCGCCGCGCTGCTGAACAGCGAGATCGCCGCCTGGGTCACCCCGCAGAAGGACGTGCCCGAGTTCCGTCCGGCCGAGTTCGTCACCTCCACCGACACGCTCTTCCTCTTGAGCAAGGACGGCGGAGGCGGCGCCAGCGCGCTGATCGCCGCGTGCGCGGACTCGGTGATGCGCGCCGCGACCGCGCAGGCCGAGCGAGCCGGCGGGCGGCTCGACCCGCCGATGCTCGCGATCCTCGACGAGGCCGCCAACGTCTGCAAAATTTCGGACCTTCCGGACCTGTACTCGCATCTCGGGTCACGCGGGATCATCCCGATCACGATCCTGCAGTCCTACCGCCAGGGCCAGAAGGTCTGGGGGGACGCGGGCATGGACGCCATGTGGTCAGCGTCCACGGTGAAGGTGATCGGCTCCGGCATCGACGACCCGGACTTCGCCGACAAGCTGTCCCGGCTGATCGGCGACCATGACGTCGAGACGACGTCCACCTCACATTCCGAGTCCGGCAAGTCGACCTCCGTGTCGATGCGGCAGGAGCGGATCCTGCCGGCCGACGCGATCCGCGCCCTGCCCAAGGGCACCGCTCTCTGCTTCGCCACCGGCATGCGCGCCGCGATGCTCGACCTGCGCCCGTGGTACCTGGAGCCCGGCGCCGACGAACTCTCCGCCGCATCCAAGCGGGCCTCCGACGGCATCACCAAGCGGGCGGTCGCCAAGCACACGCCGCGGCAGACCGACTTCGGGACCGCAGCATGAGATCGATACGACTCCCCGATGGTGCCCGGCTCGCCACCTACATCGACGGTCCCGCCCAAGCACCCGTCACGGCAGTCCTCGTGCACGGGCTCTCGGTCACCGCTGCCCTGTGGCGCGCGCACGTACCGCTCCTGCTCCGTGAGGGGATGCGCGTCGTGCGCTACGACCAGCGCGCGCACGGCTACTCCACCCGCGGCACCGCCGCCCTGAGCCTCAACCAACTGGCCGACGACCTCGCCCAGGTGCTTGAGACGACAGCGCCACGGGGACCGCTCGTGCTCGCCGGCCACTCCCTGGGGGCGATGACGCTCATGCGCCTGGTCGCGCGCCACCCCCACCTCGCGCCCCGCATCCGCGGGCTGGTGCTGATCTCGCCCCCGTACGCCGGCATCAGCACCCGCACGGGCACCGGCCCGGCCCAGTCCATCCTCACGCTGGGCCGCAACCTTCTCGCGTCCGCGTGCACGCACGCGCCGTACCTGCTCGACGCGGTCCGGCGGTGCCTTCCCACCACCAGCCGGTGGGCCCTGCACTCCCCCGCACAGCTGGCGTCCGGTGCATTGCCGTTGCCGTGCCGGCAGGGCCTGCACACCATGGCGACCGGAGACCTCGCTGCCCTGTGGCACGACCTCGCCAATCAGCAGCCCGACCCTGGTCCGCTGCAGCAGCTCGGCGGGCGGGTCCACCTTCTGGCCGGAAGCCTCGACGCCCACATCCCGCCCGAGCGGACCGGTCGTCTCGCCGCCTGTCTGCCCAGCGCCCAGCTGGAGATCGTCCCGGACGCCACCCACGCATTGCCCCTGCGTCACGCCCAGCTGGTCACCGACCGAATCTCCCGCTTCGCCTCCATCTCAAACCCGATCGCCCGGAGCACACCACCCCTTGCCTTCGCTCAACCTTGCAGAACAGGCAGAACAACTCCGTGACCTGGCAGGCGAGTTCGAGGCCCTGCACGCACGCGTCCGGGACCTCTCCTACACCTCCGGCACCGACGCGCTGCGCCGGATCAGCCCGCTCCTGCTCAAGGTCCAGGACCTGATGGCCACCGCCCTCGTACGCCTGGGCGCGCTCGACGGCGGCGCGTACGCCCACATCGCCGGCAGCCGCGCCAGCCTGGAGTGCCTGGCCTCGGTCGTGGTCGCTTCCTCCCTGGCCGGCAACGACCTCGCCAGCGCGCTGTACGCCAACCCGTACGAAGGCGCGCCGTTCGTCGGCTACCCGGCAGACGACGAGGCGGTACGCACCGCTCGCCACGCCGAGGCCATACCGCGTATGACCGGCCACCTCGCCGATGCCGCCCACCAGCTCGACCTGAGCGCGATCGGGTGCCATTACGTCGCCACCGGCATCACCCGCGACCTCGCCGCCACACAAGAACAAGCGAAGCCTGTTCAGCGGACGACCGGCCCCACCACAGCCCCCTCAGCGTCCCGCACTCCCCGCGTACGGCGTTGACGCTGCCCCGACGCCGCCAGCTGGACACGCTGACCTTCTCTCCCGCCGAGGACACCTCTTGCACCCCTTCCACCTGTTCGCCCTCCAGCTCGCCGACCGTCTGCCCGGCACCTGGACGGCCCTCTACCGCCAGTACACCCGCGCCGCCGACCAGTTCACTGACACATGCCGCGTGTGGACGCCGCTGGACGCCAGGCCGGCCATCGCCTTCCGCAGCCACGGAATCACCCTGCGGCGGCACGACGACCTGGAGCTGCACCTCGTCGAGCACCGGCGAGGCCGGGTCCTGGTCTGCCCTGTGATCCCCCAAGGGCTGCACGAGGGCATCACCGACCGCATCCCCGCGCCGCCGACCGTCCCCGGCCCTCTCGATCCGGCCCGCGCCGCCTGGCGGATCACCGACCGCGTCCTGCCCCACTACACCGCTGCGGTCACCGGCGCCCTCGCCGCACGGCGCTCCTTCGTGCCCGCGCTCCTGCCCGTCCCGCAACCGGACATCTCCCGAGCCCGCGCCCGCTGACCCGGCCTCCACGCTCCGCCCAAGGATTGCCCATTCACCCCTCCCCCCAGTTCCGCGCCCTTTCTCTCGGTGCCGGCGTCCAGTCCAGCACCCTGCTCGCCCTGTCTGCCGAAGGCATCCTCCCGAAAATTGACTACGCGATCTTCGCCGACACCGGATGGGAGCCCAAATCCGTCTATGACCATCTCGACCGCCTCGAACGCGAAATAGCAACGCCCGCCGGTATACCTGTTCTCCGGGTTTCCTCCGGAAACATCCGCAACGACGCCCTGAACCCGGATCACCGTTTCGCCTCCATGCCCCTCTACATCCTCAACACGGACGGGCGTCCTGGGATGACCCGGCGCCAGTGCACCGGGGAGTACAAGGTGAAGCCCATCAAGAAGAAGATCCGCGATCTTCTCGGCTACCCGTATCCGACTCGGGTACCAAAGGGCGTTTTCGTCGAGCAGTGGATCGGCATATCCACCGACGAATTCCACCGCGCCAAGGACGCCGACGTGAAGTACATGCAGAACCGACATCCGCTGATCGACATGGGCTGGTCGCGTTCCGACTGCGTTCGCTATCTCACCTCTCTCGATCTGGCCGAAACCCCGAAATCGAGCTGCCTGGGCTGCCCTTTCCATGGCAATGCTCAGTGGCGGCGCATCCGCGACAACTCCCCCGCCGAGTGGGAGGACGTCGTGGAATTCGACGCTGCCATCCGAAAGGGCAATGCCCGCGCCAACGCCAGCGGCAATCGGCTGCTGGGCGAGGCGTTCCTGCACCGCTCCCGCGTCCCCCTCGGCCGGGCTCCGATCGACCACGTCACCGCCTCCGAGTGGGCGGCCCTCCAGCAGGAGCTCGCCGACGAGGACGAGTTGGAGCGGGGTGTCGCGGATGGCTGCTCGCCCTGGGCGTGCCGCGGGGATGCGGACGCTCTGGCGCAGGACGACTTCGGGCTGGCCACGTGATACTCGACCTCTTCGCGGGGCCGGGCGGCTGGAGCAGTGCACTGGGTATCTTCGGCGTGCGTGACGTGGGGCTGGAGTGGGACGAGTGGGCGTGCAGGACCCGTGCTGCCGCTGGGCAGTTGACGATCCGGACCGACGTGGCGATGTATCCGACGTGGCCCTTCCTCGGCCGGACGCGCGGGCTGATCGCTTCTCCGCCGTGTCAGGCGTGGAGCATGGCCGGCAAACGTCTTGGCCTGGTGGACCAGCCGCTGGTGCATGCGGCGGTCGAGGACCTCGCCGCCGGACGCGACACCCGCGAGCGCCTCCTCGCCGCCTGCCGTGACGAGCGTTCCCTGCTCGCGGCCGAGCCGATGCGCTACCTCCACGCCCTGAACACGGTCGGCGAGCCCGAGTGGGTCGCCATGGAGGAGGTTCCGGACGTCCTGCCGCTGTGGAAGCAGTACGCGGCGATCCTGCGCGGCTGGGGCTTCTCGGTCTGGTACGGGATCCTCAACGCGGCCGACTTCGGCGTTCCGCAGACGCGCAAGCGGGCGATCCTGCTCGCCTCGCGAGTCCGTACGGCACAGCCTCCCACGCCGACGCACGCCCGGGTCGCCGAGCCCGACTCGCTGTTCGGTCCGGGACGTGCCCGCTGGGTGAGCATGGCCGAAGCTCTGGGGTGGGGTGCGACCGACCGGCCCGTTCCCACCGTCTGTGCCGGGGGCGGGCCCGGCGGCGGGCCCGAACCGTTCCCTTCGGGCTCCCGCAAGACGCTCTCCGACGCCCGGGACCGCGGAACCTGGATGCCGCGACCGGACGGAGTGGTCCTTCAGTCCCGTCGCGAAGGCGCGGGGTGGGCGGCACGGCACGGCACCCGTGAGAACCGTGCTGCCACCGCCCCGGCGCCGACGTTCACCGCCGAGGCGCACCGCTGGTCCTGGTCTCTGCGCAGCAACAACCAGGCCAACGCCACTGTCCGGTCCATCAAGGAGCCGGCAGGCACGCTGTTCTTCGGGCACCGCGCGAACGAATGCACCTGGGTCGCCACACCGCTCTCGGCGCCGACGAAGGACACGGACGCGCCGGCAGTACCGGAGCCGATCCGGATCACCGCTCGCGAGGCCGGCCTCCTGCAGACCTTCCCCGGCGACTACCCGTGGGCCGGAAACAAGGGCCAGCAGTTCTCGCAGATCGGCAACGCGGTCCCGCCGCTGCTCGCCGGCCACCTCCTCGCCCCGCACCTCGGCGTCACCCTCGACCCGAACGACTTCACCCTGGCCGCCTGATGCCCCTCAACCCCGAACCCGACGAGGACGACCTCGACACGATCCCGGCGCCGCAGCCGGTGTTCCACGTCGAGCAGGCCCTCCTCGGCGCGCTTCTTCTCGATCCGCACCGCCTCGGCGACGTGACCGGCGTCTCCGCCGACTCGTTCTCCACCGCCGCGCACGCCGCCCTGTTCGCCGCGATCAGCACCCTGCCGCCGCCCGACCCGGCCGAGCACGCGAAGAACACCACGTGGCTCAACCAGGTGCTCGCAGCGGGCCAACAGCAGGCACGCGGACTGACCGCCTCCTATCTGCACACCCTCATCCAGGTCTGCCCCTGGCCCCGCCACGCACCCGCCTACGCTCGGATGGTCGAGGCCGAACACGCCCGCCGCCGACTGCGGGCCGCCGCCGAGCACCTCCTCCAGACCATCCACGACCCCTCCCTCCCCCACCCCGTCCAGACGGTGCTCGCCGAGGCCGACGCGCTCGCCGCAGTCGTGGACGACATCGCAGCACGCTTCCCGCCACGCGCCGGCGTCCTGCCCCGCACCCCGCCACCCCCGCCGGCCATCGCACCCGACTATGCCGAGGCGGCGGCCGAGGAACAGTTGCTGCTCGCTACCTCCACCGCCCACCCCGCTGGCATCGAGTCCGTACGGTGGCTGCTCCCCGAGGACTTCACCCAGCCGCTGCACGCCGGCCTGTGGCAGTGCCTCACCACCCTCGAACGCCGCCACGAGCCCATCGACCCCGTCACCGTCCTATGGGAAGCACAACAGCGCGGCCTTCTTGAGCACGGCAGCGAACCCGGCGACGTGCTCTGCCTTCTCGCCGGACCGGTCGGCTCCGTCGAGCACTGGGGCGAACGCACCTTGCAGCGCTCCCTCCTGGCCGCCGCCGACCACGTCGGCCGCCGCATCGAGGCGTACGCCAGCGACCCTGCGAACACACCGTTCCAGCTCGTCGTCGGTGCCCGCCGGGCCCTCGCCGACCTCGGCGCCATCCGCACCCGCTGGCAGCACGCCACCGGACGGATCCTTCCGCAGCGCCCACGCCCCGCGCCTACCACCCGCGCGGGCCCCCCGACCACCACGGCCGCCCGCACCACTCGCGCCACCCGATAGCCCCCCGCACACGCCGGTGGCCGGGCCCGTAGGCCCGGCCACCGGGCACAGGAGATGACACCCCCACGTGACCACCGCCCAGTTCATCGACGCGCACGTCCGCCTCGACGTCCACCCCACCCACCCCAGTGCCGTGACCGCCGTCCTGACCGGCTCCCAGGCCCACATCCCACACGTGGGCCTGGAGGCCGCCAACTGGACCGTCGTGGCCGAGAACACCCTGGTCCTGGCCCGCATCGATCACGAGGAGCCCTACTGGGCCGAAAAGGCGGCCCAGCAACTGGCCGCTGACGGGGTCAGCGTCGAGATCACCCCGCGGCTCCGGGAAGCCATGGCCGAGGAATGGACCTGGGCCGACTATCCAATGCCCTGGTGCACCCGCAGCGAAATCCTCGAGGTCTCCGACGCGGCCCAGAAGATCTATGACGACATACGCCATGGCCAGCTCCTCATCCACGCTCACGCCGAGGACGGCCACACCACCGTCGCGGTCGGCACCTACCTCGGCAGCGGCAAGAGCGTCTATCTCCACGGCGAGAACCATCTGCGGCAGGTCGCCGACACCTTCGACTCGCCCGCCGCAGCCCTGGTCGCCTTCGAGAGGGTCCACGGCACCGCCATGCGGCCAGGCCCGGCACCCATGACCGACACCGAGCGCGCCGCCGCCCAGGCGGAAACGTCCCCACCCGCCGCCGAATCTGGACCTCCACACCCCCCGCCGGAAACGGTCCCCGCGTACGCGGCTGATGCCGGCGACCACGATGCTCTGCTGGAGGCGTTCCTCGCCGCCCACGGTGAGTGGGAGAAGTGGCGGACCTGGTCGGACGAGACGACCCACGCGATCCACGAGTCCCAGACCCTGTGCATCGAGCGCGTCCACGAAGCCCACCCCCGCGAGACCGCCTGGACCGTAGCCGCGTACGAGACGCCCGTCTCCGACCGCATGTGGGTCCTCACCGCGACCGCCGCCACTCCGGCCCCAGTGCTGCAGGAACTGCTGGATCACCTCGCAGGCGGCGACGGCTGGCACACGGCCGTCGGCGCCCTGGTGGACGAAAAGACCGTCGCCGCCGCCACGCAGCCACTGTCCGAGGCCGGGTGGAAGCACACTGTGGACGGGCGATGGATCGGCTGGACGTCCCCCGCCGGGGACGCGGGGGTCCGGTTCGACGCTTTCGCCGCCCAGCACCCGAGCCAGAACCTCGCCACCTGGACCGTCTGGGCAGGTCCAGGTCCCGACCGACCCACCTGGGCCCTCACCGCGTCCCCGGATACCCCAAGTTCGCTGCTGGCCGACCTCTCCGAGACCCTCGCCCACGGAACCGGCACCCGGCGCACCAATACCGCAAGGCGCCCCCGCAGCGTCCGACTCCGACCCGCGCCGCCAGCTATCTCCCCGCCAACGACCGGGCACACGATCAGCCGCAGTCTCTGAACCGGACACGAGCGGCTTATGTCGCTGATGCCGCCCAACGGCAGCCCTGCGCCCCGTAAGCCCGGTATCGCACCCGTCCCCGTTCGGCGCGCGTCCTCACCTAGAGGGCAGCACGGGATCGATCTCCTCGTCAGCTGCACCTGTACGCCTCGCCCCGAATCTCCCTCGCGATGTGGCTGGGACTTGGTACGTTCGGGCGCATGACACCGCGTTCAGTGGACCTGCGCAAGGAGCCTGTGGAAGCCGTGCTGGACCGTGTCGAACGGTCGCTTGAGGTACGCCTTAGCCGGGAGGCTGTAGTGCGCAAGCGCCGGTCTCTGGGGGCGCGTACGGACCGCAATACGTGGGTGCGGATCGAGCGGCGCGGACTCGATCGGATCGGGGTCCAGGGAGGGGATGGCACCGCGTCCGCCGAGGCCCTTCGCGGGATCGCGAGACCGGCCTGGCTCACAGGCGTCGCGTGGCGGGACGACACGGAGCCGGTGATGTGGCGAGCGGACGAGACGGAGATGCTGCCGGCGGCGCCAGTGAGCAGCGCCGTAGTGGCGGAGGATCCACAGCTGCCCGAGGAGTGGTGGAATGCGCTGAACGCCTCGCTGGATGCCCTGGCCACGCAGCACACAAACCGTATCGCGACACCGGATACCGAGACCCTCACTCAGGACCTGGTCAGGGGAACGATCCACAACGTCTTCCCGGGTGTCGATGCGGCCGTAGCCGAATGGCGGCCGGCCCATGCAGATTTCAACTGGGCGAATATCACGGCGCCGGTGTTCTGTGTGTTCGACTGGGAGGACTGGGGCATGGCCCCTCGCGGCCTGGACGCGGCAAGTCTGTGGGGGGCCTCGCTCGCCGTCCCAGCTCTGGCAGACCGCGTCCGCAGCGAGCGGCGTGAGGATCTGGAGAGCCGGGACGGCATGCTGATGACCCTGTTCATCGCCGCGAAGATCCTCGGCCCTTACGCCGATCCCGAGGACCCCCGCCTGGTCCCCGCGAGGAAGACGGCGGAGCAGCTGCTGAAGGAACTTCAGGCGCGCTGACGGGCTTTGAGGAGCTGCCTGTACTCCCGGACCACGTTCTCGTCGACCTCGTACGCCAGGGCCTCGGTCAGCTCCCGCAGATGGGCGACGTCGTCTGTGCCGACCGCGACCGCGTCGACCCGAGGGAGGCCGTACGAGGAACGGAAGGCAGCCTGGATCTTCGTGGCGGACGGGGAGCCTCGCAGGAAGACCCTCGGATCGAAGCGTTCCCACACCGCCTCGGCCGTACTTCCGCCGAAGGGGCTCATGCCCCACACCTGCGACGGGCACCACCGCATCGCCAGGGCCTCGGCCGCTTCGAGGACGTCGACCCCGACCAGCAACCCCGCTCGGGCCATAAGGACATCAGGGCTTGGCACGTCGAAGTCCATGAGCGAGCGCGGATCCCAGGTCGAGACGCCCCAGGAACGGCAGAGCCCCGCCTGCGCTGCGCCGGCCAGGACCGTGCACGCCTGTTCCAGCGTCTCGGCGTCGGGTGCCGAGTGCTCTGGGTTGTGGAGAAATACCAGATCAGGCTCCCGCCCAAGATCCTTGATGGCTTGCTCGACGGCTACGCGGAGCCGGGCGGGAGCGAGGCTGTGCCCCTCGGGGAAATACCCGACCTTGGTGGAGACCGAGAATTTCGGCAGAAGATCGCCTGCCGTCGCCTTCAGGACCTCGTGGGAGCGATGACGCAGGTAGTTAGACGCGGTGTCGAGGCGTGTTACATCAAGGTCGGCGGCTGCTTCGAGTAGGTCACGGGCGTGACCAGACCGGTGTAGCCCGAGGACGATAGTTCCGTCAGCGGTTCGCACAGCCCCTCCGTGATCAACAAGTCGGCCAAAGCGATGACGTCGTCGGGGGCACCCTCGAGGTAGACCGGGTGACCTGACAGGAGCACACGCAGGCTCGGTTCTGCGCGCTCGTGGAAGGTCAGCCGCTTACCGCCACCGCACACTTGGACGGTGTCACCGGAGCGGACGATGGAGGGCGCGAACTCGGTGACGGCCGCGACTCCGTCCGGCCGACCGAAGGCGGCCACGTGCGGCATGTGGCGTGCGGGCGGGGTGCTGGACCGCAGTTCGTCCAGGTACCGCTCTGGGCTGTAGGTGGCGGCCAGGGCGCTGAGCTTGTCCGTCAGCACCTGGTGTGCGGTGCCCTGCACGCCCTCCAGGTCGTGACGGAACGCGTCGTCGGCGCGGGCGGCGTCAGAGAGGAAATTAGCCCAGGTGACACCGGTCCGTTTGGTGAACCCGAACGTCACGTGCAGTGAGTGTCCACCACTCCCCGAACCGAGGCGGGTCGCGGTGTGCCAGAAGCCTCGTGGGATGTGCATGACGTCCCCGGCCTGCATCGTGCCCTTCCACAGCACTTCCTCGGAGGGCGTGCGGTTGCGTTCCGCGTCGCGGTACATCGGCGCCAGCCGCGAGGGACCGCGCACTTCCCACGACTTCTCGCCAGAAAGCTGCACGGCGATGACCTCGTGGTCGTCCCAGTGCAGATGGAATCCGTCGGTGTCACCCACCGCGAGGTAGGCGTTGGCAGAGGTGAGCTCGCCGGACCACCAGCCCAAGGCCCGGCAGGCGACTTCCAGCGTCGCGTCGAAGAAGTCCACGTGATCCAGGACCACGGTGCCGCCGTCGTTGAGAACTCGTCCGAGGGCCGCCATGTCCGCCTGGCTCACGGCCTGCCTGCGCCGGTTGACGTTGGTGGACAGGAACGTGGACGGGTGCACTTCCTCGCCTTCGGCATAACAGCGCAGCTGCGGATTGGCCAGATGGCGGCGCTTGATCAGGTCCAGCAGTCTGAGCGGGGTCAACAGCCGTGCGGGCAGCTCCGGGTCCGTGAGACGGCCGCGCGCGAACGCGGAACCCACGGAACCCGGCCCGTCCCAGCCGAGAGCCTTCTCGATGTGGCTGACGAGCCGGTGCTCCATGGGTTCCCCTTACTCCTTCGGGAGGTTCAGGTCGCGGTTGTCGCCGTCATCTCCCGCGCTGTTCTGCGAGCTGGTGATGTCGGACCGCTCGGACTCGCTGCGGTCATGCGCAGTCGCCAGCTCCTCCACCGCGATCAGAAGCGCGGGGCTGGTCCCCGCCACCTGTGTGGATGCCCTGTCTGCCATCGAGCTCTCCTCTCAGTTCTCCAACCCAGCTCTGGGCGAACGTCTGAGTTAACCCGCGTCCACCGCATGGCAGTAGGGCGGGATTCGGACAGCGCTGCAGGACGCTCTTGCCCCTTCTCAGGGGAGGAAGCTAGGGCCTGATTCCGCCTGGACGACTGCCTGGTCTGGGCTGGGCCGAAGGAGGGTATTCATCGACCGGGAGTGTGAGCCAGGGCGAGAGTGACAACCATGGCGGCGAAAGGCAGGACATCGGAGCCCCGTCAGCGGGGCAACATAGCGCGGGATCGCCGGTTAGCCAAACCGGCGATCCCGCGGATGATTGATGGTCCACCGCCACTACCTGCCCGGACGTCGAGAGGCATCACCGAGACGACCATCGAATTGACGCGTGGAAACGCGATCGGCTAGGACCCGTTAGCGCTTCACGCCGCCGCATAGCTCATGCGGAACAAGTCCTGGGCGCGCTCCACATCCCGGAGGGTGCGCAGCTGCACCTCCAGGTCGCCCGTGCCGTGGTGACCGAGACCCGTCACGTCCCGGGTGAACCCAGGGACGAGGTCGACCTGCTTCGGGTCAACCTTGAGATAGACGAGGAGCTTGGTCCTCTGGGGCGGGCACACGCAGGCGAAGTTCCGCAGGCGCTGGTACGCCCGGTACATCTTGCGCTGGACATAGTTCACGCCGTCGCCCAGCCCTAGCAGCGACTCGTCGACCGCCTGCGCCAGCTCAACCCGGGCGGTGCCGTGGCCGCCGCCCCCAGGCCCGGTCCCCTGCCGGCGAACGCGTCGGGTGACCGGTGACCGGCCGCTGACCGAGGCCACAGTCTCAAGGCCGAGCAGGTCGTTGCCGAAGAGCCGGTAACGGACCAGGTCGATGCTGCGCCGGTGCTCGCGCACGGCATGAACGTCGTAGCGGGTGAAGTCGCCAGCGACGCAGATCAGCCTCGGTCCGCTCCACAGCACCTGGGCCGCGGCCGTGGCCCCGAGCCGGTCGCGGGCCAGGCGCTCGAACTCCGCCCGGTGATCCATGAGCCAGCTGAGGTAGAACAGGCCCTGGTTGATAACACCCGAGTCAACGCCCCGCTTGTACTCGACGATGACGGGGGATCCGTTCTCGTCGAGACCGAGCGAGTCGATGCGACCGCCGTGGACCGGTCCCGTGCTGTACTCGCTTGCCAGAAAGCGAACCCCAAGCAGCGCTTCCATGTTGGCCTCGACAAGGCTCTGCACATCTGCTTCGAACTCGGCAAGACGCGGTGCGACCTCGGTCACACCGCCATTCGTGCTGTAGAGCTTCAGGTTCGACACCACCCCTCCCATGCACCAGTGTCGCCAGGGTTCAACAGTGGGAGCCGTCGGATCTATTTCCGAACGCTGGCCATTAGGCGGTTAGCCCGGAAAGAGCTGAAGCACCTCGGGTCCTTCCGTCGTCACATCGCCCTCATCAACACTCAGAGCGAGGCGGGGACGAGTCATCGTGGCCGTCGCGTAGACCTCGTTCGCGAGCTCAAAGGGAAGACCCGACCGAGCAACGAGCTCGTCGAACGGAACCCCCGTCTCCTCGCAGAGGCGGACTGCCCTCTCCAGGAGAAGGGGGGCTTCCCGAGGACCCAGGTCGCACGGCTCCGGATCTCCGTTCTGGGAGAGCATCGTCATCGCGCGCTTGTACGTTGCATCACGGAAGGCACCGAGAGCATGAGCGCGATAGACGATCGCTTTCAACGACGTTCCCCAACGCCGCTTAAGCGCATAGAGCACCTCCCAATCGAGCCGCTGCGGTAGCTCCGCAAGGATCTCCGCACTCGGCATCAAGAACTCCGCCGCAAAGTCGTGCGCCTGATTCTCGATGATCCGGCTACCGGGCTCTGCGTCAAGGTGCATGACCAAGTGCCCAGCCTCGTGTGCGGCATCGAACCGAGAGCGAGCCCTGTCGTTCTTGGCAGGATTACGGAAGACCATGGGCCTGCTTCCGTACCAGTGAGAGAAAGCGTCCACTCGTTCGGACATGGCGGGAAGCTCCAGAACTACCGCGCCATGAGCCTCCAGCAGCCGCGTCATGTGAGGAATGGGTCCGGTGGGAACCCCTAGCGCATCGCGAGCGTCCCGTGCCACGGCTGCGATGTCGGCTCGGCTGGGCTCGGACGGCAATGCCAGGCGAGGTAGCGCAACAGGCGGCAGCTCCACATAGTGCTCAATAGTGGTAACCAACCTCCATGCAACCTTGCCGAATGCGACAGCCTGGTCACGTTGCAGTTGAGTCGTTGCCCGAAGGCTCCGGAAGTGGGCAGCGCTGGGCACGGTCGGGTGCGGGTGACCGGCTGCGAAGAATGTGGCCGGGACCCCCAACGCCATGGCCAACTGTGCGACCACCGCAGTCGACGGACGGCTCTGGCCCAGCTCGTACTGACTAACCGCCGCTGGCGTGAGCGCCACCTTCTTGGCGAGCTCGTTCTTGCGCAGTCCTCGAAGCTGACGGGCCGTCGTCAGAGCTTCAGGTTCGAAGGAGCGGGAGGCGAGCTCAGCGCCTCTCGATCCTCGCAGCGGTGTTGGCATGATCTCTCAGTCTGTCTTCTCGCGCTTTTCACGCGGCTCTTCGGTACGCCGCCGCAGCGGCAGCTCGTGCTCGTCCAGGTCGCTGTAGGCGGGCGCCTTGGAAGCCTCCTCGGCAGTACGGCTCTCGTCGACGCCCGGCTCGGGCAGCTTGCGGTCCAGGCCCGTGCTGACCTCTTGGGGCAACCCTTCTCGCTCGACGATGACGTCTTCGGCCGAGCGGGGAGCCGGAAGGCCAACCTGGAGATCATTGTGGATCTCGACCGTGCCATCAAGCCAAGGCGACCCGCCCTCGCGGTTATCCCGCGGGAGGCCCACCTCGATGACACAGTTGCCCGTCTCGGGGTCGCCCATGTGCATGACGCGCACGTGGCCCTGGCGAACGGCCTCAGCGAAGCTCTCGGCCCAGTCCGGGTCTTGATCGAGGGTCAGCTGGCCCTTCATCGCACTGTTCGCTACCGCACCCCTGAGACGCGCAGCGCTACCGCCCCAGTTCAGTTGCTCCAGCTTGTCCCGCACCTTGCCAGGTGCAGTCAGCGGAAACTTGTAGATCCTCAGGACCCACGGCCCTGAGATGACCTCGATCGCTCCGCCGGCGACCTTGCGAACCGGAATACCTGCTTGGTTGAGCCTCTGGAAGGAGAGGTTGGCGATGTTCCGCCAGACCAGTTGGGCAAAGGTGCCGTTGTCATCCCCATGCGAGGGGTCATGACGGTCGGCGTTGGTCGCGTACACCTCGCACGCGACATCCCGAATGATCTCCAGCGCACCCGACTGCCGGAGATCACTCAATGCCTGCTGCAGAGTGATTTCCACACGCCGACGATAGCAGAACCCGCCCATCTCTGCGCGAAAATCAAGTAGATGGGTCCAGTGCGTGTCGTTCCTCAAGCAGGAGCGCGAACCGGGAGGCTCGCCAAGTTGCCCGAGCGGAACCACTGCCAGCGGGCGGCGGGCCCTGATCTGGGTTGTTCAGCCGCCCCATTCCAGGCGCACGGGTTCTCGGGCAGCGGTGAGGGCCCCCTCTAGGTCGGCGAGTCGTTCGGCGAGGGTGGTGGTAGCCAGTCGGAGAGGGAGGGCGGCCGAGAACTTGAGGCCGCGAACGGCACGCGGGTCGACGGTGGGCAGGGTGAGGGAGTCAGGGAGTTCAACGCGGGCGGCCTTCCAGTCGTCGGGCGCGAGGTCTTGGCGCAGCCGGACGTGGGTGTCGGTCGGGCGCTGAATGGGGTCTGCGAAGTTGCCGAGGGAGGCTGCAAGAGTGGCATTGGCGCGGTAGCCGGCCCAGGTCCACCAGCGTGTGGCGTCCGCGTCGCGGACCAGGAGCGTACCTGCCGGGTGTACTTCGTGGGGTGCGCGGTCCATGCGAAGTTCGGCGATGGCGGCGGTTGCGCGGCGGGTGAGGCGGACGTCCGGGTCGGAACCGAGGAGAACATCGCGCATGGCCCGGGTGAGGGCGTAGGAGAGGCCGCGGGCTTCACTTCCCTGCCATTTGGCGATGCCACCGTCTTCGACGGGTTCGACAAATGCGCGGCGTCGGGCCCAGTCGATGAAGGTGACCTGCCAGCTGCGGCCGGCCAAAAGCAGGCGGCGCGGGCCTGGGCGTTCCTCGGTGAGGACGGCGGGGTCGGTGGTGCCGATCTCGGTGCGTCCGGCGAGCACGGTGAACTCGGGCGGTGCAGTGAAGGAGGCGGTCAGCTCCATGAAGTGCCGTCGGCCGAAGTGCTTCTCGGCTTCGGCGCCGATAAACAGCATGCCGCCGTCGCTGTCGAGGAAGCCGCCTTCGACGAGGTGGGACAGGAGAGGGGCAGCGGAGCGGTCAAAAGGAGCAAGGCCGTTCCATTGTTCGGGCCACAAGCGATCGCCAAGGCGGTGTTCCTGCAAGGTGACGGCGAGGAGTTGCTGTGCAACGAGGTGGCGGGGCGCGGGGGGCGGTGTGACGGGTTCGACCCAACCGCGGGTCCACAGAGTGAGTAGGCCGGCGGCTTGGAGGAGGGCGTCGGGCCGGGTGGCGAGGAACAGGCAGTTGTGGGAGGTTCCGGTGCGGCGACCCGTGCGGCCGATGCGCTGCAGAAAAGAGGCCACGGTGCTGGGCGAGTCGATCTGGATTACGCGGTCGAGGTCGCCGACGTCGATGCCGAGTTCGAGGGTTGAGGTGGAGACGATGACACAGTCGCGTGCTTCGGCGAATGCCTGCTCGGAGCGGGCACGTTCGTCGGTGGAGAGGGAGGCGTGGGAGAGAAACACGGTGACGTCGCGGGCTCGTAGTGCCGCGCCGAGCTCCTCGACCTGCTTGCGGGAGTCACAGAAGACGAGCCGCTTCTCGCCCCGGTGCAGGGCAGAGATCACCTTGGCAGCGTTGGCGAGAGATCCGACGTAGTCAAGTTCCACCTCTCCTGCCGGGCGCGGGAGATCTTGGGTTTCGGCTGCAGCAGCGCTGGCCGCTGGCAGGGTGACGCCGGGGGGGACGACTCGGCCGGGGCGGTCGGCGGGGCTTGCGCCCTGGAGCCAGGTGAGCAGGGTGTCGGGATTGCCGACGGTGGCGGAGAGGCCGATGCGCTGGATCCGGTGGCCGGCCAGTCGCTCCAGGCGTTCGAGTACGGCGAGCAGGTGCCAGCCGCGGTCGTCCCCGGCGAAGGCGTGCACCTCGTCAACAACGACGGCACGCACCCGACCCAGCATGTGCGAGTGGTCGGTCTTGACGCTGATGAGCATCGCTTCGAGGGACTCGGGAGTGGTGAGCAGGAAGTCAGGGGACTCGGTGCGGATGCGCCGGCGTACGGACTCGGGGGTGTCGCCATGCCAGAGGGCAGCTCGGCGTCCCAACCACTGGGCGTAGGTGTCGACCCGGTGCACCAGGTTGTTGAGGAGCGCCTTGAGCGGGGCCAGGTAGAGGACGGAGGTGCCGGTCCAGCGTTTCTCCCGCATTGCGGACAGCATGGGGAAGGTAGCGGCCTCCGTCTTCCCGCCTGCGGTCGGCGCGAGCAGGATCGCGTCCTCGCCGTCCATCAGCGGATGCACGGCGGCCTTTTGCAGGGGGCGTAGATCTGGCCACCCGAGCGTGTTGACGATGTGGTGCAGGACGACCGGGTCGAGGCGTTCCACTGGGTCGGTGCCGCGCGTCTGCTCCTGCACGTCTGTAACTCCTGCACTGATCCGTCAGAGTCGGGTCTTCGGAGAATGGGACTTCAGATCTCAAGGTCGAGATCGTCCGCAGAGGCGGCTGGCGCGGGCGCGGCGAAGTTCCGTTCGGTGGCGGTGAGATCGCCGCTGGCCACTGTCAGCTTGTAGTGCGTGCGCGGGTCGAAGTCAGCGAACTGGTCGATCCGGTCGAGCACGTCCCCGACCAGCTTCTTCAGGTACAGCCGTGGTGCCACTCCGACCTTTCCGCCGAGAGCCCCACCCACTGCCCGCGCCAGGTCCGTGAGGTACGTGTCGTCGGCGAGCTGCTTGATCCGGTCAGGAGACTGGGAGCCTTCCGCGTACAGGTCACGGATGGTGGCACCCAGACTGGTCAGTGATTCCTCGGTGAATCCGGGCAGCCGGATCTGGACAGCCCGAGGGTTGTCGAAGCGGGGATCGGTCGTGAAGTCGGTGGCAAGGCGCTGGGCGAGCGGCGCTAGTCGCTGTACGCCCTGCTGTCCGTCGTAAAAGGCGGGGGTGCCGGTGATGACGAGGTACAGGCCCGGGAAGCGACCGGAGTGGACCTCGTCGATGAGCTGCCGGAGCGCGTTGAGGGCCTTGTCGCGGGCGTCGGAGCGGACCCGTTGCAGGGTCTCTACTTCGTCCAGGACGAGGACGAGTCCCGCGTGCCCAGCGTCCCGGAGCACGGTGAGCAGGCCCTGCAGGAAGCCGAAGGCGCCGAAGTGGTCGAGGTCGCCGCGGACGCCTGCGCTGCGCCGGGCGGCTGCGGCGACGTGTGGCTGGCCGCCGAGCCAAGCCATGACCGCGGCGGCGGTGGCCTCGTCTCCGGCCTCCAGGGACTGCTTGTATCCGCGTAGGGCGGTGGCGAACGCGGGGGCGTGTCGGGAGACCTCGGCGAGGCGGGCGGTGAGCAGCCGATCCACGGCCTGCGGCAGCTCGTTCTCGCTCGCCCCGTCGGCGAGCGCGTCCTCTTCCAGTGCGTAGAACCAGGCGTCGGCGACCGGCCGCAGGGCGCTGGGTGGGAAGCTCGCGGTGGTCAGGCGTTCGGTGAGTCGCCGGTAGACGGTCTCCAGCTTGTGCAGCGGGGTCTCGGTCTCCGACACCTGTACTTCGGCTACGGCGAAGGTGCGTCGTTTGGCGCGTTCGCCGAGCCAGCGGGTGAAGAAGGTCTTGCCGGATCCGTACTCGCCGCGCACGGCCTTGAACACCGAGCCGCCGGCGGCGACAGTGTCCAGCTCCTCGTCGACTGCCTGCTCGAAGCGGCCGAGACCGGTGGCAAGCAGGTCAAGGCCGCTCTCGGGGACGGCGCCGCGCCGCAGCGCGTCCACCACGGCGCGCCGTCGCACGGCGCCGACCGGGGTGGCAGCCCCGGATGCTGAAGATCCAAACGCATTCACCCGAACAGTCTCCCATTCGGCTGCCAGCCTGGCCGGACACCGAGGCCGACGCCGGACCGCAGACTCGCCGCGCTGGTCTGGTCGCCGACCCGCTCAAGGTCACCGTCAACTGTGTCGCCACCATCGACAACTCGGCCAGTGTCGCCGCGATCGAACGTCACCTCGCTCAGCTCGACAGCGTCGCGGCACCCGACGTTTTGGACTCAGCCAGCGCGGAGCGAGACTCACCGTCATCCCCCTGCGCACTCGTCCCCGCCGGTAGGACCCCGTCGGTTCACGGGCGTGGTTGCGGCCAAGCTGACAGGATGGTGTGCCATGTCACCGCACCCGCTGCTGAGTGCCGAATCCGTCGGCGTTCTGGAGACGTACCTGGAAGAAGTGGGCACCGTATTCCGAGCCTTCCGGGATCAGGACTCGGGCTGTGTCTCGTTCGGGGTCGCTGTCGACGACAAGCCGTGGTTCGTGAAGGGTGCGACCACTCCGTCAGCAACGGCATCGTTGCGCCGCGCCGTAGAGGTGCATGACGCGGTACGGCACGGGGCGGTTGTGCCCCTGGGTCACCACTTCCGGGTCCGAGGCGGTCTGGCGCTGGTCTACCCGTGGGTCGAGGGTGAGGTCCTGTATCACCCGACTGCCTCCCGCCGCGGTGGGCGGTCGGCTCTGGTGAGTCCGATGGCCCGGTTCCGCGCGCTTCCTGTTTCTGAGATCCTGCGGGCCCTGGACGAGATCCTCGACGCGCACCTGGCAGTCGAGCAGGCTGGTCTTGTTGCTGTCGATCTGTATGACGGGTGCTTCTTGTACGACTTCGAAGCGCGTCGCATGGTGTTGTGCGATCTGGACGAGTACCGGCCTGGGCCGTTCGTGCTGGAGGCCGACCGGTTGCCTGGCTCACGGCGCTTCATGGCGCCTGAAGAGTTCGTCAAGGGCTCGACCATCGACATTCGCACGACCGTCTATGTGCTGGGCCGGGTACTGCGACTGTTGCTGGATGCCGGCGACGAGGAGCAGGAGTGGCGTGGCTCGCCTTCACAGCTCGCGGTCATCGAACATGCCACCGCGGCTGATCCGGCCGACCGATTCACCTCGGTCAAAGCCCTCACCCAAGCATGGTCCGGCGCAAGCAAGACATCAGGGTGATCTTTCGGCTCTCGTGGCGAGTGAATCGACACGGTCTGCCGGCCACCGCATGGCCGCAGAGCCGCCCTCAAGCCGTTCAACGGTCGCAGGAAGCAACGGGCAGTAGATCAGCGCAGCAGGACGCCGTGCGCCTCCGGGATGTGCCTGGCACGGCGATCGGCATCTGGTCCGTCGCCTGTGCCGTGCATAGGCTGATCGTTCGGGCTCAGAAGATCCATCTGCGCCTGTCAGCCAACCACCGCAGAGTGACTTCGCCACACCATGTCTGATGTTGACGGAGATGCAGTGACCAGTCCGCCGATGGCTGTGTGCCGGAAGCCAGGAAGAAGCCGGAGAGCGCTGCGAGGGCTGCGTCGAGCTGTTCGTCAGCGACTCCGTGGGTGGTTGGATGTGCCGCAAACAGGGTGGTGGCGTCGTGGCCGTCGGCAAATGCCGTGGCGAGAAGCAGAACGAGGTCGAACCAGCTTGCTCCAAGGCAGGGCCAGTTCCAGTCGCAGATCCACGCAGCATCGCTGGTGTCGATGAGCACGTTGTCCTGGCGCAGGTCGTGGTGCAGGACGGCGTGGCCCGCTGTGGCCGTCCGCCATTTGCTTTCCAGTTCGGCCAGCTGTGGGGTGAGCTGGAGCGGAACCCACGCCGGCAGATCTTCCGGCTTCGTGCCACCTGCTTGGAGGTCACGCCAGTCGGTGAAGTCGCCCTCGGCGTCGACCGGCTTGAGAGCGAGTTCGAGCATCGACGGAGAGGGGGCGGCGAGCGCCTCGGCCGTCGTGGCGTAGGCGTTAAGGGTGGCGTCCAGCTCGTTAGGCTCCCAAGGTTCGGCGGGCATGCGGCCACCGTCGACGGCATCGAAGCCGAGGACAACCCAGTCGTCCTGTTCCTCGAACCACTGCAGGCGCGGTGCTGAAACCTCCGGCGGGAGCGCCCTGTTGATCAACGCTTCCCGCCGGTAGCAGTTGGCGATCACGGGGTTCGTCTCGCCATTGACCGCCTTGATGAACTGTGTGCGGCTGGTCCCGTGGGCCACCGCGGCGAAGCCACTGGTGAAGCCGCTACCTGCGCTTGCTTCTGCCTCCACTGCGCCGCCCAGGTGCCGTGAGATCAGCTGGCGGATGCCCTGTGGAAGGTCGCCCCAGCGCGGGCGTGCGGCGGTGGAGGCGTACTGCAGGCGCGGCGTGACGATGTGCGGCATTCTGCAAGGGTGAGGGAATCCTTCCCTCTGTGCGAGGGATTTCTCGGTCTGCTATCGCTCGGCCCTCATCATTCGGGAATGGCATGCCCCAGGGACAAGAGCCAGTACGACTGGAAGCCACTCCTTTCGGGCATGTAGTGGGCCATGGACGAGGGGATGGTGGACTGGGCCAGGCAGATCGCAGAGGCTGAGCTCGGTGATGCGCTCCCTCGGCGGTGGACGCATAGCCAGGGAGTCGCATCCCGCGCGGCCGAGATCGGGCGGATCTTAGGGAAGGATGGAGACCTGCTGATCGCCGCCGCGGTGCTGCATGACGTCGGGTATGCGCCCCGTTTGGCCGCGACGGGGTTCCATCCGCTCGACGGCGCTCGGTTCCTCCGTGAGGCACACGGCGCTGATGAGCGGCTGGTGCGGTTGGTGGCGAACCACTCGTTCGCGTTGCTGGAGGCCGAGGAGCGCGGGCTGCGGGAGGAGCTGGCGGCGGAGTTCCCGCTGCTGGAGGAGCCACTGCTGGTCGACGCGCTGGTGTACTGCGACATGACGACCACGCCCGACGGCCGCCGAACCACCGCGCAGGAACGGGTCGCGGAGATTCTCGGCCGCTACGGGGCCGAGAGCATCGTGGGGCGGTTCATTCGTCGGGCGGCGCCGGAGATCTTCGCCGCCGTGGCGCGGGTGAGTGCAGAACTGACGGCTCAGCCGAGGTAGGGGTAGGTGCCGGCGAGGTAGTCGCCGATCTGCTGGCGCATGCTGGGGTGGATGTCGTACTCGTCGAGGTCGGCGGGCTTGACGAAGCGGACGCCGTCGGCCTCGTCGTTGATGGTGGGCTCGCCGCCGACGGGGCGGCCGATGTAGGTGTTCTCGTACTGCTGGCGGATCTCGCCGTCGGTGTAGGCGACGATGTGGTTCGGGTTGGTGTAGACGCCGAGGAAGCCGGTGATCTCGGCGACGATGCCGGTCTCCTCCAGGCACTCCCGCACCGCGCACTGAGCGGCGGTCTCGCCGATGTCCTGGGCGCCGCCCGGGAGGGCCCACTGACCGGTGTCGCGGCGGCGCTGGAGCAGGATGGCGCCGCTGTCGTCGACGACGAGCAGGTTACTGGCGGGAATGAGGGTGTTCGCTTTCGGCGCGGTGGGGTCGTTGTAGTACTCAGTCCTGCCCATGTGCGGCGGTCCCCTCCTGCTCGGGTGTCCAGGGCCGTGCGCCGGCCCAGACGGCTTCGAAGCTCTGAGCGTAGTTGTCGAACCACCCCGTGTCGTCAACCTTGTTGAGGTGGAGCAGAGGGTTGGCACTGGCCGGCTGTCCCCACACGTGCGGGTTGACCAGCAGGTTGTCGTCGTAGCGGAACAGGGACGTGTAGAGGGTGGTGTCGTGCAGCCGCACTTCGCATCCGGCCTCGGCCAGCAGGGGACGGTAGTACGTCAAGGAGGCGCGGATCTTGGCAGCCAAGGTGTCGCCGATGCCCTCTTCTCGGCCCCGGATGACGACCGCCTCCCCCTCCGGATCGCCGAAGCACAGCCGTACTCGGACACCGCCGGAAGCGCGCTCGGTGAGCATCTTGGCGACGTGCGGATTGGACTGCGCGAAGAAGGTGCCGGAGAAGACGAGGACGCCGATCTCCTCCCGAGCCTCCCGCAGCAGGGAGATCCACATGTCCCGCGGGACACTCGCCCGGTTCTGGTAGGTGCCGACAAGCTCGGTGGCTAACCCGCCACCGCGCCGCGCGGCCTGTCGTGGTGGGGCGGGCCAGATGAACGTCTCCTCCACGCGCAGGTGGCGCGCGACCCGGAAGCGGTGGCGTGGGTGGGGAACGCGCCCGCCGAGCCAGCGGCTTACCGTCTTGGGGTCCACCTCGCAGACTTCCGCGAGCGATTCGGGTGAGACGCCGCGCTGGGCGAGTACGGAGTGCAGTCGGTCGTTCACAGAGTTATGGAAGCGGTGCCCGGCGTGATCACGCAAGGACGTTATGGGACGTTCTCGTGGGACCTCTGTCGCGTGAGGTGCCTACCCTGGCGGCATGGAGCTCATCGTCCTGTGGGACATCGACCACACCCTCATCGAGAACGCGGGGGTGAGCAAGGAGATCTACGCGGCTGCCTTTTCGGCACTCTCGGGACGTCGGCCAACTGGGCCGGCACGCACGGAGGGACGTACGGATCGCCTGATCATGCGCGACATGTTCGCTCGGGACGGTCTGCCCGAGCCGGATTGGCCCGCTGTCGAAGCCGCCCTCGCCCACGCTGGTGAGGAGCGCCTCGGCGATCTCCGGCTACGGGGGGCCGCTCTGCCAGGTGTACGCGAGGCACTCAAGGCGACCTCGGCACATGATGACTGGGTGTCTTCGGTCCTCACCGGCAACATCGCCACTAACGCCCGTGTGAAACTGTCCGCCTTCGACCTCGATCCCCTCCTGGACCTGTCCGCCGGCGCCTACGGCGCTGACGCCGAACTCCGGCCCGACCTGGTAGCAATCGCCCGCGAGCGCGCCCGGCGGCTCCACGACGTGGCAGCCGACGTGCCCATCGTGCTGGTGGGGGACACACCGCGGGACGTCGAGGCCGCCCTCGCCACGGACTCCGGGATCATCGCGGTCGCCTCGGGCATCCACAGCGCCGAGGAGCTGGCCGCCGCCGGCGCGTCCGTGGTGCTGCCGGATCTGTCGGATACCGCAGAGCTTCTCGGGTTCCTGGAAACCTTCGCAGCGCACGGAAAACGTCCCAGGACGTCCTTGGGCTGTCCCTAGACGCGGTGATGCGGTCCCCGGACGCTCGGCCAGTATCAGGGCTCCCATCAGGCAACCAGCCCAAGGAGCCCACGTGATCGGCGAAGTCACCGGGATCCGGAAGATCCGGATGCTCTACCTCCAGCTGCTGTACCGCTGCAACTTCGAGTGCGACCACTGCTTCCACGGCAAGAGACTCCAGCACGCCGACGCCTTCACCTCCGAGCAAGCCATCAACATCATCACGCTGATGCGCGAGCAGTACGGCACCGAGGCCGTCACCCTGCTCGGCGGGGAACCGTTCGTCTACAAGGGCCTCGCCGAGGTCGTCCGACACGCCAAGGAGAAACTGGGCCAGCAGGTCGAGATCTGCACCAACGGGTACCGGATCGAGCGCCGCCTGACCGAGATCGCTCCCCACCTGGACCTACTGCGCGTCTCCTTGGAAGGAATCGGCTCGACCAACGACCGTATCCGCAAGGCGGGCAGCTACCAGAGCGCGCTCGAAGCCCTCGCCCTCGCCCGACGGCTCGGTGTCCCCACCGGGGTGACCATGACGGTCACCTCCCAGAACATCAACGAAGTGCTGCCCCTGGCACGTACCCTCACCCGCCTTGGGGTGCGTCAGCTGAAGCTGCACCACCTGCGGGCGGTCGGCAACGCCGCTGACCACCCCGAACTGCTCGTCACCGACCCGACCGCCTACGGCAGGCTCCGCGAGGAACTCCAGACGGCCGAACTGGCCATCGAGGTCATCGTCGACGAGGACCTGTCCGAGCACGGCGCCCCGGAGATCTGCGCGCCGGCCGACGGCCCGGGTGAGATCGAACGGATCGAGGCCGACCCGCGCGGCGCGCTCACCATGTCCTGCAAGGCCGTCGGCAAGGACTCGCACGCGTTCTGGTACGAGAAGTCCGCCAACCACATCGTCCACCGGCCCTCCGCCACGGACGAGCTCGCCCTCGCGGTGCCGGACGTGGTGTACGCCCGTGCCTGACCGCCCGCTGTTCGAGAGCCTCGAAGGCTTACGGGGCACCGGCAAGTCGACCATCGCGCCCATGCTGGCCGAGGCCCGCCAGGCCATCCTCATCCCCACCGTGCCACCCGTCTTCCAGCCCTTGAGGCGTGAGGTGGACAGACGGAAGAACGTCGAGGCACGGATGTGCTTCTACCTCTCCGCGCTGTTCACCGCGGCCGACGAGATACGGCGCCACCTGGCGGCCGGCGTCCCGGTCGTCGTAGAGAGCTATTTCGCCCGCTGCCTCGCCAACCACCGCGCCCTCGGGGCCGGCCTCGGCATCACACTGCCGCCCGCCCTGCCCCAACCCGTCACCTACCACCTTGTCTGCGCCGAGGACGAGCGCCGGCGCCGCCTCGCCGCCCGGGACAAGCCGGTCTCCCACTGGGACGCCCTCGTCGAGACCGTCACGGACCGGGTGACCGACGCCTACGCCCCGTTCCCGATGCACCGCGTGGACACCACGGACCTCAGCCCCGACGAGGTCCTCCAGGCGATCGTCGCCACCGACACGCAAGGAGCACACTCCCGTGCAGACACAGAGCCTGTGGGAGCACACCCTCACCTTCTTCCCCCAGTTCCTTGCCACGCTGAGGGAGCGGGTTGCCCCTGACGCCACCGTCGCGGTCGTCGGCGCGAGCGACGGCAAGTTCGTACTGCCACTCGCCGCCGCCGGATACCGCGTCATCGCCATCGAACGCGACGCGCGTGCCCTGCACGGTGGCGAGGTCCACCTCCCGGGTGACAATCACGCCCACGCGATGGGCCTGATCGACCGACTCAAACTCGAAGAACTCAACGACCGCGTACGGGTCGTAGAGGAGGACCTCCTTCACGGCGAGCCCCTGAACATCCCGTGCGACGCTGTCTGGACGAGCTGTTCATGGCATTACAGTGCCAACCACCACCGTCCACTCGCCGAGTTCGTCGATCGCATGCAGCGTCTGGTACGTCCGGGCGGGCTGTTCGGCGCGGAGTTCATGATGCCCGTCGAGAAACGCCACCACCTGGTCGAGCACTACACCTCCCCCGAACGCCTGCGGCAACACTTCATCGGCGACTGGGACGTGCTGCTGACCCTGCGCACGAACGAGTTCACCGAGCGAGCGCACATCGGCCAGCTCCAGGACCACACCCACCGCATGGGCCTCCTCCTCGCGGCCCGAACCTCCACCCTCCCCCACTGATACGGAAAGAAGGACTCATGAAGCACGAGTACGAGGCGAAGTTCCTGGCCGTCGATGTCGCCGACCTTCAGGCCAAGCTCACCACCCTCGGCGCCGTCCAGGCGTTCCCGCGCACCCTCCTCACCCGCAAGATCTTCGAGAACGACGCCCTCGACGGCGGTGCGTGGCTCCGCCTGCGGGACGAGGGCACCCGCTCGACGCTCACGCTCAAGCAGGTCACCGACGCCACCACGATCGACGGCACGACCGAGATCGAGACCGAGGTCACCGACCTGCACGCCATGGCCGACATCCTCCGCCACCTCGGCCTCACCGAGGTCCGCTACCAGGAGAACTACCGCGAGGAGTGGCGCCTGGGCGAGGTCGCCTTCGACTTCGACACCTGGCCCGACCTCCCCACCTTCCTGGAGATCGAAGGACCCGACGAGGCGTCCGTCCGGCAGGCGGCGGCCCTGCTCGAACTCGACTACTCCGAAGCCCGCTTCGGCAGCGTCGACGAGATCTACAAGAGCGAGGCCGGCCGCGACATCCTCGCCGAACCCACCCTCCTCTTCGCCGACGCCGGCGCATTCGAGAGCGGACCCACCCCCGCGACCGTTCAGAGCAACTGACCCTGAGGGCAAAGGCAGATTCTGGACCTGGCCACGCCCACAGGGCGATCCCACGTATCGCCAGCTTCGCTCGCGACGGCCTGTCCGCCGCGGCAACGCCCGATGACGCCAACCACTGGGTCGACGGCTTCTGCTGGCTGTACTGCGGCCTGCGATGGACCCGCGTCCTGTGAATCGGCCCCATCATGTGGCCTGCGGCCAGGCCCCGACGGAGACCGCCTTCGCGCTCGCCGTCCGCAGCCGCGACACAGGCGACTGGGAGAAGTCCCGCGAGTGGGTGAAGCAGTGCCTCCAGCTGTAGGGCTTCCCGGACGAGACCGAAGAACAGGTCGCCACCAAGCGCGTGTCCGTCGGCGGCGTACCGCTCCCGAATTACGTGCACGAGGGCATCGTGCGTGACCGCTTCGGCGAGCTCGCCTGACGCTCCTCCCCTGCGGCGGTGCGGCACGCGCCCGCGTACCGCACCGCCTGGACGCTTGATCAATCACACACCGCATTGAACTGAGCCAGCCCCGCTATGCCTGGCTCGGGCGGATCACCCATGCCCGCTTCTGTAAGGGAGCCACTGTGGCCATCGAAATCGAGATGCGCGCCCGGTTCGACAAGGGTGCGCACGAGCAACTCCTCGCGCGTCTGACGCAGGAGGCCGAGGACCTCGGCTGCGACGACAAGAGCATCTTCTTCTACGTGCTGCCCGACCAGCTGCTCAAGGTCACGGACAACATGGCGGCCGGCTCTGCAAAGATCACGCTCAAGGCCAGCAAGATCGGCTAGGGCGTCGCCTTCCCGGAGACCTAGTTCGCCATCGGCCGCGAGGACGCTCCGGCCGCCGTACGGATCTTCAACGCCCTCGGCTTCGAGGACGCCATGCACCAGGCGTTCAACCAGCGCCACAACTTCCGCTTCCGCGGTGTCGAGATCGCCGTGAAATGGAGCGATGCCTGGGGGCACCACGCCGAGTTCGAGGTGCTCCTCGACGACGAGGCGAGCTCCACCGCACGGAACGAGGCCGTCGCCCGCATCGGCGCCGTGGCCGATGAGCTGGGCATGCACCTCATGGCCGAGGAGGAACTCGCCGAGTTCACGGCCACCTTCGAGGCCGCTGAGCAGGCGCGCAAGGAGCAGGCGGCCCCGGCCGCGTCCGTCAACTAGGGATCCGCTGTCGCAGACCACCGAGGGGGTGGACCCGATGAGCACCTCGGGGTGGGGACCACAGGGCAAGGCGTAAGAGCCTCGCGGGGATCTCCTCTGCCGCCAACTGCCCCACGTGGCACGGCCGTATACGCCTGATCACCCCTGACCGGCTGCGCGGCGCCGTCGTCACGGGATGGTCAGTCTCCGCTGCCGAGGACATCACCGGCTGCCGTGCGGAAGCTCTTCACGGCCTGGTAGAGCAGGTGCTGTCGCTCGGCGGCCAGAGCGCCGTCCGTTGCCTTGAGTGAGGCGTCGCCTGCGTGGGCGTTCTGCACCATGCGCCGCATAACCTCAGAGAGCTTGCCGGATGTGTGAGTCACCTGCTCGGCTGCTTTCACCACGGAAGACGGTCCTTCAAGGACGACGATCTCGACGGCACGATGGACCTCCCGCGCCAGCACGACGAGGCGTTGCACCTTTTCGTCGATATCCTGCAGGTCAGGGATGTCCGGCAGCAGTGCAGCGAAGATGGCGTCCATGGCGATGTCACGGTCATGAAGAGCGCCGAGGTAGTTGGCGTAGGCGTCCCTGCGGTGCTGCCTGCGCCACTGGCCGAACTGCGAGCGTGCCGCCGCCCGCCCGTTCACGATCGCCGCGCCGAGGGTGGCGAGCGAACCTACGGCAGCGCCGAGCAGTGCGGCGAGTCCAGCGTCCATGATCCGATTCTGCCTTTCACATCTGAGCCGCCAGCAGCCGGGGCTGCAGCCTCGCGGGAGACCTGAGAGGGACGGCCAGAATGGCTCATTGGCTGGACGCATGAAGCAAGGTCCGCCGCTACCCGGTGCAGCAGTACCTCGACACTGAGATACCTGCCTCGTGAGTGGTGACCACCAGTGCTCTCGGGGTTCCGCGGCCCTCGTAGAGAAGACAAGAGCGGCCACGAGCACTCGGTTGCCCAGTGCTACGTGGTCGACGGAAATTCAGATCGGCGCTACTTCTGTAGTTGCTACCGTCGATCCCGTAGCCCATCACTCGCTGGATCAGAAGGATCTTCCTGATGCATGATGCCCGCGCCCTGATTGCCTTGGGTGCCGAAGCGGTTCGTCGGCTCGCTCGTCGCGGTTACTCCCTGGACCTGTCCGAGCTGGAGTCCCTCCAGTCTCGGCGCAACCAGAGCATCCGCTCGGCCGACGAGCTGCGGGCCGAGTCCAAGCGAGTGGCGAGCGAGGTCCAGCAGACGGCCAAGCAGGGCGGTGGCATCAGCAAGCTGAAGGAGCGCGCCCGCGAGATCAAGGAGCAGGTCCGCGACATCGAAGCCGGGCAGGAAGAGATCGAGGCACAGCTCCGCGAACTCCTCCTGAGCATCCCGAACCTGCCGGACGACTCCGCGCCTGATGGCGACTCCGAGGAGTTCGCCATCGAGATCCGGCGCGTCGGCACGCCTCCCGCGTTCCCGTTCGAGCCGAAGGACCACGTCGATCTCGGAGAGGCAACCGGCATCCTCGACTTCGGCCGCGCGACGAAGCTGTCCGGCCCGCGCTTCGCGGTCTCCCGCGGCGCCGGCGCCGCCCTGGAGCGCGCCCTGGCCACGCTCTTCCTCGACATCCACACCCGACGCCACGGGTACATCGAGTACGCGGTCCCCTACCTAGTCACCCGCAAGACCATGACCGGCACCGGCCAGCTCCCGAAGTTCGAGGAGGACCTGTTCAAGACCGGCGTCGCCGACCGGGAGCTCTTCCTCATCCCGACGGCCGAGGTCCCGCTGACCAACCTCTACGCCGACGAGATCATCCCGCCCGCCGAGCTGCCGCTCGCGTTCACGGCGCACACCCCGTGCTTCCGGTCCGAGGCCGGCTCGTACGGCCGCGACACCCGCGGTCTGATCCGCCAGCACCAGTTCGCCAAGGTCGAGATGGTCAAGATCGTCGACCCGGAGACGGCGGACGCCGAGCTGGAGGAGATGGTCGGCCACGCCGAGGCGTGCCTCAAGGAGCTCGGCCTCGCCTACCGGGTCATCAAGCTGCCCGCCGGCGACACCGGCTTCTCCGCCCAGCTCACGTACGACCTCGAGGTCTGGATCCCGAGCCAGAACACGTACCGCGAGATCTCCTCGGTCTCCAACTTCGGCACCTTCCAGGCCCGCCGGGCGAACATCCGGACCCGAGGCCAGGACGGCAAGCCCAAGCTCGTCGCCACCCTCAACGGCTCCGGCCTCCCCATCGGCCGCACCCTGGCCGCGCTCCTCGAGCAGTGCCAGCAGCAGGACGGCTCCATCGTCCTGCCCGAATCACTCTTCCCGTACCTCGGCTTCCGCCGCATCTCGGCGGACGGAACACCGGAGGCATAGCGTTACGCGGCGTCTGCGACTTCGCTTGTAGCTACGCCTTCACACGGGGCATCTCGCTGAACCAACAGTGTGGATCACCGGGGAGCAAGCGAAGTCGTATTCGCTGGAACGGCTGGGCTGGCCCCGCCTCATTCCACCGCCGCTTGTGCACAGCCCCCAGTATCACCGCAGGTGCTGCGGCGCCGACGGGACGGCCAATGTAGGTGTTCTCGTACTGCGGGCGGATCTCGCCGTCGGTGTAGGGCGACGATGCGGTTCGGGTTGGTGTAGACGCCGAGGAAGCCGGTGATCTCGGCGATGATGCCGGTCTCATTGCGTCGGGCTTCGGCGGCGACTCCACGGCAGCCCCCGGCCCTAGAATGAGGGTGCCTCGGCCGTACGGGACTCGCTTGGCCGCCTGCCCCGCACGGCCGAGCACTTTCGGCCGTTCTGGCCGGCGCTCAAATCACCGCGAAGGGTTCCAGCGCCTTCGATACGATGGCGGCGGCCTGCAACCACGATCCGTCACGGCGTGTGACGCTCCCCCGCGACCTGCGTGGTCCGCGTCGTTTGCAAGCCTCCCGACCTGGGCCCGCCGTGGCAGCGCCACCGGCGCCGTACGTACGAAATGGAGCATCCGAGGATGGCTCGACACCTGGTAACCAGCGCGCTTCCCTACATCAACGGGATCAAGCACCTGGGCAACATGGTCGGGTCGATGCTTCCGGCGGATGTGTACTCCCGGTACCTCCGCCAGCGCGGCCATGACGTCCTCTACATCTGCGCCACCGACGAGCACGGCACGCCGGCCGAGCTGGCCGCCAAGGAGGCCGGTCTGACGGTCGCCGAGTTCTGCGCGCAGGCGCACGACGCGCAGAAGGCCGTGTACGACGGCTTCGAGCTCGCCTTCGACTACTTCGGGCGCAGCTCCTCGCAGCAGAACGTCGAGATCACCCAGCACTTCGCCCGGAAGCTGAACGAGAACGGCTTCATCGAAGAGCGGGCGATCCGCCAGGTGTACTCGCCGGTCGACGGCCGCTTCCTGCCGGACCGGTACGTCGAGGGCGCCTGCCCGCACTGCGGCTACGACAAGGCCCGTGGCGACCAGTGTGAGAACTGCACGCGCGTCCTGGACCCGACCGACCTGATCGACCCGCGCTCGGCGATCAGCGGTTCCACGGACCTGGAGGTCCGCGAGACCAAGCACCTCTTCCTGCTGCAGTCCAAGCTCCAGCACGAGGTCGAGGAGTGGATCGCCACCGTCAGCGCCGAGTGGCCGCACCTGTCCACGTCCATCGCCCGCAAGTGGCTGACCGAGGGCCTGAACGACCGGGCCATCACCCGCGATCTGGACTGGGGTGTGCCCGTCCCGGCTGACACCTGGCCGGAGCTCGCGGCCGAGGGCAAGGTCTTCTACGTCTGGTTCGACGCCCCGATCGAGTACATCGGCGCGACGAAGGAGTGGGCAGATGCTGCCCCCGACGGCGAGACCCGCGACTGGAAGTCGTGGTGGTACGAGGCCGACGACACCGTCCGCTACACCCAGTTCATGGCGAAGGACAACGTCCCCTTCCACACGGTGATGTTCCCGGCCACCGAGCTCGGCGTGCGCGAGCCCTGGAAGAAGGTCGACGTCGTCAAGGGCTTCAACTGGCTGACGTACTACGGCGGCAAGTTCTCCACCTCCCAGAAGCGCGGCGTCTTCACCGACGCTGCCCTGGGGATCCTGCCCGGCGACTACTGGCGCTACTTCCTGATCGCCAACGCCCCCGAGTCGGACGACTCCTCCTTCACGTGGGAGCACTTCACCGCCACGGTGAACAAGGACTTGGCGGACACCCTCGGCAACTTCGTCAACCGCGTGCTGTCGTTCTCCCGCAAGCGGTTCGGCGACGAGGTCCCGGCCGGGCACGCCGCCGGCAAGGCGGAGGCGAAGCTGGGCGAGGAGATCGCACGACTGCTCGGCGAGTACGAGGAGCAGATGGAGGCCCTCCAGTTCCGCAAGGCCGCCGCCGCCCTGCGTGCGCTGTGGTCCGCGGGCAACTCCTACCTGGAGGAGAAGGCCCCGTGGCTGGAGATCAAGACCGACGCCGACGGCGCCGCGCTGACCCTCCGTACCGCGATGAACCTGATCCACCTGTACGCGGTCGTCTCCGAGCCGTTCATCCCGACCTCGTCGGCCGCCATGCGCGGGGCCTTCGCGCTGGAGAACGACACCGCGACCTGGTTGAGGGCGGAGCAGGCCAAGTCCCTGGACACCGTCCCGGCCGGCACCGCCTTCACGGTGCCGCCGGTGCTCTTCGCGAAGATCACGGAGGAGGACCTGGAGTCCTACCGCGAGCGCTTCGGCGGCACCCCGGAAGCCTGACCGTGTCTCCCGAGCCCGTACCGTCCGTTCTTCAACGAGCGGTGCGGGCTGTACGACACCCGACCCCATTCTTCGGGTGACCCCCTAAAGCGGCAATGTGATTGCCTTGATCACATCTGCCGCCCTAGCCTCTATTGCAACGCGTTGATGGAGACGAGTAGCCGCGGGACCACACGAGCCGAGAGAGCTGCCGGTAGCTGTGAAGGCAGTCTCGTGCCCCGAGGTGAAGACCCTCCTGAGCGCGGGGAGGAACGACCCTGTGGTCCTATGCCCCGCCGGCCGGCCCCCGTCATCGGGCATGAATGAGGCTGCCGCTGTCCGGCGGTGGCAAAGGCGTGGTGGCACCGCGAGTACCCTTCTCGCCCACGCTCCCAAGGGATCATGACGACGCCCCTGGGAGGGCTGCGATGATCCACACCACTAGCCGCGTACTGGTCTCTGGCCTGCGAGAACACGTCGGCGAAACCGTTTCGGTCTCAGGCTGGGTGAACACGCTCCGCCTTCAGCGCAAGATGCAGTTCGTCCTCGTGAGGGACCACACCGGAACCGCCCAGGTGACTCACAAGCGCGACGACAGCGAGCTGGAACAGCAGCTGGAGGACCTGACCACCGAATCCGCCGTCCGTATCATCGGCCGCGTGGTTGACAACCCAGTCGTCAAGCTCGGCGGCCTGGAGATCGTCCCGGAGTCGATCGAGGTCCTCAACCGAGCAGAGACGCCTCTGCCGATTGACGAGCACACCGGAGTCGAGCAGCGCCTCGACTGGCGGTTCCTCGACGTCCGCCGCCGCCCGACCGCCCAGCTGCTGTTCGCCGTGCAGACCACCCTCGAGCAGGCGATGCGCGAGTACGCGTACGCGCAGGGCTGCACCGAGATGCACACCCCGAAGCTGATGGGCACCGCCTCGGAGTCCGGCGCTGAGGTGTTCAAGCTCGGGTACTTCGACCGCTCCGCCTATCTGGCGCAGTCGCCGCAGTTCTACAAGCAGATGGCGATCGCGGCCGGCATCGACAGGGTCTTCGAGATCGGACCCGTGTTCCGGGCCGAGCCGTCGTTCACTTCCCGGCACGCCACCGAGTTCACCGGTGTGGACGTGGAGCTGGCATGGATCGACAGCGTCGACGACGTGATGGCGTTCGAGGAGCAGATGCTCACCCATACCATCACGAAGGTCGCCGCTGCCCACGGTGGAGCAATCCGGGAAACGTTCGGTGTCGAGGTTACGGTTCCTACGACACCGTTCCCGCGAATCACGATGGCCGAGGCCCAGGAGATTCTCCGCGCCAAGGGCTGGGACCCGGAGCGCATCAAGGAGGACCTGGACCCGGAGGGCGAGCGTCGGATCTCCGCTCACATCAAGGAGCAGAGCGGGCACGAGTGGGTGTTCATCACCCACTATCCGACAGGCATCCGGCCCTTCTACCACATGCGGCCTGCGGACGACTGGAGCGTGACGCTCAGCTTCGACCTGTTGTGGAAGGGGTTGGAGGTCACCACCGGAGCTCAGCGCGAGCACCGCTACGACGTGCTGCTCAAGCAGGCCGCAGAGAAGGGCATGAACACTGAACCGATGCAGGACTACCTGAACTGCTTCCGGTTCGGGTGTCCTCCGCACGGCGGTTTGGGTATGGGCCTGGGGCGGGTGCTGATGGTGTTGCTCGGCCTCGACTCGATCCGAGAGGCCACCTTCTTGTTCCGCGGGCCCAACCGGCTTACTCCCTAAGTATAAAGAGGCGGTGGCGGCCCCGCCTGGTCAGATGCTGATGTTGCGAAGGCCGTGCGTCCATGCTTCAGCTGGATGCTTGTCCCAGTAGGCGCACAGTGCCAGTTCGCGTTCTGAGAAGCGGCCCTGGTGGCAGAGGGCTCCGTGGGAGAGCGCGACGCTCACAGCGAGCGGGGACTCGGTGGTCACCCAGTGCTGTGTCAGCGCGGGCTCCACATCATGTCGCCTTGTCAGGTTGCAGCCGACATGCACGCCATCGTTGGCGAGGAGGCGCAGAGCGGGCGGACCGGAAGTCCGGCCCGCCCGTCGCGGCCGCAGTGTGCCGGTTCACAGCCCGAACTGCTCGATGAGCTTGGCGCGGTGTAGGCGCAGGGTGCGGTTGTCGGGAAGGATCTCCAGGATCTGGGCCCCGTCGTAGTTGAGGAGCTGGGCCAGGGTCGTGGCGAAGCCGCGGGCCCGGGTGGCGGGTTGGCCGGCGCGTTCGGCCAGGGCGGTCATCGGCAGGGTGCCGGCCTCGACGAGCGCGGCCAAGGCTTGCGGGGCGGCTTTGGCCAGTGACTTGCGTGCGAGCAGTTCCAGCTGTGCCTGGTACAGCTCGGTCGCCATGAGCCTCTCGACCAGGGCAACAGCAGGGTCGTCGGACTGGTTGGAGGAGGGTGCCGTCTCGGACTCGGCGGCCGACTCCCCGAATTCCTGCGGTACGGGAGGTACCACCTCGTCCTCGCCGAACAGGCTGATGGCGCCCTCGGGCGCGGGCGGGGCTGCCTTCCTGGCCTGCTTCCGGCGCGGGCTCGCCACGGCGGCATCGGACACGGCACCTGCGTCCGCTTCGTTCTTGGCGCCAACCTCGACGACGCCACGACCCTCGCCGTCCTCCGTCCACCAGGAGGGTGTCGGGTCGCCCAGCTCCCGCCATCCGATCGGCGGCTCGGCGCCGAAGGGAAGCAGGGCGAGGAGCGGGATGGTGAACTCTGCGAGAGTTGCCCCGCCGTGGTAGCCCGCCTTGAGCGCGGTGTACCGGGTGTCGTGGTCCCGTAGCGCGACGATCCGCGATCCGGGCTCCGGCCAGACCACCCGAGGTCCGGACAGCTCGATCTCGGCCGGGGCGACGGGTCCACCAGGAGTGCGGTGGCGGGCCGAGCCGATCGTGCCGCCGGCTGCGTCGAGCTTGGTGCCGCGCCGCTCGACTACATGGCCGTGGTCGGAGGTGAGCAGCACGGTCATGCCGTGCGCACGGGCAGCCCGCAGCAACGGTTCCAGACCGCCGATCTCCTTGGCCTGCCACGCCCCGTCGCCGAGTTTCTGCTCCTTGCCGAGGCGGTCGTCGACCGTGTTGAGTACGACCGCAACATGGGTGCGCTCGTCGGCGAGGGCTTCGGTGAGGGCGGTGGAGAACGGCGAGCCGGTGTCGGGGCCGCGCAGGTCATCCTTGTGGAATACGACCGCCGGAGCCCCGTTCCAGCAGGAGTGCTGAGGGAAGAGCCGCTTCTCGTCGCTCTGGTCGCCCTTCATCAGGGTGCCCGCGAACAACGAGGTCCGGGATACGGCCGTCAGGGTGGGCAGCGCGGCAACCACGGCGCGCCGGACAGGTGCTCCGGCCGCAGTGGGCAGCGGGTCGAACTCCGCCCATTGTCCCCGGAGTTCTTCGCCAAGTTCCGCAGCTATCGCCGCGCTCATCCCATCCACGAGCAGGAGCAGGACCCGTCGGCCGGGGCTGGCCACGACGGGTGCGACAACGCGGTCCAGCAAGCTCTCCACGGTGAGCATGGCGCCGGGGGCGGTGCCACCCGCGGTCCACACTGCGAGCCGCTCGGAGAATGCACGGTCCAGCTCGCGGCGCTTGTCCCGCGCCTGCGCGCCGATCCGGCTGTACGCGTCGGCGAGTACGTTGTCCGGGTCGCCGCCCGCTTCGAGGTGTTCCAAGGCTCGGTCCACCCAGCCGAGTTCGTAGATCTGGCGGGCGGTGCCGTCAGCGACCGAGGCGATATCGGCCTCAGGCGAGCTGGCAAGCCACTGCCGCAGGCGCGCCGCCATCCTCACCCGCTCGATTCGCGCCCGGGTGGCGCCGTCGGCGGCCAGAGCATGGTCGGCCAGCGCGGTGACGGCAGCAGTGATCGTGTCGGTGTCGCCGTCGGCGAGGGCACGACCAGCCGCAGTGAAGCGGGCATCGAGTCCGGCCGAGAGCAGCGGGCTGGCAGTCGCGGCAGCCTGTGCCCCGAACTGTGCCACGAGTTGTGCGGCCCGGGTCAGGACCGGGTCAGCGAGTCGGTGCTCGCCTCGGTCGACGAGACCGCGGACGAACGCCTCGCCGCTGGATCCGAAGGAGGCCAGGAGTCTGTCGAGGTCGTCGCCCTGGGCGGGAGGCTGTTCGCCGAGCCACCGCTCGGCGCGCCCTCGCGCCCGGTACAAGTCGTGGTCGGCCTCCGCGTGCCCCCACAAGGCGGCGCAGACGACCGCGTAGGCAGCTGCGTCTGCCCCGTGTTCGGCGTTCACCAGGGCGGTGATGATCTTTCCGGTGGAGCCGCCCTGTTCGGGTTCGGCGAGGAAATGGGCCAAGCCGGCCCGTTCCGGTCCGCGCAGATCGCGCAGGAGGTCGGGGCCGCCAGGGGTGAGGGTCCATCGGAACAATGCGACGGGGTCGATGCGGTCTCCGTCGTCGTGTGCGGCCGGCCCGCCCAGCGCATCCGTGTCGTGACGCCCGATCCTGAGACGGCGCCTGGCCAGCCGAGTGAGTGCCTCGTCTCGGGAGAGCACTCCCTTACCCAACGATGGCCAGCCGCGGGTGGCTGCCGCGTCCAGGAGCGCTTCGGCCGCCCAGGTCTCGCTGCGCAGTCGCCCGTCGAGACCGCGTGCGTCGAACGCCTCCTGCACGACCTCCCAGTTGTCGACGGACCGGATCCCGCCGCCGTAAACGCGGGCGAGCAGCCCGGGGTCGAGGTCGGTGTCCTCGCGGTCGGTGAGGACGACCAGGACCTTGGGGTCGGGGGGAGTTGCCGCGTCGAGGTGGCCCAGGATCTGCTCGTGTACGGCCAAGACCGAGGGCCCCACGGCCACGCGAGCCCGCAGCCCGCCCGCTGTCTGTTGCACGGCGGGCCCGTCCCAGGCCGGATCGGCCCGCAGCAACAGGACGCGGACCGTGCCGTCGCCGAGCCGGCTGCGGGCAGCGAGATACTGGCGGACGGTTCCCGCCGGCAGCCGGGCGAGACCGGCGGACGCCGGCGCTGTGGTGACGGTGTCGGTCATCAGTCGACAACCTTCCAGACAACCTCGACGGTGGCGTTGGGGTTCTCGGCCGCGAGCGCCGCGATCTCCGCCTGCAGCTCGGCGGCGGCCCGCGCGGCGGTGGTCCGCCCGCCGCCGGAGCGGGCCACGGACCGAGACGGCGTGCGGGGCCCCGGCTGCGCCACCGGCTCCGGCAGCACCTGTGGGTGGGCGGAGCCGCCGATCAGGTCCACGTCGTCCGAGCTTGGCGACGGGGTGGTGGGGGTTTGGGGCCGCTCGCCTGTGGTCTGTCGGGACCTCAGCAGGGAGAGCACCTCCCGGCCACTGGCCTGCAACACGCCCGGCAGGTCGGGGTAGTCCCCCGGATCGCCGGTGGCGGCATCTCGCACCCGCTCCAGGACGGCCGCGCCGTCCACACCGAGGGTGTCGGCCAGGCCCAGCTGGTCCCAGCTGGTGTTCTGCAGCGCGGCCGCGACCTTCGCCGCGCCCTTGAGGGACATGGCGTAGCGGTGTGCGGTGAAGTCGCCGAGGTCGAAGCGTGCGAGCCGGTCAACGACGGTCTTGGCGTCTATGCCGGCCTCCGTCACCGACTTCACCAGCTCCTGCGCCCGCCGGGCGAGGACGAGGCGGGGCGAGTCGTCGTCGAGGCGCAGGAAGGAACGGTGCTTCTCCAGTTCCCCGACGAGCCGTCCTGCGTCCTGGGCGAGCGCGGAGGCGGCTTGCTTGATCTGTCCGGCGAACTGGTTGACGATCCGCCCGCGACGCAGTTGAGGCGCGCAGTCCCCGAGCACGGTCTCGTACCGCTTGCGCGCCTCGGTCCAGTCTTCCTCACTGGGCAGAGCCTGCTCGCGCAGGGCGTAGTCCCGCTTCAGCTCGTGCGGTGCGGGCGCCGGTTCGACGGGGACACCGCCGCGTACCCACACCCGGTCGGTCATCTCCGCGTAGGCGGCGGCGAGCAGCCGGCGAAGCGGCTCGGGCAGTCCGCGCGGCTCGGGAAGGTCGCTCCAGTCGGAGAGCTTGACCAGAGTCGGCTCGGCGGTTCCGTCCCGGCGGGCCTGGCTGGTGAAGTGGTCAGGCCAGGTGGTGGACTGCCGGTAGTACGCCTCCCGCATGGTGCCGAGGCCGAGGCCGCCCGCGATCCGCGCCATGGTCTTGCGGTCCTTGCCATCGACCTCAACCTGTCCGTCGCGGTCCTCGGCGGCCTTGCGCACGTACTCGAAGACGGTCCTGATCTCGGCAGGTTTCACAGGCTTGCCGGTGCCGTCGGGGTCCAGGTCGGGGTGGGCGGGGTACTGGTGGGCAAGCAGCTTGCCAGCCAGGTCGCGGGCGGCGGCGTCCAGCGGTGCACCGAGCGGAAGCCGAAGCTCGGGCACATCCTGCTGGGCTACCAGGTGGGTGTCGAAGCCGAGGTCGACGACCCCTTCCTGCTTTTGCGCGAGCCCGTACGCCTGCCGCAGCGCCTGGGTGACCCGCTCGGTGAGGATGTTGCGCTGCGACTGCAGCATGCTCTTCGCGCGCGCCTTGTCGTCAGCGTTGAGGCTGCGTGCGAATTCGGAGTCGAAGCGAGCCTCGTCGGCGAGGGCCTTGTCGATGACGACGAGACGCTCGAAGTCACTGCGGGAGGCGTCGGTCAAGTGTGTGGGCAGCCAGGCCAGGGTGCGCGAGTCGCCGCCCGGCTTCTCCCGCAGGGCACGCAGCCGCTGCAGGTCGTCCATCGGGCCGAACTCGCCCTCGTCGTAGGGGAAATCGACGACGAGCCGCCAGGCGTCGTCCTGGCTGGGCCGCAAGGTCGCCTCGGACAGCGAGTCGACGTCGGCGACGTGGCCGAAGACCACCTCAATCTGTCGTTCCGTGCCCTTCCACACAAGGTCGAGCACGTCGTATGCGTCAAAGCCGCCGGGCCCGTCGCCAACCCCGAGCGCGTCCTTGAGCAGGCTGCGCATCTTGGCACGCCGGTTGCCCAGGTTGTTGTGAACCTGTGCGTTGGCGAGGACGGCGTCCAGGTCGACGCCGGTGAGCTCCAGACGAACCACCGACCCCGGCCCGGTACCGGCGACCTTGATCTCGGGAAAGGTCGCCGCCCACTCCTTCACCTTCTGCTCGAGCCGGCCGACCTCGGTGCCCGCGATGCGGGTGGTGATGGAACCGTGGTTGAGGGCGTGCAGCCGCGCCAACGTGAGGTCGGCGAGCGCGGGCACGCTGGGCGCGAGCGCCGACAGCAAGAGGGTCTGCAGGAGCCGGCTGTCGCCGGTGAAGTCGCGGCAACGGGCCGCGAGCTGCGGGTCGCCCAGGCTCTCGGGAGAGCGTCGGTATGCCTCGACCTGGTCCTCGGTGACCTGGTTGGTCTTCAGCAGGTACGGGCGCAGCTTGTCCCGGTACAGCTTGTCGGCAGCCTCGAAGTGGACGTTGGTCTCCCCGCTGAACGCCTTGTCGCCGCCGCCCGCGATCGCCGGATACAAGTCGCCGAGCGGCACGAGCTGTCCGAGCCGCCAGTCGTCACGGTGGTCGACGAGCAGCTGGCTCATCAGCTTCAGGCCGGTGCGGGAGCGCTGCAGCGCGGCAGAGATGTGCACCAGGGTGTCCATGAACGCCGGCGGGAACGGGTACGTCCGCCTAAAAGCGTCCTCGTCCGCGCCGGTGGTGGACTTGTCGTGACCCAGCAGGGTGTCCCACACGTCCGGGCCGAGCTTCTTGGCCTCGGCGAACGCCGCGTCCACCTTCGCCTCGGCACCCGGCACGGGCTTGAGCAGGCGAGCCTGCGCGATCTGAGGAAGGTTGCGGTCTTCCAGGACGATCTCGTCGTAACGCCCGCCGTTGAGCTTCAAGGTGTCCTGCACTGCCGCCTCGGCGGCACCCGACATCTCCTCACCGACCAGCTCACGCAGATCGCGCTGACGGGCGATGAACGACACCACGGGAATGGCACGCCGCTCGTCACCGCCCTCCACGAAGTTCGTCACCTTGCTGGATTCCCTGCCCAGCACCTTCTGGTCGTGGATGAGAGTGGCCAGCCACAGGATCAGCTCGTCCATGAACAGGATGAGCCCGTCGTAGCCCAGCGCCTTGGCGTGCGCCGCGATGACGCTGAGCCCCCTGTCGAGGGAGATGAAGCCGCTGACGTCCTCGGAAGCATTGCGCGCGAAGGCGGGGAACAGCGTTCTTGTGAGGTCCTGCACGAGGCGGGCACGCAGGTCCCTCGGCGTGGAGGGATTGTCCAGATCGAGGCTCTTGGTGTTCTCGTGCTCCTCCACCGCGTCCATGGCCTCGTCGAGAAGGCTGCTGGTCCAGGTGAAAGAATCACCCCATTCGTCCTCCTGGCCGCCGGCATCGGCGAGCTGCGCGATCACCCAGTCGTCGCCGTTACGGCGGCGCTGCTCGGCAAAGTCCTCGAAGATCCCGTCGGTCCGGTAGACCTGCGGCAGTGGGCAGTCCGGATGCAGCTTGCGTACGTGCTCCACGTACTTGCCGAGCACCCGCTGCTCCAAGGACTTGGAGCCGAGCATGTGGTAGGGCACCAGCAGGAACTTGCGGTCATCCGCGTCGAGCCAAGAGTGCCGGGCCCGCACCGGATCGAGCTCGCTACGGTTCCGAGCGGCCTGGTTTCGCGAGAGCAGCGCGTAAAGCACCGCCATGAAGTGCGACTTACCGGAACCGAACGAACCGTGTAGATATGCCGCTTTCGACGAGTGACTGTCGAGCGCCGACTTGATCAGGTCCAGGGCCTCGTCGAAGTTACCCAGCAGCCGGTCGGTGACAACGTAGTCCTTCAGGGCCGCCTCAGCCCCGTCGGGGGTGACCGCCTCGTTCAGCTTCAGCACGAAGTCGGAGGTGGACACCGACTCCGGGATGTCGATCAGCTCCCGCAGCAGCGGCCGGTCCTCGGGGCGAGAGTTGTTCCTACTCATGAATGCCATGGTGTTTAAGCTCCTCGCCCTGATCAGTCGGACTCTGCGCCGGTGACAGCATCGGTGACGTTGTCCGTGACGGACATCTGGACGGCGGCCTTCGCGCCCGTTCGCTTCTTGGGCGCGGCTGCCTTCTTCGCGCTGCCGCGGGTGGCCGCGTCCGGGCGCCAGGCCCGCAGCGCGTCGTCGGTCAGCCCGAGTTCGCCCTGCTTCTGCTGCCGGAACGCCAGGATCTCGGCAGCCGGCGACGCACCAAACTCCGGGTCGTACTCGCCGTACCACTGCTCCAGCCACGGCTGCAGCTCAAGCAGCCCAGCCAGGCAGGGCACGAGGTCGTCCTCGCCGAGCCCGGCCTGCTGGATATGGGAGGCGAGCGCGAGGGCCTGCTCCAAGTGGTCCCAGCCGGCCCACCCGTACAGCTCTGGCGACTGTGCGTTGGCCGTGCCGTACGACACGAACCGCTCCTTGGGTACATCGAGCTTGCCGCGCTCACGCCAGTAGCTCGGCTTCAGGAAGTCCGCCGCGGTGTACTTCGGCGGCACGGGCGTCTCCTTGCGGATCTGCCGCTTGGTGGGCTCGTCAGAAGCGGCGTCCACCTCACGCTGCTTCTCCCAAACGTACTCCCAGTCGGCACGCTTCTTGAGCCCGGACGGCTTGTACCGCAGCGCGGAGACGAACGGCACGTGCTCCTCGGACAGCAGCTCCCGTACGGTCTTCGCGAGGTCCTGCCGAGGCGCGTACAGCTCGGCGACGGACACGAAGTCCTGGTCCGCGGACAGGTTTTCGGCGAGACGGGCGAGGGTGATGACAGTGGGGTTGCCGCTGGCGTCGAACCAGTGCGCGCGGTCCTCAACTCGGTCGAGCAGCCAGGACTTCAGCGCCTTCTGCCGCATCGCGTCCCAGCCCTCGGTGGCCCAGCGCCGCTTGTACTCGGGCCGCTCCACCATGCCGATAGCGCGGCTCGACTCGATGACGTCGATTCGCCTCTGCACGAGCGCCTGGTAGTCGGCGGGCCAGTGCGCGGGGATCTCCGTGATTGGCGTCGAGCCGTGCCGCTTGAACCACTCGCCACTGGCCTCGCCAGCCGCGACCTGGCGCGCCAGAACGATCTCGAAGGCGCGCTCACCGAGGGCGAGTTCGGGAACAGCGGAGGCGTCAGACAGGCGAAGATCCTCGGAATGCAGGTCGTAGAGGGAGTACACCTGCCAGTCCAGCTCGTCCTGAAGGGCGATCATTCGGGCGCGAATCGAGTCGTAGCGGGCTTGGGCTGCGCGGAGGTCGGAAGCGTTGGGGGTGACATCGTCGGCGAGGGCGGCGGGCGTCGTCGCGGAAAGCTGCTGGGCAAGGGCCTCGAGCTCAGCGGCGAGGGCGACGGGGTAGTCGACAGGGAGGGGAAATTCTTGGAGCTTGGTGCCGGTGAATTCGTAGAAGCGCTCCCACGCCTGCGACTTGTAGCCCTCATTCACACCCTGACTACCCTTGTCATGGCTGACCATCTTGAGCCAGAACCCGGCCGTGGAACTGTTGAGCAACCCAAGCAGCGCCAGATGCTCCTCCGTTGTGGCGTCCTCACGGAGCTTGATTACCTGGGCCGAGTCCTTCACGGGGAGCCGGCCGGTCTGGAGGTAGAAGTGATTATGCGTCGCAACCTTTGCGTAAACGATCAACTTCTGCGCCTTGACGCGGGATCCGTAAACCTCACGCCATGAAATCCAAGGAATTCCCCTGTCGAGCATCGTGATACTGAAGCGTTTGCGAAGTTCCAGTACGTGACGCAGTGGCCACATGAAGCGCAGCAAGTCCTCATTCTCTGCGCCTTCGAGAAGCTTCATATCTTGGTCGTACGGGCTGGTGAGCCAGGTCGCGCCGGCGAGCCCCCAATCCCGTACCTCATCGCCATTAGCGACAGCGGTGGGCCTAGCACCTCGCTGGCGGGCGGCAGCAGTGTTCACCGAGCCAAAGGCGTTGTCCTCGCCAGTAACGATAGACAGGCCGAGTTCTTGTGACGCAGTTCGCAGCCGGGTTCCCGTGCTTTCGACGATCTTCAGGATGTCTGGTGCGGCACCGCCTGTCAGGCTCCATGGATGCTTTGACAGGTCGTCACGTCGCGTGTCGCGAACGCTGATCCATTCGGTCTCGGAGCCCGGGGAGTCGGCCTGTTGGGTGATAGCCCGCCAGACGAGTCCATCCTCCGCCTTCTCCGGAGCCGCTGGCTCCCCCTGGACGCTCCGGACGGTGCGGATGGTGGCCCGGCGAGCGCCCGTGTAATCCAGCGGGCGGCCGACGAGGATGACCGTCGGAGTCCCATGCCCCGGGATGTACGCCCCCGACGTGTCGATGATCTCCGTCAGTTCGACCTGATCCCGGAAGAAGCTCTCGATCAGCTTCGCACCGAACTCCCTCTTCATGAACGAGTTCGCCGTGATCTGACCAACCATGCCGTAGCCGAGCCCGGACTTCTCCTCGCCTCGAACCGCAAGCTCGAAGAAGCGCTGCGCGAATGGGACCGACAGCGCGTACGTACCCGCGCACGCGCTGTACACCTTGCGATACAGCTCGTTAAGTGTTTTGTCCTTGACTGTGATGTACGGAGGATTCCCCACGACCACGTGGTAGCGGCCCCGGTTCAGGATCTGCGGGTACTCGAACACGTCCTCCGTGCTCAGCGCGTAGTACGGGTCTTCGGCGTCGCCCGATTCCGCACTGTCGCCGAGGCTCAGCTGCTCGTCGCCGAAGAGTCCCTCCTGCCGGTGCTCCGTCGGCAGCAGCGAGTCACCCACCGCGAGCTGAATCGGCCACTCGTACTGCCGCGCCTCTGCGAACGTCCGCATGCCGCTCGAAGCCATCGCCGCGACCAGCAGCCGGAAGCGGGCCACCGCAACCGCGAACGGGTTGAGGTCCACCCCATGCACGGACTCCAATGCCGCCCGCACCCGTTCGTACGGGCCGACTTCGGGTCGCTGCGACGCCCACATCCGCACCAGCCGCCGGAACGCCCCGAGCACAAAGTGACCCGACCCACAGGTCGGATCGATCATCTTCAGTTCTTCGAAGCCGAACTCCCGTACCGCCGGGGTCATAGTCCGGTCGAGGATGAACTCCTCCACGAACTCCGGAGTTTGCAACAGCGCGTACGTCTTGCGGGCCGCCTCGCTCAGATCCTGGTACAGGTCGCCGAGGAACCGTGTGTCCCAGCCCTCGGTGCCGTCCTCGCTCAGCTGGTCGCTGAAGTCGTGTACGAGTACAGGGCCACCGACACCGCCGTCGCCGTCCCCGCCGAGCACTCCCTCACCAACGCGCTGCTCCCGCCAGAACGCGAGCAGCGTGCCCGCCCCGTCATGCGAAAGCGGGATCTGGTAGAGCGGGTTGTGGTTGCGGTCGAAGAGCAGCCGCCCAGCCTGCCCGGCACCCAACTCTGCGAACGCCGTCTCCAGCCAGCCTCGGTACGTCGGGTCGGCGTCCTTCTCCAGGTACTCCTCGTACCGCGCCTGCGCGGTCTCGCGCCCAGCCACATCCGGGGCGGTGATGTACGGCTCAGCGATCAGCCGGTTGTCCTCGCTGAAGCGGACGAAGACGGTGCCGAGCACCCAGGCCACCGCAACCTGGGTGATCCGCTCCCCGAGCCAGGCGTTCCACGTCGCCGCCGTACGGCCCAGCTTCCGGGCCTGCTCATACTCACCGCGCAGCCGGGTCCCTACCTCGGGGACAGCTTTGACCTGCTGTTCAAGGTCGATCTCTGCCGCCTTGACCTGCTTCTGCAGGTCGGCGAGGAGGCTCTTGCGGTCGATCACGGAACGGCTCCTGTGGAGAAATCGGAGTGGGCGGAAGAAGGCCGGCTCAAGAGGGGCAGAGGGTCAGGCGTCCAGCGCGAGGTGTTTGCGCGCGACCCAGGCATCAGGCACGACGATCCACTCGTCGAACCCTGCCTGGTACGGCACGCTCTGCCCGGCCAGCCTCGGTGCTTTCGCCGGGTCGGACTGGGCAACGAGCAGCCACAGCGGGCTGCCACCTTGCCGCGCTTCTTCCGCGAGCCTTACGAGCAGGTCCAGCGCGTCGTACCGGGCGAGCACCGCAGTGTCGGTAAGGAGCAGCGGTCCCTGCCCCTGCCGCAGTCGCTCTCGCAGCTGCGGCTCGATGCGCCCCCACGCCTTGTCTGTACGGATGCGCAGCTGCTGATGAGCCCGGCTTCCGGGTTTGGCAGCGTCGGCCTTGAGGACGGTCTCCCAGGTCGGTCTGGCCGCCTCGCCGATCACACTGCGCAGTTCGTTCACGAAGAGCCCGGTCAATGACACCGGCCGCACACCGTACGGCTCATCCGCCAGGTGCCGCACCGCGTTCTCAGCGCCCCGGTGGGGCACGGTCAGGACCCGGAAGCCGTCCTGTCGCGCCGAGTGCGTGAGCCGCTGTTCGGCCTTGACCGCGGCGGCGACGGCCGCGTCCGCGTCGTACTGGGTGGGGGCGGATCGACGGGCCGCCGAGGCTCCCCAGCTCGCCGAGGTCAGGCCGGCGGTGGCGTCCCCGGCCGGACGGTCCGGGATGAGGCGGAGCACCTTGTCGTAGCGCGTCGCCAGCTTCAGCTCGAAGCCGGCCTGCTTCAGGTAGCGGACCAGTGCGCTGCCCGTGGGCAACTCACGTGGCACCAGCGGGTCTGTGCCCAGGTCGGGGAAGCGGGTCGTGACTCGCTTGTGCAGGGCGTCAACCGTGAGGCCCGGCAGTCGCTCCTCCTCGACGCCGGGTTGCACGGCTACCACACCGGCCTGGGTGATCCTCAGCGCGCGCACCAGGTCCAGGTCGCGCGGGTAGATCTCCAGTCGGGGGGTGAGGGCAGCTCGGGTGGAGGCTGCCACCGCGATCTCGGCGGTACGCCGCTCATCCCAGCCCAGGTTTCCCGGCGGCCGTCGCACCGCGTCCAGCTCGGTGAGGACGGTGCTGGCCGTCGGCAGAGATTCCAGGTCCGCGAGTCGGTCGGCCCGCGCTCCCAGGTTGAGCGCGTATTCCTGCAGAGCGGGCAGCGTCGGGGTGTCCGGGCCGTCCACGCCCTCCCGGACGTCAAGTGCGAGGAGGCCGAGCACCGGATCGGCGCCCTTGGGCATTCGGGCGTGGAAGTAGCGGAAGAGCGGCGGGGCCTCGTTGTTGTAGCTCTCTCGCTCGACCATCGCACGCAGCAGCGACAGGGCGAGCGCGCGCCGGTCGCGCCGTTCCACGTGTTGGGTGCCGCGCCGGGCGATCAGCGCGTCGGCGAGCTCGATCACCGGGGCCACCCGACCGCGCTCGGCAAGGAGTTCCACCACGTCCTCGCGCAGCAGCCCGAGCGCGGTGTCGTGGTGCCAACGCTCGCGCGCCTTCTTCACGATCTGCGGGATGCGGCCCGCGGTCAGGCCCACCGCGTCGGCGACGTCCCGCTGCCGAACCCATGCCAGGCCCTCGGGCAGCTTGCCGGTCTCGTTGGGCAGCCGCAGTAGCAGCCGGACCGCTTCGCGTTCCTTGGTGTTGGAGCGGGCGCTGCCGCTGGATGGCTTCGGGACCAGGCGAGCGGCCAGCGCGTCCAGGCTCAGCGCGCCCAGCAGCTGCGGGTCAGTGACATTTCCGCCGCTGACGGCGACCGATTCGGCGACCGCCTGTTCCAGCTCGGTGATTTCCTGGCCGGCTGCTTTGCGGGCTTCCGCGCTGAGTGGTGCGGGGGCCGCTTTGCCGAGTCGGAGGTTCCACTCCTTCTGCCGGCGCTGGATCTCCTCCCGGGTGCGCGAGCCCATGCCCGGCGCAGTGAGGAACTTCCTCGCCGAGTAGTCCAGTACGTCCCCGACGGTGTTCAGTCCCATGGCGAACAGCTGGGACTGCGCGGAGAGCGTCAGACCTGCCACGGACAGAGGCGTCGTGCGGTCGGCCCTGGCCGCCTGCTGGTCACGAACCTGCTCGGCGGAGGCGTCGTCGTCCTCGCGTCCGATCTGGGGCCCGGCTTCCTGCGTGGTCCCTGCGCTTTCCGCCGTACCGTGCCCGGAGCTCGGTGCTGTTGTCCGCTGCGCATCCAGGAAGAGTGCCTGCCAGGCACGCTCCATCGGCTTCAGGTCCGAGAACCGGTCCTTCACGTCCCGCGCCAGAGCCTTGCGGAAGAAGGCGACCAGACCGTCGCGAACCGCCGGTTCGAAGGCGTCGGCGGCGAGCTGCGGGTACGGCCACTCCCTCGGATCGGTCTGCCGGGCTGTGACGGCACCGTCACCCCATCGGGGCAGCTCGTTCGACGCCATCTCGTGCAATGTCGCCGCGAGCGCGTACCGCTCGGCATGACCGTCGTACGAGCCACGCGTGATGATGCCCAAGAACGGGTCGAGGTAGCCCTCGGTGCCCGCATCGATCTCCTTCGCCGGGTATCCGGCGAGCGAGAAGTCGATCAGCACCAACTGTCGAGTGCCGTTGGGACGGATCCGGATTGCAATGTTGTCCGGCTTCAGGTCCCGATGCCAGATTCCTTCCGCCTCCAAGTGCTCCACCGCACCGAACAGGTACTTCCCGTACGCCTCCAGCTGGTCCATGCCCAGGCGACCGTTGTCCCGCAGCTGACGGGCGACGGTGTCCTCACGCCGCCTCGGTCCCTTCCCGTCACCACGGTCCTGGTCCTTCAACTCTCGGCTGTCGCCGACGTATTCGAGAGCGAGCACCCGACGACCCGCGAGAGTCATCGGCTCCCGCTCGTACAGCGCGATGATGCTGGAATCCCGGTGGATACGGCCCAAGATCTGGGCCTCCCGATCCAGGGCCGCGTGCTTGGCCTCGCTCAGCGCGACCTTCAGCACAGCCACCGGCAGGGTGCCGCTACGCCGTGGCTCGCCCGCGAGATCCCTCACCAGGAACGCCCGAGAGGTCGAGCCCGTGCCGAGCCGACGAACAACCTCCCAGCGCCCGGCCAGTACATCCCCGGCCACGGCCTCCAGCGGGTCCTTCTCCGGCTCGCCCCGGTCCTCGTCCGTTTCCGATCCCGACCCGCCGTCCCCGCCCGTGCCTGCGGCTGCGGCTGCGGCCGGGCCGACGGAGTCCTTTTCGGTGAATGCCTGCTCGACGTACTCCAGCATCTCCAGGAAGTCGTCGACCGTGGACAGGCGCCGGCCCGGTTCGTACGCGGTGGATGCCTCCACCAGGTCGTCGATGTCCGGGTTAAGTCCGTCGACCAAGGCACTCGGGCGCAGGCTCTCACCGGCTTCCAGGCGGGCCATGACCTCGCTCTGGCTTGCGCCTGGCGCCTGCCCGGTGACCAGTAGATACGTGAGGACACCGAGCCCGTACACATCGAGGCGCACCGGATCGGCCTTCGGAATCCTCAGCTCCGGCGCCAGATACGGATCAGCCTGCTCCGAGACGTGGAACCCGGACACGTTTGTAGGAGCCAGGGTCAGGGGCCGGCCACGGCTGGCGCTCTGGCCGGTAGCGATCTGCCAGTCCGCGATCTGCGGCCAAGGGCTCAGCCAGCGCTGTTCCTCGCTGAGCTCCCGCCCGCGCGGGCCGCGATCACGCGGAATGATGTGCACCGCGTGCGCCGACAGCGTGCGGTGATGGACACGGCGTGAGTGCGCGGAGCGCACCGTCTCCGCGAGCTGCCGTACGAGGGCGAGGCGGCCCCGCAGGTCCAGCTGCTTCCCGTGCTGCACCAGAAAGTCATCCAGCCGCAGAGTCTCCGGGTGGTAGTCGAACAGGATCGTCGGCCCAGCCGGATGCCCCGACGGCAGGTAACTCTTCAGCTGTACCGCACCCGGGTGCCGGAACCGGCTGAGCACCAGCGCCTCGCGGGCAGCGGCCTGCTCCACCGAACGCCGCTCGGCGTCCGAAGCACCGCGCTCGCTGAGGAAGACGCGCACTCGCGCCAGATCATGCAGCTGGGAGTGACGACCCAGGTAGTCGGCCCAGGTGGGCCCGGAGTCGAACGCCTTCGCGTCCAGGAGATAGGAGCCCACCTCATGCTGGCGGCGGATCGGTGCGATGCCGAGCTTCTTCAGGGCCCCGCCGACGCGGCGAGACGTCTCTGCCGTTATCCGGCGCCGGGCGTCACCCGGCGGTTCGGCCAGCATTTCCACGAGCTGCTTGACCGTGAATACGCCGTTCAGATCGGCGGCCGGCAGGTTCACGCGGAGCTTGTCATCGGTGAAGCAGACCGCCTCGCCCACCCAGATCTTCGGCCGGTCCCCGGGCCGACCAGAGACGTCGTTGATCAGGCCGGCCAGTTCCTTGGCCTTCCGATTCGCCAGGTGCAGGGGGTTGCCGTGTCGCCGCTGGGTCCCGCCGGGCGTGGTCTGCACCCAGTCGTTGCCGCCGCCGTGTACCGAACCGTGCCAGTCCTTCAGCTCGAGGAGGAACACCCCGGCCGGTGCGGTCACCAGAAGATCGATCTCGCGGACATGACCGCTGTTCGCGGTGAACGTGAAGTTCGACCAGGCGCGCCACGGCTCCTCGTCCGGCATACGCCTGCGGATCGCTTCCAGGCCGCGGCGCTCATGCTCGTGCTCGGACTCGGTGACCGTCGTCCACCGACCTTCCAGCATGCGACTCCCCGCCTGTATCTGCTGCGCACGTTTATGCCTGCCGTGACCCTGCCGCCGCGATCAGGAACACGGGGCTGCCCCCGCAGAAGGAATCTTAGAGGGCGGGACTGACACCGGGAGGAGGAATCGAACCTGGCTTTCGGCCGACGCCGCATCTGACCAGCGGAAACCGAGTGATCGCGCTCGGAAGGGCAGACTCTGCCAGGAAGCTCGGCTGGGGCTGTCGGAAGGGGGCGGAAGCCCACGCCGGCTCTCCGCTTCACACCCTGAACCTACGTGCCTTCACCCCTCTCCAGGAGCTGCAGCCGGTTGGCCTGGAGTCGGCAGACGACATCTTCGGGAGCGAGGGCCCATCGCGCAGCGAGGTGGGCGATGACGGCCGACAGGTCTGAGGGGCGGGCTGGCCGCCCTCGGTGTCTGGCAAACGGGCCGTCGGTCTCCAACATGACGCGGTCAACGGGGAGCGCGTCGATCACCTGGCGGGCCTTGGCCGAGTGGCACATGGCGGGATTTACGGAAAACCACAGTCCGGCTGCCAGGGCGTCGTCCACCAGGTTTGCGGGGCCTGTGTACCAGTGCAGGATCGCAGCGGTGGCGCCGCTTTGCGCGAGGCGGGTGATGGTGTCCACTTCGGCACCGCGGCTGTGGACCGTCATGGGCACCGACAGGGCGCGGGGATCTGCCAGGATGGCCTCGAGGATCCTCAGTTGGGCGCGGCGCGTGGTGCGTCCGGCGGGTGAGTAGTCCAGGCCGATCTCGCCAATCCAAGTAGCCTCGGGCAGCATGCGCAGGAAGCGGGCCAGGTCGGCTGGCGTGAAGCTGTGGGCTCGGAGCGGGTGCATGCCCAGCGCGGTGTGAACACCCGGCCGTCGGCCGAGCCGGGTCCGCATCACCCGGTACTCTCCGGGGTCCTCGGTGACGGCCACGATGTCGACCGAGGCGTCGGCGGCTTCGCGCAGGACTTCGGCGGGGTCTTTGTAGCCGGTCAAGTGGCAGTGGGTGTCTAGCATTCGGTTCACGAAGTGTGCTCCAGTAGCTGTGCGAGCTGCCCATGAGCACCTGCTGTGATCCAGGTTCGGACCTCGGTACTGCCCCGGCGCCAGACTTCGATGTACGCGCGGCGCTCGTCGCGGGGCAAGGGCCCGTTGCGCAGGATGTCGGTGGTGGGACGGCCGGGACGGGTGCCGGCCAGCACGGCACGCAAATCGGAGCTGCGTCCCGACTCAGGATCGAGCAGTTCGGGGTCGGTGAGCGCGTCCCAGGCGTACTGCTCAGCCCGGTCCCATCCGGCTTGCGCCATCGATGCCCGGCGGATCAAACACGGAAAGCAGTAGCCGCAATTGCCTTGCGCCCGCTTGGCGTAGCGGGCCACCTCGGGGTGGGAGCAGGAGATGCTCCTGGGCGCGAGTTCGCTCAGGAGAGCCCGGTTGCGGTTACCGGTGAGCATCTCGCCCTTCGTCCTCAGCCGGTAGGGATTGACGAGAGGGTTGGGCACACCAATCGCCTGCTTGGCCTGCTCGAGGAGTGCTAGGTAGTGCGGATGGGTGGTACGGGTACTGAAGCTGCCGGACCGTGCACGGGTCAGGGGCACGTTGACGCCGATGTAACCGTTCTCAGGCAGATAGACCGGGACGTGCGGGCCAATAGAGGAGGCGACCGCGAGGGCGGTGCACAGGAACATCAGGGACCGTGACCGTGTGGTGGTCTCGCGGCCAGGGGGCAAAGGTCTGGCCTGGACCGGTTGGGCGGGTCCGGGCCGCAGGAACAGGCGCAGAGAGATCACGCGCTGCCCGTAATGGGCCTGCAGCCGGCGGAATAGCCGGGTCTGGGCCGCAGAGGTCTGCCCGCCTTCGTAGTGCGAGAGCAGGCACAGGCGCCTCTCAGGAGCTTCCTCCAAAAGGTCGATCACGCCGCACAGGGAGTCAAGGCCGCCCGAGAACAGACACACACCGTCTGCGGTGATCTGGCCCTGACCGTCCGAGTCCGGTGCCAACGGCGGAGCGTGTTGGGTGCGCGGGTGCAGGGTCCATCGGTCGCCGGTTAGGAAGCGCAACATGTCCTGTCCGGTTTCGGTTGGCCAGCTGGCAGCGTTATGTACTGGAAACCCGAGGGCGAGGTCCCGTGTCCACGCGTCGTCGGTTCGACTACGCTCGCTCACTCGGTCCGCGACATAGGCACCGAACGCCATGACCATCAGGTCTGCCGCCTGCCGGGTGGGCACGAAGGACCGGAAGAACCCTCGACCGGCCTGCACCGTGGAACCCGGCAGGCCGGGCATGAAGTCGAGTAGGAGTCCACTCGGCGGGCCCGGGTCCTCAAACTGCTCGGTACGCACCGTGAACTGTGTCATGCCAGTCCTTCCAATGCTTGGTAGGCCAGCTCCAGCGCACCCTCGACGACTGCGCGCCCATCCGGCCCCGACCAGTCCATACTCAACGCGTTCTCAGGCAGTCTGATGGCCACACAGTCCTCGATGACCTGGCGCATCTGCCGGTCCGCGCGGCGAGCCGCCTCGGGGTCGGCGATCGTGCCCAATCGTTCTGCCACCACTGGCACCCTGTTGTAGATGTAGTGCGTCAAGAACAGTTCGAGGAGTCGTACCACGTCGTTCCGCGTGGTTGCCTCGTTCTCCAGCTCGTCCCAGGAATCGGCGTCTCCGAACAGCTCGTCCAGCACATCGCATACCGCGTCCCGAGCCGCTTGGCCGTCCAGGTCGCCCCCAGCCCCGGCCAGTTGTGTCACCAGTTCGTCCACGACCTCGAACCGGTCACGTCCGATCAGATCACCCAGGGACGCTTGCCGCAGCGCCTCACCCAGGCCCCCCGAGGCTACCCCTGCCAGCAGACCGCCCAGCCGCTGTGCCGTGGTGCGGCCGGCCATGGCGCCGGCCGAGGCGGCAGCCGCCCCACCCAAGACCGGCACATGACGAGCGAGGACCACTGCGGCTCGGCTTCGTGGCACGGACCCGCTGCTGAGGTCACGTGTGTAGGCAGTTGCGGCGTGTTTCAGCGGCGTCCAAGCCCCGCCGGAGCCACTCGTACGGTCCGTGGAAGTTCCCACTCAGTGCCGTCCTCGCTGACGAGCCGCCCTGACGAAACCCCCAGACGAGTTGGCCTCCCACCCGTCCAAAAGGGCACTGACGGTGGGGTCGGCTTCCGGAAGCCGACGGACCAGAGTGGTGATCTTCGGCCGGAGGATCTCGAACGGGATGACTCTGAGTCGTTCACACACAACCGGTGCAATGGCGGGGATGCGCTCGCACAATTCCGCCACCCCGTCCGTGGCCGCACCGGCGGGATCGTGCATGACCGCCTGCAGAAGGTGGTCCACGAGCGTCGGAAGGTCCGCCGAAGCGACGCTCTCCGCCGCCTGCCTCACCGCTGCGCGACGCCGCGAAGCCACGTCAGACTGAAGGCGCCCGAGCAATTCCTGGATGTGGGCCGACAGGAGGGCCGTGTTGGCGCCGAGCGTCAGTTTGGCCCGTGCGAAAGTGAAGTACGGACCGAGATCCTTCCCACCTAGTGCGGGCTCCATCCTGAGCCAAGCGTCGATGTGAAGCTGCTCGGCCCAGGTACGCACCTCCTCATCCAAACCGCCTGCGGGGGCCATCTCCCGGCTCGACGGGCGCCGGGCCGCGCCTCGCCCACCATCACGGGCCCCGGAAGCAGAAGGCGCCTCGGGCGCCTCGTTCGGGGCGGGATCGGCCTCGTCCACCCCTGTACCTCGGGAGCGCTGTTCGGCTGCGGCAAGCCAGTCCCCTCTGCCACTCACCGGCCCGGCGGACTGCCAGTCGAAGAGCCTCTGGAAATCGCTCAGGTACTGCGTCTCCAACACCATGAGCTTGGCGAGGACCGCTGCATCCAACGTCGTACCGCGCCGCTCGGCGCCGGCCAGACGCAACTTCAAGGTGTTCAGGAACCGCTTGATCTGGCGGGGGTTACCCCTCAAACCACTTCCGAGGACCGGCGCGACGGCTGCGGCCCACATCATGTCCTGATACAGCTCGGGCGGCATCTCGGGCCCCAAACTGTCCGCTGCCATGCCGACGTTCAAGGCCACTCCGAGCGCGCTGCCGCGCCGACGCTGGTCAACCGCCGCCTTCAGTGCTGTGAACTGATCCTGCGACAGATGCAGTTCGGACAGGAGCAGGTGCATATAGGTTTCGGCCTCCGGCGCGGAGAGCGCCGGAATGTTGATCTCCACCTGAAGCATCTTCTCCAGGTACTCCGCCCCAAGTCCGGATGTCCCGGAACGCCTCAGCCCTGGGTAGCGCTGGTCGATGGCGGCCTGGACGACCTCGGCGTGGGCAGCGATGACGAACGCACTCTTGTCGACGTTCAGGAAGAGTCGGACAGCTTCGAAAGTGTCCACGACGGTATGCGGCAGGCACCGGTCCAAGTCGTCGATCATCACAATCACGGCCCGGACCTCGTGCAGGGACTCCATCAGTTCAGCGAACTGCTGCCGGAACGCGCCCGCCGCTACGGGCTGGGGTTCCTCGTCCGAACTATCCCCGGCGGAGTCCTGGGACGATTCCATCGAGCCGACCATGCCCTGAGCGAACATGGACGCTGTATCCGCTAGGGCAGGCTCCACAGCGCCGGCGGCTATTGCGGCACCGGCGGGGAGAGCCGTGCCGACCAGCATCCGGACCGGCCGGCGCAAGCTCGTGGCCATGCGTCTGAGGCGTCCCACCCGCTCGGCCTGCGGGCCATCGGCCTCGACCTCCTGCTGAAGTCGCGCCAGGACCGCCTCCGTCAGAGCGGCCTTGATGTCCTCGTACCCTTCGTATTGCCACGGGCTGAAGGAGACGACGACAAAGTGTCCGGTCTCATCGTCCGGAAGGCCCGCGAGCTCAGCTGCAACGATCTTCAGCAGGCTGCTCTTGCCGGATCCCCAACCACCAGTGACCCCCATCGTCAGCGGTAGCAGCCGTGGCTGGGTGAGTGCGACGACCAGTTCGTCCACGAGGAAATCGAAACCGAGCAGGTCCAGATCCGTCTCGCTGTCCGACCACATGACGCCTCCCACCCACGTACCGCATGGGCCCCGACCGCGCGTTTGCGTGATCATAAGGGCGACTGGCCGAAATGGGACCCGGTTCGGTGATATACGTCGTCACCCTGGTCGCTCGGGACCTCGCGCCGTGGCGATTCGGTTCGAAGTTCATCTCTCGGCACCGGTGTCAGGGCGCAGCACCGCAGAATCGGCGCTTCAGCTGCCTCGCAGACGAAGATGGGACCCCACCAGCTCGTCGCCGGTGTAGCCACGCGGCTCGCCCCACCGCTCCGGCAGCCTTCTCCGTGTACGGCCAACTGTGCGACCCCGGGCTGACCACACGGACCGGCACCGGCACAGAGAGGAAAGATCGCTCGCCTGACTCAGGAGTCTCCTGGGACTCCTCTGGAACTTCCGGCACCCTCAACGGGCACGAGCGTGAAACAACCGAAAGATCATCCATGCTGGCCAGAGCAGCACGATCGCGGCCGCACATCTCGGCAGGTCATTGGGGCTCGCCCGTCCATTCCCAGGATGGCACCCGCGCGCTGCTGCTGTTCTCCAACACTGTCCTCGGTCTCCGCAGAACGTGCCCTGACCTGCCTCCAGAACCCCCTGACACCCCATCAGAACGAGCGTCAAATGAGCGTCACGAGCGTCCTTTCAGCGTCAAGATATCGCCCGTAACGCCCACATCGCACATAATGCGCACGAGCAAAACCGCAGGTCAGGAGCCCTTCGCGGCCGGTTCGAGGATGGCGACGCACTCCACATGATGCGTCATCGGAAACGCATCGAGCCAAGAACTCCCCCTTCCCAGCCCTCTATGACTGAGCAACCCGTCAAACTGGTCACGTGAGTGCTGAAGTCCCCCGTCCTTCCGTTCATCACCCTGTACCGACCGATGCGACCATCAAGGAGCTGTACGCAACGGCTTTGGCGTGTGGCATTCCGGACTGCCGTGAGCCGCTGTACCGGGACAGTACGTCCACCGGCAAGCGTGTACTCAACAGCCGGGTGGCTCACATCCATGCACGGAGCGAAGGCGGACCTCGGTGGGCACCAGCCATGAGCAGGGAAGCCAACCGAGCCTTCGACAACTTGATCCTTCTGTGCGAGCGGCACGCCTCCGAGATCGACATCACGCCCGAGCACTATCCGGCAGAGGTTCTGCGCGAGTGGAAGCAAGTTCAGGTAGAGGCGCACTCCAAGGCGCGGCATCTGGCTCTCACCGATGCCGAGGCGGCAGAGGTCGCCGAAGCTTCCTTCACCTCCGACGACCTCATAGAGCGGCTCACCGCCGTGCTGCCGTTCTCGGCCCGCTCACGGTCGCGCGCGGAAGCTTTGGTGCTGGCGTCCAAGGGCTGCCTGGCTCGCAGCAAGGTCCGCCTGCGAAGCACTCCGGCCGACCGCGTCGAGGCTGCGCTCGCCTGGAAGGCACGGCAAGCCACCCCGGAAGTCGAAGTGCCTCAGGGGGCGTTGCGGGTGCTCGTCGCGCCCATGGGGGCCGGCAAGAGCGAGAAGGCCGAGCAGTGGTGGAGCGAAGGTCTGACGGCAGCGTGGAGAGATGCCGACGTCGAAATTCCGGTATGGCTGGAAGCACGGGACATCCCGGCGACACTGACCTCCGCGCTTCAGAACGCCATGGGCGGCGACCCGCTGCGTGAGTGCCGGGTCGTCGTGGACAACCTCGACGCAGTCAGCCCCCAGCAGGCCGACCGGCTCCTTGACGAGGCCCGCCGCCTGGTACTGACCTGGCCGCTGGTGAGCGTGCTCGCGACGACCCGCCCAGGAGCGGGCACGGTGGACGAGGGCGAACGCATTGACGTGGAACCCTGGTCGCCTGAAAGAGGACTGGATCTCTTGCGAGCGGTGACCGACGAATACCACTTTCGGACCCTGGAGGTGTACGAGGTACAGCAGTTGCTCACCAGTCCCCTGCAAGTCCACGCCCTGGCCACGTGGCTGCGCGCGGGCCGGGACGGCCGCGTTTCCACGCATGAGCTGCTGTCAGGGCTGGCAGCGTCCATCCTGCAGCGTGAACGCCCGCGGGCTTCACCACAGGTGTGGGAGAGCCTGCCCCGCCTGGCCGCATGCGTCCTGGACGCTGATGGAGCAGTCGCTGCCGATTCGTTCGCCCGCCGCCATGTCATCTGGGAACTGGAGGAGACTGGTCTCGTCGTCCACGACAGGGGACTCCTGAGATTCGCACTCCCCCTGTTCGAGCAACACTTCGCCGCGCAGGCGCTCCAGGACGGTCACACATCGATCGAATCCGCCGCCGGACCGGATCAGTTTCCTCGCTGGCGCTACGCGCTCGCATTCGCCGTCGAGGGCGCGACGTACGAGGTCGTCGAGGAACTGATACTTCGCATGGCCCGCACGAACCCTGCAGCCGCGTCATGGGTACTGGAAGAGGCGGAAGACCAAACGACGCGGCGCGCGCACCTGCAGTCGCCAGCGCGTCGGCCCGCCGTCAGGACCAACCTGACTAGCGGAGACGACCAGGAACCGGCAGTAGTCCTCGGGCTCCGACTCCGGGAGGCGATGCTCGCCTGGCTCCACGGCCTCGGCACATTGGGGCCGCACCTCGCACCACACCATCACGGACAGCTCGCCCCCTGGGGCGTGCGGCTGGCGACGGAGGAAGCACTGATCATCGGGCACGCCCGTGACGGCGTACTGGATGAAGACGTGTTCCTACGAGGCGACCTCGAATTCGGCACTGGGCAGTGGCGTCGGCACTTTCACGACATCAGCCTCTTCGACAGGCCCCGTCAGGATCTCGCGCGGTGGAAATGGACCCGCGACCGGCTCCGCGACCCCCTGACCCGCCGCCTACGCCAACGCACGCTGCCCGTCCCACCCGCTTCGCCCCTCGCGACCGAGCGTGTCTGGTTCCTCGCACGACTGATCATGGAGAACCGACACGGCAGCAGACCCGCCCGGCAGATCCCATTGGACGACCTGCGCGCTGAAGTGGACCGTCTCGTAGCCCACGCGGCGAACACCGTCCGGTCGACGTGGCAGCGTGGTGGAAGTCAGCCCTTTGACTCGGATGATGTCCGCTGGCTCGAATCACAACTGCAGCACGTCCATGGTGACCTTCTGGAGGCCCCCCGCCCCGCACCTGACCTGACCGACGGCAATCCGCGCTACTTCTGGCAGACCTACTCGCCCCAGCTGACCCGGTCCATCACGGCCGACGTGCTGCGGGACGCCCTCATTGGGTACCGCGAACTGGTCGAGACCAACTTTCCGCGGTTCGGAGCGGCACTCGGCCTATACGGCATCTTCCCTGTCCGGGGCAAAGGTATCGTCATCATGCCGCGGCCGGACGACACCCAATCATGGTCCGCCACCGTCGTATTCGGCGTGCACCGCGACGCCTCTTCCGGCGATCGCGATACCCCGGCAGTCGACATGGGACTCGCCGAAGATCCGGACGTTCCGAACGACATCTGGCAGCAGGTCCGTGCCGTCCACTCATCTGTTTTCCGCCTCCCGGCCGTGCACCAGCATCAGCTCTCGACCGGCCTTGAGCGCCAGGCCACGAACCTCGCATACAGCTGGCTGGTCCGCGACTTGAAGGCAGTTGGCTGGCTGGACGAGACGATCAACTTCTACGATTGAACGGTCACTCGGCGTAGCCCCTGCGGCTGGCACGACGGACCGAATACCACGCGTCGCCCCACCCTCAAGGCGGGCCTCCGCTGGGGAGAATCTGGGGAGTTTAGACGGCGCTGGGGAGCGCGTGGGGAGAATCGGCTGCGCAACACGGCAAGATCCTGAAAGGCCGCGAAAGAATAATCCGCGCAGGTCAGAGGCCATAGTGACGCCATCACCGCAGGTCAGTGCTGCCCGTTAGACAACTTCATGGCATAGGTGCCGAGATCGCCGGCCTCGACGATCCCCGGGAGCGGTCCACCCTGACGCAGCGGCGTGTCGTAGCGGGTGGCGGTGACTTCAGGGAGCATTTTCCCAGGCTATCGGGCTCCTGAGCGCCACGATCCACGGTGGGGCCCAATCCCCGGTGCGGGCCGGGTCCCGGGTGATCCGTGCCGGCGGCTGAACGCTCCGGCGGCCGTCTGCGTATGGAACCGCGAAACGTCCCCTGACAGGAGGCACCACCATGACGCAGCCGGAAACCACGGGCCGCGGCACAACCCGCCGTGCCGTTGTCGCCGCGGCCGGAGCGGCCGGGCTCGCCGCCACCGTCGCCGCGTGCGGCAAAGACGACGACAAGGGATCGGGCAGCGGAAGCGTGAGCGACGCCCAGGGCGCGGGTTCCGCACCGCCGTCGGAGAGCGGGGCTGCCGGCGAAGCCGGTCAGAAGGGCGGCGAAGCCGGCCAGTCGGGCGGCGGGGGCGGGATGGAGCTGACCAAGACCTCCCAGATCCCGGAGGGCGGCGGCATGGTCTTCAAGGATCACAAGGTCGTGGTGACCCAGCCGACCGCGGGCGAGTTCAAGGCGTTCTCCTCGATCTGCACCCACCAGGGCTGCTCGGTCGGCGATGTGACCGGCGGCACCATCAACTGCCCGTGTCACGGGGCCAAGTACGACATAGCCGACGGCAGTGTGAAGGGCGGCCCGGCGCCGAAGCCGCTGCCCGGAACGCAGATCAAGGTGGAGGGAAACGCGATCTGGATGGCGTGACGGACGATCGCCTCCAGCAGGCGATCACCTCGTCGGCCGCGGTGACGGTGGCCACGAGGGCGAGGGTGTGACGGACCATCGCCGGGGTGTACGAGGCAGGCACCCCGGTGATCGCGTCCTCGGCCACCACGGCCGGATAGGCGAGGTTGACCGCGTCGAACGCGGCGTTGGGGATCGCGACATCGGCCGACACGCCGGCGATGACGAGCGTGCGGCAGCCGAGATCGCGCAGCAGCGCGTTCACCTCGGTGGCGGCGAGGGGCGACAGGCCGTGCAGCCGCCGTACCACCAGATCCTCCGCCGCGACCGGGACCGGCTCGGCGATCCGCACCGCGGCGCTCCCGGTGAGCTGCCGCACCGGCAGCCGCTCGGCGGCCCGAAACAGCCGGGCATCGCGATTCGCCCCGCGCCCGTCGGCGCGCCGCTCGGCCACCGCGTGCAGCACCTGGACACCCGTGTCGTGGGCGGTCGACACCAACCGGGCGACACGCCCGAGCGCACCGGACTCGTGCCGGTGGGTGAGGCGCCGCGCTCGGGCGTGTCGCATCCCGAGCTCGAGACGCCCGAGCGGCTGTTCGCGGCGAAGTACTTCGGGCTGGCCATGCCGCACGACGGCCGGCACGCCTGGCTGCGGCTGGCCCCCGATGCGGTCACCTCCTGAGACTTCCGCAAGCTCCCCGGGTGACGCCTCAGTAGGCGCGCCGGTGACGCCTCAGTCGGCGATCTTCTCCCCCACCGAGCGCAGCACCTCCACGGCCGCCCGGATCGAGGGCCTGCGGTCGGCGTCGGCGCGCCAGATCGCGTAGACGTGGCGCCGCATCGTCGGCTGGCTGACGGGGACCATTCGCACCCCCGCGGGCACCGGGCCACGGCCCAGCCGGGGGACGACGGCGACGCCGAGCCCGGCGGCGATCAGGGCGAGCTGGGTGTGGTGCTCGCGCGCGGTGTGGCGGATCCGGGGCTCGATGCCCTTGCTGCGCAGCGTGACCATCAGCCAGTCGTAGCAGAACCCGCCCTTGGGCCAGGACACCCACTCGTCGTCCACGAAGTCCTCCGGCTCGACCCCGCGCCGGTCGGCGAAGGGGTGGTCCGCGGGCATCGCCACATCCACCGGATCGTCCATCAGCGGCGCCTTGACCAGCCCGTCGGGCATCGGCAGCGGCTTGTTGTACCAGTCGAGGACGACCCCGAGATCGATGTCGCCGCGCACCACCGCGGGCACCGACTCATCCGGCTCCATCTCCTGCAACCGGACGTACAGCTGGGGGTGTTCGGTGCGCAGCCGGCCCAGCGCGGCCGGAAAGAGGCCACGGACCGCGGTCGGAAAGGCGCCCAGCAGCAGCTCGCCGACGGCGTGGCCGCGCTGCGCCTCAAGATCCGACTGGGCCAGCTCCACCTGGGAGAGGATCCGCGCCGCATGGTCGGAGAGCAACCGTCCGGCGTCGGTGAGGCGCACCCCGCGGCCGTTCTTGGCGAGCAGCTGCTGTCCGGTCTCCCGCTCCAGCTTCGCCAGCTGCTGGGAGACTGCGGAGGTGGTCACATGCAGCCCTTCGGCCGCGCCGCTCACGGAGCCGTGCCGGGCCACGGCGTGGAGGGTCCGTAGGCGATCCAGGTTCAACATGTAAGCAATGCTACGTGAAGTATTGGATCAAAACTCGCTTGTTCTAAGAGGTTACAGCCCGCATGGTTATGACCATGACCACAACCGCCTCGACGCCCACCGCCACCCCCGCGGCGGCCCCTCTCTCCGCCACCACCCCCGCGCCCGGCCGCCGCCCGCTGCTCGACTGGCGGATCCGGTTCGGCGCGCTCTCCCTGATCTGGGGATTCAGCTTTCTCTTCATCAAGGTCGGCAACGAGGCGTTCGCCCCCCTGTACGTCACGCTCGGGCGGATGCTCTTCGGCACGGCCGTGCTCCTCGCCGTCCTGGCCGTGAAGCGGGAGCGGCTGCCGCGCGGGGTGCGGGTGTGGGGGCATCTGGCCGTCGCCGCCTTCTTCCTCAACGCCCTCCCGTTCTCGCTCTTCGCCTACGCCGAGCTCACCATCCCCTCCACCCTGGCGGGCATCTGCAACGCCGCCTCGCCGCTGTGGGGCATGGTGCTCGCCGTGGCCGTGGTCTCCGACGACCGCCCGACCCGGCAGCGCGTCGCGGGCCTCGGGCTCGGTTTCATCGGCGTGCTGATCGTGCTCGGCGCATGGCAGGGCTTCTCCGGCCAGGATCCGCTGGGCACCGCGCTGGCGCTCATCGCCTCCGCCAGCTACGCGGTCGGCTGGCAGTACGTCCGGCACACGCTGAGCGACACCGGCAACTCCCATCTGTCGATGTCCGGCGCCCAGCTGCTGCTCGGCACTGTCCAACTCGCCCTCGTCGCCCCGTTGTTCGCTCCGACACCCGGCTCCTTCCCGGTCCTGCCCCTGCTCTCGGTCCTCGCCCTCGGCGCCCTGGGCACCGGGGTCGCCTTCCTGGTCCAGTACGGCCTGGTCGCGGAGGTCGGCCCGACGACGGCGATGATGGTGACCTACTTCGTCCCGGTGATCGCCACGGCGGCGGGGGTGGCGATCCTCGACGAACACCTGACGTGGAACACGCCGGTGGGTGCGGTGGTCGTCCTGCTGGGCGCGGCCCTCACCCAGCGCCGGGGCGCGCCGCGCTCCTGAGCCCTCCCCCGGCAAGTCGCCGGGCCCGCCCCGGACCCGGCCCACGGGACCCCTGGCCTGGGTGCCCCACCCGGGCGCACGGAACACCCGAGGGGCGGGCTCCGGGGCGGGCCCGGGAAGAGACGGGGGCCGGGGCTCAGCCGCTCACCCGCTCAGGCGCTCAGGCGCTCAGGCGCTCAGGCGCTCAGGCCCTCAGTCGACTCGGCCCGCCACTGACACCCCCGTCGCCGATGCCACCGCATCGGCGACCGCCCCGATCTCCCCCGCGCCCAGGGGCGAGACGGTGATCCTCACCCCCGGCCCCGAGGCCACCCGGAAGCGTGCGCCCGGCGCGACCGCCCAGCCGGACTGGAGCAGCCGCGCCACCGCCCCGGTCTCGTCGGAGACCGGCACCCATACGTTCATGCCGCTCCGGCCGTGCGCGGCGATCCCCCGCTCCCGCACCGCCCCCACCAGCGCCTCGCGCCGCGCCGCGTACGACGCCGCGACCGAAGCCGGCTCCACCGCACCGGTCCGCCACAGGTGCGTCACCGTGTCCTGGAGCAGATGGCTGACCCAGCCCGGCCCGAGCCGCTGACGACCGCGCACCCGGTCCACCGTGACCGCGTCCCCGGTGAGCACCGCGAGCCGCAGGTCGGGACCGTAGGCCTTGGCGGTGGAGCGGACCAGCGCCCAGTGGTCCGTGCCGCCCGCCAGCGGACGCAGCGGCAGATCCACGATGCCGTGCCCGTGGTCGTCCTCGATCAGCAGGACGCCCGGATGGCCGGCCAGGACGGCCCGCAGCTCGTGGGCGCGCGCCTCGCTCACCGCCGCGCCCGTCGGGTTCTGCGCCCGGTCGGTGACCACCAGCGCCCGCGCCCCCTGACCCAGCGCGTGCTCGACCTGGTCGGGCAGCGGCCCGTCGTCGTCGACCTCCACGGGGGCGGGGCGCAGCCCGAGCGCCGGGATCAGATCGAGGAGGCTGCCCCAGCCGGGGTCCTCGACCGCGACGGTGTCCCCGGGCCGCAGATGGGCGGCCAGGACGCGCTCGATCGCATCCAGCGAGCCGGAGGTGACGGCGACGGGCCCGGCGGGCACGCCGTCCGCGTCGAAGGCGGCGCGGGCCAGTGCGGCGAGGTCGGGCGCGATGTCCGGCGCGCCGTAGAGCGTCGGGCGCCGCGCCGCGCGCGCCGCGGCGTCGGCGAGCGACACGCCGAGCGGGGGCAGCAGCGCGGGGTCGGGGTTGCCGGTCGAGAGGTCGCGCGCGCCGGGGGCCTCGACCCGGATCCAGTCGCGTGGGGTGCTGGCGGGGCGCGCCCGCACCCGGCTCCCCCGGCGGCCGGCCGTCTCGATGACTCCGCGCTCGCGCAGCACGCGATACGCGGCCGCGACCGTATTGGGATTGACGCCCAACCGACCGGCCAACTCCCTCAAGGGCGGCAGCAGTTGGCCGGGCGACAGCTCACCGGCGCCGACGGCGCGCTCCACACTGGCGGCGATCTCCGCTGCGCGCCGACCCTGGATCGGATATTCTCCTAGCACAAATGCTATTTTGCACTAGTGCATTGGAGGACGCAAATGCCCGCGCCCCACGACACGACCACCGTGCCCGACGCCTACACACCGGCGGAACGCACCGTGCCGACCCGCGCCCGCGAACGCGCCTCGTACGACCGCGAGGTGGTGCACGCGATCCTCGACGAGGGCTACGTCTGCCATCTGGGCTTCATACGCGACGGCGCGCCCGTCGTGCTGCCGACCCTCTACGGCCGGGTCGGCGAGCGTCTGTACGTGCACGGCTCAACGGGCGCGCGGCCCCTGCGCATGGCGAGCCGGGACGAGGCGGGCGAGGCCCCGGGGCTGCCGGTGTGTCTCACCGTCACCCATGTCGACGGACTGGTCCTGGCCCGCTCCGCCTTCCACCACTCCATGAACTACCGCTCGGTGGTGGTGCACGGCATCGCCCGCCCGGTCACCGACCCGGCCGAGCGCGCCGCCGCTCTGGACGCCCTGGTGGACCATGTCGTGCCCGGCCGCGCCGCCGACTCCCGGCCCGCCAATGCGAAGGAGCTCGCCGCCACCGCCGTCCTCCGCCTCGACCTCGACGAGGTCTCCGCGAAGATCCGCACCGGCGGGCCCAACGACGACCCCGAGGATCTGACGCTCCCGCACTGGAGCGGCGTCGTGCCCGTCGCCCGCACCTACGGCGCGCCGGTCCCCGCCGACGACCTGGCACCGGGCACGCCGGTTCCCGGCTACCTCACCCGGCACTGACGGCACGCCGCACCCCCGACCACGGCGCGCCCGCGCGGCGCGGTGCCGTGGGGTCGTCAGCCGGCCGGTGCGGTGGTCCGCGCCTCCACCGCGGCCAGCGCACCGACCGCGCCGAGCAGGACGGCCGTGCCGACCACGGTCGCCGCCGTCAGCCGCTCGCCGAGCAGCACGACCGCGATGACCGAAGCCGTGACCGGCTCGATGAGCGTGATCACCGTGACCGTGGTGGCCCGCAGGGCGGCCAGGCCCGCGAAGTACAGGCCGTACGCGAGGGCGGTGGGCACCGCGACCATGTAGGCCATCAGCCCGAGTGTCCGGACGATGCCGTGCGCCTGCGGCCACAGCCCCTCGGCGGCCGCGAACGGCAGCAGCAGCACCGCGCAGACGGCGAAGGACGTGAGCGTGGTGGTGTACGCGTCGGCGCCGCCGCCGACGCGGCCGAGCCGGCGGGTGCAGAGGGTCATGGTGGAGTATCCGGTGGCGGCGAGCAGCGCCAGGAGGACCCCGGCGGGGCGTACGGTCCCGGTCCCCTCACCGCCGAGGACCAGCACCAGCAGCCCGGTCAGCCCGCCCGCGGCGGCGAGCGCGCCACCGGCACCCAGCCGTTCGCCCAGGGTCACCTGTCCGGCGAACGCGACCATGACCGGCGCCGCGCCGAGCGTGACCACGGTCCCGACGGCGAGCCCGGTGACCTCGACGGCCCCGAAGTAGGCGGCCTGGAAGACGGTCAGCCCGATGCCGGTGACCAGAATGCGCACGGTCCGCCGCCCGGCCGGCTCGTACGGGCGCGCCGGTCCGGGCGCGCCGCCGGTCCGGCGGCGCGCCCGGACCGCCCGCGCCGCGAGCAGCAGGGCACACCCGCCCAGGGCCCGCCAGAAGGTCAACGCCAGGGGGCCGAGCCCGCTGTTGCCGTACAGCAGCGCGGCGGCCGCACCCGCGGTGCCCCAGGAGGTGGCGGCGAGGGTGACATAGAGCAGCCCCCGGCCCACGGGCAGGGCAGAGGGGGAAAGGGAATTCAGCACGAGGTGTTCTCCCGCGAAGACAGACAACGGATGGCGTCACTCCGTCTGCGGGCAGCCGATGGACACACCGGACCGGCCGGTCAACCCGGGGTCAGAACCCGGGCCACGGCCTCAAGGCGGCGGCCGCCCGCGCTATGCGGCGGGAGGCGGAAGAACGGTCATCGGCATGATCGGAATGCTAGCACCCCAGAAAACCGGCACTGACCAGAGGGTTTCTCCAAGCCGGCTCAGCGAGCCGCCCGGCCATCCGTCGCACACTCCTGGTCCGCCTCCGCCGGAATCGGTGCCGACGCCGCCACCGGTTCGGCCGTGGCCGGCCTGGGGGCGGACGTCTGGGCTGTGAGGGCGCCCGTCAGCACCACCACACCGCCGACGACCTGCGCCACGCCCAGGTGCTCGTCCAGCAGCACCCAGGCCAGCACGGTCGCGATGACCGCCTCCAGACAGGCGACCACGCCCGCCACCTGGGGCGAGAGGCGCCGCACCGAGAGGACGCCGGTGAGGTAGGCGACCACCGTCGCCACCAGGACGATCCAGCCGAGCAGCACGATGGCGGGCACCCGCGCACCGGCCAGCTCGGCGCGGCCGGCGAGGACCGACCACTCCATCTGCCAGGGGCGGCCGGCGACGGTGAGGGTCGCGGCGCCGATCAGCAGGCCGTAGGCGATGACACCGAGCGGATCCGCGGCGTCCTGGCCGTCGCTGCCGTGGTCGGAGAGGACGAAGTAGCCGACCTGGCAGCAGGCCGCGCCGAGGGCGAGCAGCAGACCGATGGCGTCGAAGCTCAGCCCGGACCACACCTCCACCACGCACGCCAGCCCGCCGACGGCGAGGACGACGCCGATGGCCGCGGCGCGGCTCACCGGCCGGCGCTGGACGAACCGGACCCACCCCAGCACCAGGGCGGGAGCGAGGTACTCGACGAGCAGCGCGACGCCCACCGGTATCCGGGAGAGCGCCGCGAAAAAGCACGCCTGCACCCCTGCCACGGCCAGCAGGCCGAACCCCAGGAGCAGGGCGGGACGGCGGGCCGGCAGCCGGCGGTGGCGCCAGGCCACGGGCAGCATGACGAGGGCCGCCCCCGCCACGCGCAGCCAGGTGACCTCCAGCGGTGCGAGCCCCGCCTCGATGAGCGGCTTGGCGGCGACCCCCGATCCACCGAACGCCAATGCCGACGCCAGGGCGAGCCCCAGGCCGACGTTCCCTTCCTGATGGCGACTCCGGCCCTGAGATACGTGCACCGGCTCATCTTGTCAGCTCACGACAGGACCGTCATCCCGTTGACTGCTGGCACGCCTCGCCGTTCAGGGTCCTGAGCAGCAGCTCGACATCGACCCCGGCCCGACGCAACACCTCCACCGCCCGGCACTGCCGGTCGCCCAGGAGAGCGGCGAGGAGATCGGGGCCGTCGGCCCGGAACGCGCCATGGGCCCCGGCGCGCCGGATCGCCGCCACCATGGCCGCCGACGCGGCGGGCGACCAGCCGGCCACGGCCACCTCCGCGCGCCCGGCCACCGGCGGCACGCCCGAGTCCTCGACAGTGCCGCTCCACCGCAGGCCGTATCCGATGGTGCGCTGCACCAGATAGCCGAGCACCCGGATCACCTGCGGCGTGCCACCGGCGAAGACGGCCCGCACGCGCGGGTCGGACTCCAGGAGGGTGTGCAGCAGATGGGCGGTGTCGAGGTGCTTGTCGCCATCGCGCACGGCGCGCCTGCGGGCGCCCATGACCACAGCGGTCAGTGGTTCGCTGAGCCGGCCCTCGAATCCGGCGTCGGCCGGGCCGGCGGAAGGGGTACGACTTCGCACGCTCTCACCCCATCAGCCCCTTGAGCGCGGAGCATCCTCGCTGGGAAGCATGTACCCGTCCCACGGTAGTTGCGCACGGATCACCGGATCTCATCCTCGGGGAGGAGGACTGCGACCTTCCGGGCGCATCTCGCCCGGAAAATGACGCGCCGTCAGCATTGGAGGTTCGCCACCCGGGGCCACGGTGCGCCATGCCCGCACTACACGCGGAAGGGATGGCCCATGGCCGAGTCAGCGCACAACTACGCATCGAGGCACCGGCCGAGAAGGTCTGGGCCGCACTCACGGGCCTCTCCTCGTACGGCGAGTGGAACGCCACGCACACCGGCTTCCCGCACGGCTGCCCCGCCTCCCCGGAGGCCGGGACGGCCTGCCAGGAGAACATGAAGCTGATGGGCTTTCCGGCCGAAGTGGCCTGGACCGTCGAGGAGTACGAGCCGGCCCGGCTGCTCACCACCCTGGGCATGGGCCCGATGAACGTGCGTCTTGCCATGCGCTGCGCGCTCACCCCGGACGGCGACGCGACGACGGTGCGCATCGATGGCGCGTTCACGGGCGCCGCGGTCTCGCTCATGGGGGCAAGCTGAAGGACTCGGCGGTCGGCGCGCTGAACAAGCCGCTGCGCCGGCTCGGCGCACTGACCGCCTGAGACCCCACCCCGTCACCCCGGCGCGTCCGCGCCCCGTCCGGCAGGGCTCAGCCCTCGCCGCCCGGAGTGCGCCCGGTGCCGTCTCCGCCCTCGTCCCCGCCCTCTTCGTCGTGCTCGGCGAGGATCAGATACATGCGCTTGCGCGACTCATTGATCACGGCGACGGCCTTCCGCCGCTGCTCCGCCGTGCCGGTCTTCCAGACCTGGGTGAACGCCTCCATCAGGCCGTATCCGGCCTGCCGGACCTCCTGCACGGCCTCCCAGTCGACGCCGCGCCCGGCCTCTTCCCAGGGGGCCGCCGGCCCCGCCTCGGCCTCGGCGCGACCGGCCTCGGTGAGCGCGAAAAGCCTCTTGCCGCCCTCGCTCTCGCTGGCGATCAGGCCCTCGTCCTCCAGGAGTTGGAGCGTCGGATAGACCGAGCCGGGGCTCGGCCGCCACGCTCCGCCGCTGCGCTCGGCGATCTCCTGGATCATCTCGTAGCCGTGCATGGGGCGGTCCTTCAGCAGCGCCAGGATCGAGGCGCGCACATCGCCGCGCCGCGCCCGCCCACGCGGCCCACGGCCGCCGGGGCCGCCGCGGCCACGGCCGCCGAACGGAGGCCCACCGAAGGGCGGTCCGCCGAATCCGGGGCCGAACGGGCCGAAGGCCGCGCGCCGCCCCTCGCGTTCACCCCGGCCGTGGTGGCCGGGCCCGCGGTGCTCATGTCCGTGTCCATGGGAACGCACGATGACACTCCTTCCATCATCGATCCATCACGACGTCTCAACGATATATCGGAACCGATCGCACGACAACACCTGGCCTCCTTTCGACGGTGTCCTGTCTTATGCACATTGGCCCTGCCTCAGGTGATCTGGTCCAATTCGCTCGTCGTCTCAGGCGATCTGGCCCGTTGGCGCTACTCATGTCACGCGAGACCTCGACCTGCACGGCGATGAAACCCCGGGATGTCGGTGAACAGCACGCGCCAATATGGTGGGCCGATGACGTCGATCAAGAAGTTCCAAGTCACGTTCGACTGCGCAGAACCTGAGCGCCTCGCTCGTTTCTGGTGCGAGGTGTTGGGGTACGTCGTACCGCCGCCACCGGAGGGGTTTGCCACTTGGGACGACTTCAAGCGCTCACAGCCACCTGAGCAGCGGGATTCATGGTTCGCCTGCATTGATCCCTCAGGTGTGGGCCCGCGACTGTACTTCCAGCGCGTCCCCGAGGGGAAGGCCGCCAAGAACCGGGTGCATCTTGATGTGCGGGTCGGCACGGGTCTCGTGGGGGAAGAGCGCCTCGCCGCACTTGAGGCCGAGTGCGCACGACTGGTCCCGCTCGGCGCGGTACACGTGCAAACGCTGTATGACGGCAATGATTCGTGCATCCCGATGCTGGACATCGAGGGCAACGAGTTCTGTATCGACTGATGATCGATTCCACGTGCTCAGTGGTCGTAGGCGGTCAGTGCGCGCATGACCGGCTGGCCCGTGTGGTCGTTGTGCCAGATGGCGGTCGGTGAGCGCGAGGATGCGCTGCAGGACGCGGACGGCCACGCCCCTGAGCGTGCGACCGTGGTGGAAAGCGCCACATCGAGCGGACGCTCGAGTCGGTGGCCACGCTGTTCTGCCAACCCGGACGGCGCCGTCACCTGTATTCATCCGCAGTCAGCGGGACGCCCACCTCGAGCGACAGCGGCGTCGCCAAGAACGATCAGTCCAGACTGAGGAATCCGAACCGCCCCCTTGTTATGGCACATAACCGCTGCCAGTTTCGACCCCGGAGCCTTCCGCCTCGCCTCCCGAACCTGCAGCTTCACTCCACACCCACACGGCCGGGGCGAGGTTGACGCCCTCGCCCCGGCCCAGAGCACACGGTCCTGCAAGATCTGGGCAGGACCACTGCCCAGCAGGTCGCCATCGGACTCGACGCCGAACCTGTTCCCATCGCTGCCGTCAGAAGGCGTGTCGCCAACGGCAGTCAATCCGCTGACCAGGGACCACATCAGCTGGGATGTTCGGCTTCCCCACGTCTTAAAAGATCTGGTCGTCGCAGGTCACAGCATCGGTCCGAGACCAGATCATGTGAGACGGGACAGACGGGTCCACCCCACAGGAATTGGCCATGGCCCGGGAAGCGGCCCACCGCTTACGGTCGGTTCATGCGGATTCGAATCGTCGACGCGTTCACCGACCGTCCCTTCGCCGGCAATCCGGCGGGTGTCGTCCTCCTCGACACCGACTCCTTCCCGGACGACGACTGGCTGCAGCAGGTCGCCGCCGAGGTCAATCTCTCCGAGACCGCCTTCGCCCACCCGCTGCCCGCCGGAGCCGAGGCCGACTGGGCGCTGCGATGGCTGACCCCGACCACCGAGGTCTCCATGTGCGGCCATGCCACGCTCGCCACCGCCCATGTGCTGCGCACCATGGGCACCGCGACCGGCACCGTCCGCTTCGCCACCCTCAGCGGTGTGCTCTCCGCGACCGGCGGCGCCGACGGTGCGATCACCCTGGACTTCCCGACCGCCCCGCTGACTGAGATCGAGGTGCCGTCGGCCGCGGTCGGCGCGCTCGGCGTGGAGATCCGCTCCGCCCATGACACCGGGCCGAACGTCGGCGATCTGCTGGTGGAGCTCGTCGACGAGAAGGCCGTACGGACCCTCGCCCCCGACTTCGCGGCGCTCAGCCACCTCGTCCGCCGGGCCGTCATCGCGACGGCGCTCCCCGAGGACCCGGACCGCGGCTACGACTTCGTCTCACGTGTCTTCGGTCCGGCCGTCGGCATCGACGAGGACCCGGTGACCGGAAGCGCGCACACCGCGCTCGCGCCCTTCTGGTCGGCGCGGCTCGGCCGCGACGAGCTGACCGGCCTCCAGGCATCCGCCCGCACCGGGCTGGTGCACACCGCGCTGCGCGGCGACCGTACGCTGCTGACGGGCAACGCCGTCACGGTCATCGACGGCGAACTCCTGGTCTGAGCCACCCCGCAACCCCGAGCGGCGGGCGGGCCGCCCGCCACGGGACTCAGGCGGTGGGCAGCCAGCCCACCTTGCCTGCCAGCAGGGCGTATCCGACGAAGGCCACGATGTCGATCAGCGCATGGGCGGCGACCAGCGGCCCGACCCGTCCCCATCGGCGGTAGAGCAGCACGAAGATCACTCCCATCGCCATATTGCCGAAGAAGCCGCCGATCCCCTGGTAGAGGTGGTACGAGCCGCGCAGCACGGAGCTGGTCAGCAGTGCGGCCATCGGGGTCCAGCCCAACTGCCCGAGCCTGCGCAGCAGATAGCCGACCACGATCACCTCCTCCAGCACCGCGTTCTGCACGGCGGAGGCGATGAGCACGGGGATCTTCCACCACACATCGGGCAGCGCCTCGGGCACCACGGTCAGGTTGCCCCCGGCCGCCCGCGCGCCGAGGTAGAGCAGCAGCCCGGTGCCGCCTATGGCGGCCGCGACCGCGGCACCCCAGCTGAGGTCGGAGCGCGGCCGGCTCCGGTCGAAGCCGATCGCGCGGAGCCCGGCGCCCTCCCTCAGCAGCAGATGTGCCACGAGCGCGACCGGCACCAGCGCGGTCGCGATCCCGAAGAGCTGCCAGGCGAGGTCCAGCCAGGGGCGCCCCCGCGCCTCGGAGGCGTTGAGCGTGGCGGCCTGGTCCTTCAGCCCGCCCGGTTTGGTCACCGAGCCGACAAAGCTGATCAGCGCGGACAGTCCGCTGGCGCCGAGCGACAACGCCAGCACGAGCAGCGTCTCATTGCGCAGGATCCGCCGCCAGAGCCCGTCCGCGCACACCCGCGGCTCCACTTCGCGCGCCTGTGACCGCACTTCTGCCTCCACTTCCGTGAACCACCGGCCACTTCGTTCGCCCAGGCCTCGATGTCACTGTGCAGGGGACAATACGGGGTCGGGATCCACGGCGTTCGAAGGCTGTCACCCGGAGAGATCGGCAGGCCAGGTGTGCACCGGTGCGTCGGTCCGCATCAGGGCGATGTACCGGCGGGTCATGGCCGCGAGCGCGGCATCCCGGCCGAGCCCGCCGCCGCGCGCCCGGTGGTACGTGGCGGCTTGCCAGGATGCCCCGTTGACCCGCAGTTTGCAGCGCTCCTCGATCACTCCGAGATAGCGGTCGCGGTCGGCGGGCTCGACGCCCCAGGCGTCCAGCCCGGACGCGGCGAGCGGCAGCAGCTCCTCCCGTACCAGCCGTACGGCGGGGGTCCTGGCCAGGGACGCGGACCGGCCGGGCTTGGGCCACTGGAGGACCGCGTCGATGCCGTGCCGGCAGGCCGCGTCGAAGTTGGCCGCGGCGGTGGTGAACGGCAGCCGGGTCCACACCGGGCGGGGTTCCTCGGCGAGCGCCCTGACCAGCCCGTAGTAGAAGGCGGCGTTGGCGATGACATCGGTGACGGTGGGCCCGGCCGGCAGCACACGGTTCTCCACCCGTAGATGCGGGACACCGTCCACGACGTCGTAGACGGGCCGGTTCCAGCGGTAGATCGTGCCGTTGTGCAGCACCAGCTCCTGAAGCTCGGGCACGCCGCCCTTCTCCAGCACCCGCTGCGGGTCCTCGTCCCCGCCGGTCGACAGCAGCGGCGGGAAGTAGCGCAGATTCTCCTCGAACAGCTCGTACGCGTCACTGATCCAGCGCTCGCCGAACCAGGTGCGCGGCTGCACCCCCTGGGCCGCGTACTCCGGCGGGCGGACGTCGGTGGCCTGCTGGAACAGCGGCGGCCGGGACTCGCGCCAGACCTCCCGGCCGAAGACGAAGGGGGAGTTGGCGCCGACCGCGACCTGGACGGCGGCCGCCGCCTGCGACGCGTTCCACACGGCCGCGAAGCGCTTCGGGGTGACCTGGAGATGCAGCTGCACGGAGGTGCAGGCCGCCTCCAGGGCGATGGAGGCACTGGCGTGGCTGAAGCGCTCCTTGCCCTCGATGTCGATGAGGAAATCCTCGCCGCGGGCGGCCAGCATCTGCTCGTTGAGGAGTTTGTAGCGGTCGTCGTAGGAGAGGTTTGCGGATCCCAGATCCTCGGCGGCGAGGGTCGGGAGAATTCCGATCATCACGATTTCGGAGGAGACCTCCCGCGCCTTGCGATCGGCATATGACAAACCGGTGCGGAGCTCTTCCGAGAGCTGATCGAGAACCCGTCCGTGCAAACGGTGGGGCACGATGTTCACTTCAAGATTGCACTGCCCGAGTTCGGTCTGGAAATCATGGCTCCCGATGCGCTCGAGAACCTGCGTGTTCATCATCCTCGGCAGCCCGTCGGCACCGGCCAGATTGAGCTCGATCTCCAGCCCCATGAGATTCCTCGGGCGGTCGAATCGCTTGTCCGCCAGGAGCCGGCCCAGTACGTCGAGGCACTGCCGGAGCCGTCCGCGCTGCCGCTGCCGACCGGACGGGTCGAACTCACCGGCTACGACCTTCTCCCCCATCGAAGTGTCCCTCCTTGAGTGGATCACCGGCGCCAGCCGAGTACACCGCCCTCGATGATGCCCGCCAATGTGATCGATAACGCCACATGCGCCTCGCCCAGCCGGTACCCTCTCTAGAGCCGCGCATTCCACCGGTAAATGAACCGGCGAGATCCAGCCTACCGCGATGGCGGTAAAGGGCCAGGTCATATCCGTTCATCTGGCATGGAAACGGCGAAAATCCCCGCGCCCACAGGGTCCTGATAACCCCTTGCACGCAATGCGGGGGACAGCTAGCCGAAACATGACGGGAACACTCGTCGTATAAACTCGGTTAACGAGGCAGAGAGACAACGCCCGAACCGTTTTCTTCCGGCCCCTCTGACCCGCGTTCCGCCGACAGCGCCGCCCCTATCCGGGCCGCTATCGCTCCACCGTGTCTCCTAAGTGAGAGGCGACCCACCATGCCGCTGCATGTGCCCCCGGCCCCCGCGCCCGCCCTGCGCAGCGTCCTCACGGCCCTTGGCTCCCCCACCGCCGTCCGCGAGGCCCGCACTCCCGCACTTTCCGTCCTGCCCGGCCCCTTCGAACCCGAACTCCCACTCCCCGTCCATGTGGTGGATGACATCACCACCCCCGCCGGCCCCCCGCGGACCCGGCTCACCGGCTGGCGCTTCATGATCCGCGACGGCGACCGCACGGTGGCCGCGGCGGAGGCGATGCTCACCGCCGACGGCTGGGCCTTCTCGCACTTCTCCGAGGGCCCGTACGTCGCCTCGGCCGAACTGGCCCTGCGCCAGGCGGAGTCACTGCCCTCGGCGTACCAGCCGCGACTGCTGTCCATCCCCGAGCTCTACATGGTCACGCTGTGGCTGCACGGCGACACCGCCGCGGACGCCGCCGAGGGCGCTCTGGGCGCCGGCGACATGCTGGTACCGCTCGCTCCGGCCCCGCCCGGTATCGCCGCCCACCGGGCGCACCGCGCAACGGATCTGCTACCTCTCCTCACCCTCCGGCTGACCGCGGCCCCCTTGCTTGGCTCACCTGCCTGACCTGCTCTTTCACCATCGCTGAAGCGCCCCGTGACCCGGCGGTCACCGGGCGCTTCGGCGCATCCCGGGAAAAGTCCCTTCGGGGTGAACCGTCCGGGCGGCTGATGCGTCATCATCTAAGGAGACCGGTCCCGTGAAATCCCTGCGGAATCAGACCCGTAGGGCAACACTGGGAGCCAACCGAACGACTCACCACGGGGGGCGGCATGAACGCCGCGACGAGCCGCAGGACAAACACCACTCCGCAGCGAAAGAACCCTGCCATGTGCCAGCATCAACCACCCTGTCCGTCAGCCGACTCCGCCGACCGGGAGGCCGCCCATCTCGTGGCGCACCACCCGGAGCAGGGCTGGAGTCTGCTGTGCAACGGCGTCCTGCTCTTCGAGGACACCGGTGAGCTGCTGCCGGACGGGCGCGTCATCGCACCGTGCCGGCCACTGGGTTCCGAGCACATCGCCACCGCCGCCTAGGCCGCACACCTGGGCAGCACGACACACAGGGGCCGGCCCGGCGCGAATCCGCCGAACCGGCCCCGCTGACGATGGTCGCGGACCCCCGTCAGCCCTCGTAGGACTCCAGCGGCGGGCAGGAGCAGACGAGGTTACGGTCCCCGAAAGCCCCGTCGATCCGCCGCACCGGCGGCCAGTACTTGTCGGCGGCGAAGACCCCGGCCGGGAAGACAGCTTCCTCCCGGGTGTACGGGTGGTGCCACTCCCCGCCCAGCGCGGCGGCCGTATGCGGCGCGTTCCGCAGCGGGTTGTCCTCCTTGGCCCACTCCCCCGAGCCGACCTTCTCGATCTCCGCGCGGATGGCGATCATCGCCTCGCAGAACCGGTCCAGCTCGGCCAGGTCCTCGCTCTCCGTCGGCTCGATCATCAGCGTCCCGGCGACCGGGAACGACATCGTCGGCGCGTGGAAGCCGTAGTCGATCAACCGCTTGGCCACGTCGTCGACGGTCACCCCGGTCACCTTGGTGAGCGGTCGCAGATCGACGATGCACTCATGGGCCACCAGACCGCCGGGACCGGTGTAGAGCACCGGATAGTGCGGCTCCAGCCGCTTGGCGACGTAGTTGGCGGAGAGCACCGCGACCTGGGTGGCGCGGCGCAGCCCCTCGGCGCCCATCAGCCGGATGTACGCCCAGGAGATCGGCAGGATCCCCGCGGAGCCCCACGGAGCGGCCGAGACCGGGCCAACGCCGGTGGCCGGTCCCGCGGCGGGCTGCAGCGGATGGTTGGGGAGGTAGGGCGCCAGGTGTTCGCGCACCGCGACCGGGCCGACGCCGGGGCCGCCGCCGCCATGCGGGATGCAGAAGGTCTTGTGGAGATTCAGATGCGAGACATCGCCGCCGAACCGGCCCGGCTCGGCGAGCCCGACCAGCGCGTTGAGGTTGGCGCCGTCCACGTACACCTGGCCGCCCGCGTCGTGCACGGCCCCGCAGATCTCGGTGATGTGCTCCTCGAAGACCCCGTGCGTGGAGGGGTAGGTGACCATGAGCACGGCCAGCTCGTCGCCATGCTTCTCGATCTTGGCACGCAGATCGTCGGTGTCCACCTCGCCGTCCTCACCGGTCTTGACGACGACGACCTTCATGCCGGCCATCACGGCGCTGGCCGCGTTGGTGCCGTGCGCGGAGGACGGGATCAGACAGACGGTGCGCTGGGTGTCCCCGTTGGCCCGGTGGTACGCCCGGACGGCGAGCAGCCCGGCCAGCTCGCCCTGCGATCCGGCGTTCGGCTGGAGGGAGACCTTGTCGTAGCCGGTGACCTCGGCCAGCCGCTCCTCCAGCTCACGGATGAGCGTGAGATAGCCATGGGCCTGCTCGATGGGCGCGAAGGGGTGCAGCGCGCCGAACTCGGACCAGGTGACCGGCTCCATCTCGGCGGTGGCGTTGAGCTTCATGGTGCAGGAGCCGAGCGGGATCATGCCCCGGTCCAGGGCATAGTCCCGGTCGGCCAGGCGCCGCAGATAGCGCAGCATCGCGGTCTCGGAGCTGTACTGGTGGAAGACCGGGTGGCTCAGATACGCGTCGGAGCGCAGCAGATCCGTGGGCAGCGCGTCGGCCGCCGTGGCGTCCAGCTCATCGATAGCGGGAACACCGGGCATGCTGTGGCCGTCGCCGCTCCCGCCGTCCACGCCGAAGGCGGACCATACGGCGCCGAGTTGGGCGCGCCCGGTGGTCTCGTCGCAGGCGACGCCGACGTGGTCGGCGTCGGTGAGCCGCAGGTTCACCCCGGCCTCACGAGCGGCGGCGACGACCTCGGCGGCGCGGCCGGGCACCCGCGCGGTGAGGGTGTCGAAGAACGCGTCGTGCACCAGCTCGACACCGCCCGCCCGCAACCCCTCGGCGAGGACCGCGGCGTAGCGGTGGGTGCGGCGGGCGATGGCCGCGAGCCCGTCCGGCCCGTGGTACACGGCGTACATCCCGGCCATCACCGCCAGCAGGACCTGGGCGGTGCAAATGTTGCTGGTGGCCTTCTCCCGGCGGATGTGCTGCTCACGGGTCTGCAGGGCGAGCCGGTACGCCTTGTTGCCAGCGGCGTCCACGGAGACGCCGACGAGCCGGCCGGGCAGGCTGCGCGCGAAGGTGTCCCGTACGGCCATGAAGCCGGCGTGCGGGCCGCCGAAGCCCATCGGCACGCCGAACCGCTGGCTGCTGCCGACCGCGATGTCCGCGCCGAGCCGGCCGGGCGGGGTCAGCAGGGTGAGCGCGAGCAGATCGGCGGCGACGGTGACGATGGCGCCGAGCTCATGGGCCCGCTCGATGACGGGGCGCAGGTCGCGCACCGCCCCTGAGGCGCCCGGGTACTGGAGCAGCACGCCGAAGACTCCGCGCTCGGCGGCCTCCCGCGGGATGCCGTCGCTCAGGTCGGCGACGACCACCTCGACACCGGTCGGCTCGGCCCGGGTCCGGATGACCGCGATGGTCTGCGGCAGACAGTCGGCGTCGACCAGGAAGACGCCCTCCTTGACCTTGCCGACGCGCCGCGAGAGCGCCATGGCCTCGGCGGCGGCCGTGGCCTCGTCGAGCAACGAGGCGCCGGCGGTGGGCAGCCCGGTCAGATCGGCGACGACGGTCTGGAAGTTCAGCAGGGCCTCCAGCCGGCCCTGGGAGATCTCCGGCTGGTAGGGCGTGTACGCCGTGTACCAGGCGGGGTTCTCCATGACGTTGCGCAGGATCACCGGCGGGGTGAAGGTGCCGTAGTAGCCGAGGCCGATCATCGACGGCAGCACCTGGTTGCGGTCGGCGAGACCGCGCAGCTCGGCGAGGACCTCGGCCTCGCTGCGGGCCGGGGGCAGGCGCAGCGCCTCGGCGCTCTTTATGACCTCCGGCACGGCGGTCTCGGTCAGCTCGTCGAGCGAGCCGAAGCCGACGTGGGCGAGCATCTTGGCCTGCGCCCCGCTGTCGGGGCCGATATGGCGCTGCTCGAACGGAGTACCGCGCTCCAGGTCGGAGAGTGACATGCGGTTGGGGGTCATCTGCGGGGGCCTCCTGGTCTGTAACGACCGGCGAGGGGCACCGCGGCGCGGGTGCCCGGACGGCCTCCCCCTCTGTCATCTCAACCTGAGAGCTTCACCGGTCCCCGTACCGCGAACCGGCTTTCACCGTCGGTGAGGAGGGGTTCCGGAGCCGTACTCGCCCGTGGCCCACCCTGCTTTCCAGAGTGACCTCGCCCGCACGGTACGTGTGCCTGAGAGATTCCGGGGAGGATTTGCTCCTTCGGCGCCTCCGATATCGTCGTCGGAGGACTCTCCCGCACGGGGTCTGCAGCCACAGTCAGCGTACCAGCGCATCTGTCGCGCGGGCCGGTCGCGACCGCTCGAGTGGCCGGGCACGGCGATGTGGCTTTTTGTAGGTATCACTGGAGATCGCCACCCTGTGGGAGAGAGCGTGCAGACCGATATCGACCCGCGGACCCTGATCGGCCGCAAGGCATTCGACCGCGAGGGCGCCAAGATCGGCACCGTGGACGAGGTCTATCTCGACGACGCCACCGGCGACCCCGAGTGGGCGGCGGTACGCACCGGGCTGTTCAGCCGGGACGTCTTCGTACCGCTCGAACCGAGCGAGGTCGTCGGCGACACGCTCCGAGTGCCGTACGACCGGGCGCTGATCAAGGACGCCCCGGACTTCGGGGTGGGTCGCCATCTCTCCCCCGAGCAGGAGCTGCAGCTGTACCGCCACTACGGGCTCGATGTGACCGGCTGACCCCCGCCGACAGCTTCCTCCCCCTCCACGGGCCGCACCAGCGGCAGCGGCTCGGCCGGCTCCAGCGCCGGGTCGTCGACGGCGAAGGTGCGCACCCGCCCCGGCTCGGACCAGGGCTCCTCGAACCGCACGGTCACCCGGCCCACCCCGCTGCCCTGCACCCACCCCGCCCCGAACTCCGCATGCCGGACATCGGAGCCCGGCAGCCAGCGCCGCGGCCTCCCCGCTCCGTCAGCGGCCTCCTGCGGCCCCGCGCCCCCGGGCTCGGGCGTCTCGGCGTCCGGCCCCCGCTCCGCCTCCTCCAGGGCGGCCTGGGCGGCCTGGGCGAACAGATCCTCCTGGGTGAAGTCCGCGAGACCGCTCACGCCCACCCCCAGCAGCCGCACCCCCACTGTGGTGTCCACGCCCTCGAGCAACCGCGCAGCGGCCTCCCGCACCACCCCCGGATCGTCCGTGGGCCCGCGCAGGGTCTCCGAGCGGGTCAGCGTCGAGAAGTCGTACCGCCGCACCTTGAGGACGACCGTGCGCCCCGAGCGGCCCGCCGCGCGCAGCCGCTGGACACAGCGGTCGGCCAGCCGCGCGACCTCGAGCTGCACCCGGGTCCGGTCGGTCAGGTCGACGTCGAAGGTGTCCTCCACCGACACCGACTTGGCGTCCCGCTCGGCGACCACCGGCCGCTCGTCCCGGCCGTTGGCCATCAGATGCAGCGACGTCCCGTGGGCCCGCCCCAGCAACCGCACCAGCTCCGCCTCTCCCGCCTCCCGGGTCTCGGCCACCGTGTGGATCCCGGCCCGGCGCAGCGCCTCCGCCGTGGCGGGTCCGACTCCCGGAAGCGTGCGCACCGACAGCGGGTCGAGCAGCTCCCGCTCCGTCCCCGGCTCGATGACCACGAGACCGTCGGGCTTGGCCCGCTCCGAGGCGATCTTGGCGAGCATCTTGGACCCGGCGAGCCCCACCGAGCCGCTCAGCCCGGTCGCCGCCCGGATGTCTTCCCGCAGCCGCTCCCCCACGGCGCGCGCCGCCCGCACGCCGGCCTCGGTGCCGCCCGCCTCCAGATCCACGAACGCCTCGTCCAGACTCAGCGGCTCCACCAGCGGCGACAGGGAGTGCAGCAAGGCCATGACCACATCGCTCACCTGGCGGTAGAGAGGGAAGCGGGGGGTGAGATACGCCGCGTGTGGACACAGCCTGCGCGCCTGGGCCATCGCCATGGCCGAGTGGACCCCGAACACCCGCGCCTCGTACGAGGCGGTGGCGACGACGCCACGCGGCCCGAGGCCGCCCACGATCACCGGCTTGCCGCGCAGGCTGGGCTTGGCCGCCTGCTCCGCCGCGGCGAAGAAGGCGTCCATGTCCAGATGCAGAATCGTCGGCGCACCCCTCACACCACCGATGCTGCCGTATGCCACTGACAGGGGGAGACTCGAATGGCGGCTCGCCCCCGGCTACCGCTGGGAGGTGCCTCAGTGGGGCCCCGGGCAGTCAGCCTGCCCGGTTGCGGCGGGCCGCGAGTTCGTCGGCGGGGTTGTGGCCGACGAGCGTCTCGCCGGTGTCCACCCGCTCGCCGTGCAGCTGGGACAGCGCGCTCTCGACATCCCGCCACACCACGCCCACGGCGATCCCGAAAACGCCCTGGCCGCCCTGGAGGAGGTCCACGACCTCGTCGGGCGAGGTGCACTCGTAGACGGTCGCACCATCGCTCATCAGCGTCATCTGGGCGAGGTCGTCCAGCCCGCGGGCGCGCAGGTGCTGGACGGCCGCCCGGATGTTCTGCAGGGACACGCCCGTGTCCAGCAGCCGCTTGACGATCTTCAGGACGACGACGTCCCGGAAGCTGTAGAGCCGCTGGCTGCCCGAGCCGTACGCGGGCCGTACGCTCGGCTCCACCAGGCCCGTACGGGCCCAGTAGTCCAGTTGGCGGTAGGTGATCCCCGCGGCCGCGCAAGCGGTGGGTCCGCGGTAGCCGACCCGCTCCGTCCCCCCCGCGGGGGGCTCACGCGGGGGCGCGGCCTGTGCCGCGACCCGAGCCTTCAGTGCCGGATCGGCCGGTGCGCTCCCTGGGAGCGTATACGGACCGCCGGCCGCCGTGCCGTCGCCGGTGCTTCTCACGCCGACCTCCGTCCTCGACCTGCCTTCTTGAAGGTAGGCAGTCACCCGGGGTGCGTCAACGATCGCCACACTCGGCACGCCGAGTGATAATCACCCTAAGGGTGGTTTCCCGTATCCCTCTTCCGGGAAAGGCTACTCGAATGCGCTGGCGAGGTAAGGGCAGACCGCTCACGCACGGACCGGTTCGCCGACATCCGCAGGCGGAAGTCACTGGCTGCTGGTGCCGAAGTCCTCGGGCGAGATCTGGTCGAGGAACTCGCGGAACTTCTCCACCTCGTCCTCCTGCTCGTCCGGGATCGCGATACCCGCGTCGTCCAGCACCCCGTCACTGCCGTAGATCGGCGTGCCGGTGCGCAGCGCGAGCGCTATGGCGTCGGACGGCCTCGCACTGACCTCCACGCCGCTGGCGAAGACCAGCTCGGCGTAGAAGACCCCTTCCCGCAGGTCCGTGATCCGGACCTCCGTGAGCTGCTGGCCGACCGCCTCGAGTACGTCCTTGAATAGGTCGTGGGTCAGCGGGCGCGCCGGAGCCATGCCCTGCTGGGCGAAGGCGATCGCGGTCGCCTCCCCTGGTCCGATCCAGATGGGGAGGTAGCGGTCGCCTCCCACTTCACGCAGGAGCACGATCGGTTGGTTGGAGGGCATTTCCACCCGGACACCCACGACGTCGAGCTCATTCACACAGCAACCCTAGGACGTGCCCGCCCGGTTTGGATAGTCGGGGCCCGATCGGTCAGGTCGTCCGGACCCGCAGAGCGGACTGCACGAGAGCCGCGTGCAGCCGTACGGAGAGCGTGGCGAGCTCCCGCGCATTGGCTTCCGCATGCGCTCTGGTCTGCGGGTTTCTATGCAACCGCAGCGGAGCGACCACCTGCTCGACCAGCCCCGCCTCGCGCTCGGCCGCCGCTTTCATGATTCGCAAATGGCGTGACTCCAGACCGAAACGGCCCAGCTCGGCGAGGAGCCGGGCGACGGTCACCGCCTCGATGCCGTACCCGCCGTCCTCGGCCGGAACGATCAGCCCGTACGACTCCCATTCGGCCAGCTCGGCCTCGCTGACCTCGGCCGTCGCCAGGAGCTCGGCGCGGCCCACCCGGGCGGCCGTCGGGCCGTCCGGGACGGTCCCCGCGCCACCGTCCGTCAGCTCACGCTGCCCCGCCCCCTGGGCAACGGCGGGCAGCTGCGGCGTCTCCCCGCGCGCCAGGGCCTCCAAATGCTCCCGGATCACCTTGAGCGGCAGGTAGTGGTCACGCTGCATCCGGAGGATGTGGCCGAGCCGCTCCACATCCTCCTGACTGAATTTGCGGTAGCCGGACGGGGTGCGCCTCGGCTCCACCAGACCTTCCGACTCCAAGAAACGGATCTTGGAGATGGTGACCTCGGGGAACTCGTCCCGCAGCACATTCAGCACGGTGCCGATGGACATCGACCGGCCGCCCGCGGGGGCGGTGCCGGTATCGGCACCGCCCGACGGTGTCTGAAGCATGGACCTCCCCTGACGGGTCAGATGCCGACGCCCCGCTGGCTCGGGTAGAAGACCAGCCGGTACTTACCGATCTGCACCTCGTCGCCGCTGGCCAGCACCACCGGCGCGTCAATCTGCTCCCGGTTGACATACGTCCCGTTGAGGCTGCCGACGTCCAGGACGGTGAAGTTGCCGTCCTGACCGCGCTGGAACTCCACATGGCGGCGGGAGACCGTCACATCGTCCAGGAAGATGTCGCTCTGCGGATGACGGCCGGCCGTGGTGATGTCACTGTCCAGCAGGAAGCGGCTGCCCGAGTTCGGCCCGCGGCGGACCACCAGCAGCGCCGACCCGAGAGGCAGCGCCTCGACGGCGGCCTGGGCCTCCGGGCTGAGCGAGGGCAGCTGCGTCTGCCCGGTCACCTCGGAGTCGTACGCCTCGATGCCGGAGATCGAGATGGTCGAGGTGGTTTCCGAGGCGCGCTCGGAGGGCGCTCCGCCCCGCAGCGGCGCGCCACAGTTGGAACAGAACCGGCTGGCCTCGGCGTTCCGGTGCCCGCACCTATTGCAAACAGGCAAGCCGAACCCTCCACCACTAGAAGTCGATGGTTCCTCGAAACCTATGCGTCCGGCCGCCGAAGGGTCAACAGAAGACGCGCCCTGGCCACCCGAAATGTCGCCGCCCTGCGCGCCGACCTGGTCCCGGAAGAGCGGACGCTCCTCCGTCCCCCCTCCACTCTCCTCCGCGCTACGCGGGGCACGATGACGGGCGGTGCTGCTCCCGCCGTCCTGGCGTGCACTCTTGCCGAACAACTTCCCGAACAACTTCACGGGCGATTCCCCTTGACTGAAACAGACCCGCCCGTGGGGCAGGACAAACCCTCGATGCACACACCAGCAGACGGTCCGGACATCCTCACAACGTCCGTGACCACCAGACAGTTTCCATCACGCACGACTCTTCCGGTGCGTTGACCCCCCGCATCCACATGGTCTCCCCGAGAGACCCTCATCTCGAACCGCCTCACCGTGATGACGACCGAGCGTAGTCAGGCCGCTTCGCCGATCGCAAGGCATCCACAACGATCTTCTTCTCCCGCACGATGGACACAGTGGCCTGCTCCTTCTCCAGGCTCTGCACCACTCCGCCCGGAATGTTCAGCGCCGGCTCCAGATCCTCCGGCTTGCCGATCACCTTGACAACGTACGGGGGCGCCACTTTGCGTCCATCGATTTCGACCGTACCCCCGCTGTCCGAAAAGTAGGTGTTGGCGACCACCCGGACCTTGCCGATCTGGATCGCCTCCGCGCCCGCCGCCCGCAGCTCCTGGACCGCGTCGAGCAGCATGTCGGCCTCGACCGAGCCATGAGCGTCGTTGATGGTGATCGTGATGCCCGGTCCCTGGGCGCCGACCGTGCCCGCGAGCACGCCCAGCTGCTGCTCTTTCTGGAGCGTCTGCTTACGGGCCTCCTCGGCCTGGTCCGAGCTGTTCTCCAACTCGGTCCGCTGGCTCTCCAAGCGGCGCTTCTCGTCCTGCAGCCGCTGGGTGCGGGCGTCCAGCTCGTCGAGGATCCGTACCAGATCCTCCTGGCGGGCGCCGCGCAGCACGCTGTTCTCGTTGGTCGAGCGCACCTGGATGGCCAGGCCCAGACCGAGGCCGAAAAGCAGCACGGCGACGATCAGCTGCGCGCGGGTCACCCGCGGCGGCCATACGCCCTTCACCAGCCGCTGGCGGCCGGTCAGCGGCTCCTCGGCCGCGCTCTCGGGCTTGTCCCCGGGCGAGAACCCGGCACGCTCCCCAGTCCCGCTCCGCGGCCCGCCACCGGCCCCCGCGGACTCGGCCACGCGCGGCCGCTCACCCGGCACACCGGCCGTGGGCGCGGCGGTTTTGGGCGCGGCGATTTTGGGCGCGGCGGTTTTCGGCGCGACATCCTTGGCGGGCGGGGCCTGGGGCAGGGTCACCCGGGGCAGCGGGGGCCTGAGGGCCGGGCTCTTGAGCGTGCCCGGCTTGGGGGGCGTGGCCTGAGGCGCCGGCGGCTTCAGCGGGGCTGCCTTGCGCTGCACCGGTGCCCCGCGCTGCTCCTCGGACTTCCCGGGTGCCGGCGCGCGCTTCTCCGGCTGCTTGGGCAGCGAGGGCTGCCACGGCGTCGCCGGTCGCTCCGGCTTCGTCTGCTCACGCGGCTCTCCGGACGGCTCGGCGGTGCCGGACCACTCGGGAGTACCGGACCGCTCGGCGGTACCGGACCGCTCGGCGGTACCAGACCACTCGGGACTACCGGACCGCTCGGCGGTACCGGACCGCTCAGACGGCCCCGGCCGCTCCGGCCGCAGTGGCGTCTCCTCCCCGGACCGCTCGGGAGTACCGGACCGCTCGGCGGTGCCGGACCACTCGGGAGTACCGGACCACTCGGCAGTACGGGACCGCTCGGGACTACCGGGCCGCTCGGCGGTACCAGACCGCTCGGCGGTACCAGACCGCTCGGCGGTACCGGACCGCTCAGACGGCCCCGGCCGCTCCGGCCGCGATGGCGTCTCCTCCCCGGACCGCTCAGGCTCCACCGGCTTCTCAGGCTCCACCGGCTTCTCCGGGGTCGCCCGCTGCACCTGCTCGGGCTGCACGGCCTGCTCGGGCTGCACGGCCTGCTCGGGCTGCACGGGCTGCTCGGGCTCGCGCGGCCCCTCGGGCCGCCCCGGCTTCTCAGGGGTCTCGTCGGTCGTCATCGGCCTCACGCCCGGAACACATGGCGCCGGATCGCGGCGGCGTTGGAGAAGATCCGGATACCGAGCACGACCACGACTCCCGTCGACAGCTGGGCGCCGACGCCGAGCTTGTCCCCGAGGAAGACGATCAGCGCGGCCACCACCACATTGGACAGAAACGATACGACGAAGACCTTGTCATCGAAGATGCCGTCCAGCATGGCCCGGAAGCCGCCGAAGACGGCGTCGAGTGCCGCGACGACGGCGATCGGCAGATAGGGCTCGACCACCGTCGGCACCACGGGTCGGACCACAAGCCCGACCACGACTCCCACGATGAGGCCCAATACGGCGATCACGATGTGCCCTTCCCTGTGTCGGCGCCACCCTTGCCGGCGCCACCGGCTATCGGTTCTGCGGTACGTACGATCAGACTCGGCGCGGCCGGAAGCCGGACCGCGTCCTGGGCGGAAATGCTCGTGCGGATGTCGTAGTTCTCCTGCAGGACATGCAGGTACTGCCCGTCGGCACTGTCCTGGAAAGCGGTACTCAGCCGCTGCCCGTCCCCCACCGCGAGCACCGTGTACGGCGGTGCGAGCGGCTTGTTGTCGACCAGTATGGCGTCTCCCGCGGCCCTGATCGCCGACAGCGCGGTCAGCCGCTGTCCGTTGATCGAGATGGCCTCGGCACCCGACTCCCACAGGCCGTTGACGACGCGCTGCATGTCGTGGTCGCGCACCCGCCCCGTATCGGAGAAGTCGGCGCTCTCACGCGGTCCCCCGCCGCTGCTCGCCGCCTGCTTGGCGTCATTGACCACCAGCTTCACACCGGGGCCCGTCACCTCGTTCGCCCCCGCGAGCAGCGCGACCAGATCGGCCTTGGAGCCACCGTTCTTCTCCAGCGCCTGACGCTGCTTGTTCCCCACCTCGCCGCGGAGCTCGTCCACGCTCTTGGCGATCTGATCCGCCTTCGAGTTCCCCGACTCGATGCGGTCGATGAGTTCTCCCCGCTCCTTGGCCAGTGTGGGCGCCGATATCCGTGCCTCGGCGGCGCCGATGGTGACCACGACGGCCACCATCACCAGCCCGACAGCCAGCACCAGCCTGCCGCGCAGCGTACGCGGCAGACCCGAGCGGCCGGTCTCCCCGCGCCGTGCGGCGGCCTCCGCGTACCCGTCGTCGAGACTGTGGTCCATCACATTGGTCAGCAGCGACATGGACGCGTCGAGGCGCGGGCGCGGACTCGGCGATGCTGTGCTCCGAACGGGGGGCTGCTGCGACATGCCGCACATCGTCGCACGTCGTGAGCGCCGTCACCCAATGGCCCCACCGGCGTGCCGGATCCGAGGGCCTCGGGGCGGCGCCCCGAAGCCCTCGGATGTGCCCGAAGGGCCGTGAAATCAGCGCCCCGCGCTGTCCACGATCGCGGACCACTCGTCGAGCAGAGCCTGCGCGGACGCGTCGTCCGGACCCTCCGCCCACAGATGGGTGACCGCCTCGGCCGGGTCGGGCAGCACCATGACCCAGCGGCCGTCGGCCTCCACGACCCGCACCCCGTCGGTGGTGTCGACGTACCGGTCGCCCGCGGCCTCCACCACATGCCGCATGACGAGGCCCTTGACCGCCCACGGAGTGGCCAGATCACGTCGCTGGACGTGCGCCCGCGGAATCCGGGCGTCGATCTGACTCAGGGTCAGCTGGGTGCGCGCCACCAGGCCGATCAGCCGTACAAAGGCGGCCGTACCGTCGAAGACGCTGCTGAACTCGGGGATGATGAAACCACCGCGGCCGTCGCCGCCGAAGATGGTCGATTCCGATCTGGCGACCCGGGTGAGGTCGTCCGCGGCGGTCGTCGTCCACTCCACCTCGGTGCCGTGGTATGCCGCGACCTGCTCGGCGATACGGGTCGTGGTCACCGGCAGCGCGACCCGCCCGCTGCGCCGCTCCGCGGCCACCAGATCCAGCATGACCAGCAGCGCCCGGTCGTCCTCCACGATGCGGCCCCGCTCATCCACGAGCGAGAGCCGCTCGCCGACCGGATCGAACCGCACGCCGAAGGCCGCGCGGGCCGAGGCGACGATCTCACCGAGCCGGGCGAGCCCCGAGCGGCGGGCGTCGGCGGTCTCGGTCGGACGCGACTCGTTCAGACCGGGGTTGATGGTCAGCGCGTCCACGCCGAGCCGGCCCAGCAGGCTGGGCAGAACGAGCCCGGCGCTTCCGTTCGAGGCGTCCACGACGACCTTGAGACCGGACTCGGCGATCCCGCTGATGTCCACGGCCCGCAGCAGGGAGCCCGTGTACGAGTCGAAGACGCTCGACGGGAAGCTGAGGTCACCGATCTCCCCCGGGAAGGCCCGGCGGTACTCCTGGCGGGCATACACCCGGTCCAGCTTGCGCTGGCCGCCCGCGGACAGGTCCGCGCCGCGCTCGTCGAAGAACATGATGTCCACGGAGTCGGGGACGCCGGGGGACGTACGGATCATGATGCCGCCCGCGCTGCCCCGCGCGGTCTGCTGCCGGGCCACCGGAAGCGGCACATTCTCCAGATCCCGCACATCGATGGCGCTGGCCTGCAAGGCGGAGATCATCGCTCGCTTGAGGGCCCGCGCGCCACGGGAGTGGTCGCGCGCCGTGGTGACCGTCGAGCCCTTTTTGAGCGTCGTCGCATACGCCCCGGCCAGCCGCACCGCGAGCTCCGGGGTGATCTCCACATTGAGGATCCCGGAGACGCCGCGGGCCCCGAACAGATGGGCCTGGCCCCGGGACTCCCAGATCACCGACGTATTGACGAACGCGCCCGCCTCGATGGTCTTGAAGGGATAGACGCGGACATTGCCCTGGATGATCGATTCCTCGCCGACCAGGCATTCGTCGCCGATGACCGCGCCGTCCTCGATCCGGGCGGCACGCATGATGTCGGTGTTCTTGCCGATCACGCAGCCGCGCAGATTGCTCTGCTGGCCGACATACACGTTGTCGTGGACGACCGCCTTGTGGAGGAAGGCGCCGCTCTTCACGACGACGTTGGAGCCCACGACGGTGTGCTCGCGGATCTCGGCGCCGGCCTCCACCTTGGCGTAGTCGCCGATGTAGAGCGGGCCGCGGAGTACGGCGTCCGGATCCACATCCGCGCCTTCGGCGACCCATACGCCGGGCGAGATCTCGAATCCGTCGAGCTCGACGTCGACCTTGCCCTCCAGGACGTCGGCCTGGGCCTTCACATAACTCTCATGGGTGCCGACGTCCTCCCAGTAGCCCTCGGCGACATAGCCGAAGATCGGCTTGCCCTCCTTCATGAGCTGCGGGAAGACATCGCCGGACCAGTCGACGGGAACGTCGGGCTCGACATAGTCGAAGACTTCCGGCTCCATCACATAGATGCCGGTGTTCACGGTGTCGGAGAAGACCTGGCCCCAGGTGGGCTTCTCCAGGAAGCGCTCGACCTGGCCCGCCTCGTCGACGATGGTGATACCGAACTCAAGCGGATTGGGAACGCGCGTCAGGCATACGGTGACCAGCCCTCCCTTTTCCTTATGGAAATTGATCAGATCGGTGAGGTCGAAATCGGTCAGGGCGTCGCCGGAGATCACCAGAAAGGTGTCGTCCTTGAGCGCCTCCTCCGCGTTCTTGACACTGCCGGCGGTGCCGAGTGGCTTCTCCTCGTTGGCGTACGTGAGCTCCATGCCGAGCTCCTCGCCGTCACCGAAATAGTTCTTGACCAGGGAAGCGAGAAACTGGACGGTCACCACGGTCTCGCTCAGTCCATGCCGCTTCAGCAGCCGCAGCACATGCTCCATGATCGGCCTGTTGGCCACGGGCAGCAGCGGCTTGGGCATGGTCGAGGTCATCGGGCGCAGGCGAGTTCCTTCGCCTCCGGCCATCACGACGGCCTTCATGTCGGAAGCGTCCTCCTTGAAGAGACGACGGTCATGCCGACCGTGCGCGCCCGATGGCCCATAGATATCGCTACGGGCACCCGGCCTCACAGGTTGCCGCAACGGCGAGCTCAGTCGGCCGTGGCGTCCGCCTTGACGAGTCGGCGGACTTGCACCACGTAGAGGACTCCTGCCCACCAATAGAGTGTTGTACCCCATCCGGCGAACGCCCATCCGAAAATAGCGGCGGTCGTGTGAAGCCAGCCGCTTCCATCACTCAGAAGGAGCAAGGGGAAGGCGTACATGAGGTTGAAGGTGGCAGCCTTCCCGAGGAAGTTCACCTGGGGCGGTGGATAGCCATGGCGGCGGAGGATCCAGACCATCACCAGCAGCACCAGTTCCCGCGCGAGGAGTACCGCGGGCAGCCAGAGGGGCAGGATCTCGCGCCAGGTGAGGCCGACGAGTGTAGACAGAATGTAGAGCCGGTCGGCGGCCGGGTCGAGGATCCGGCCAAGGCTGCTGATCTGATTCCAGCGCCGGGCCAGCTTGCCGTCGAGGTAGTCGCTCACACCGCTGACCGCCAGCACCAGCAGCGCCCAGCCATCGCTCTTGGGCCCGCCGAACTCGGGCCGGAGGATCAGCCACAGGAAAAGCGGCACGCCGACGAGGCGCGCCGCGCTGAGGATGTTCGGGATGGTGAGCACACGGTCCGTCTGGACCCGTGTCTCCTGTACCTCCACCCGGGAGCCTCCTGTGAGAACAGGCCGATGATGCTCCCTGACTCTACCGGTACCGCCACCTGGGCCCCGCACCGGGGCCAAGGGCATATAACAACGAAAAGGCTCCGATAACGACAAAAAGACCCCGAAGGGAGTGTTCCCTTCGGGGTCTTTACACAAATTGTTCGGCGGCGTCCTACTCTCCCACAGGGTCCCCCCTGCAGTACCATCGGCGCTGAAAGGCTTAGCTTCCGGGTTCGAAATGTAACCGGGCGT
>NZ_JBEXHC010000021.1:0-47049 GCF_040607655.1 Streptomyces sp. NPDC005266
GCCCACTCCGTAAGGTTCATAGACAAGATCATAACATCACTTGAACCCGCTAACACTCACTCAATCGACCGCAAGAGCGAACAGTTGAACACCCCCCGGCGGACCAAGTCCGGCCGGGGGGTGGCGAAACCACTCAGACGTGCGAATCTGCCGTCACATGCGTCTCAGTGGTTACGGGGGAAGCCCAGGTTGATACCCCCGTCGCTCGGGTCCGGCCAGCGGGTGGTGACGACCTTGCCACGGGTGTAGAAGTGCACCCCGTCGTTGCCGTAGATGTGGTGGTCGCCGAAGAGCGAGTCCTTCCAGCCGCCGAAGGAGTGGTAGCCGACGGGCACCGGGATCGGCACGTTGACGCCGACCATGCCCGCCTCCACCTCCAGCTGGAAGCGGCGGGCGGCGCCGCCGTCGCGGGTGAAGATGGCGGTGCCGTTGCCCCACTTGGAGCTGTTGATCAGCGCGATGGCCTCGTCGTAGGTCTCGGCGCGCACCACGCACAGCACCGGGCCGAAGATCTCGTCGCGGTAGGCGTCGGCGGTCGGCGGGACCTTGTCCAGCAGCGAGACGCCGAGGAAGAAGCCGTTTTCGTGGCCCTCGACCGTGAGGCCGGTGCCGTCCACGACGACCTCGGCGCCCTGGGCCGCGGCCCCGTGGACGTAGGAGGCGACCTTGTCCCGGTGCTCCTTGGTGATGAGCGGGCCCATTTCGGAGGCCGGGTCGTTGCCGGGGCCGATCCGCAGGCGAGCGGCCCGGTCGGCGATCTTCTTCACCAGCTCGTCGCCCGTCTCACCGACCGCGACCACGACCGAGACCGCCATGCAGCGCTCACCGGCCGAGCCGTAGGCCGCGTTGATGGCGTTGTCCGCGGCGAAGTCCAGATCGGCGTCGGGCAGCACCAGCATGTGGTTCTTGGCGCCGCCGAGCGCCTGCACCCGCTTGCCGTGCTCGACCGCCTTGGACTGGATGTACTTCGCGATCGGCGTGGAGCCGACAAAGCTGACGGCGGCGATGTCCGGGTGCTCCAGCAGCCGGTCGACGGCCACCTTGTCGCCGTTGACGATATTGAGCACACCGTCCGGCAGCCCCGCCTCGGCGGCCAGCTCCGCCAGCCGGAAGGAAGCCGAGGGGTCCTTCTCGCTGGGCTTGAGGACGAAGGTGTTGCCGCAGGCGATGGCCACCGGGAACATCCACATCGGCACCATGGCCGGGAAGTTGAACGGCGTGATGCCCGCGACGACACCCAACGGCTGGCGGATCGAGGCGACATCGACGCCGGAGGAGACCTGGGTGGACAGCTCGCCCTTGAGCTTCTCGGAGAGGGAGCAGGCCAGCTCGACGATCTCCAGACCGCGGGCCACCTCGCCGAGCGCGTCCGAGTGGACCTTGCCGTGCTCGGCGGTGATCAGCTCGGCGATCTCGTCGCGGTGGGCGTCCAGCAGCTCCCGGTACCTGAAGAGAATCGCGGTGCGCTTGGCGAGGGATACCTGACCCCAGGAGCGGAACGCCTCCTTGGCGGCGTCGACGGCCGTGTCGACCTCTTCCACGGAGGCGAGGGCGACCCGGGTGTCCTGGGCGCCGGTGGCGGGGTTGTAGACCGGCCCGTGCGTGCCGGACGCGCCCTCGACGGTCCTGCCGCCGATCCAGTGGTTGACGGTCTTCATGGGTGCGGAGCCTTTCTCTCGGAAAACGTCAGAGGTGGCGGCGGCGGGCGGCGGCCTGTCGGTCGTAGTCCTCGCGGGCTTTCACGGCGGCCGGGCGGGTCGCGGTCTCCGCGACAGGCACATCCCACCACGCCTGCGCGGCGGGTGCGCCCGACACTGTGTCTGCTGTTTCGGTCTCCACATAGACACATGTGGGGCGGTCTGACGCACGGGCCGCCGCGAGCGCTGCGCGGAGCTCCCGTACGCTCCCGGCGCGCAGCACCTCCATGCCGAGCGAGGCGGCGTTGGCGGCCAGATCGACGGGGAGCGGATCGCCGGTGTACGTGCCGTCGTCCGACCGGAAGCGGTAGGCGGTGCCGAAGCGCTCGCCGCCGGTCGCCTCCGACAGACCGCCGATCGAGGCGTAGCCGTGGTTCTGGACCAGCACGATGTTGATGTTGATGCCCTCCTGGACCGCGGTGACGATCTCGGTCGGCATCATCAGATACGTGCCGTCCCCGACCAGCGCCCACACCGGGCGGTCGGGCGCGGCGAGCCGTACCCCGATGGCGCCCGGGATCTCGTAGCCCATGCAGGAGTAGCCGTACTCCAGGTGGTACTGGCGGGGCGAGCGGGCGCGCCACAGCTTGTGGAGATCGCCGGGGAGCGAGCCGGCCGCGTTGATCACCACGTCGTCGTCGCCGACGACCGCGTCCAGGGCCCCCAGGACCTGGGGCTGGGACGGGCGGACGGAGTCGTCCCCGGCGGCGTACGCGGCGTCCACGCGCCGCTCCCAGCGGTCCTTGCCCGCACGGTACTCCGCCTCGTAGGCGCCCTCGACCCGGTGTCCGGCGAGCGCCTCGGTGAGCGCTTCCAGGCCCGCGCGGGCGTCGGCGACCAGGGTGGTGGCGCTCAGCTTGTGGGCGTCGAACGGGGCGATGTTGAGGTTCAGGAAGCGCACGTCGGGGTCGGCGAAGAGCGTCGCGGAGGCGGTGGTGAAGTCGCTGTAGCGGGTGCCGACGCCGATGACCAGATCGGCGGTGCGGGCGAGGTCGTCGGCGACGGCGGTGCCGGTGTGGCCGATGCCGCCGATGTCGGCGGGGTGGTCGTACCGGAGCGAGCCCTTGCCCGCCTGGGTCGAGGCGACCGGGACACCGGTGGCGTCGGCGAAGGCGCGCAACGCCTCCTCGGCCTCGCTGTGGTGGACGCCGCCGCCCGCGACGATCAGGGGCCTGCGGGCGGCCCGGACCGCCTGTGCGGCGGCGGTGACCTCGGCCGGCTCGGGGGCCGGGCGGCGCACATGCCAGACCCGGTCGGCGAAGAACTCCTCGGGCCAGTCGAACGCCTCGGCCTGCACGTCCTGCGGCAGGGCGAGGGTGACGGCGCCGGTGTCGGCCGGGTCGGCCAGCACCCGCATGGCCTGGAGCGCGGCCGGGATCAGCGACTCGGGCCGTACGACGCGGTCGAAGTACCGGGAGACCGGGCGCAGACAGTCGTTGACGGACAGATCGCCCGCGTACGGGACTTCGAGCTGCTGGAGCACCGGGTCGGCGGGGCGGGTGGCGAAGATGTCGCCGGGCAGCAGCAGCACCGGCAGCCGGTTGATGGTGGCCAGCGCCGCGCCGGTGACGAGGTTGGTGGCGCCGGGCCCGATGGAGGTGGTGACGGCCTGGGCGGCGAGCCGGTTGGACTGCCGGGCGTAGCCGACCGCGGCGTGCACCATCGCCTGCTCGTTACGGCCCTGGAGGTACGGCATGGTCTCCCGGCCGGACTCCAGCAGCGCCTGACCGAGCCCGGCCACATTGCCGTGGCCGAAGATGCCCCAGGTGGCGTTGATCAGGCGGTGCCGCCGCCCGTCCCGCTCGGTGTACTGGTGGGCCAGGAACTCCACCAGGGCCTGGGCGACCGTGAGGCGGCGCGCTGCCGAGGCGTTCATCGTGGGTCTCCATCGGGGGCTTGGTAGAGGGGCAGACGGGGGTCGACGGGCTGGTCCGGCCAGGTGGACCGGATCCAGGCGTGGTCGGGGTGGTCGCAGATCAGCCAGGCGCGCTCCGCCTCGGGGCCCGCCATGACGTTGAGGTAGTACATGTCATGGCCGGGGGCCGCGATGGACGGGCCGTGCCAGCCGTCGGGGATCAGAACGGCGTCGCCGGAGCGGACTTCGGCGAGGACGTCGGTGCCGCGGCCGTGGCCGGAGGGCGAGACCCGCTGGTAGCCGATGCCCTCGCTGCCGTGGGCCTCGGCGATCTCGAAGTAGTAGATCTCCTCCAGCTCGCTCTCCTCGCCGGGGCGGCACTGGTCGTGCTTGTGCGGCGGGTACGAGGACCAGTTGCCGCCGGGGGTGAGCACCTCGACGGCGATGAGCTTGTCGCACTGGAAACCGCCACCTGATGTCCCGCCTCCGGCGGGGGCCGCCGCGGCGAAGTTGTTGACCTGGCGGGAGCAGTTCCCGGTGCCGCGCAGCTCCACGGGGACGGCGGAGGCCGGTCCGTAGCGCGCGGGCAGCCGGCGCTCGCAGCGGGCGCCGGTGAGCGCGAAGCGGCCGCCCTCACCGCTGGCGATCCGGGCGTGGGCGTCGCGCGGCAGATACGCGAAGTCGCTCACCCCGCTGAACACGCTCTCGCGGCCGTGCAGTTCGAAGGTCTCGCCCTCGGTGACCACCGTGCAGCCGCCGCTCAGCGGGAGCACGATCCACTCGCTGTCCCCGGTGGCCAGGGAGTGCGAGCCGCCGGGCGGCAGATCGAGGACGCGCAGGGAGGAGTAGCCCCACCCGGCCCGCCCGGGGTCGATGTCCACGGCATAGGGGCCCTCGGCCGCCTTGCCGGCCCGCACATGGAAGCCTTGGTCAGGATCAGTCATGGCGTGAAGTCTCAGCCTTTCGGTGCGGAAGGGGCCGCTCAGAGCAGCCCGACGGCGGTGTCCACGGCGGTCTCGACGCTGCCCTCCGCCGGATAGAGCAGCGAGCGGCCGACGACGAGGCCCTGGACGGTGGGCAGGCGCAGAGCCTTGCGCCATTTCTCGTACGTACCCTCCTGGGCCTTCGCGGACGGGCCGACGTCACCGCCGAGCAGCACCGCCGGCAGGGTGCTCGTCTCCATGACGGCGGCCATTTCGTCGGGGTCGTCGGTGACCGGCACCTTCAGCCAGGTGTACGCGGAGGTGCCGGCGAGCCCGGAGGCGATGGCGATGGACTTGGTGACGGCCTCCGCGCTCAGGTCGTTGGAGACCTTCCCGGCTATCCGGCGGGAGATGAACGGCTCGACGAAGACGGGCAACCGGCGCTCGGCCATCTCGTCGATGGCGCGGGCGGTGGAGACCATGGTGGTCAGCGAGCCGGCGTCGTCGTAGTCGATGCGCAGCAGCAGCTTGCCGGCGTCGAAGCGGAGGCGGGCGATGTCCTGGGGGCGGTGGCCGGTGAAGCGGTCGTCCAGCTCGAAGGAGGCGCCGGCCAGCCCGCCGCGGTTCATCGAACCCATGACGATCTTGCCGTCGAGGGCGCCGAGCAGCAGCAGATCCTCCAGGATGTCGGCGGTGGCGAGCACCCCGTCGACGCCGGGGCGGGACAGGGCCACGCACAGCCGCTCCAGCAGATCGGCCCGGTTGGCCATGGCCAGCCTCTGGCCGCCGACGGCGAGGGCGCCGCGCGCCGGATGGTCGGCGGCCACGATCATCAGACGGCCGCTGTCGCCGATGAGGGGGCGGCGGACCCGGCGGGCGGCCGCCTCGGCGATGGCCTCCGGGTGCCGGCTCCGCACCGTGACCAAGTCGGAGATGCTGATGCTCAACGAGAACTCCTCGCGTTCGCGATTCTGAGGACCATACGGATCCCGGGGGTCCCGTCATGGGGAGTGGGGGGAGGGCCGGGCGCCGATACCGGTCCCCGGCGAGCTGTCTCAGTCTCCGGCGAGCAGGGCCTTGACCTCGGCTTCGGTCGGCATCGCGGAGGAGCAGGCGAGGCGGGAGGCGACGATGGCGCCCGCGGCGTTGGCGTACCGCATGATGCGCTCCAGGTCCCAGCCGGCGAGCAGCCCGTGGCACAGGGCGCCGCCGAACGCGTCGCCCGCGCCGAGTCCGTTGACGACCTCGACGGGGACCGGCGGGGCCTCGATGGCGGTGCCGTCGCGGTGCACGGCCAGGACGCCCTTGGGGCCCTGTTTGACGATGGCCAGCTCGACGCCCGCGTCCAACAGGTCCTGGGCGCAGGCCTTTGGGTCGCGCACACCGGTGGCGATCTCGCACTCGTCCACGTTGCCGACGGCGACGGTGGCGTGGCGCAGCGCCTCGGCGTAGTAGGGGCGGGCCGCGTCGGGGTCGCTCCAGAACATCGGCCGCCAGTCGAGGTCGAAGACGGTGATGCCGCTCCTGGCGCGGGCGGCGAGCGCGGCGAGGGTGCTGGTGCGGCTGGGCTCCTCGCTGAGGCCGGTGCCGGTCATCCAGAAGATCCGGGCGGCGCGGACCGCGTCGAGGTCCAGCTCTTCGGGGTGGATCTCCAGATCGGGAGCCTTGGGGCGGCGGTAGAAGTAGAGCGGGAAGTCGTCGGGCGGGAAGATCTCGCAGAAGGTGACCGGGGTGGGGTATTCGGCGACGGGGGTGACGAAGCGGTCGTCCACCCCGAATCCACGCAGCTCCTGGTGGATGTAGTCACCGAACGGATCCGCTCCGGTGCGGCTGATGACCGCCGAGCGGCGGCCGAACCGGGCCGCGGACACCGCGACGTTGGTCGCCGAGCCGCCGAGGAACTTTCCGAATGACTCGACCTGCGGCAGAGGCACACCGGTCTGCAGCGGATAGAGATCCACTCCGATGCGGCCCATCGTGATCAGGTCGTACGGCTCACTCATGCGTGCCCCTTCGGGAAAGACGCAGCTCAGGGTGGTGATGCACGGAACACCGGGGCGAGCCCGGCCTCTTCAGGTCTAGACGTGTCCCCCACTCGCTGTCAAGGATTTGTCCTTACATTCGGACGTACGCACCAGACACATCGACGCGCGTTATCGCCTCGTTACGTCCAGATGAAATGTTGTCATGACAAAGCCTTGACAGGTGACAGCCACGGGGAGTTGGCTCCCGTTCAGCAACGGCCGTGTCAACAACGGACCTGCCTTTGAGAGGTGCTGGAACAGATGGACCTCAGATTCACTCGACGCCGCAGAGCGGGACTCGCCGCGCTCGTCACCGCAACCGTCGTCCTCGCGGCGGGCTGCAGCAGCCACGGCGGCAAGAAGGCCCAGGAAGCCGACGACAACATCTCCGCCGGAAAGGCCAACACCCCCCGCCTGAAGATCGCGATGATCACTCACGCGCCGCCGGGCGACACCTTCTGGGACACGGTGCGCAAAGGCGCCAAGGCAGCGGCGGCCAAGGACAACATCGAGCTCGTCTACTCCGGCAACCCGAGCGGCGCGGATCAGGCGAGCCTCGTGCGGAACGCCATCGACCAGAAGGTCGACGGCATCGCGATCACCCTCGCCAAGCCCGACGCGATGAAGTCCGCGGTGGCCAAGGCCAGGAAGGCCGGGATCCCGGTCGTCGCCTTCAACGCCGGGCTCGACCAGTGGAAGGACATGGGCCTGCTGGAGTTCTTCGGGCAGGACGAGTCCATCGCCGGTGAGGCGTTCGGCAAGCGGCTGAACGAGGTGGGCGCCAAGCACAGCATCTGCGTGATCCAGGAGCAGGGCCATGTCGCCCTGGAGGCCCGGTGCGCGGGCGTGAAGAAGACCTTCAAGGGCAAGACGGACACGCTCTATGTCAATGGGACCGACATGCCGTCGGTCAAGTCCACGATCGCCGCGAAGCTCAAGCAGGACTCGAGCATCGACCATGTCGTGACCCTGGGCGCCCCGTTCGCCCTGACCGCCGTTCAGTCCGCCAAGGACGCCGGCGGCAAGGCGAAGGTCGCCACCTTCGACCTCAACAAGGACCTGGTTACGGCCGTCAAGAGCGGGGACGTGGAGTTCGCCGTCGACCAGCAGCCCTACCTGCAGGGCTATCTGGCCATCGACTCCATGTGGCTCTACGAGAACAACGGCAACTTCAGCGGCGGCGGTGAGCAGCCGGTGCTGACCGGGCCCGCGTTCGTCACCAAGGGCAACGTGGACACCGTTGCGAAGTTCGCCCTGAAGGGGACGCGGTGATCCCACGATGAGCCACACCGCCACGCCCGCGGCGACCACCCCGCCGGCCTCCCCCGCGGCGAAGCCGGGGAGCCGCACCGCCGAGCGCTCGCTGGCCCGGCGGGCGCTGGCCCGCCCCGAGATCGGCGCGCTGGCCGCGGCCATCGGCGTGTATGTCTTCTTCTTCGCCGTCGCCCCGACCTTCCGTCAGGCCGACTCCTTCGCCACCGTCCTCTACCAGGCGTCCACCATGGGCATCATGGCGCTCGCCGTCTCCCTGCTGATGATCGGCGGCGAGTTCGATCTGTCGGCCGGTGTCGCCGTCACCACCTCGGCGCTGACCGCGAGCATGATCAGCTTCCAGCTCACCGCCAATGTCTGGGCGGGCGTGGTCATCGCCCTGCTCGCCTCGCTCACGGTGGGTCTGGTCAACGGTCTGCTGCTGATCAGGACCGGGCTGCCGAGCTTCCTGGTGACCCTCGCCAGCTTTCTGATGCTCCAGGGCGCCAATCTGGCCGTCACCAAGCTGCTGACCGGCAACGTCGCCACCGACACCATCAATGACATGGACGGCTTCGACCAGGCGAAGTCGCTCTTCGCCTCCGAGATCCCCGTCTTCGGCGTCGAGGTGAACGTGACCGTGCTGTGGTGGCTGGGCTTCGCCGCCCTCGCCACCTGGGTGCTGCTGCGCACCAAGTTCGGCAACTGGATCTTCGCGGCCGGCGGTTCGAAGGAGAGCGCGCGGGCCGTCGGCGTACCGGTGAACCTCACCAAAATCGCCCTGTTTATGACGGTGGGCTTCGCGGCCTGGTTCGTCGGCATGCATCTGCTCTTCGAGTACAACACCGTGCAGGCCGGAGAGGGCGTCGGCAATGAGTTCTACTACATCATCGCGGCGGTGATCGGCGGCTGCCTGCTCACCGGCGGCTATGGCTCCGCGATCGGCGCGGTCCTGGGCGCCTTCATCTTCGGCATGGTCAACCAGGGCATCGTCTACGCCAACTGGAACCCCGACTGGTTCAAGTTCTTCGTCGGCGTGATGCTGTTGCTCGCGACGCTCGTCAATCTGTGGGTGCGCCGTCAGGCCGCCAGGAGGTGATGGGAATGGCACCGAACGACATCCCCGGGGCCGGCGCCACCGGGCCCGCGGACGCCGATGAGCCGGTGGTCCGGCTCAAGGGCGTCGGCAAGCTCTACGGCACGGTCCGCGCCCTGACGGACATCGACCTCGATGTCCGGCCGGGCCGGGTGACCTGCGTGCTGGGCGACAACGGCGCCGGCAAGTCCACCCTCATCAAGATCATCTCCGGGCTGCACCGGCATGACGAGGGCGAGTATCTCGTCGACGGCAAGCCGGTGCGGCTGAACACTCCGCGCGAGGCCCTGGACCTGGGCATCGCCACCGTCTACCAGGATCTGGCCACCGTGCCGCTGATGCCGGTGTGGCGGAACTTCTTCCTCGGCTCCGAGCTGACCCGCGGCCCCTGGCCGGTGCGCCGGCTCGACATCGAGCGGATGAAGCGGACCACCGGTGAGGAGCTGTCCGCGATGGGCATCCACCTCGACAACCTGGACCAGCCCATCGGCACCCTCTCGGGCGGCCAGCGGCAGTCCGTGGCCATCGCCCGGGCCGTGCACTTCGGCGCCCGGGTGCTGATCCTGGACGAGCCCACCGCGGCGCTCGGCGTCAAGCAGTCCGGCGTCGTGCTCAAGTACATCGCGGCAGCGCGCGAGCGCGGGCTCGGCGTCATCTTCATCACCCACAACCCGCACCACGCCTATATGGTCGGCGACCACTTCTCGGTGCTCAGGCTCGGCGCCCTGGAGCTGAGCGCCGCCCGCGCGGACGTCACCCTGGAGGAGCTGACCAACCACATGGCCGGCGGCGCCGAGCTCGCCGCGCTCAAGCATGAGCTCGCCCAGGTCCGCGGGGTCGATGTGGAGGAGCTGCCGGAGGAGGTGACCACACCGTCCCCCTGATCCGACGTTCTGACATAACGTCCGAATGTCCTGACGAAGCCTTGACGGCCGCACGCCCCGACCGTGAAGCTGCACAAAACAGCACGACACGGGCACCCAGCACAGCGAGGAGACCCTCTTCCATGACTGCCGACGCCTCCCCCGCACCCGCCCTGGACCGCATCCGGGTCGGCTCGGCCCCCGACTCGTGGGGGGTGTGGTTCCCCGACGACGCGCAGCAGGTCCCCTGGCAGCGCTTCCTCGACGAGGTCACGGAGGCCGGCTACGCGTGGATCGAGCTGGGTCCGTACGGCTATCTGCCGACCGACCCGGCCCGGCTCACCGAGGAGACCGGCCGCCGCGGCCTCACCGTCTCGGCGGGCACGGTCTTCACCTCGCTGCACCGCGGGCCCGACGTCTGGGACGCCACCTGGGAGCATGTCTCCCAGGTGGCCGAGCTGACCCGGGCGATGAACGCCAAGCACCTCGTGGTCATCCCGTCCTTCTGGCGGGACGACAAGACCGCCGAGCTGATCGAGCCGCCGACGCTCACCGCCGGGCAGTGGCGCCATCTGGCCACCGGGATGGAGCGGCTCGGCCGCGAGGTGCGCGAGCGCTACGGGCTCGAGATCGTCGTCCATCCGCACGCCGACACCCATATCGACACCGAGGAGAACGTCGCCCGCTTCCTCGACGCCACCGACTCCGACCTGGTCAACCTGTGTCTGGACACCGGCCACTACGCGTACTGCGGCGGCGACAGCGTCAAGCTGATCGAGACCTACGGCGAGCGCATCGGCTACCTCCACCTCAAGCAGGTCGACCCGGCGATCCTCGCCGATGTCGTCAAGAACGAGATCCCGTTCGGCCCGGCCGTCCAGCGCGGCGTCATGTGCGAACCGCCGAACGGCGTCCCGGAGCTCGAACCGGTCCTGACCGCCGCCCAGAACCTCGATGTGGATCTTTTCGCCATCGTCGAGCAGGACATGTACCCCTGCCCGCCCGACCAGCCCTTCCCGATCGCCCAGCGCACCCGCCGCTTCCTGCGCTCCTGCGGCGCCTGACAAGAGACGCCCGACGAGAGAGGAAAGAAGGATATGACGCAGCAGGGAACGCTCGGGGTCGCCGTCATCGGCACCGGCAAGATGGGCGCCGACCATGTCCGCCGGATCAAGGACGTGATCAGCGGCGCACGGGTGACGGCCGTGGTCGACATCGACGAGGCACGCGCCAAGGCGGTCGCCGACAGCGCCGACGGCTGTCAGGCGTTCACCGATCCGGCCGCCGCGATGGCCGCGCCCGGTGTCGACGCCGTCCTCATCGCCTCGCCCGGCCCGGCGCATGAGGCCGCACTGCTCAGCGCGTTCGAGCACGATCTGCCGGTACTGTGCGAGAAGCCGCTGACGCCGGACTCGGCGTCGGCACTGCGGGTCCTGGAGGCCGAGCAGCGGCTGGGCCACCGCCGCGTGCAGGTCGGCTTCATGCGCCGTTACGACACCGAGTTCATGAAGCTCAAGAGCCTGCTGGCGAGCGGCGATCTCGGCCGGCCGCTGATGCTGCACTGCCGCCACCGCAACGCGTCCACGCACCCGTACTTCACCACCCAGATGCTCATCACCGACTCCGTGGTGCATGAGATGGACCAGTCCCGCTGGCTGCTGGAGCAGGAGATCTCCACCGTCACGGTGCTGAAGCCGACCCCGAACTCGGGCGCCCCCGAGGGGCTCAGCGACCCCCAGCTGGTGATCTTCGAGACCACCGGCGGCGCGATCGTCAATGTCGAGATGTTCGCCACCTGCGGCTTTGGCTACCAGGTGCAGGCCGAGGCGGTCTGTGAGCGCGGCACCGCCCGGGTCGGGGACGCCCACGGCATGCTGGTCAACCGGCCCGGCACCTGGGGCGGCGAGATCGCCCCGGACTTCGTGGCCCGCTTCGAGGAGGCGTACGACCGCGAGGTGCAGGCGTGGGTCAACGCCACCCGGCGCGGCGAGGTCGAGGGTCCGAGCGCCTGGGACGGCTATGCGGCGGCCGCCGTGTGCGAGGCGGGGGTCCGGGCGCAGACCACGGGCGAGCGCACGGCCGTGGAGATGATCGAGCGCCCCGCCTTCTACAGCTGACACCCGGCGGGCCGGCCGGCGCCACGGCCGGCCCGCCGCCCCCTTCCGTCCCTGCCTCTTACCTGTCCCTGCTTGTCTGTCGCCCGTTGTGCGGCCCGGCGCGCTGACCAGCCGACTGAATCTCCTGAACCCGACACACTGACGAGACGGGAACACCTCCATGCGCATCGGATTTCTCGGCGCGGGGCGGATCGGCTCCTTCCACGCCGCCGCCCTGGCCGGGACGGACGGGGTCGACGAACTGCTGATCGGCGACGCGGACAGCGGACGGGCCGCCGGGCTGGCCACCCGGATCGGCGCGATCGCCGCCGAGTCGGTGGACGCCGTCTTCGACGGCGGTATCGACGCGCTGGTGATCGCCACCGCGACCGCCTCGCACGCCGAGCTGATCACCCGCGCGGCGCGGGCCGGACTGCCGGCGTACTGCGAGAAGCCCATAGCACCGGACCTCGCGGGCACGGTCCGCGCGCTGCGCGAGGTCGAAGCGGCCGGGGCCCTGCTGCAGATCGGCTTTCAGCGGCGGTTCGACGCGGGGTACCGGGCCGCCCGTGAGGCGCTTCGGGACGGACGGCTCGGCCGGGTGCACACCATCCGGGCCATCACCTCGGACGCCGCTCCCCCACCGCCGGAGTTCCTGCCGCATTCGGGCGGTCTGATCCGGGACTGTCTGGTGCATGACTTCGACGCCGTACGCTGGTTGACGGGGCGGGAGGTGGTGGAGGTCTTCGCGTCCGGCTCGGCCGGCGGGGCCGCCTTCTTCCGGGAGGCGGGCGATGTGGACACGGCCGCGGCGCTGCTGACCCTGGACGACGGCACGCTGGTCACCGCGACCGCCACCCGCTACAACGGCGCGGGCTATGACGTACGGATGGAACTGTCCGGCGAGCGCGACCAGTTCGTGGTCGGGCTGGACGACCGTACGCCCTTCACCTCCGCCGAACCGGGCGGTCCGGCCGGGCCCGCCCGGCCCTGGGTCACCTTCCTGGAGCGGTTCGAGGGCGCGTACCGAGCGGAGCTGGCGGCCTTCGTCCAGGCCGCCCGGGGCGAGGCCGCCAACCCCTGCTCCGGGCAGCAGGCGCTGCACGCCCTGCTGGTGGCCGAGGCATGTGAGCTGTCCCGGCTGGAGCACCGACCGGTGCGGCTGTCCGAGATCACCGAACGGATGGCCGAGCTACGAGTCTGAGCGTCACTCGGGCGTCACAGCCGTCACAGCTCCACGAGCCTTCCGTCACAGATGTTCAACAGCCCCTAGCCGCTGGTCACTCAGCGTCGTTCACCGGGCACAGGCTGATTGATCGTGAGCGGCGCGCCCCGGCTCCCCCGACGGCCCCACCGGGCCGTGGCCGCGGCGTCCGCGGGAAGGGCACGCGAGATGACCGACCGGAGGCTGTGGTCCTACAGGGAGATCGCCGCGCATATCGGTGTGCAGACGGACACCGTACGGTCCTATCGCAAGCACGGCCTGCTGCCGCCCCCCGATCTGGTGGAGGGCGGCAAACCGTACTGGTTCGCGGATACGATCCGCTCCTGGGTGGCCCGCAGACCCGGCAACCGCCGCGCCCGACGCGAGGCCAAGGATTAACCGGCCTGATCATCAGACCGGCATCCAGCAGGCCGGCGTCGCGAGCGGGCGGGCCCTAACGCCCCGCGCTCACCGGGTCCCGCAGCTCTCCCTCCTCGCTGCGGGGCCCGCCCGCGTGCCCGTCGGCCGTGCCGCCCTCGGCGGGAGAGGGCTCCCCCTCGCTCAGCCCGATCCGTGCGTGCAGCCGGCGCAGCGGGCCCGGGGCCCACCAGGTGGCCCGGCCGGTCAGCCGCATCACCGCCGGCACCAGCAGACCGCGCACCACCATCGCGTCCATCAGCACGGCCAGGGCGATGCCAAGGCCCAGCATCTTGGTGTTGGTGACCCGTGAGGTGCCGATGGCCACCATCACCACGGCGAGGATCAGCGCCGCCGCCGTGATCAGCCCGCCGGTGCGCCGCAGCCCGAACTCCACCGCCGCCTCATGGTCCCCGGTGCGGTCGTACTCCTCCTTGATCCGGGAGAGCAGAAAGACCCCGTAGTCCATGGAGAGCCCGAAGGCGACGCAGAACATCAGCACCGGCAGCGTGGTCTCGATATCGCCGGATGTGGTGAAGGAGAGCGGACCGGACAGATGCCCGTCCTGGAAGATCCACACCACCGAGCCGAACATCGCGGTGAGACTGAGCGCGTTGAGCACGACCGCCTGAAGGGGTATCAGCACGCTTCCGGTGAGCAGGAAGACCAGCAGCAGGGTGACGGCGGCGATGATGGCGGCGGCCCAGGGCAGCCGGTCGGCTATGGAGTCCTTGGTGTCCACCAGCACGGCGGCGGTGCCGGTCACCGAGGTCTTGAACGGCGGGTGCAGGGCGCGGATGTCCCGCACCAGATCCTGGGTGGTGGCATCCACGAACTGACCCTTGGGCAGCACGGTGATGTATGCCGACCCACCGGCCAGTCGTGCCGTCTCCGCCGGACCGGGCCTGGCCGACTGCCGGCCGCCCGTGAACTGGCCCGCGGGGCTGTCCACCCGCACCACATCGGGCAGGGCGGAGAGCTTGGCTCTGTAGTCGGCGAGGGCCTTGGTGTCGCTCCTGCCCTCGGCGAATATCTCCACCGCCCCGCCGGGACCGCCGGGGAACCCCTCGCGGATGTGCTGCTGGACCACATGGGACTCGGCGCTCGCGGGCAGCTGACGGTCGTCCGCGGTGCCGAATTCCACCCTCAGGAAGGGGAGTCCGAGCGCGACCAGACCGGCCAGAGTGGCCAGCGTGACGAGCGGGGCACGCCGCATGACCAGCCGGGCGAGCCGCCCCCAGCCCGCCCCGGGCTCACCGCCCCGCGCCGGGCGGCCCCGGCGCAGCAGCCGCGTCAGATCCAGTGCGTTGACCCGGGGGCCGAGCAGGACGAGCGCCGCGGGCAGCACCACCAGGGCGGCGGCAGCGGCGATCAGCACCACGGCGATCCCCGCGTAGGCGAAGGAGCGCAGGAAGTACTGCGGGAAGACCAGCATGGCCGCGAGCGAGACGGCGACGGTCAGCGCCGAGAAGAGCACGGTCCGCCCGGCGGTGCGCAGGGTGGCGCCGACGGCGGTCAGCACCGGCACCCCCGTGGCCAGCTCTTCGCGGAAGCGGCGCACGATGAACAGCGCGTAGTCGATGGCGAGTCCGAGGCCGAGCGCGGTGGTCAGGTTCTGCGCGAAGATCGAGACTTCGGTGAACTCGGTGAGGCCGCGCAGCACCGCGTCGGTCCCCAGGATGGCGATGACGCCCACGCCGAGCGGGAGCAGGGCGGCCACCGCGCTGCCGAAGACCATGACGAGCAACACCAGGGTGATCGGCAGGGCGATGGCCTCGGCTCGCAGCAGATCCTCCTGGATGGTGGTCTGCAGCTCGTGCCGGACCGCGACCGGACCGCCGACCGACACCTCGACCGGTCCGTGATCGCCGCGGAAGCGGGGCGCTATCCGCTCCAGCGCCTTGCCGGAGGCCGACTCGTCGCCCACGATCCGGGCGGTGATGATCGCCTGGCCCCGGTCCCGGTGGCGCAGGGAGGGCGCGCCGGTGTCCCAGTAGGAGGTGACGCCGGTGACCTCCTTCTCGCCCGCCAGCTTCTTGGCGAGGGTGCGGCCCTCGGCGGCGACGGCCGGATCGTCAACCGTCTTCCGGCCGCTGTCGACCAGAAGGATGAGATTCGGCCGGGAGGCCGGGAAGCGCTTCTCCAGCGCCTTGGTGGCGTACGCGGACGAGGACGCGGGGTCGTCCCAGCCGCCGCTGCCCATCCGGTCGGCGACACCGCTGCCGGCCACGACGGCCAACGCCGTGAAGACCAGGGCGATCAGCAGGGACAGCCGGGGCCGGGCGGTGACCAGGCGCGTCCATCCTCCTGTCCGTGGCTGGTCCCCGGATGCGGTCCGGCGGTCCCCCGGCGGCCGGTTGACAACGGTCATGGCGCGGTGTCCCCTTCACCTGTGCCCATGCGGCCGTCCATATTTCAGCAGGCAGCACGGGTCGCTGATTGCCCATAGACTGGCAAACACGAGCGACCGCTCGCGTTTCTCAAGAATGCGAGCGACCACTCGCGTTTGTCAATCGAACACCGAGAGCCGGGGATTGCGAGTGACCGAGAGCAAGGCAGCCCAGCCCGCCGGAGCCGCGAAGCCGCGCCGTCGGCAGGCGCGGGGCGAACGCCGGGTGCAGCAGCTGCTGGACGCGGCCGCCAGCGTCTTCTGCCGCTCCGGCTACTCCTCGGCGAGCACCAACGCCATCGCCCGCGAGGCCGGCGTGTCCCCCGGCACGCTGTACCAGTTCTTCCCGAACAAGGAGGCCATCGCCGTCGAACTCGGCGAGCGCCTCTCGCACCGGATGCGGGAGACCCACGGCCTGGTCTTCACCGTCGAGAACGCCTCGCTCCCCCTGGGCGAGATGCTGGACGCGGTCCTCGATCCGATGATCGAGTTCAACTGCGCGAATCCGGCCTTCCTGGCCCTGCTCAAGTCCTCCGACGCACCGGGCAGCGTCATCGAGGAGCACGCCGCGCTGCACGACTCCGTACAGGACCGGGTCGCGGAGCTGATCGGCGTCTTCAACCCCGAGCTCCCTCCCGAGCGGCGCACGCGCACCGCGATCATGGCGTTCGCGCTGTTCAAGGCCGGGCTTGAGCTGGTGCTCGCCCATGAGGGCGAGGAGCGGGAGGCCTATATCGCCGAGACGAAGGCCTCTCTGTACGGCTATCTCGCCCCGGTCCTCGGCACCGAGGCCGCGCCCACCCCCCGCTGACAGCCCGGCCGCATCCCCCTCGCCCCCGGCGCACGGGCGGTCCGAGGGGGAGCGCGCGCGGGCACGACACCCCTGTAGCGAACCGGCGCACCCCCAGCTTCCGGGAATACCCCCTAGGGGTATAGAGTTGACACTGTCAGGAGACCCTGGGGCATCCGACGTCTCCTGCGCACCATCTTCACGCTCACCCCACACAGGAGAAGCACATGACCTCCGAGGCGAACACCGGCTCCGGCATCACCACCGTCTACCAGGTGACCGGCATGACCTGTGGCCACTGCGAGGGCGCCGTCGCCGAGGAAATCGGCGCCCTCGACGGCGTCTCCTCCGTCAAGGCCGTGGCCTCCACCGGCCAGGTCACCGTGGTCTCCGCCGCCCCACTGGACGACGAGGCCGTCCGCGCCGCCGTCGACGAGGCGGGCTACGAGCTCGCCGGCCGGGACTGATCCACCCCGACGTATCCCCGCCGGGCCCGTACCGCCCTGCTCATACAGCCGCCGTACGGCCCGGCCCTCCTCCCAGGAGACCAGACATGACCAGCACGGCTCCCGAAGCCGAGCGCACGCCCGAGGTCGAGCTCGCCATCGGCGGCATGACCTGCGCGTCCTGCGCGGCGCGCGTCGAGAAGAAGCTCAACCGCATCGAGGGCGTCACCGCCACGGTGAACTTCGCCACCGAGAAGGCCAAGGTGTCCTACGGCGGCGGCGTCGAGGTCGCCGACCTGATCGCCACGGTCGTCAAGACCGGCTACACCGCCGAGGAACCGCGCCCCGCCGAGCCCGCGCCCCGCGCCACCGAGGACGCCGGAGCGCCGGACGCGGCGCCGGGCGGCTCCGGGCGCGCCGAGGCGGAGCCGGACTCCCTGCGTCACCGCATGCTCGTCTCCCTCGCCCTGTCCCTGCCGGTCGTTCTCCTGGCCATGGTGCCGTCGCTCCAGTTCGACAACTGGCAGTGGCTCTCGCTCACCCTCGCGGCGCCCGTCGTCGTCTGGGGCGGCGCCCCCTTCCACAAGGCCGCCTGGACCAACGCCCGGCATCGCGCGGCCACCATGGACACCCTCGTGTCCATCGGCACCCTCGCCGCGCTCGGCTGGTCGCTCTGGGCGCTGTTCTTCGGTGACGCCGGCATGCCCGGGATGCGGCACGGCTTCGACCTCATCGTCTCGCGGGCCGGCGGATCGTCCTCGATCTACCTGGAGGCGGCCGCCGGGGTGACCGCGTTGATCCTTCTCGGCCGCTATCTGGAGGCGAAGTCCAAGCGGCGGGCGGGCGCGGCGCTGCACGCTCTGCTGGAGCTCGGCGCCAAGGACGTGGCCGTCCTGCGGTACGAAGGGGGCGAGCGCGAAGCGCTCCCGGTTGAGGGTCGTAGTGGGCGAGGGGCCGGCCGTGAGGTGCGGATCCCCGTCGGCGAGCTGGTGGTCGGCGACCGCTTCGTGGTGCGCCCCGGCGAGAAGATCGCCACCGACGGCACGGTGGTCGAGGGCTCCTCGGCGGTGGACGCCTCGATGCTGACCGGCGAGTCGGTGCCGGTGGACGTCGTGGTCGGCGACGCGGTCGCGGGCGCGACCGTCAACACGGCGGGCCGCATCGTCGTGGAAGCCACCCGCGTCGGCGCGGACACCCAGCTCTCCCGGATGGCCAAGCTGGTGGAGGACGCCCAGAACGGCAAGGCCGAGGTGCAGCGGCTCGCGGACCGGGTCTCCGGGATCTTCGTCCCGATCGTCCTGCTGATCGCGCTGGGCACCCTGCTGGGCTGGCTGCTGGCGACGGGCGACGCGACCGCCGCCTTCACCGCCGCCGTGGCCGTCCTGATCATCGCCTGCCCGTGCGCCCTGGGCCTGGCCACCCCGACCGCCCTCATGGTCGGCACCGGCCGCGGCGCCCAGCTGGGCATCCTGATCAAGGGCCCCGAGGTGCTGGAGTCGACCCGCCGGGTGGACACCGTCGTCCTGGACAAGACCGGCACGGTGACGACGGGACGGATGCGGCTGCGCGGGGCCGTCACGGCGCCCGGCGTGGCCGAGGAGGAGCTGCTGCGGCTCGCGGGCTCAGTGGAGCACGCCTCGGAACACCCGGTCGCGCGGGCCGTCGCGGATGGCGCGGCCGAGCGGGTCGGCGCGCTCCTGGTGCCCGAGGACTTCGCCAACGTTCCCGGGCTCGGCGTCCAGGGCACGGTCGACGGGCACGCGGTGCTGGTCGGCCGCGAGAAGTTGCTGGGCCAGTGGGCCATCGAGCTGCCCGAGGAGCTGGCAGCCGCCAAGACGGCCGCCGAGGCGGAGGGGCACACCGCCGTCGCCGTGGCCTGGGACGGTGCGGCGCGCGGCATCCTGCTGGTCGCCGACGCCGTCAAGGAGACCAGCGCCGAGGCGGTCACCCAGTTGCGCGCGCTCGGCCTCACCCCGGTGCTGCTGACCGGCGACAACCGGCTCGTCGCCGAGTCGGTCGCCCGCGAGGTGGGCATCGAGGAGGTCATCGCCGATGTGCTGCCGCAGGACAAGGTGGACGTGGTGAAGCGGCTGCAGGACGAGGGCCGTACGGTCGCGATGGTGGGTGACGGCGTCAATGACGCGGCCGCCCTGGCCACCGCGGATCTGGGGCTCGCGATGGGCACCGGCACGGACGCGGCCATCGAGGCCGGCGACCTGACCCTGGTCCGGGGCGACCTGCGGGTGACGGCGGACGCGATCCGGCTGGCACGCCGGACGCTGACCACCATCAAGGGCAACCTCTTCTGGGCCTTCGGCTACAACGTGGCCGCGCTGCCGCTCGCGGCGGCCGGACTGCTCAACCCGATGATCGCTGGAGCCGCGATGGCGTTCTCCTCGGCCTTCGTCGTGACGAACAGCCTGCGACTGCGGACCTTCACGGCGTCCACATAGCTTCACCAAGTGTCCATAAGCCACACAACACCCATACACAAGAGCCTCGATCTTCAAATCGAGGCTCTTGCCCTTTTATGGCCCTTATGGCAAGAGACGCAGATCACATACAACCGAACGTAACCATTGCGGGGGGACGCGAGTCTAATGGGACGGTGAGGATGCGTCTTGGGGGACGCATCCCGCTACGCGTGGCCGGGGCGACGTACTCGGGGAGCTTTGAGCGGCCCTCCCGCAGGTACGCGTCCCGGCAGATCGCGTCGCGGTACGGCCTGTACGGCCCGTGGACGCCCGGCCGGATCCCGTGGGGGGAATCCGCACCGGGACACGGGAAGCGCCCCGCTCCGACCCGTGGGGGGATCGGAAGCGGGGCGCTTCTCGCTCTTAAGGCTCGGTTCGCCTCCGGGACGCTTTCAGCCGGTGTCGACACAGGCCAGTCGCCGGACGGGGACGCCGGATACGGAGGGGTGCCCAGGGGGCACCCCCTATCGGATCGGAGCCCTTAACGCTGCTCGACCGGGACGAAGTCCCGCTCGACCACGCCGGTGTAGATCTGGCGCGGGCGGCCGATGCGGGAGCCCGGCTCCTTGATCATCTCGTGCCACTGGGCGATCCAGCCCGGCAGCCGGCCGAGCGCGAACAGCACGGTGAACATCTCGGTCGGGAAGCCCATCGCCCGGTAGATCAGACCGGTGTAGAAGTCCACGTTCGGGTAGAGCTTGCGCTCCACGAAGTAGTCGTCGGCGAGCGCGTGCTCCTCGAGCTTGAGCGCGATGTCGAGCAGCTCGTCGGACTTGCCGAGGGCGGAGAGGACATCGTGCGCCGCGGACTTAATGATCTTCGCACGGGGGTCGAAGTTCTTGTAGACGCGGTGCCCGAAGCCCATGAGCTTCACGCCGTCTTCCTTGTTCTTCACCTTGCGGATGAAGGAGTCGACGTCGCTGCCGGACGCCTGGATGCCCTCCAGCATCTCCAGCACCGACTGGTTGGCGCCGCCGTGCAGGGGCCCCCACAGCGCGTTGATGCCCGCGGAGATCGAGGCGAACATGTTCGCCTGGGAGGAGCCGACGAGCCGGACCGTGGAGGTCGAGCAGTTCTGCTCGTGGTCGGCGTGGAGGATCAGCAGCTTGTCGAGCGCGCTGACCACGGTCGGGTCGAGCTCGTACTCCTGTGCCGGAACCGAGAAGGTCATCCGCAGGAAGTTCTCGACGTAGCCGAGGTCGTTGCGCGGGTAGACGAACGGATGGCCGACCGACTTCTTGTACGCGTAGGCCGCGATGGTCGGCAGCTTGGCCAGCAGCCGGATCGTCGACAGGTCGCGCTGCTTCTGGTCGAACGGGTTGTGGCTGTCCTGGTAGAAGGTCGACAGCGCGCTGACCACGGAGGACAGCATCGCCATCGGGTGGGCGTCGCGCGGGAAGCCGTCGTAGAACCGCTTGACGTCCTCGTGCAGCAGCGTGTGCGTGGTGATCTGCTCGCGGAAGGCGGCAAGTTCGTCCACGGTCGGCAGCTCGCCGTTGATCAGCAGGAAGGCCGTCTCCAGGAACGAGCTGCGCTCCGCCAGCTGCTCGATGGGGTAGCCGCGATAGCGCAGGATGCCCTGCTCACCGTCGAGGTAGGTGATCGCGGATTTGTACGCGGCGGTGTTGCCGTAACCGGAGTCCAGGGTCACCAGACCGGTCTGGGCGCGCAGCTTGCCGATGTCAAAGCCCTTGTCGCCGACGGTGCTGTCGACCACCGGGTAGGCGTACTCGCCGTCCCCGTACCGCAGTACTACAGAGTTGTCGCTCACGTCATCCCTCACCGACGTCCTGGTTCTCTTCTTCGAGGTGCCCTGACTCCCCCCACCTTCCCCTACTCGGGTAGCGAACGTGCACTCGGGGTCGATTGAAGGGCCTTTTGGCGGCACTCAGTGCCGTCATCACGGCCATCCTGCCCCCTTCGTCACCGTTCGGAAACCCTCTTGGCACGCTCGGCTCGTCCATCGCCGCCGAGCCGGTGGTCCAGTGCCGTACAGCGTCTTCCCGCCGAAACGGTGCGCACCGCCTGCCCGAGCGCCCGGCGCGAGCCGACCAGCACCACAAGGCGCTTGGCGCGGGTCACCGCCGTGTAGAGCAGATTGCGCTGCAGCATCATCCAGGCCCCGGTAGTCACCGGAATCACAACGGCCGGGTACTCACTGCCCTGCGATCGGTGGATGGTCACCGCATAGGCATGAGCCAGCTCATCGAGCTCATCGAAGTCGTACGGCACCTCCTCGTCCTCGTCCGTCAGCACGGTCAGCCGCTGCTCATCGGTGTCGAGGGAGGTCACTACTCCGACCGTGCCATTGAAGACCCCATTGGCCCCTTTTTCATAATTGTTGCGGATCTGGGTCACCTTGTCGCCGACGCGGAAGACCCGGCCCCCAAGACGCCGCTCCGGCAGGTCCGGACGGGCCGGGGTGATGGCCTGCTGGAGCAGCCCGTTGAGCGCCCCCGCGCCCGCCGGTCCACGGTGCATCGGTGCCAGAACCTGCACGTCACGGCGGGGGTCAAGGCCGAACTTGGCCGGGATGCGGCGGGCCGCGACATCCACCGTGAGCCGCCCGGCCTCCTCGGTGTCGTCCTCGACGAAGAGAAAGAAGTCGGACAGCCCGCGGGTGACCGGGGGCACCCCCTCGTTGATCCGGTGGGCGTTGGTGACCACCCCGGACTGCTGGGCCTGTCGGAAGATCCGGGTCAGCCGCACCGCCGGAACCGGGCCGCCGGGGGCCAGCAGATCCCGCAGCACCTCACCGGCGCCGACGCTCGGCAGCTGGTCCACATCGCCCACGAAGAGCAGATGGGCGCCCGGCGGGACCGCCTTGACCAGCTTGTTGGCCAGCAGCAGATCGAGCATGGACGCCTCGTCGACGACCACCAGGTCGGCGTCGAGCGGACGGTCCCGGTCATACGCGGCGTCCCCGCCGGGCTTGAGCTCCAGCAGCCGGTGGACGGTGGACGCCTCGGCGCCGGTGAGCTCGGCGAGCCGTTTGGCGGCCCGGCCGGTGGGGGCCGCGAGCACCACCTTGGCCTTCTTGGCGCGGGCCAGCTCCACCACCGACCGCACGGTGAAGGACTTGCCACAGCCCGGCCCTCCGGTCAGCACCGCGACCTTCTCGGTCAGCGCGAGCCGCACCGCCTCGCGCTGCTCGAGGGCGAGATCGGCGCCGGTGCGCCCGGCCAGCCAGGTCAGCGCCTTGTCCCAGTCCACGCCCTGGAAGGCGGGCATCCGGTCCTCGTCGGTGCGCAGCAGCCGCAGCACCTGGCCCGCCAGGGAGATCTCCGCGCGGTGGAAGGGCACCAGATAGACGGCGGAGACCGGCTCGCCGCCGTCCGGGCCCGGGACCCGCTCGCGCACCACCCCCTCCTCGGCCGCCAGCTCCCCCAGACAGTCGATGACCAGCCCGGTGTCCACCTGGAGCAACTTCACGGCATCGGCGATCAGTTGCTCCTCGGGGAGATAGCAGTGGCCGTTGTCGGCGGACTGGGACAGCGCGTACTGCAGGCCGGCCTTGACCCGGTCGGGGCTGTCATGGGGAATGCCGACGGACTGGGCGATCTTGTCGGCGGTGAGAAAGCCGATGCCCCAGACGTCGGCCGCCAGCCGGTACGGCTCGTTCTTGACCACGGAGATCGAGGCGTCCCCGTACTTCTTGTAGATCCGCACCGCGATGGAGGTGGAGACGCCGACCCCCTGGAGGAAGATCATCACCTCCTTGATGGCCTTCTGCTCCTCCCACGCCGCCCCGATCATCTTGGTTCGCTTGGGCCCCAGGCCCGGGACCTCGATCAGCCGCTCGGGCCGCTGCTCGATGACGTCGAGGGTCTCGACGCCGAAGTGCTCGGTGATCCGGTCGGCGATCCGCGGGCCGATGCCCTTGATCAGGCCCGAGCCGAGATAGCGGCGGATGCCCTGGACGGTGGCGGGGAGGACGGTCGTGTAGTTCTCGACGGTGAACTGCTTGCCGTACTGCGGATGGGAGCCCCAACGGCCCTCCATCCGCAGGGACTCGCCCGGCTGCGCGCCCAGCAGCGAGCCGACGACGGTCAGCAGATCGCCCGAACCGCGGCCGGTGTCGACCCGCGCGACCGTATAGCCGTTCTCCTCATTGGCGTAGGTGATCCGCTCCAGGACCCCTTCGACCACCGCGAGTTTGAGCATGCTCCGACCGTACCGCCGGGAGCCGACAGCCGGTTCGACCTGTGGACAACACCCCCGGACCTGGCCGGTCCGCGACCGCCGCATCTCGGAACATCACGATCCGGTTTCGGCCGGTCCGGCATCTTGCCGAGCCTCGGTGTAATCGATTCCAATCCTCCCTGTAATCGATTCCACAAGGAGGTGGACGATCGCCCGTGTGCTGATCAAGGCGCTGGGGTCCAAGGCGGGCAAATCCGCCAAGGTCGTCGGCTTCGACGGACCCCGGACGGCCTCAAGGCGGTCCACGGCGGCACCCTCGCCGCGACCGTCGCCCAGCAGCCTCGCGAGCTGGGGCGGATGGTCCTACGGAACGCGATCAAGGCCGCTGAGGGGGAGAAGATCGCCGGGGCGGTCAAGGTGCCGGTCAAGGTCGTCACGGCCAAGTGATCCCCGTGTCCGGGGCGCCGCCCCGGACCCCGGTCCGCGGTCTCCCCGGCCACCGCCGGAGGAGACCGCGGACACCCGCGGACACCCGCGTACACCGGCGGACAGTGCGGACACCGCGTACCCGCCCGAGGTGCCCCGGGAGCCTTCGGGAGTCTGGGAGGCTTGCCACCCACGCGGCGCCCGACGGCGCGTCGGCGCTCGGCGGGGGCTGGGAACGGGCGGGCCCGGGCGAGGACCGCGGGGCCGACCCGCGGCCTTGCCGCCACGCGGCGCCCGACGGCCCGTCGGCCCGTCGGCCCGTCGGCGGGGGCCGGGAACGGGCCGGCCCGGGCGAGGGCCGCGGGGCCGACCCGCGGCCGGCAACAGCTGCAGAGAAAGGGACGTACCGCATGCACGACTACGACCTGCTGGTCGTGGGCTCGGCCAACGCCGACCTGGTGATCGGAGTCGACCGCCGCCCCGGGCCGGGCGAGACGGTCCTCGGTTCCGACCTGGTCGTCCACCCGGGCGGCAAGGGCGCCAACCAGGCCGTCGCCGCCGCCCGGCTGGGGGCCCGTACGGCCCTGCTGGCCCGGGTCGGCGACGACCACTACGGCCGGCTGCTGCTGGAGTCGCAGCAGATGGCCGGGGTCGACACCGTGGGCGTCCTCGTCGGCGGCGCGCCCACCGGGGTCGCGCTGATCACCGTCGACCCCTCGGGCGACAACAGCATCGTGGTCTCCCCCGGCGCCAACCACCGGCTGACACCGGACGACGTCCGGGCCGCGGGCAGCCTGCTGGCCGCGGCGCGCGTGGTCTCGCTCCAGCTGGAGATCCCGCTGGACACGATCGCCGAGGTGGTCCGCGCGGCCCACGCGGGCTTCGGCGACCGCCCCGGCCCGCGCGTGGTGCTCAACCCCTCGCCGCCCGCCCCCCTGCCCGACGACGTCCTGGCCGCCTGCGATCCGCTGGTGGTCAACGAGCACGAGGCCCGGTTCCTGCTGCGCGACGATCCGGCGGGCGGCTCCGGGGCGCCCGAGAAGTGGGCCCAGGCCCTGCTGGCGCGCGGCCCGCGCTCGGTCGTGGTGACCCTCGGAGGGGACGGCGCGCTCGTCGCCGACCGCGACCGTACGGTCCACGTCCCCAGCCTCCCGGTCGAGGCCGTGGACACCACGGGCGCCGGAGACGCCTTCACCGGGGCGCTCAGCTGGCGCCTCGGCGCCGGCGACGACCTGGAGACCGCCGTGCGGTTCGCGGTGCGCGTGGGCGCCGCCGCGGTGACCGGGGCCGGCGCCCAGGCGTCCTTCCCCACCGCCGATGACCTGGCGGGCGCCCTGTGAAGCGCGCGGGAATCCTCAACCGGCATCTGAGCGCCGTAATCGCCCTGCTGGGCCACACCGAGGGGGTCATGGTCTGCGAGCGGGCCTGCCGATACCCTCCGGGCCCCTCGTCGTGGACCTCGCCCTCGTGGCCGGGGTGCCGTCCTTCGAACAGGTGCTGACCGGGCTGCTGGACGAGGTGGTGGTCGAGGGGGCCACGGCGGCCCTGGAGGTACGGCAGCACAACGCGGCGGCGACCGCGCTGCTCGACAGGCTCTTCCCCGCCCCCGCGCTGGAGCTCGTCCCGCACGAGCAGCTCAAGTCGCTGACCGGCGCGGCCAAGCTGGTCGTACGCACCGGGGAGGCACGGCCGTACGCGAATGTGCTGCTGCGGAGCGGTGTGCCGTTCTCAGGCGTGGCCCGTACTGAGGCGTAGCCCGTACTGAGGCGTAGCCCGTACTGAGGCGTAGCCCGTACTGAGGACGGCGGACGTGTTTCGAGGGGCCCGGTCCGTGGACCGGGCCCCTCGTCTCCCCCACCGTAAGGCTCCCTCGAATCCCCCCGGATCCCTCCCCAGGAAGCCCCATGACAGGTACGACCCGCATGGGCCCGAAAGGGTTGCACGGATTCCGGAAGTTTTTCGAGCGCGCGACAACCTCGGGTGGGGCCGCACGTCCGGTGGGGTGAAGGCCAGTTCCGGAACGGGCTTCCGGCCCCGGTGCGCGCCTCGCTCGTCCAGCGTTTCCTCAACCTTTTCGGGAGTCGGACTCCGTCAGGGCGCCTGTTATGTTCATGCCTTTGCGCCGCAACCGGAGGGACGCGCATGAACGGGGCCGCCGACAGCACGGCATGGGTGGTGCGCGCACAAAGGATGCGCAGCTGGGGCATGGGGCTCTTGCTCCTGGCGGGGCTGAGCTGGGCCTACCTGGCCTTCCAGATGTTCACCCCGTACGAGACGGGGCGGTACGGGAACGACTGCGACGCTCCCGCCTTCCGCGACCACGCCTACGAGAACTGCGAGGCTGAGCGCCCCTGGACGACGATGATGGGGCTCCTCGCCGCGTCGGTGCCGCTCGGGATGTTGGGGATGGGGCTCTACACCAGCGGGAACACCACCCTTCAGGTGCGCGAGTACGTCGCCGGGGTCATGGTGGCGCACCAGAAGTCCGCTCATTCCGCCACATCCGACGCGTCCGATGCGTCCGCCACATCCGACGCGTCCGACGGGTAGTGGTAGTGGGCGGTGTGGTGCTCGGGGTGCGTGCCTCGGCGCTGGAAGCCGGACCTTTCCAGGACCCGGATCGAGGGCGGGTTGGACAGCTCCACGGTCGCGTAGACCGTGTGGACGCCCGGCGCGCTCAAGGCGAACTCGGTGAGGGCACGGGTGGCCTCCGGGGCGTAGCCGCGGCCTCGGCGGGAGGGCACGATGCCGTAGCCGATCTCGAGGGTGCCGTCGCCGGGCGGCCAGAACAGGCCGATCGAGCCGACCACCAGGCCACTGGCGCGCTCGATGATCTGACGGTGGCCGTACGGCTCCAGCCAGGCGGGGTGCTCGGCGAAGAGGCCGACGATCACCTGGTCGCCCTCGGCGGGGAAATCGTCGGCCCAGTGCGGCGGCCGGGCGCCGTTGAGGACAGCGGTGGCCTCGGCGGGGGTCCATGACCGCAGGGTGAGGCGGTCGGTGGTCAGGTCGGCACAAGTCGCTGGGACGGAGGAAGACACGTTGGGCTCCTGGTCGTTCGGACGACCCGGTCCGCGCTTCAGCGTCGCGCGGGCCGGACGAGGGCATGCTGACGAGGGCTGGTGGCAGCCATATTCATCAACCTCCCTCGTCACCGGTGAGCACGCGTCTCTCGCGCCGCGGCGACCGTAGCGGCATTCCGGCGGCCGTGCAACGGAGTTAGAGGACCAGCGAGCGGTAGCGGTCGGCCACCTCTGCCAGGACCTCGGCGCCGTTCCGCGCCCAGAGCCGCGGGTTGAAGATCTCCACCTCGATCGGGCCGTCGTAGCCGGTCGCGTCGACCTGTTCGCGGAACCAGCGGAAGTCGACCGAGCCGTCGCCGAGTTGGCCGCGGCCCAGGAGGGCGCCCTCCGGGAGGGGGGTGATCCAGTCGGCGAGCTGGAAGGCGGCGATACGGCCGCCGGCGCCCGCTCGGGCGATCCGGGTGGCGATCGTGTCGTCCCACCATAGGTGGTACGTGTCCACGACCACGCCGACCTGATCGGCCGGGAAGCGCTCGGCCAGGTCGAGTGCCTGGGCGAGGGTGGAGACGACGCAGCGGTCGGCGGCGTACATGGGGTGCAGCGGCTCAATGGCCAGGCGGACACCGCGCTCGGCGGCGTAGGGACCCAGCTCCCTCAGCACGTCGGCGATGCGCTCGCGGGCGGCGAAGAGGTCACGGCTGCCGGGTGGGAGGCCGCCGGAGACCAGGACGAGCGTGTCGGTGCCGAGAGTGGCGGCCTCGTCGACGGCCTTGCGGTTGTCGGCCAGGGCGGCGGCCCGCGCCGCGGCGTCGATCGCTGTGAAGAAGCCGCCCCGGCACAGGCTCGTCACCGTCAGGCCCGCGTCCCGTACGAGCCTGGCTGCCGCCTCCACGCCGTACTCCTGGACGGGGGCGCGCCACAGGCCCACGCCCGTGATGCCCGCCTTGACGCAGCCCTCGGTCAGCTCGGGCAGCGACCACTGCTTGATGGTCTCCTGGTTGAGGCTCAACCTCGCGAGATCGCTCACTGCTGGACTCCATGAACGGCGAGAAGGTGCTTCATACGGGACTCCGCCAGCGCCGGGTCCGGGAACAGCCCCAGCCCGTCCGCCAGTTCGTAGGCCCGCGCCAGATGCGGCAGTGAACGGGCCGACTGCGCGCCGCCCACCATCGTGAAGTGCGACTGATGGCCCGCCAGCCAGGCGAGGAGGACCACGCCCGTCTTGTAGTAGCGAGTCGGGGGCTGGAAGAGGTGGCGGGAGAGCTCGACGGTGGGGTCGAGTAGCGCGCGGAAGGCCGCGGCGCCGCCCGCGTCCAGGCGGCGTACGGCCTCCGCCGCCAGCGGGCCCAGCGGGTCGAAGATGCCGAGCAGGGCGTGGCTGAACCCGCGGTCGTCGCCGGCGATCAGCTCGGGGTAGTGGAAGTCGTCGCCCGTGTAGCAGCGCACCCTGTCCGGCGACTGACGCCGCAGGTCGATCTCCCGCTGGGCGTCGAGCAGGGAGACCTTGATGCCGTCGACCTTGTCGGGGTGGGCGGCGATCACGTCGAGGAAGGTGCGGGTGGCGGCGTCCAGGTCGGTGGAGCCCCAATAGCCCTCGAGGGCCGGGTCGAACATGGGGCCCAGCCAGTGCAGGATGACCGGCTCGGCGGCCTGGCGCAGCAGCTGGCCGTAGACCTCGAGGTAGTCCTCCGGGCCCTTGGCCACGGCGCACAGGGCCCGCGAGGCCATCAGGATCGCCTGGGCGCCGGACTCCTCGCAGACGGCCAGCTGTTCCTCGTAGGCGGCCCGGACCGAGTCCAGGCCGTACGGGTAGCCGATCTCGGTGACGGCCAGCTGGTCGGTGCCCACACCGCAGGCGATGAGCCCGCCGGCCGTCCGGGCCTCGGCGGCCGAGCGGCGGATCAGTTCGGCGGCGCCCGCCCAGTCCAGACCCATGCCCCGCTGGGCGGTGTCCATGGCCTCGGCCACGCCGAGCCCGTGCGACCACAGATGGCGGCGGAAGGCGAGAGTGGCGTCCCAGTCGAGGGCGGCGGGGCTGTCGGGGGTGACATCGGCGTACGGGTCGGCGACCACATGGGCGGCCGAGAAGACGACGCGGGAGGTGAAGGGGGCGCCCCCGGGCGCGAGGGCCATGGGTTCCGCCCGGGGGGTGTAGTCGCGCACCTCGCCCGGTCCTGCGGGCAGTCGGATCACCGTGCTCCTCCGTCGTTTCGGCCGCCGTGGCGGCGAGGGTGGCCCTGGTCGGCGGTCCGGCCCGCGGGACGGGCCGGGTGGGCGCCGCTCACAGGCTGAGCTCCGGTACGTCCAGGCGGCGGCCCTCCGCCGACGACCTCAGGCCCAGTGCGGCGAGCTGAACGCCGCGCGCGCCGGCCAGCAGGTCCCAGCGCCAGGGCTCGTCGACCGCGACATGGCGCAGGAACAGCTCCCACTGCGCCTTGAAGCCGTTGTCGAACTCCTCGTTGTCCGGGACCCGCTGCCACTGGTCACGGAAGGACTCGGTGGCCGGGAGGTCCGGGTTCCAGACCGGCTTGGGGGTGGCCGAGCGGTGCTGGACGCGGCAGTTGCGCAGCCCCGCGACGGCCGAGCCCTCGGTGCCGTCGACCTGGAACTCGACCAGCTCGTCGCGGTGCACCCGGACCGCCCAGGAGGAGTTGATCTGGGCGATGGCGCCGCCCTCCAGCTGGAAGATGCCGTAGGCCGCGTCGTCGGCGGTGGCGTCGTACGGCTTGCCCTGCTCGTCCCAGCGGGTCGGGATGTGGGTGGTGGTCTGCGCCTGGACGGTACGTACGGCGCCGAACAGCTCGTGCAGGACGTATTCCCAGTGCGGGAACATGTCGACGACGATGCCACCGCCGTCCTCCGCCCGGTAGTTCCACGAGGGCCGCTGGGCGCTCTGCCAGTCGCCCTCGAAGACCCAGTAGCCGAACTCTCCGCGGACCGAAAGAATTTTTCCGAAGAGGCCGCCGTCGATGAGCCGCTTCAGCTTCAGCAGCCCCGGCAGGAAGATCTTGTCCTGGACGACGCCGTGCTTGATGCCGGCGGCCTCGGCGAGCCGGGCCAGCTCCAGGGCGCCGTGCAGACCGGTGGCGGTCGGCTTCTCGGTGTAGATGTGCTTGCCGGCCGCGATGGCCTTCTTGATGGCGTCTTCGCGGGCGGCGGTGATCTGCGCGTCGAAGTAGATGTCGACGCCCTCGTCCGCGAGCACGGCGTCCAGGTCGGTCGAGACATCCGCGACCGGGTCGAGGCCATGGCGCTCGGCGAGCTCCCTGAGAGCGTGCTCGCGGCGGCCGACGAGCAGCGGCTCGGGCCACAGCACATGGCCGTCGCCGAGGTTGATGCCGCCCTGTTCCCGGATGGCGAGGAGGGAGCGGACGAGGTGCTGGCGGTAGCCCATGCGGCCGGTCACCCCGTTCATGGCGATCCGCAGTGTCTTGCGTGTCACGTGGGTTCTTCTCCTCACCTGGGGGTCAAGTACGTGCGGTCAGCACCTCAGCGCAGGGTCAGGCGACAGGTGAACGGCGAACGCCGCCGGAGGGTCATCGGTGATGCTCCATGGCTCGGGCGGCCAGCGGCAGTGGGCCTGGGCGAGGAAGGCGAGGGGCGGGCAGGCCCCCGGGCGCAGACGGCGGCGGTGGCGACGGCGAGCAGCAGTACGGCGCTGCCGCGCGGTCGGCGCACCGTCTCGTACGCCGCCGGGCGGAGCGCCGCGCGCCAGCCGGTGGCCGACTCGGGGCGGGCGCACGCCCGCAGGAAGACGACGGCGAGCAGACCGCCGGCCGCGAACAGCGCGGGCCGGAAGACGGCCGCCCCCGGCAGCCCCGCCCTCGCCGCGACCGCGTTGAGCACAGCGGCTTCTCGCACAGCAGCCAGGCGCCGGCGCGCAGCACGGCCACGGTCCGGTCGCGGTGGCGGGAGATCAGGTCCACGCGGTCGGCGTGGTCGCGCAGTGCGGCCGGATGGCTTCCGGCGACGATGGCTCCCGTGCCGATGACGGCGGCACGGATTCGGGTGATGGCAGCTGCGGCCATGGGCCAAGGGCTCCTCCACGAGGGAAAGCGCTTGCTGCAGAGGACCCTAGGCATGGCCCTGATGACAGGACAAGACCCCGGAGTGCACGATCGCGCCGCTCACGCGGTGAGAGCATGGACGCGCCCCAGCGGGGCGCACGGTGTACCACGTGGTGATCACCAACGGAGGAAACATGGCAGTGACCCTGGCCGATGTGGCGGCACGGGCTCGGGTCTCGGCGGCCACCGTGTCGCGCGTCCTGAGCGGCAACTACCCGGTAGCCGAGTCGACCCGGGCGCGGGTGCTGCGCGCGGTCGACGAACTGGAGTACGTGGTCAACGGGCCGGCAAGCGCTCTCGCCGCTGCCACCTCCGATCTGGTCGGCGTGCTGGTCAACGACATCGCGGATCCCTTCTTCGGCATCATCGCGGGCGCCGTGCAGTCCGCGATGTGCACCCCGGCCGGTGAGCCGGGGCCCGGGGGCGAGAAGCTCGCCGTGATCTGCAACACCGGTGGGTCGGCCGAGCGCGAACTGACCTATCTCACCCTGTTGCAGCGGCAGCGCGCGGCCGCCGTCGTCCTCACCGGGGGCGCCGTCGAGCACCCCGGCCACGCCGCCGCGGTCGCGGCCAAGACCTCCCGGCTCGCCGCGTCCGGCACCCGCGTGGTGCTGTGCGGCCGCCCGCCGATCACGGACGCCACCACCCTCACCTTCGACAACCGCGGCGGTGCCCGGCGGCTGACGGAACATCTGCTGACCCTCGGCCACCGCCGCATCGGCTATGTGGCCGGCCCCGCCGAGCGCACCACGACCCGGCACCGGCTGGAAGGCCACCGGGCGGCGCTGGCCTCGGCGGGCGTCGACGCGGGTACGGGCGAGGACGCCGAGCGGCTGACCGTGCACGGTCTCTACGACCGCGCGTGTGGCTATGACGCCACCTTGGAACTCCTGCGCCGCGACCGCGGCCTGACCGCCATCGTCGCCGCCAACGACACGATCGCGCTCGGCGTCTGCGCGGCCCTGCGCGATCAGGGGTTGCGGATTCCGCAGGACGTCTCGGTCGCGGGCTTCGACGATCTGCCGTTCAGCGCGGACGCGGTGCCGGCGCTGACCACCGTCCGGCTGCCGCTGCACGAGGCGGGCGTACGGGCGGGCCGGCTGGCCCTGGGCCGCGAACCGCGGCCGCCGGGCGGGGTGGCGATGGTACGGGCCGAGCTGATGGTCCGGGCGTCCACGGCACCGCCGCGTACCTGACCCGTCCCCCGACGCCTCTTCCCGGAACACTTGATCTGGCGCAAGGATAAGATCAAGCGTATCGGTGCGAAGGACGCGAAGGAGGTGCCCCATGGAGGCCAGAAACGGTCTCGACCCGGCCGTGGACGAGGTCCGCGCGTTCAACCGGATGTACACCCGGCTCATCGGCGCCCTGGACTACCCCGGGCAGCTCAACAGCCCGTACTCGCTCAGCGAGGCCCGCATCCTCTACGAGCTGGCCCACCGGGAGCGCACCCAGGTGTCCAGGCTCCGGGAGGACTTGGGGCTGACCGCCGCGCATGTGAGCCGGACGCTCGGCCGGTTCGAGGAGCAGGGGCTGATCACCAGGGAGCGGCATCCTCGGGACGCGCGCTATCAGGAGGTACTGCTCACCGACGAGGGGCGGGCCGCGGCGGAGGAGTTGGAGCGGCGGTCGCGGGAGGCGGTGGCGCGGCTGCTTGCCACCCTGCCCGGCAGCGAGATGGGGCGGTTGCGGGAGGCGCTGGCAACCGCGCGGCAGGTGTTCGACAGGCCGAGGGAGCCCGCGGTGCGGCTGCGGGGGCCGGAGCCGGGGGATCTGGGATGGATCGTGCAGCGGCACGGGGCCCTGTACGCCGGGGAGTTCGGGTGGAACGCCGAGTTCGAGGCCCTGGTGGCCCGTATCGTCGGAGAGTTCGGCGCGGACCATGACCCGGTACGTGAGCGGGCGTGGATCGCGGAGCTGGGCGGCCGCCCGGTGGGATCGGTGCTGTGCGTACGGGACGAGGCGCCCGATACGGCCCGGCTGCGGTTGCTTCTGGTCGAGCCGGAGGCGCGGGGGCGGCGGATCGGTGAGCTCCTGGTGGGCGCGTGTGTCGACTTCGCGCGCGAGGCCGGGTACCGCGAGCTGGTGCTGTGGACCAACGATGTGCTGACCTCCGCCCGGCGGATCTACCAGCGGGCGGGGTTCGAGCTGGTCGCCGGGAAGCCGCACCACAGCTATGGCGTGGATCTGGTCGGCCAGGACTGGCGGCTCAGCCTCCGGTGAGGCCGCCACACGTGTGACGGGCACCATCCGTCCGGAAATCCGCTCGCGCCGCCGGTCCGGCACCGCGAGGATCGGTCCACACAAGAACGGCGCATACGAGCAAAGGGTGTACCCCTGAGTACGCAGCAGGTCATTCAGTGGACCGAGGACGGCCGGGCCCATACCGCCCACTGGCGTTCCGAGAGCGGTGCACCGCCGCCCCGGCGGGTCGAGATCGCGGACGACCGCATGGCGGCCGACCTCGCCCACCGGCTCTCGTGCGAGGGCACCGCGCTGCTGTGGCGCGGGGATTTCCAGGGCGCCCGTCAGCTGCTGAGCGCGATGGCCCGCCGGGTCGACCGGGGGCCGCGCCGGGCGCGGGGGCGGCAGGCGCCGGCCGCGTCGCCGGCCGAGGCGTTCCACCGGCACCGCCAGGAGCGGTCCCGGCGGGCCCGGGTGCTGGGCATGCTGCTGGTGGAGCTGGACCGCGACTTCGGCGTGCCACTGCGCCGGGCCCCGGACGTACGGGAGGCGTGCCGGGAGGCGTACGGCCCGGCGGACCGGGGGTCGGTGACCTCGCTGCGCGAGTTACTGGGTGTTGTCGGCGCGTACGAGTGGCGCAGAAAGGGTGTCGAGGTGTCGGCGCTGGGCGGCGACCGCGTCCGTCCGCACTACGGGGTCTTCTCCCCGGTGCGCGGCGAGTACGTCGATCTGGTGGCTGATGCCCCGCTGCCCTCCCGGGAGCTGGCCTTCGACATCGGCACGGGGACCGGTGTGCTGGCGGCGGTCCTCGCCCGGCGGGGGGTCGCCCGCGTCGTGGCCACGGACCAGGACGCGCGGGCGCTGGTGTGCGCGCGGGAGAACGTGGCGGGGCTGGGCCTGTACGGGCGGGTGGAGGTGGTCGAGGCGGATCTCTTCCCGCCGGGCCGCGCCCCGCTGGTGGTCTGCAATCCACCCTGGGTGCCGGCCCGGCCCAGCTCACCGGTCGAGTACGCGGTGTACGACCCGGGGAGCCGCATGCTGCTCGGCTTCCTGAACGGCCTGGCCGGCCATCTGGCACCGGGCGGCGAGGGCTGGCTCATCCTCTCCGACCTCGCCGAGCACCTGGGCCTGCGGTCGCGCGCCGAGCTGCTCGCCGCCTTCGGCGCCGCGGGGTTGCGGGTCGTGGACCGGCTGGACACCCGTCCCGTGCACCCCCGGGCCCTCGACCCGGACGATCCGCTGCATACGGCCCGCGCGGCGGAGGTGACTTCGCTGTGGCGGCTGGGTACCCGGTGATCCCTGTCCGATGACCGCTCATCGGCACGGCGGAATTGACCCCGTCCGCGCCCCTGCTTAGCGTCCCCGGGACGGGGAAGATCCCCCAGATCCCGAGATCCACCACGACCCCAACGGAGCCCGCTCATGAAGCTCGCCTTCTCCACCCTCGGAGTCCCCGGTCTGCCCGTGCGCGACGTGGCACGGCTCGCCGCCGGGAGCGGGTACCACGGAGTCGAGCTGCGCGCTCACCCCGAGGAGCCGGTGCGCCCGGGCCTCGACGCGGGCGAACGCGCGCGGGTGGCCGCGGAGTTCAAGGCGGCCGGGGTCGAGATCCTGACCGTCGCCGGATATGTCCAGGCGGGCCAGGCCGGACCGGACGAGCCGGTGCTGACCGGGCTGCGGGAGCTGCTGGAGCTCGCCCACGACCTGGGCGCGCCCCACGTCCGGGTCTTCCCGGGCGGCGGTGAGCAGAGCGCGGAGGAGGCCGACGCCACGGCCGCCCGCCGGCTCGGTGCCGCGGCGCCCCGCGCCGCCGACCTCGGCGTACGGCTGCTGCTGGAGACCCATGACTCGCACCCGACCGGCGCCGACGCGGCCCGCGTCCTCGGGCCCGTCGGCCATGGCAGCGTCGGTGCCGTCTGGGATGTGATGCACCCCTGGCTGGGCGGCGAGGACCCGGCCACCACCTACGCCGCGCTCTCTCCGCATCTGGGGTATGTACAGGTCAAGGACATCGCGTCGGCGGCGGACACCACCCCGCTGCCGCTGGGCGCCGGGGTGCTGCCGCTGACCGAGTGCGTGGAGCTGCTCAGCCGCGAGGGCTGGGACGGCTGGCTGAGCTGGGAGTACGAGAAGCGGTGGTACCCGCGAGCGGAGGAGCTGCCGGGGCTGCTCGCCCCGGGCCGGGACCATCTGCTGCGGCTGCTGGCCGACGCGGCCTGAGCCGGGGGCGACGCAGCCGCACCGTGGGCAGCGAGGTCAGCGCCACCCCGCCCACCAGCAGCGCGGCCGCCAGCCAGCGCAGAGGGCTGATGCCCTCGCCCAGCACCAGTGCCGCCGAGGACATGCCGAAGACCGGCACCAGCAGGGAGAAGGGCGCGACCGCCGAGGCGTCGTAGGTGCGCAGCAGAAACCCCCAGACGCCGAAGCCGAACACGGTGGCGAGCCAGGCGACGTAGACGATCGTGCCCGCCGCGGCCCAGTCGAGCCCGCGCAGCGCTGCCAGATCGGGCTCGGCGCCCTCGAATATCAGCGAGAGCCCGAGCAACGGCACCACCGGCACGAGGCTCACCCACACCATGAAGCTGAGGGGGTCGGGCGGCGCGGCCTTGCGGGTGAGGACGTTGGAGACGCCCCAGAAGGCCGCCGCCGCGAGGACGAGGACGAAGCCGAGGAGCGGGCCCGAGGTGCCCTCGTCGATGGCGGCCGCCGAGATCCCGGCGAGGGCCACGGCCATGCCCAGCAGCCGCCGCCGGGTGGGGCGTTCGGACAAGGCGACGGCCGCGAACAGCGCGGTGAAGACCGCCTGGATCTGCAGCACCAGCGAGGAGAGCCCGGCCGGCATCCCCTCGTGCATCCCGATGAACAGCAGCCCGAACTTCGCCACACCGAGCGCGAGACCGACCCCGAGGATCCACCGCCAGGAGACTTTCGGCGGGCCGACCAGGAAGACCGCGGGCAGCGCCGCCGCGAGGAACCGCAGGGCGCAGAAGAGCAGCGGCGGGAAGTGGTCCAACCCCACGTCGATGACCACGAAGTTGACGCCCCAGACGGCGGTGACGAGGACCGCGAGAGCGATGTGTGCAGGTCGCATGGGTAGAGGATCACGTGGCCGAACCATGTAGCACCAGCGCGGATGCCTTCATGGTTGGATGTAGCAACGGTTAACGAGGCAGGGAGGGCGCATGCTGGATCTGGCCCGGCTGCGGGCGCTGCACGCGGTCTCCGTGCACGGCTCGGTCAGCGCCGCCGCGACCGCGCTCGGCTACACCCCGTCCGCCGTGTCGCAGCAGATCGCCAAGTTGGAGCGGGAGACCCGCACCACCCTCCTGGAGCGGCAGGGCCGGGGCATCGCGCTGACCGACGCGGCCCGGCATCTGGCCGCCACCGCCCAGCAGTTGCTCGCGATCGTCGAGCAGGCCGAGACCACGCTGGAGGAGCGGCGCGGGCGGCCGACCGGACGGCTGGTCATCGGCGCCTTCCCCTCGGCGGCGCGCGGGCTGATGCCCGTCGTGCTGGCCCGGCTCCGCGCCGAACACCCCTCCCTGGACGCCCGGCTCGTGGAGGTCGACCCGCATCTGTCGGTGGATCTGGTGGCGCAGGGCGTGATCGACGTGGCCGTCGCCCACGACTGGGACATCGCGCCGCTGCCCGCCCCGGACGGGCTGGAGCGGGCGATCGTCGGGGACGATCTGTGCGATGTCCTGGTACCGGCCGGACATCCGCTGGCCGAGCGCGCCACCGGCGACGGGCGGCGGGCGCTGCGCCGGGAGGATCTGCCGGGGCAGCGCTGGATCTGCCAGCCGCCGGGGTCGGTGTGCCACGACTGGCTGGTCCGTACGCTGCGCGCCTCGGGCCATGAGCCGGACCTGGCCTATCAGGCGGCGGAGAACCACACCCAGATCGCGCTGGTGGCGGCCGGTCTCGGCATCGCGCTCATGCCCCGGCTGGGCCGGGGTCCGCTGCCGGACGGCGTGCTGGCGCTCCCCCTCGAACCGGTCCCGGTCCGGCAGCTGTACGCGCTGTGGCGCACCGGCGCGGCCCGCCGCCCCGCGATCACCGAGTCGGTACGGCTCCTGCGCGACCTGTGGCCACAGCGCGCGGGGTGACGGCAGCGGCTGTCACCATGGGCGCATGCGCCCCATTGCCCACCGATTGGACGAGACGGTGCCGCATGCGGAACCGGGACGGGCGGGCGTCCGTCCCAGTGGTGTGCTGATGGGGAGTCTCCGCAGAGCGGTATCGGTCTCGCTGCTGGCTGCGTCGCTGACCACCCTCTCCGCCGCCTGCGGCCAACAGCACCCCGCCGCCGACGCACACCCCTCCCAGAGCGTCGGCGGCGTCTCCCCGTCCGCCACACCGCGCGCGGGGCGGATCGACACCGGGCTCGTCTCCTTCATGAGCCAGGCCGGCTCGGTGCCTCAGGTCCATACGGTGGCGCGGAGCAGGGGCGAGCTGGCCGCCTTCGCGGGACGGTTCGGGAAGCGGGGGTCCGAGATCGCCGCGAAGGCCGGGCACACCGACTTCTCGCGCACGGCGCTGGTCGGCTGGTCCACGCTCACCGGATGCGCCCAGTGGCCGTCCGCGACGCTGCACCGCTCCGGCGACCGGCTCTCGCTGGTGGCGGCCCGGCATCCCAAGCCGCCGCCCGAGTGCTTCGCGCCGTTCCATGTGATCGCCGTCTTCGAGGTGCCAAAGGGGCGGCTGCCTACCCATCCGCACTTCACTGACTGAAGCCGACGTCTCCTGCACGAACGTGAATCGAAAACCTCGTTCCCATTGACCCGGCCGTGCTTTGTGTTTCAGCGTGTCCTATCAACGCCGCCCCCTCCGCGTTTCCCATGGAAGGACTGCGGGTGACCGCACCCACGTCTCGCCGCGCCCTGTTCGCCGCCGTCGCCTCCGCCGCGGCGGCCACCGCCTGCGGTCCCAGGATGGACAGCGGCTCCAAACCCGCATCCACCCGCCCCCGTACCGCCTCCGGCTCCCCGTCGGCCACCGGCTCGCGCCCCGCCCCGGCAACGGGCCGCGACCGTGACCGTGACCGCGATCGCCACCGTGTCGACGCGCTCATCGGGCGGATGACGCTGGAGCAGAAGATCGGCCAGCTCTTCGTCATGCGGGTGTACGGCCATTCGGCCACCGACCCCGACCCGGGCGACGTCGCGGCGAACCGCAGGGAGATCGGCGTCGCCAACGCCGCCGAGCTGATCGCGAAGTACCACGTCGGCGGGATCATGTACATCGGATGGGCGCACAACATCCGCGACCCGCACCAGGTGGCCTCGCTCTCCAACGGCATCCAGAAGGCCGCGCTCGAACGCTCCACCGGCGTCCCGGTCCTGATCTCCACCGACCAGGAGTACGGCGCCGTCGCCCGCGTCGGCGCGCCCGCCACGCTCTTCCCGGGCGCGATGGCGCTCGGTGCGGGCGGCAGCGTGCCGGACGTACGGACGGCTGCCCGTACCGCCGGAGCCGAACTGGCCGCACTCGGCATCCGGCAGAACTACGCCCCGGACGCGGACGTCAACGTCAACCCCGCGAACCCGGTGATCGGCGTGCGCTCCTTCGGCGCCGATCCGCGCGCCGTCGCCCGGCTGGTCGCGGCGCAGGTCCAGGGCTATCAGAGCGCCGGGGTGGCGGCCACCGCCAAGCACTTCCCCGGGCACGGTGACACCACCGTGGACAGCCATGTCGGGCTGCCGCGCATCACCCACTCCCGCAAGGAATGGGAGCGGCTGGACGCCCCGCCGTTCCGCGCCGCGATCAAGGCCGGCATCGACTCGATCATGACGGCGCATCTGCTGTTCCCCGCGCTCGACCCGGCCGACGACCCCGCCACCCTCTCCCGCCCCACCATCACCGGTGTGCTGCGCGGCGAGCTCGGTTACGACGGTGTGGTGGTCACCGACTCGCTGGGCATGCAGGGCGTGCGCAAGAAGTACGGCGACGACCGGGTCCCGGTGCTCGCGCTGAAGGCGGGCGTGGACCAGCTGCTCAACCCGCCGCACCTGGGCACCGCCTGGCGGAGCGTCCACAAGGCCGTCCAGGAGGGCGAGCTCAGCGAGGACCGGATCGACGCGTCCCTGCGGCGCATTCTGGATCTCAAGGCACGCCGGGGCCTGCTGGACGATCCGTACACCAGCGACCGTGCGGTGGACCGCACGGTCGGCATCCGGGCGCACCGCGCCACCGCCGACCGGATCGCCGAGCGCACCACCACCCTGCTCACCAACCACGGGCGGCTGCTGCCGCTGTCCCGCCGCCGCCATCGCTCGCTGCTGGTGGTCGGCGCGGACCCCGCCGACCCCTCCGGCACCGGCGGCCCGCCGACGGCCGTCCTCGCCCGGGCCCTGAGGGGCCTGGGCTTCACGGCCGAGGCCCTGTCCACCGGCACGGGCACCTCGCCCGGCCCCTCACCGGACCGGATCGATGCGGCGGTCGCGGCGGCGCGCGGGCGGGACGCGGTGATCGTGGCGACTTCCAACGTCGTGGCGGGGTCCAGCCAGCTCACGCTGGTGGCACGGCTCGTGGCCACCGGCATCCCGGTGGTGCATGTGGCGCTCCACAACCCGTACGACATCGCACGGCTGGACGGCGCGGGCAAGGGTCCCGCGGCGTCACTGGCCACCTACTGCTGGACCGATGTGGAGATGCGCGCCGCCGCCCGGGTCATCGCGGGCCGGGCCGACCCGGGCGGCCGGCTGCCGGTGGCCGTGCGGCACGCGGACGCCCCGTCCCGGGTGCTGTACCCGATCGGGCACGGCCTGTCGTACTGAGCCCCGTGGGCAGTGCGGGGCAGGGGCCCCGCACTGCCCGGCGCACCGCTACGGCCTCAGCATCCGCTCGCGCTCGACCCCGGCCCCGCACTGCCCGGCGCACCGCTACGGCCTCAGCACCCGCTCACGCTCAGCCCGGGCCCCGCACTGCCCGGCGCACCGCTACGGCCTCAGCACCCGCTCACGCTCGACCCGGGCCCCGCACTGCCCGGCGCACCGCTACGGCCTCAGCATCGGCTCACGCTCGACCCGGGCCCCGCACTGCCCGGCGCACCGCTACGGCCTCAGCATCGGCTCGCGCTCGACCTCACGGCGGTCGAGCGTCGCATCACGCTTGACGAGCGGCTTGGCGGTCGGGGTGACGCCCGCCCACTTCTGCACCTCCGCCGTGGCCTTGGCCTTCTGCGCCGCCGCGAGCTGCCCGATGTTCGAGCCGTGGTTGCCGTCGGCGACCGTGAAGACGTACGAGTCCTTGGCGCCCTTGCCGAGCCGGAACGGCTCCGCGCCCCACGGGTCGTTCTGCCCGTACACGAACAGCATCCGCCGGGCGTCATGGCGCACCCAGCTGTCCACGTCCCGCATCGCGCCCGGCCGGAAGCGCATCGGGATGTCGCGCGGCACATAGCTGCGCGGGGTGTAGATGCCGGGGTAGCGCAGCAGGCCCTTCAGATGCGGGGTCCTGAAGTCGGGCGAGCCGAGCTCGGTGCCCGCCTGGTAGTAGTACGGGGTGTACGTCTCCAGGCCCTGGTCGGTATAGGCGGGGAAGCCGGAGATGTCGTCGATGAAGCGGTACAGCTCATCCGTCGAGGCGGTGGGCGCGGGGACGTCCGCGCAGTCCTTCAGCAGGTGGTACTGCCAGAAGGCCCACACCAGGTCGAGGACGACGTTCTCGTAGGCCTTGTCGGCGCTGCCGACGACGGTGAAGGTCTGCCCCTGGTCGTCCGCCCACTTCTGATAGCGCTCCACGATCTCGTCGCGCCGTACCAGCGCCTCGCGCTGCACGGCGTTCAGCCGGGCGCGGCACTCGGCGGTACCGACGCCCGCGAAGAAGCGGTCGTACGCCGAATCCTCCTTGTTGACCACGTCGTTGGGGGCGACATAGGCGACGGTGCCGGCCATGTCATGCGGGTAGTAGCGGCGGTAGTACGTCGCCGTCATGCCGCCCTTGCTGCCGCCGGTGGCCAGCCAGTTCTTCCCGTAGACCGGCTTCAGCGCCCGGTAGAGGCGGTGCTGGTCACTGGCCGCCTGCCAGATGTCGAGCTTGGACCAGTCGGCGGGCTGCGGCCGGGAGGGCGAGAAGAATCGATACTCCATCGACACCTGGTTGCCGTCCACGAGCTGCGTCGGCTCGCTGCGGCGCGGTGCGGTGGTGACGTTGTAGCCGGAGGTGTAGAAGACCGTCGGCCGGTCCGTGGCCTTGTGCAGCAGGGTGAACCGCTGCTTGAAGGTCCCCTTGGACGGATGCCGGTGGTCGACCGGCTGGGCGTAGGTGAAGACGAGGAAGCGATAGCCCGCGTAGGGCTGCTCCTCGACGAAGCTCATCCCGGGTATCCGCAGGACGCTTTCCTTGACGTCCGGCTCCGTGGGGGTGGCCGCTGCCGCGGGCGCGCCTCCGCCACCCGCGCCGGCCACCCCCACGAATATCGCGAGCGACAACAGCCATCTGGCCACCTTGCGCATGCGGTTTCCCTCGTTTCCCTGGTTTACCTGGCTACCCGTCAATTCGCACAGGTCGCCGAGAACTTATCGGGACACAGGCGCCCCCGCCAGGGGCCCCTCCTGACCGCAACCACCCGCCGCATACGGAGAGTTGTTACCCTCGCGCTCTTTCGTAGCGGGCTGTGATGGCCCATCCTGCCTGTATGGACCGAGACGAACGGCACGACCGGAGCGAACGGGCCGAGCGGCTGACGCGGTATCTGACCGAATTGCAGGAACGTATCGATCCTCGCTCGCTCGAGCTGCTGATGCGGCTGCTGCGCGAGCTGAGCACCTCACCGGCCGTCCGCGGGGGGACGTATGAGCTCGGTATGGGGCCGGAGGAGAAAGAGCTGTTCACCCCCGCCTTACAGGCCGAGCTGCTGGTGCTCTTCGGCCTGCTCACCTCCCAGGACGAGCGCGTGGTGGTCGACCTCGGCGACAGTCCGCATGCCAAGGGCATGAAGGTGCTGGTGCCTCAGGACCGGGCCCAGGACCCCGATTACCTGCACCGCCACAAGCAGCGGGTGGCGGCGGAGGCGGAGCAGCGCGAGCGGGACCGGCGCGAAGTGGAGGGCATCGCGAGGGCCAGCGGCATGGAGCCATGACGTTACGGTAGGTAACGACCGGTGAACGCCGAGCGTTACCGGCCGTATCGCCACCGGCCGGTCCGCCCGCGCCTTTCCCTGGGCTCCCTGTGCGAGGACGGGGAGTCGTTACGCGCCGACCGGCGCCGCCTCGCCCGTGAAGGCGCGCCACAGCGCGGCGTACCGTCCCTCGCGCGCTACCAGCTCCTCGTGGGTGCCGTCCTCGACGACCAGGCCGTGGTCCAGGACCACCACCCGGTCCGCGCGGGCCGCGGTGGTCAGCCGGTGGGCGACGACCAGTGTGGTGCGCCGGCCCGCCAGCCGGTCCGTGGCCTGGTTGACCAGGGCCTCGGTGGCCAGGTCGAGCGCGGCCGTGGCCTCGTCGAGCAGCAGGATGTCCGGGTTCACCAGCTCGGCGCGCGCGAGCGCGATCAACTGCCGCTGCCCGGCCGACAGATTGCGCCCGCGCTCGGAGACCGGGTGCAGATAGCCGCCGTCGAGCGAGGCCACCATGGCGTGGGCGCCGACCGCCCGCGCGGCCGCCTCCACCTCGGCGTCGCTCGCGTCGGGTCGTCCGTAGGCGATCGCGTCGCGCACGGTGCCGGGGAAGAGATACGGCTCCTGCGGGACGACGCCCAGGCGGTTGCGGTACGCGGTCAGGTCGAGCTCGCGCAGATCCTTACCGTCCACGCGCACCGCGCCCTCGGTCGGGTCGTAGAACCGGGCGACCAGCTTGACGAGCGTCGACTTGCCCGCCCCCGTCTCACCGACGAACGCCACCGTCTGCCCGGCGGGGATCGTGAGATCGACCCCGGCCAGCGCCTCCTCGCCGTCCCCGTACCGGAAGCGCACCTCCTCGAACGTGACCTCGCCGAGCACCTTCCGCACCTCCCGCGGCGCGGCGGCGACCGGGGTGGTGGTCGGCTCGCGCAGCAGCTCCTGGATGCGGCCGAGCGACACGGTGGCCTGCTGATAGCCGTCGAAGACCTGCGAGAGCTGCTGGACGGGTGCGAAGAACAGGTCGATGTAGAGGAGATAGGCGACCAGCGCTCCCGCGCTCAGCGTGCCGTCCCCGACCCGCCCGGCGCCGACGATCAGCACCAGCGCGGCGGCCGTCGACGACAGCAGCTGGACGAACGGGAAGTACACCGAGATCAGCCACTGGCCGCGCACCCGCGCCCGGCGGTACGCGTCGCTGCGCTCCGCGAACCGCGCCCGGCCGAACCCCTCGCGCCGGAACGCCTGCACGATCCGCAGCCCCGCCACGCTCTCCTGCAGATCCGCGTTGATGACGCTCACCCGCTCGCGCGCCAGCTCGTACGCCTTGACGCTCTTGCGCCGGAAGAAGACCGTGCCGAGGATCAGCGGGGGCAGGGTCAGGAAGACCACCAGCGCCAGCTCGACATCGATCACCAGTAGCGCGACCAGGATCCCGAAGAAGGTCAGCAGGCTGACGACGGCGGTGACGAGGCCCGTCTGGAGGAACGTCGACAGGGCGTCCACATCAGTGGTCATCCGCGTCATGATCTTGCCGCTCAACTCGCGCTCGTAGTAGTCGAGCCCGAGCCGCTGGAGCTGCGCGAAGATCTTCACACGCAGCGCGTACAGCACCCGTTCACCGGTCCGCCCGGTCAGCCGCGTCTCCCCGATCTGCGCCGCCCACTGCGCCAGCACGACAAAGAGCGCGAGCCCGGCCGCGGACCACACGGCCCCCAGTGCGAGCCGCTGCACACCCTGGTCGATGCCGTACCGAATGAGCACCGGCAGCAGCAGCCCGGCGATCGCGTCGATGGACACGAGCAGCAGGGCGCCCAGCAGCGGCGCCCCGAAGCCACGCAGCAACTGCCGCAGCCCGTACGCCTCCTCGGACCGCGCGGCCCGCTCCTCGTCCACATCGGGGGTATCGGTGGCGGGCGGCAGGGCCGCCACCTTGGCGAGCAGATCGGGCGTGGCGGGCATCCCGGCCAACGCCCCGGCGATCCCGGGCCCCGGGGCGGGGGCGGCAGGGGCGGCAGGGGCGGCGGGGGTGGCAGGGGTGCCAGGGGCGGCGGGGGTGGCAGGGGTGCCAGGGGCGGCAGGGGCGGCGGGGGTGGCAGGGGTGCCAGGGGTGGCAGGGGCGGCGGGGGCGGCGGGGGTGGCAGGGGCGGCGGGGGCGGCAGGGGCGGCGCTCGCGCCGCGCCTCTCCGCGGGGCCGCCTTCGGCCTCGCGCCGCGCCCACAGCGCGGGCGTCACGCCGTCGCCGACCCCGGTGTGCACGTGGCCCGCCCCGGAGCCGTCCGCCGCGACGACGGCGCGGGCGGAGCCGCCCGTCTCCGGTGCGGCGTGCTGCGGGTCATCCCCGCCGCGTGGGCTCAGCCGTGCGGAGCCATCCACCGCCGGGCCTCCGGCCCGGGCGGTGCCGCCCACTTGGTCATCCCCGCCATGGGAGCGGCTGCGCGCCACCGTGGTCAGGCTGCCGTCTTCGACACCGGCCGCCTGCCCTGCCCGGCCCGGCGCCACCCCGGGGCTGTCCCAGGCGTGGGCGCCGTCGCCGCCGCGTGGGCGGGCTCCCGCCGCGGTCGTCCGCCCGGGCAGGTCCGGGCCCGTGTCCGCCCCCGCCCGCCGGCCGTCGGAGGACGGCGCGCCGTCAGCACGCGGCTCGGCCAGCCCCGCGGCGGCGGCCTCGCCGCCGAAGGCGCCGGCCAGGCCCGCCGCCCCGGTGTGCTCGGGGTCGTCACCGCCGTGCGGCCGGACCCGCGTCGCGGCCGGCAGGCCGTCCAGGTCCGGGGCCGGCACCGCGCGGGTGCCGCCGTCCGGCGGCAGCCCCTCGGCGGCGGCGCCGGGGGCGGCGCCGCCGTTGCCGGTCGCCCCGCCGGCGAGGCGACCGGCCGGGTCGCGGGCGATGCCGCTCAGTTCGTCCGGGTCGGTCAGCAGCCGCCGGTACAGCGCGCACCGCTCCCGCAGCTCCACGTCCGTGCCGACGTCGACCAGCCGGCCGCGGTCCAGGACCGCGATGCGGTCGGCGAGGGCGAGGGTGGAGAGGCGGTGGGCGATCAGCAGGGTCGTACGCCCGGCCATGACGCCCCGCAGCGCCTCGTGGATCTCGTGCTCGACGCGCGCGTCCACCGCCGACGTGGCGTCGTCCAGGACGAGCAGCCGGGGGTCGGTGAGAATCGCGCGGGCCAGGGCCAGGCGCTGGCGCTGGCCGCCCGAGAGGGTGAGCCCCTGCTCGCCGACCTCGGTGTCGTAGCCGTCGGGCAGCGCGCGGATGAAACCGTCGGCCTGGGCGGCCCGGGCGGCGGCCAGGATGCGCTCCTCGGTCGCCTCCGGCAGCCCATACGCGAGGTTGGCTCGGACAGTGTCGGAGAAGAGGAAGCTTTCTTCGGGCACCAGACCGATCGCCCCGCGCAGCGACGCGTACGTCAGCTCGCGCACATCGTGGCCGCCGATCCGCACCGCGCCCGAGGACACGTCGTAGAAGCGCGGCAGCAGCATCGACAGCGTCGACTTGCCGCTTCCGGAGGCGCCCACGACGGCCAGCGTCTCGCCCGGCTCGATCCGCAGCGACACCTCGGACAGGACCGGGTGCCCGGGGTCGTAGCCGAAGGTGACCCGGTCGAATTCGACCGTGGCGGGCGCGTCCGGCGGCAGCTCATGGGCGTCGGCGCGCTCCCCGATGGCGGGCTCGGTGTCGATGAGCTCGAAGACGCGCTCGACTCCGGCCCGCGCCTGCTGGCCGACGGTCAGCATCATGGTGAGCATCCGGACCGGGCCGACGAGCTGGGCCAGATAGGTGGAGAAGGCGACGAAGGTGCCGAGGGTGATCTGGCCGCGAGTGGCCATCCAGCCACCGAGGGCCAGCATGGCGACCTGGCCGAGGGCGGGCACGGCCTGGAGGGCGGGGGTGTAGCGGGAGTTCAGCCGTACGGTGCGCAGCCGGGCGGCGAAGAGGCGGCGGCCGACCTCGCGGAGTTTGCCGGTCTCCTGCGCCTCCTGCCCGAACCCCTTGACCACCCGGACCCCGGTGACGGCCCCGTCCACGACACCGGCGACGGCGGCGGCCTGCCCCTGGGCGTACCAGGTGGCGGGGAACAGCCGGACGCGGCTGCGCGAGGCGATGATCCACAGGGCCGGGGCGACGGCGAGGGCGACGACGGTGAGCAGCGGCGAGAGCACCGCCATCACCACGAGGGAGACCAGGAAGAGCAGAACGTTGCCGATCATCATCGGCACCATGAAGAGCAGACCCTGGACGAGCTGGAGGTCGCTGGTCGCCCGGCCGACGATCTGGCCGGTGGACAGCTCGTCCTGGCGACGTCCGTCGAAGCGGGCGATCGACGCGAACATCTCGGTGCGCAGATCGTGCTGGACGTCGAGCGCGAGCCGTCCGCCGTAGAAACGGCGGACGAAGGTGAGGGCGTAGACGACGAGCGCGGCGACGATCAGCAGCGCGGCCCAGGGCGCGAGCGCCCTGTCGTGCTGGACGATCACATCGTCGATGATCAGTTTCGGTACGAGTGGGACGAGTCCCATGACGGCCATCCCCGCGAGCGAGGCGCCGAGGGAGAGCAGCACATTGCGGCGGTACCGCAAGCAGTAGCGCGTCAGCCGCCGCGCCCAGCCCCGGTCTGTGTCCTGCGC
>NZ_JBEXHC010000021.1:47148-51255 GCF_040607655.1 Streptomyces sp. NPDC005266
CGCCGTCCTGCGTGCCGTCCCGCGCGCCGTCCTGCGTGCCGTCCCGCGCGCCGTCCTGCGTGCCGTCCCGCGCGCCGTCCTGCGTGCCGTCCCGCGCGCCGTCCTGCGTGCCGTCCCGCGTGCCGTCCTGTTCGCCGCCCGCCACCCGTAACCCTCCCGATCCGCTTCTGCTGCCGGAAGGCACCAACACACTGGTGCGCGGATTTCATCCTGCCGCAACGAACCGGGGGCCGGCGCGGGGAGTGGATCAAGCCACCGCGCTGTCCTCCTCCGGAGGGGCGGTGACGGCGGCGCAGCGCATCGCGATGTCGTCCAGCCGCAGGCCGAGGGTGGTGGCCAGCGCCGCGATGGTGAAGAAGGCGGGGGTCGGGGCCCGGCCGGTCTCGATCTTGCGGAGGGTCTCGGCGGAGATCCCGGCTCCGGCGGCGATCTCGGCCATGCTGCGCTCGCCGCGGGCCTGCCGCAGCAGAGCGCCGAGGAAGCGGCCGCGTTCGCGTTCGAGCGGGGTGAGAGGGGTGCGCACCATGACCGTGATACTAATACCGGTATAAGAATTGGCCCGCCGGTAGGGGAATCGGGCCGGACCACACGGAAGGCAGCGAGCCATGGTGGAGATCAAGACCGACACGTCCCTGGACGCCATGCGCGAGGCAGGCCGCGTCGTGGCCCAGGCGCTCGCCGCCGTACAGCGCGCGGCGGCGGTCGGCGTCTCGCTGCGCGAGCTGGACGAGACGGCGCGGGAGGTGCTGCGCGAAGCCGGGGCCGGCTCCCCTTTCCTCGGCTACCGGCCGCAGTTCGCGCCCACCCATTTCCCGGCGGTCATCTGCGCCTCCGTCAACGACGCCATCGTCCACGGCATCCCGGACGGCTACCGCCTGCGCGACGGCGATCTGCTGAGCGTCGACTGCGGCGCGACCATCGACGGCTGGACCGGCGACGCCGCCGTCAGCTTTACGGTCGGCACCCCGCGCCCCGCCGATCTCCGGCTGATCGAGGCGACCCGGCGGGCGCTGGAGGCGGGCATCGCGGCGGCCGTCGCCGGGGCCCGGGTCGGCGACATCTCCCACGCCGTGGGGGCGGTCGGACGCGCCGCGGGCTATGGCATCCCCGCGGACTTCGGCGGCCATGGCGTCGGCCGCCGGATGCACGAGGATCCGGCGGTGCCCAACGAGGGGCGTCCGGGCCGCGGCTATCCGCTCCGGCACGGGCTGGTGCTGGCCATCGAGCCGATGTTCCTGGCGGGCGGCCGGGACGCCTACACGACGGACCCCGACGGGTGGACGCTGCGGACGGCGGACGGCAGCCGCGCCGCCCACAGCGAGCACACCGTGGCGATCACGGACGAGGGGCCGAGGGTGCTGACGGCGCCGTAATCCTCAGCGCCCGCCGCAACCCCCGACCCCCGTAACCCTCGGCGTCCCCGTAACCCTCGGCCTCCCCGTACGCCTCGGCCTCCCCGTACGCCTCGGCCTCCCCGTGCCCCTCAGTCCTTCGTGACCCGCAGCTCCTCGATGCCCGCGCGCTTCTTGTCGTCCGCGGACCGGAGCGTGACACGTACGAAGCGGGCCGGGCCACTCGTCCCCTCGCGCCAGTGCCGTCCGTCCAGCGAGGTCCGCACCGCGTACGAGGCGGGGCGGGTGCCGGTCCAGCGCGGGGTGACCTTCGCGATGCGCGCCGCCCGGCCGAGGTCGGCGGTGAGCGTGCCCTTGGCCGCGTTGGGCACCCAGGCGGTGGCCGTGTCGCCGTCCAGGGCGGCGCCCGCGTACATGCCGGGCTCCTCGGTGGAGGCCGTCCCCGTCGTGCTGGGTCGGTGACGCCTCCGGTGTCCAGCTCGGGTGCCGCGGGCGCTGGCGTGCTCGCCGTCACAGGGACGACGACCGCCGCGCCTCCCCCTCCCGCACCGGACGCCCCTCGCGCACGATCCGGCTGCCCCTGCGCGGCGGCCGGCCCTCCTCGTACCTGCGGAACACCGCCCGGCACACCAGCAGCGCCGCCGCGAACACCGGCAGCCAGGCCGTCCGGGCCAGGACCCAGCCGGTGCCGTCGGGGACGGTGTGCAGTCCGGGCAGGGGGCGGCCCGCGAAGAGGCCGGTCGCGGTGACCGCCATCATGGCGGTCTGGTGCCACAGGAAGACGGTCATCGCGGAGAGGTTGACCAGCGCCACCGCCGCCCAGAGGGCGGGCCGCACGAGCACCCGCCGCAGCGGGCCGAGCAGCAGCAGGGCCGCCCCGCACTGGGCGAGGCCGAAGGTGACGGCGGCCAGGGTGGGTGGGTTGAGGTTGGAGACCGGGGCACCTGGCACGCCGACCATGGACGCCGGATAGCCGCCGAACGCGACCAGCCCGGCGGTGACCACCCCGCCCCCGGTCAGCAGCACCCACCCGGCCCTACGCCCGCGCAGCTCACCGCGGGCCCAGGCCGCGCCCAGGCAGTACGGGACGAGCCAGCCCGCCGCAACATTGATCCAGCCGAGCCAGGACGGGCCGCCGAAGCCGAACCGGGCCAGGTCGACGTAGAGGACGACGGCGAGCGGCCATAAGGGGTGCAGCCGCGCCACGAGCGGGGTCGCCGCCGTCAGGCCCGCGAAGACCAGGAGGAACCACAGCGGCGAGAGGACCAGCCTGAGCAGCGTATGGACGGTCAGCAGGCCCGCCCCCGAGGCGATCAGTGCCCCCGCCGCCACCGTCCACACCACCGCCACGGCAGCAACCGGCCGGAACAGCCGCCCCATCCGGGCGCCGAGCCACCGCCGGTAGGGGATGCCCCGGGCGTGGGCGCAGGCGTGCCTCCTTGCGTTCATCTGCCCACCGACCAGGAAGAAGACGGCGAGGGTCTGGAACGCCCAGGAGAGCGGGGCCAGTTGGGGCAGATATCGCAAGGGGCTGGCGCAGCGCACCGTGCCGCCGTCGACGACCAGGGCGGTCACCAGCCAGTGGCCGAGCACCACGCCGAGGATGGCGACGGCCCGCAGGGCGTCCACGGCACGGTCCCGGTCGGGCGGGGTGGCGGAGTCGATCCGCCGAATCAGCTCACGCATCACGGCCTGCCACGGCGACGACCGCGGCCGGCAGAGCGCGACGAGGACGGGACGCCATGGGTGCCCCCTTCCGTACGGGATCTCATGCGTACGGAAGCTAAGGAGCAGGCCGGGTCGTCGGCGTCCCGCCAGGGTGTGCACTTACCGATAGGCCTCAGGTACTACGGGTACTCAGGGCTACCCCGTTGAGCGCCGATGAGTTTCGCCCGTCGCTTCGGTCTGCCCTCCGTAACCGAGTGATCTGGAGAAGGGTGAGGCCATGAGCTACGCCGACGTCAACGGAGTGTCCCTGTACTTCGAGGAGCACGGTTCGGGTCCGGGCGATCCCCTGGTGCTGCTGCACGGTGGGTTCGGGGCCGGTGAGATGTTCGCGCCCCTGCTGCCCGGCCTGGCCGAGGGGCGGCGGGTGATCCTGGTCGACCTGCAGGCGCACGGCCGTACGGCGGACATCGACCGCCCGCTGCGCCTGGAGTCGATGGCGGACGACATCGCCGCTCTGCTCAAGCACCTCGGCCTCGCTCGGGCGGATGTGCTGGGCTACTCGATGGGGGCGGGGGTCGCGCTGCGTACCGCCATCCAGCATCCGGATCTGGTGCGCCGTCTGGTGGTGGTCTCCATGCCGGCCCGGCGGGACGGCTGGTTCCCTGAGGTCACGGCGCAGATGGACCAGATGGGTCCGGCGGCCGCGGAGCCGATGAAGCAGTCCCCGATGTACGAGGTGTACGCCCGGCTGGCCCCCCGACCGGAGGACTGGCCGGTGCTGGTCGGCAAGAGCACCGAGATGATCCAGCGGGACTACGACTGGAGCGCCGAGATCGCGGACATCACCGCCCCGGTGCTGCTGGTCTTCGGCGACGGCGACGCCGTGCGGCCCGCGCACATGGTGGAGTTCTTCGCCCTGCTCGGCGGTGGCCTGAAGGACCCGGGCTGGGACGGCAGCGGCGACCGCACGGCGTCCCGGCTGAGCATCCTGCCGGGCGCCACGCACTACGACATCCTGACCTCGCCGCTGCTGGCGGGGGTGGTCCTGCCGTTCCTCGACGCCCAAGGGTGAGTCCTAGGGCGTGCC
>NZ_JBEXHC010000021.1:51349-142952 GCF_040607655.1 Streptomyces sp. NPDC005266
CGTGCCCCGGCCGGCGCGGCTGAACCGGGCGCCCCAGGGACGCCCAAGCCTGAGTCCTACGGCATGCCCCGGCCGGCGCGGCTGAACCGGGCGCCCCAGGGACGCCCAAGCCTGAGTCCTACGGCATGCCCCGGCCGGCGCGGCTGAACCGGGCGCCCCAGTCGCGGATGCGGTCGGCCAATTCGGGCGGGTTGATGACGCGGAAGTCGGCGCCGACCACGCCCAGCGCCATGACCGGCCAGTCCAGGGAGTCGACGGTCATGCGCACCCGGCAGTGCGCGGCGTCCACCGCCTCGACCGTGCTCCACCGGCCGATCCGTTCGCGCGCCGTCGCGGCCGGGGCATCGACCAGGACCTCCACCTGGTACGGGCGCGGCAGGCTGCCCAGGCTGGTGCGGATGAACTCGGCGGCGTCGGCGGCGGGCAGCTCGCGCGGCCGGAACCGGGAGCCGGTGCCCTGCGGCGCGGTGAGCCGGTCGGCCCGGAAGCTGCGCCAGTCGTGCCGGACGAGGTCGTAGGCGACCAGGTACCAGCGACGGCCGAGACAGACCAGCCGATGCGGTTCGACATGCCGGTCGGTGCGCTTGCCGTCGGCCGCGGTGTAGGAGAAGCGGAGGTGTTCGCTGTCCCGGCAGGCCAGCGCGACCGTGGTGAGCACGCCCGGGTCGACGCCCGCCCGCGCCGGGCCGCCGCCCCAGTCGGCGGGCACGGTCATCGCGCGCAGCGCCTCGACCCGGCGCCGCAGCCGGGCAGGCATCACCTGCGCCACCTTGGCCAGCACCCGGACGGAGGACTCGGCGATGCCCTCCACCGCCCCCTGCGCGGCGGTCTGCAGCCCCACGGCCAGGGCGACCGCCTCCTCGTCGTCGATCACCAGCGGCGGCAGTGCCGCGCCCGCGGCGAGCTGGTAGCCGCCGTCGACGCCGCGCTGCGCTTCCACCGGATAGCCCAGCTCGCGCAGCCGGTCGACGTCCCGGCGCAGGGTGCGTACGGAGACGTCCAGCCGCTCGGCCAGTTCGGTACCCGGCCAGTACCGGTGGGTCTGGAGCAGGGACAACAGCCGCAGCGTCCGGGTGCTCGTGTTCGCCATGCCCCCGATTCTCCCGCCCATTGCGGTCAGAAACTGACCGCAATGGTCCCTAGCGTGGTCGTTGACCGACGGACGGGAACATACGAAAGGGCGGGAGCCATGACCGTTGACGAGCTGACCACCGAGGGCAAAAGCCCGGCCGACGCCACCGCGGCCACCGGCGAGCGCGCCGATCTGCTGGCGATACTGACCAAGCAGCGGCACTTCCTGCGGTTCACCACCCGCGACCTCACCGACGAGCAGGCCGGGCAGCGGACCACCGCCAGCGAGCTGTGCCTCGGCGGCCTGATCAAGCACGTTACCTCGGTCGAACGACACTGGGTGGCCTTCATCCAGGAGGGCCCGGTGGCGATGGGCGACTTCACCGCCATGACGGAGGCCGACTGGGCCCGGCGGGCCGACGAGTTCCGGCTGCTGCCGGGTGAGACGCTGGCCGGTGTGCTGGCGGACTACGCCGAGACGGCCCGCCGGACCGACGAGCTGATCGCCACTGTGCCCGACCTGGGCGCCTCCCAGCCGCTGCCGAAGGCTCCGTGGTTCGAGCCCGGCGCGCGGTGGTCGGTCCGACGCGTGGCGATGCACATCATCGCCGAGACCGCCCAGCACGCCGGCCACGCGGACATCATTCGCGAGTCCCTGGACGGAGCCAAGACCATGGGCTGACCAACGGGCCGGGGAAGGGCGAGGGGGAGCGCGAACGGCAATCCGTTCGCGCTCCCCCTCGCCTGCTCCGTCAGCGCTCAGGCGTCCGGCGACGGTGCTCAGGCGTCCCGCGACGCGGCGATCTGGCGGGCCATGATCGTGGTGAGCTCGTACGCCGCGTGGGAGGCGGCCACGGAGGTGATCTCCGCGTGGTCGTAGGCCGGGGCGACCTCGACCAGGTCGGCGGAGACCAGATGGCAGGAGGCCAGCCCGCGCAGGATCTCCAGCAGCTCGCGGGAGGTCAGGCCGCCCGCCTCGGGGGTGCCGGTGCCGGGGGCGTGGGCCGGGTCGAGGCAGTCGATGTCGATGGAGATGTACAGCGGGCGGTCCCCGATGCGCTGGCGCAGCTGGTCGGCGACCTCGTCGGCGCCGCGCCGGTAGACGTCGGCGGAGGTGACGATGCCGAAGCCCAGCTTCTCGTCGTCGGTGAGGTCCTTCTTTCCGTACAGCGGACCGCGGGTACCGACATGCGAGAGGGCGGAGGTGTCGAGGATGCCCTCCTCGACCGCGCGCCGGAAGGGCGTGCCATGGGTGTACTCGGCGCCGAAGTAGGTGTCCCAGGTGTCCAGGTGGGCGTCGAAGTGGAGCAGGGCGACCGGGCCGTGCTTGCGGGCCACGGAGCGCAGCAGCGGGAGGGCGATGGTGTGGTCGCCACCGAGGGTCATCAGCCGGGCGCCGGTGTCCAAAAGCTCGTCCGCAGCGCCCTGGATGGTCTCGACGGCCTCGTTGATGTTGAAGGGGTTGGCGGCGATGTCACCGGCGTCGGCGACCTGCGCGAGGGCGAAGGGGGAGGCGTCCTGGGCAGGGTTGTACGGGCGCAGCAGCCGGGACGCCTCGCGGATGGCGTTGCCACCGAAGCGGGCGCCGGGGCGGTAGGAGACGCCGGTGTCGAAGGGCACGCCGACCACGGCGACGTCCGCGCGGCCGCCGACCTCGTCGACGCGCGGCAGCCGCGCGAAGGTCGCGGGGCCTGCGTAGCGCGGGATGCGGGAGGAGTCGACGGGGCCGACGGGGGTGGCGGAGGGAGTGCGCGGTGCAGTGGTCATGGGGTCGAGCGTAGGCAGTCCCGGCGATCATCCACATATACGATCCCGAGTCCCCGGGGTCGCTCATTTGGACACCTCGTCCATGTCCCCAGGGCCCCTCCGCCGCCCCGCGCTCCCGTCCGCGGGCATCCGCGCTCGCCCCTCGCGAGGCGCCCCTGCGCGCGTCAGCCGTCCGTCGACCTGCCCAGGAGCTCGGAGGCGGTCTCGACGGGGTCGGGGGCCGTGGGAGCGGGCGCCGGATGGCAGGTGAAGCCGAGGCGCTGCATGGCCCGGGTCACCTCGCCCGCCGTGAAGTCACGGCGGTCCTGACGAGTGATCACCGCCCCGACCTGCTTGACCGGATACGTGCGGCGGCCGATCCGGACCGACGGACCGGTGATCGGCTCGGGGCTGATACCGCTCATCGCGTCCGTCACCTCGCTCGCGGTCAGATCGAAGGCGAAATTGGCGATGATGCAGCGCATAGTGCCTCAACGGGGAGAGAAGGGAGCCGGAATCGCCAGCGTGCCACACCTCGAAGCGGGAAGCGACAGCTCAGCGGAAAAATTCGCCCGCCCGGTACCCCCCGTTCCACCACCCCCGTGATAGAGTCCTCGTCAGTTGCAGTTTTGGTACCCATGAACTCTGTGTGCGCCTGACGGTATGTAGCCCTCAGGTGCATTTTTTTGTTTCGCCGGTCATTTCCGGATGGGGACATTGCGGCGACACGGGATGCGCTCCCGCGTATTTCGGCTCTGCCCCTATTTTGAAGGAGAAGGACATGGCTACTGGCACCGTTAAGTGGTTCAACGCGGAAAAGGGCTTCGGCTTCATCGAGCAGGACGGCGGCGGCGCCGACGTCTTCGCCCACTACTCGAACATCGCCACCCAGGGCTTCCGTGAGCTGCAGGAGGGCCAGAAGGTGACCTTCGACGTCACCCAGGGCCAGAAGGGCCCGCAGGCGGAGAACATCGTTCCCGCCTGATCGCAGCGCCTCTCACAAGCCGGGGCCCGCACCTCACGAGGTGCGGGCCCCGGCTTGTGTCCGCTTCTGCAGACCGCCTATCAGAAGGCACCGCCTTGAGCCGCTCCACCCGTTCGTCCCGTGGGAAACCCGCGCACTCCCGTTCCACCGTCCCTGACCGCCGGCGCTCCGCCGGCGGGGACGAATTCGCCCTGCCGCCCGGCACCACGCGGACCACGCGGACCACGCGGACCACGCGGACCACGCGGACCACGCGGACCACAAGGACTATCTGCACCGTGGCGGCCGGACCGCCCGGGCGGGCGGCTCGGGCAGCGTCGTGACGCTGGTCACCCCGGACCAGCGCCGTGCGATGGTCCGGCTACTCGCCGACGCGGGCGTCACCCCGCGAACCGCCCGGGTCCACTCCGAGGACGCCGAACTCACCCGGATCACCGGGGCCCGGGATCCGTCCGGTGTCCCCGTGACCATCAGCGCGCCCGCGTCCGCGCCCCCGCAGGCGCGCCGCGGCGGTGAGGCCGCTCGTCGCCCTGCCCGTAGCCGCCGGCCCGGACGCCGGGCCCGGTCGGCGAGCCCCCGAAAGTCGTCATGATCGTGCCATGCCCGGCGCGCGGGGGATGCCCCCATTCCCCGGCCGCAGGGGAGACAATGGGCGACATGCCGATACCCAGTACCGTGCCCAGCCGTGCCGAACTGATCGACCATCTCATCCGTACGCGGATCGCGGGCGACGTCGCCACCCCCCGGGAGAACAACCTCTCCCACTACCGCAAGCTCGCGAACGGCGACCGCCACTACTGGCTCGGCCTGGAGTTGGGCGACCGCTGGACCGATGAGCAGGATGTGCTGGCGGTCATGGCGGAGCGGTGCGGGGTGGTCGACGACCCCGGGCACCGCTCGGGGCAGGACACGATCGACCCGGAGCTGACGGTCGGCGCGCTGGACCGGATGGCGTCCGTACTACGGAAGGCCGCGGAGGCGCAGGAGCGGGTGCTGTTCGCCACCGGGCATCCGGGCGGGCTGCTGGAGGTGCACCGGGCCACGGCGGCGGCGCTCGGCGCGGCGGGGTGCGAGATCGTGGAGATCCCGGGCGGGCTGGAGGCGGACGAGGGGTACGTCTTCCAGTTCTGCGATGTGGCGATGCTGGAGCGGGGCGCCACGCTGTGGCACACCCACTCCCCCGCCCCCATGGCCGCGATTCTGGACGGGCTGGCCCGCGAGGGGCGGCCGCTGCCCGATCTGGTGGTCGCCGACCACGGCTGGGCGGGGTGCGCGGGACAGCGGGGCATCGACGCGGTCGGCTACGCGGACTGCAATGACCCGGCGCTCTTCCTCGGCGAGGCCGAGGGGACGCTGGCGGCGGTGGTGCCGCTGGACGACCATGTCACCAATCCGCGGTTCTACGCGCCGATGACGGCCTATCTACTGGACGCGGCGGGGCTGACGGCCCAGTTCTGACGCGCCCTCGCCGCGGGCCGGACCGCCGTCCCCGGCCCGCCGTTCCGGGACGGCCCCAGGCCGGATCACCGTCCGGCCGGACCGTCCGGCCCGCCGCGCTCACTTCTCGCGCGGCACCCGCATGACTCCCTCCTGGATCACGGAGACGGCCAGCCGCCCGTCGGCGGTGAAGATACGGCCCTTGGCGAGCCCGCGGCCTCCCGAGGCGGACGGGCTCTCCTGGTCGTACAGCAGCCAGTCGTCCACCCGGAACGGCCGGTGGAACCACATGGCGTGGTCGAGGCTGGCGCCGACGATGTCGCCGACCGCCCAGCCGCCACGGCCATGGGCGAGGAGTATCGAGTCCAGCAGCGTCATGTCGGAGACGTAGGTCGCCAGGCAGACGTGGAGCAGGGGGTCGTCGGCGGCGCCGTCCAGTTTGCCGTTGGTCCGGAACCAAACCTGCGACTTCGGCTCACGCGGCTGCCCGACGCTGGCGAACGGCGGATCGTCCACATACCGCAGATCGACGGCTTCCCGTGCCTTGAGCATCCGCTCGGTCACCCCCGGCCCGATGAAGAGGTGCTCGTAGCGGGGCAGCAGCTCCTTGGCGGTGGGCAGGGAGAGCGGGTCGGGCACCTCCGGCATCTGCTCCTGGTGCTCAAGGCCCTCCTCGTACAGCTGGAAGGAGGCCGAGAGATGGAAGATCGGCTGCCCGTGCTGGACGGCCACCACCCGGCGGGTGGTGAAGGAGTGGCCGTCGCGGATCCGGTCCACGGTGTAGACGATGGGCGCCCCTGGGTCGCCGGGCCGCAGGAAGTACGCGTGCAGCGAGTGCGCGGAGCGGTCGTCGGGGACGGTACGTCCCGCGGCGACCAGGGCCTGAGCGGCGACCTGACCGCCGAAGACCCGCGGTACGAGAGGTGCGGCGTCACTGGTGCCGCGGAAGATGTCCTGCTCGATCTGCTCGAGGTCGAGCAGATCGAGCAGGCGCTCAAGTGCGTCATTCATGGTTCAAGCAGTCTTGCAGACCTGTATTGCGGCGGGATTGCCGACGGGGATGGTCGCAATGACCATCACAGGCCCATCGCCTTCGCGATGATCGACCGCATGACCTCGCTGGTGCCGCCGTAGATGCGGCTGACCCGGGTGTCCCCGAACAGCCGGGCGATCGGGTACTCCATCATGTAGCCGTAACCGCCGTGCAGCTGGAGGCACTTGTCGATGACGACGGCGGCGCGCTCGGTGGTGAAGAGCTTCGCGGACGCGGCGTCGGCGGCGCTCAGCTCCCCGGCGTCGTGCGCGTCCAGCGCCCGGTCCACGACCGCCTGCATCGCGTCCACCTCGGACTTGCAGTCGGCCAGCACGAACTTGGTGTTCTGGAAGGACGCCACCGACTTGCCGAAGACGGTGCGGTCCTGGACATAGGTCTTGGCGAACTCGACGGCCGCGGCGGACTGGGCGTACGCGCCGACGGCGATGCCGAGCCGCTCCTGCGGGAGGTTGTGGGCGAGGTAGCCGAACGCCTTGCCCTCCTCGCCCAGCAGGTCCTCCACCGGCACCTTGACGTCGGTGAAGGAGAGCTCGGCGGTGTCGGAGGTCTTCAGCCCCAGCTTCTCCAGCTTGCGGCCGACCGCGTAGCCTTCGCTCCTGGTGTCCACGACGAGGATGGATATGCCGCCCCGGCGGTCCTCGGGGGTGGCGGGGGCGGTACGGGCGCATACCAGCACGCGGTCGGCGAGCACGCCGCCGGTGATGAAGGTCTTGGCGCCGTTGAGGACGTAGTGGGTGCCGTCCTCGGAGAGCTTGGCGGTGGTCTTCATGCCCGCCAGGTCGGAGCCGGTGCCCGGCTCGGTCATGGCGATGGCGGTCATCAGGTCGCCGGAGACGAAGGAGGGCAGCCAGCGCCGCTTCTGCTCCTCGTTGGCGTACTTGAGGATGTACGGCAGGCACAGCGCGGTGTGCACGCTGCTGCCGCCGAAGCTGACCCCGGCCCGGGCGCACTCCTCGGTGATGATCGCGTTGAACTTGAAGCTGGTCTCGCCCGCGCCGCCGTACTCCTCGGGGACCTCGATGCCGAAGACGCCCAGCTCGCCCAGTTTCTTGTAGAAGTCGCGCGGGGCCTGGCCGGCCTCCCGCCACTCGTCGTAGTACGGCACGACCTCGGCCGCGATGAAGTCGCGGATGGTCTCCCGGAACGCCTCGTGGTCCTCGTTGAACACCGTGCGACGCATCGCCAACCCCTCCTTGCGGCCATCCGCCGCCGCGCTCTGGCGGACGCGGCCGATCGCCTTTGTGGTTCCTCGATCGATGGCTTGGCGGTACCCGCTTGACAGGATCCACCTAAGCGTTTGCTCAGCGAAAGCTACCCGTGAGTCACCGGGGCTGTCCAGCGCCGTCCGGACCCTGGGCGGCGGCGAAGGCGCCGAGCGCCAGACGGTGCAGCAGGGCGGCGGTGGCCGCCCGCCCCGGGAGGGCGCCGGGGCGGCCGAGGTGAGGGGTGGAGTTGAGGAGCCCGAAGACGGCGTGGACCGAGGCGCGGGCCGCGGCCTCGGAGAGGTCCGGATAGACCTTCCGCACGACCTCGACCCACAGCTCCACGTACTGCCGCTGGAGCGAGCGCACCAGCTTGCGGTCGGAGTCGCGGAGCCGGTCGAGCTCGCGGTCGTGGAGGACGATCAGCGGGCGGTCGTCGAGAGCGAAGTCGATATGGCCCTCGATCAGCGAGTCCAGCACCTCGGCGGGGCTGCGCTCGGCACCCTCCTCCCCGGCGGCGCGCCGCTTGCCGCCGGTCAGCAGCCGGCCGCTGATGCCGACGAGCAACTCGGCCAGCATCGCCTCCTTGCCGGGGAAGTGGCGGTAGAGGCCGGGGCCGCTGATGCCGACCGCCGCGCCTATCTCGTCGACGCCGACGCCATGGAAGCCGCGCTCGGCGAAGAGGCGCGCGGCCTCCTTGAGGATCTGTTCACGGCGGGTGGGCGCCGGGGCGTGGGTACTCATGAAATCAATTCTAGACAGCGACGTTAGTGGTCGTTAACCTGGACGGGAACGGGTTAACGATTATTAACCTCGCGATCGTGCAAGGGGGCTCGTGGCCATGGAGCAGGCACCGGCGCTGCGCAGCGGCGCCGACCCGGCGTCCGACGCCTGGAAGGCGAATGAGGTCGCGCACCGTGAGCTGGCCGCGCGGCTGCGCGAGAAGCTCGCCGCGGCGCGGCTGGGCGGCGGTGAGAAGGCGCGGGCCCGGCACACCGCGCGCGGCAAGCTGCTGCCGCGCGACCGGGTGGACACCCTGCTGGACCCGGGCTCGCCGTTCCTGGAGCTGGCGCCGCTCGCGGCCGACGGGATGTACGAGGGGCAGGCCCCGGCGGCGGGGGTGATCGCCGGGATCGGGCGGGTCGCGGGCCGCGAGGTGGTCGTGGTCGCCAATGACGCCACGGTCAAGGGCGGCACGTACTACCCGATGACGGTGAAGAAGCATCTGCGCGCCCAGGAGGTCGCGCTGGAGAACCGGCTGCCGTGCGTCTATCTGGTCGACTCCGGCGGCGCCTTCCTGCCCATGCAGGACGAGGTCTTCCCCGACCGCGATCACTTCGGGCGGATCTTCTACAACCAGGCACGGATGTCGGGCGCCGGGATTCCGCAGGTGGCGGCGGTGCTGGGATCCTGCACGGCGGGCGGGGCGTATGTCCCGGCGATGAGCGACGAGGCCGTGATCGTGCGCGGACAGGGCACGATCTTCCTGGGCGGGCCGCCCTTGGTGAAGGCGGCCACCGGAGAGGTCGTCACGGCCGAGGAGCTCGGCGGCGGCGAGGTCCACTCCCGGATCTCGGGGGTCACCGACCATCTCGCGGAGGACGACGCGCACGCGCTGCGGATCGTCCGCTCCATCGTCTCCACCCTGCCGCGGTCCCCCGCACAGCAGGGGTCGCCGCCCTGGCCGGTGACGCCCTCCGAGGAGCCCGCGGTGGACCCCGCGGGGCTCTACGGGGCGGTTCCTACGGACTCGCGGACCCCGTACGACGTGCGAGAGGTGATCGCGCGGGTGGTGGACGGCTCGCGCTTCTCCGAGTTCAAGGCCGACTTCGGGACGACGCTGGTCACCGGCTTCGCGCGGATCATGGGCCACCCCGTGGGCATCGTCGCCAACAACGGCATCCTGTTCTCCGAATCGGCCCAGAAGGGCGCCCACTTCATCGAGCTGTGCGACCAGCGCGGCATCCCCCTGGTCTTCCTGCAGAACATCTCGGGCTTCATGGTCGGCCGCAGCTATGAGGCGGGCGGGATCGCCAAGCACGGCGCCAAGATGGTGACCGCGGTGGCCTGCACCCGTGTCCCCAAGCTGACGGTGGTGGTCGGCGGTTCGTACGGCGCGGGCAATTACTCCATGTGCGGCCGCGCCTATTCGCCGCGCTTCCTGTGGATGTGGCCCAACGCCAAGATCTCGGTCATGGGCGGCGAGCAGGCCGCCTCCGTCCTCGCGACCGTCAAGCGCGATCAGCTGGAGGCGCGCGGCGAGACCTGGAGCGCCGAGGACGAGGAGGCGTTCCGGGGGCCGGTCCGCGAGCAGTACGAGACGCAGGGCAACGCCTATTACGCCACGGCCCGGCTGTGGGACGACGGTGTGATCGACCCCCTGGAGACCCGTACGGTGCTCGGCCTCGCCCTCACCGCGTGCGCGAGCGCGCCGCTGCCCGACCGCATGTCCAAGGAGCCCGCGGCGCCCGGCTACGGCGTCTTCCGGATGTGAGGGGGATGCACCCGATGTTCGACACAGTCCTGGTGGCCAACCGCGGTGAGATCGCCGTGCGGGTCATCCGCACCCTGCGACGGCTCGGGGTGCGCTCCGTCGCCGTCTACAGCGACGCCGACGCGGACGCCCGGCATGTGCGGGAGGCCGACACCGCCGTCCGTCTCGGCCCCGCCTCCGCCGCCGAGAGCTATCTGTCCATCGAGCGGCTGCTGGACGCCGCGGCGCGCACCGGCGCCCAGGCCGTCCACCCCGGCTACGGCTTCCTCGCGGAGAACGCGGTCTTCGCCCGCGCCTGCGCCGACGCCGGGCTCGTCTTCATCGGCCCGCCCGCCAGGGCCATCGAGCTGATGGGCGACAAGATCCGCGCCAAGGAGACCGTGCGGGCCGCCGGGGTGCCGGTGGTGCCCGGTTCCACCGGCAGCGGGCTGACCGACGCTCAACTCATCGACGCCGCCCGGGAGATCGGCACCCCGGTGCTGCTCAAGCCCTCGGCGGGCGGCGGCGGCAAGGGCATGCGGCTGGTGCGGGACGAGACGCTGCTCGCGGACGAGATCGCGGCCGCGCGGCGTGAGGCACGCGGCGCGTTCGGCGATGACACGCTGCTGGTGGAGCGGTGGATCGACCGGCCCCGCCATATCGAGATCCAGGTGCTGGCCGACGGCCATGGCCGGGTCGTCCACCTCGGCGAGCGCGAGTGCTCGCTCCAGCGTCGCCACCAGAAGATCATCGAGGAGGCGCCCAGCCCGCTGCTGGACGATGCCGTCCGGGCCGTGATGGGCGAAGCCGCGGTGCAGGCGGCGCGCTCCTGCGGGTATGTGGGGGCGGGCACGGTGGAGTTCATCGTGCCGGGCGCCGACCCGTCCGCGTATTGCTTCATGGAGATGAACACCCGCCTCCAGGTCGAGCATCCGGTCACCGAGCTGGCCGTGTCGATCGCGGGGCAGGGCGGTCTCGACCTGGTGGAGTGGCAGCTGCGCATCGCCGCCGGCGAGCCGCTGCCGTACGCACAGGACGACATCGGCTTCAGCGGTCATGCGGTGGAGGCCCGTATCTGCGCGGAGACCGCCCGAGCGGCGGCCGACGGCCGGACGGACTTCCTGCCCTCGGCGGGCACGGTGCTGGCGCTCGACGAGCCGGTGGGCGAGGGGGTGCGCGTCGACTCCGGGCTGAGCGCGGGCACGGAGGTCGGCACGGTGTACGACCCGATGCTCGCCAAGGTCATCGCCCATGGCCCCGACCGCCCCACGGCCCTGCGCCGGCTGCGCGCCGCCCTCGGCTCCCTGAGCGTGCTCGGTGTGGACACCAACGCGGGCTTCCTGCGCCGGCTGGCCGCCCACCCCGATGTCGTCTCGGGCGACCTGGACACCGGCCTGGTCGACCGTGCCGCCGCGTCGCTGGTCCCGTCGGCGACAGGGGACGAGGTGCACGCGGCGGCGGCGCTTCTGCGCCAGGCGGCGCTGGAGCCGGTCGGATCCGGCGCGCGGCCGGAGCCCGGCGGCCCCGGCCCGGGCGCCCGGGCGGCGGCCGTCTGGGTCGATCCGTTCTCCGTACCGACCGGCTGGCGGCTCGGCGGCGAGCCCGCCTGGACCGTGCACCGGCTCCGGGTCCCCGGCCACGCCCCGGTGACGGTCCGCGTGCGCGGCCGCGCACACGACGCCGAGCTGCTGATCGAGCGGGCGGACGAGGACGCGCCGAGGGGCGTGGTCGTGCGGGCGCGGCTCCGGGAGTTGGGCGGGGGCACTGTGCTGCTGGATCTCGGCGGGGTCACCCACCGCTTCCGGCACGTTCCGGACGGCGCGAGCCATTGGCTGGGGCAGGGCGGGGATGCCTGGCGCGTGGTCGGCCATGACCCGGTCGGCGAGGCGCTGCGCGGCGGGGCGGCAGCCGCGCACGCCGGGGAGCTGACCGCGCCGATGCCCGGCACCGTCACCGTCGTCAAGGCGGCCGTCGGCGATGAGGTCACCGCCGGTCAGGGCCTGGTGGTGGTCGAGGCGATGAAGATGGAGCACCTCATCTCCGCCCCGCACGACGGCACCGTCACCGAGCTCGATGTGAGACCCGGCAGCACGGTCGCCATGGATCAGTTGCTGGCGGTCGTCACCCCGCGGGAGACGACGCCCGAGGAGGGGGAGTGATGTCCCAGCCCGACGCCCTCAACGGCCCCGGCGGACTGGGCGGCCCCGGCGGCCCCGGCCGGCTGCCCATGACGGTCCCCGCCCCGGGGCTGCCCGCCCGGGTCCGTATCCACGAGGTGGGCCCGCGGGACGGCCTGCAGAACGAGAAGGCGCTCGTACCGGTCGCCGTCAAGGCGGAGTTCATCCGGCGGCTCGCCGAGGCCGGTCTCACCACCATCGAGGCCACCAGCTTCGTCCACCCCGCCTGGGTGCCCCAACTGGCGGACGCCGAGGAGCTGATGTCGCTGATCGACGATGTGGAGGCCCGGCTGCCCGTGCTGGTGCCCAACGCGCGCGGGCTCGAGCGGGCGCTGGCGCTCGGGGCGCGGGAGATCGCCGTCTTCGGCAGCGCGACGGAGTCCTTCGCCAAGGCCAACCTCAACCGGACGGTGGACGAGGCGCTCGAGATGTTCCAGCCGGTGGTCGCCCGGGCCCGCGAGGCGGGGGTGAGGGTGCGCGGCTATCTGTCGATGTGCTTCGGCGACCCGTGGGAGGGGCCGGTCCCGATCTCGCAGACCGTCTCGGTCAGCCGCCGCCTCCTCGACATGGGGTGCGACGAGATCAGCCTCGGCGACACCATCGGCGTCGCCACGCCCGGCCATGTGCGGGAGCTGCTGGCCACGCTCAATGAGGCGGGCGTCCCCACCGACCGCCTCGCCGTGCACTTCCACGACACCTACGGCCAGGCGCTCGCCAACACCCTCGCGGCGCTGCAGCACGGCGTGACCACCGTCGACGCCTCCGCCGGGGGTCTCGGCGGCTGCCCGTACGCGAAGAGCGCCACCGGCAATCTCGCCACCGAAGACCTCGTGTGGATGCTCGACGGCCTCGGCATCGAGACCGGGGTCGACATCGGCCGTCTCACCGCGACCAGCGTGTGGATGGCCCGGCACCTGGGGCGACCCAGTCCCTCCCGCACCGTCCGCGCACTCTCCCAGAAGGAGACGTAAGACATGCCGATCGACCACCGACTCTCCACCGAACACGAGGAACTGCGGCGCACCGTCGAGGCGTTCGCGCATGATGTGGTCGCCCCGAAGATCGGGGAGTACTGGGAGCACCATGAGTTCCCGTACGAGATCATCCGCGAGATGGGCCGGATGGGCCTGTTCGGGCTGCCCTTCCCCGAGGAATACGGCGGCATGGGCGGCGACTATTTCGCGCTCTGCCTCGCCCTTGAGGAGCTGGCCCGAGTGGACTCCTCCGTGGCGATCACCCTGGAGGCCGGGGTCTCGCTCGGCGCGATGCCGATCTTCCTCTACGGCACGGAGGAGCAGAAGCGGCGATGGCTGCCGGGGCTGTGCTCCGGCGAGACCCTGGGCGCGTTCGGTCTGACCGAGCCGGGCGGCGGCTCGGACGCGGGCGCCACCCGGACGACGGCGCGGCTGGACGAGGCGACCGGCGAGTGGGTGATCAACGGCACCAAGTGCTTCATCACCAACTCCGGTACGGACATCACGGCCCTGGTCACCGTCACCGCCGTCACCGACCGCACGGCCGACGGCCGCCCGCTGATCTCCTCGATCATCGTCCCGTCCGGCACCCCCGGCTTCACCGTCGGCGCCCCCTACTCCAAGGTGGGGTGGAACGCGTCGGACACCCGTGAGCTGTCCTTCGCCGACTGCCGGGTCCCGGCCGCCAATCTCCTGGGCGAGACGGGCCGCGGCTACGCCCAGTTCCTGCGGATTCTCGACGAGGGCCGGATCGCGATCTCCGCGCTGGCCACCGGGCTCGCCCAGGGCTGTGTGGACGAGTCGGTGCCGTATGCGAAGACCCGCGAGGCGTTCGGCCGCCCCATCGGCGCCAACCAGTCCATCCAGTTCAAGATCGCGGACATGGAGATGCGCGCCCATATGGCCCGAGTGGCCTGGCGTGACGCGGCCTCCCGACTGGTGATGGGTGAGCCCTTCAAGAAGGAGGCGGCCATCGCGAAGCTCTACTCCTCCGAGGTGGCGGTGACCAACGCCCGTGAGGCGACCCAGATCCACGGCGGCTACGGCTTCATGAACGAGTATCCGGTGGCCCGGATGTGGCGGGACTCCAAGATCCTGGAGATCGGCGAGGGCACGAGCGAGGTCCAGCGGATGCTGATCGCCAGGGAGCTGGGCTTCGCGAGCTGACCGCCAGGGAACTGAGCTTCGCGAGCTGACCGCCAGGGAGCTGCGCTTCGCGAGCTGACCGCACTGCGCCGTGACTGTCCGGTGCGCCGTAACTGTCCGGCCTGGTCGGCGGGGTGTCCGGGGCCGTGTCCGGACGCCGGGCACCCGCCGTGGGAGAGGCGTGAAAGGGCGTTGTCACCCGACGCCGTGCCCGCGAGGATGTCGGGCATGGGGACCCAGGGGGAACCGGAGCCGCGCTCGGCGCGCACCGCCGCCGAATTCGTCGCGCTGATGCGGCAGCTCAAAGAGAGATCGGGACTGACGTATCGGCAGTTGGAGAAGCGTGCGGCCGATCGTGGCGATGTGCTGGCGCGCAGCACCTTGGCCGATGCGTTACGTCAGGACGCCTTGCCGCGCGCCGAGACGCTGATGGCATTCCTCCGGGCATGTGGGGAGGAGACCCGGGCCGGGGAATGGCTGGACGTCCGGAACGACATCGCCGCGGGCCGCGCCCTGGAGAGCCGCGCCGACCAGGCCCACCCGGCATCCGGCGGCCCCAAGAGCCCTACCGCCGACGACACACGGCCGGGCCCCTCGCCGCGAGCGCGCCGGAGCGTGCCGCGTGGCCGGCTGGTCGGGGCGGTGCTCGCGCTGTTGGCCGTGGCCGGCGCGTCCCTCGTGATCGCGATGACGTCCGGCGACAAGGATCAATCGGCGCGGGAGACCGGTGCGGGGGCCTCTGCTACCCCCACCGCTCCCCCGCCCGGCACCTACCGCATCCGCTCGGTCGTCTCCTCCTTGTGCCTGTCCGAACGCCACAGCGAGGACGGGGGCAATATCTTCCAGTCCGACTGCCGCAGCAGCGTCCCGGTCTACGCCCTGGAGGGGGCGCAGGACGCCACCTACCGGATCCGGTCCCTCCACCCGGTCCTCGGCTATGGATGTCTGGGCGTGGGGCACGGCAGTTCCGAGGGAGGCGCCCAGATGATGGACGACTACTGCGGTCACCGCGGCACCGCCGAGCGGTTCCGTATCGAGCGGGTCGCGACGCCGGTCCGCGGGTACCGGATCAGGCCCCTGCACACGGGTGACTGCGTATCGCTGCCCGGCGGCTCGAAACGTGCCGGGTCCCCGGTGCTTCAGCTGCCCTGCCGCACCGGCGACACGGGACAGATCTTCCGCTTCGACCCGGTCCGGGCCCCGACAGCCATTCCGACCATCACCAGCAACTGAGCCCGGCTCCTTCCCTCCCAGGCATCCGGCCCCTTCCCTCCCCGGCATCCGGCCCCTTCCCTCCCGTCATTCAGCCCCGTCATCGGGCCGGCCACGGGACCTGGGGCGAGTGGTAGTAGCTGATGCCGAGCGCGTCCCAGCGGGGACTCTGCGCCGCCAGCCGCACCTTGTAGGTGTCCCAGTCGTGCGTGGCCGGCGGTGACCAGCCGAGTTCGGCGATGCCGGGGAGGCGGGGGAAGGCCAGGTACTCGATCTGGGCGCTGGTCTGGATGGTTTCCGACCACAGGGGCGCCTCGACGCCGAGCACGGAGGACGCCGGGGCGGTCTTGATGTACGCGCCCGGGTCCCAGTCGTACGACTGCTTCGCCTCGACGTACCCGGCCCAGTCGAGCCCCAGCGGGGTGTTCGCGTCGTACTTCATGTCCAGGTAGGCACGGTTGGCGGGCGAGAGGACCAGCCGGGTGCCCGCCTTGGCCGCGTCGGCGACCTGCTTCTCGCTGCCGTCCAGCCCCCAGTACTGGGCGATCGCGCCCTTGGGGGGGTGCGCGCCGGTCAGCTGGTGCCAGCCGACTACCGTCTTGCCGTACTTCGCGACGACCGGCTGCACCCGGTCCATGAAGGCCACATAGTCGTCATGGCTGGTGGAGTGCGCCTCGTCGCCGCCGATATGGAGGTAGCGGCCGGGGGTGAGGGCGGCGAGTTCGCGGACGACGTCGTCCACGAAGTCGTAGGTCACCTGCTTGGGCACGCACAGCGAGCTGAAGCCGACGTCGGTGCCGGTGTAGAGCGGCCGGGCGACGCCGTCGCAGTTGAGCCCGGCGTAGGAGGCGAGCGCCGCGTTGGTGTGGCCCGGCATGTCGATCTCGGGGACGACGGTCAGCCGCCGGCTTGCCGCGTAGCGCACGATCTCGCGGTAGTCGGCCTTGGTGTAGAAGCCGCCCGGCCCGCCGCCGACCTGGGTGGAGCCGCCGTACGTCGCGAGCCGTGGCCAGGAGTCGAGCGCGATCCGCCACCCCTGGTCGTCCGACAGGTGCAAATGCAGCTTGTTGAGCTTGTAGAGGGCGAGCTGGTCGACATAGCGCTTGATCTGGTCGACGGTGAAGAAGTGCCGTGAGACGTCGAGCATCGCGCCCCGCCAGGCGTAGCGCGGCCGATCGGTGACGGTCCCGCCGGACACCCGCCAGGGGCCGGGCTGCCGGGTGGTGCGTTCGATGGACGCGGGCAGCAGCTGCCGCAGCGTCTGGACGCCGTGGAAGAGCCCCGCGGACGCGCGGGCGCTGATGGTGATCGCGCGGCGGTTCACCTGCAGCCGGTACCCCTCGGCGCCGAGCCTCCGTACGCCGGGAGCCTTCGGCGTGAGCCGCAGCCGGATGCCGTCCCCGCTCCCGTGCGCGGTGACGGGCAGCCGGTAGCCGGTGGAGGGCCGCAGCACGCCCGCCAGATAGTCACCCACCTGCCGCGCCCCGCGCGACGAGGAGACCAGGATGCGGGTGTGGGGACCGATGGCGTACGGGCCCCCGTCGGGCCGTACGGAGGCGGGCGCGGGCACGACCCGGTTCAGCGGGGTGGGGGGCGCGGCGGAGGCGGCTGACGGTTCCGCCGTGGCGGCGGTCCCCGCCCCGGCCACCACGGTCAGCAGGAGGGAGCACAGCAGTCGGGCACGGCGTCGTCTCACCGGGGGTCCCTTCAACGAAGCGTCGCGTCCTGGTTACCGTGCGGCACAGTCGAGGTCAAGGTGTAGACCAATGTGTCGCTGTCGGCCTGTCAGAATTCAGTCCATGGCGGAAATAACGCAGCGCGAGGGCGCCTGGACCTTTGACGGCGCCGCGGTACGGATCGTCCCGGGGCGGGACCGCAGCGTCCATCCAGCACGGCAGGCCCTCGGCGAACTCACGATCCCCCTGGAGGCGTTGGCCGGCATCGCCTACGAGCCGGGGCGCAAGCTGGGGCGGCTGCGGCTGAGGCTCCGCGAGGGCGCGGATCCGCTGCTGCAGGCCACGGGCGGCAAGCTGCCGGACGCGGCGGATCCGTATCAGCTGCCGGTCGAGCCGGACCGGGCGGGGGTCGCGGAGTATCTGGTCGACGAGGTCCGTCAGGCCCTGCTGCTCGATCAGGTGCCGTCCGGCCTCTGTGACCGCTATCTGCTGCCCGGCCCCTCGGTGCCGCTGTCCGCGGCGGCGGGCGACGCCACGGCCTCCTTCGACGGGGAGCGGATCCGGTTGGAGTGGAACTGGAAGACCGAGGAGTCGAAGAAGTCGGGCGGACCCCGCACCATCCCGCTGGCGGACGTAGAGGAGGTGGAATGGTTCCCGGCCGTCGGGCTGGAGAACGGCTTCCTGCGCTTCGTCATGGCGAAGGCGACGGCGAAGGCCGCACCCAAGTACGACCCGCACGCCGTGGTGCTCTACGGCTTCAAGAAGGATCCGCTGATGGCGCTGGTCGCGGCGGCGGTCACCGCGCGGATGCCGCATCCCGCCGCACCGCCGGAGCCGCGGGCGCTCTCGGCGCCGCCGCCCGCCGACGTCGTGGCCGCTCCCGGCTACGGCCCCGAGGGCACCCACGAGGGTCACGGTGACGCGGATCACGACGCCTTGCTGCGACGGCTGCGCGAGCTCGGCGATCTTCACCGGCAAGGGGTCCTCACCGAGGAAGAGTTCACCGCCGCCAAACAGGCCGTGCTCCGCCGTTTCTAGCCGCCCACCCCGCACCCTGCCCGATATCGGGCAGGATTCTTGCGAAACCTTCCTCTTCGCCGCAGTATCTACGGGTGCTCGAACGCCGTATGTCCCACGATGACCTCGTCGACCACCTGGTCCGCACCACGCCGCTCAGTCGCGGCGAGGCGGCCCGGGTGGTGTTGGACGTCCTGGCGTACTTCGACGAGACGACCGAGGCGTTCGTCCGCCGTCGCCACCGCGAGCTGCAGTCCGGCGGGCTGACCAACGCGGACATCTTCGAGCGGATAACGGCCGAGCTGCCGTACCGCGCGGTGGCGCCGCCCGAACTCTCACTGCGCCAGCTGCGGCGCATCGTCTACGGCTGACCGCCGTCACGGCCGCCACCGCGGCCGTGCCGTCCGACCGGCGGCCGCCACCGCCGAGCACACCGACACAGATCCCTGGGAGGGGCTGAACACCATGTGCGGAATCGTTGGGTACATCGGGAAGCGCGATGTGGCACCGCTGCTGCTGGAGGGGCTGCAGCGGCTGGAGTACCGCGGCTACGACTCCGCGGGCATCGCGATCCAGGCCAAGCCCGCCAAGGGCGCCCAGGCCGCCGGGCTGAAGACCGCCAAGGCCAAGGGCCGGGTCCGCGACCTGGAGGCCAGGCTCCCCAAGCGCTTCGCGGGCACCACCGGCATCGCCCACACCCGCTGGGCCACCCATGGCGCGCCCAATGACATCAACGCCCATCCGCATCTGGATGCGGACGGCAAGGTCGCCATCGTCCACAACGGCATCATCGACAACGCCTCCGATCTGCGCGCCAAGCTCGTCGCCGACGGTGTGGAGCTGATCTCCGAGACCGACTCCGAGGTCCTGGCCCATCTGATCGGCCGCTCGCAGGCCGGCACGCTGGAGGAGAAGGTCCGCCAGGCGCTCGCCCTGATCGAGGGCACCTACGGCATCGCCGTCCTGCACGCGGACTTCCCGGACCGCATCGTCGTCGCCCGCAACGGCTCCCCCGTCGTGCTGGGCATCGGCGAGAAGGAGATGTTCGTCGCCTCGGACGTCGCCGCGCTGGTCAGCCACACCCGCCAGGTGGTCACCCTGGACGACGGCGAGATGGCGACCCTCAAGGCCGACGACTACCGCACCTACACCACCGAGGGCAGCCGCACCTCCTCCTCCCCGACGACCGTGGAGTGGGCGGCCGAGTCGTACGATATGGGCGGCCACGACACCTATATGCACAAGGAGATCCACGAGCAGGTCGACGCCGTGGACCGGGTGCTGCGCGGCCGGATCGACGACCGCTTCTCCACCGTCCGGCTGGGCGGGCTGAACCTCGACGCGCGCGAGGCGCGCGGGGTGCGCCGGGTGAAGATCCTCGGCTGTGGCTCCGCGTACCACACCGGTCTGATCGGCGCCCAGCTGATCGAGGAGCTGGCCCGGATCCCGGCGGACGCCGAACCCGCGAGCGAGTTCCGCTACCGCAACCCGGTGGTGGACCCGGACACCCTCTACATCGCGGTCAGCCAGTCCGGTGAGACGTACGACACCCTGGCCGCCGTCCAGGAGCTCAAGCGCAAGGGCGCGCGGGTCCTGGGCGTCGTCAACGTCGTGGGCAGCGCGATCGCCCGGGAGACGGACGGCGGGGTGTACGTCCACGCGGGCCCGGAGGTGTGTGTCGTCTCCACCAAGTGCTTCACCAACACCGCCGTCGCCTTCGCGCTGCTCGCCCTGCACCTGGGCCGGATCCGCGATCTGTCGGTCGCCGACGGCAAGCGGATCATCGCGGGGCTGCGCAAGCTGCCCGAGCAGATCAGCGAGGTGCTGCGCGGCGAGGAGGAGATCAAGAAGCTCGCCGCCGAATACGCGAATGCAAAGAGCATGATGTTCATCGGCCGGGTCCGCGGCTACCCGGTGGCGCGCGAGGCGTCCCTGAAGCTCAAGGAGGTCTCCTACGTCCACGCCGAGGCGTACCCGGCCTCGGAGCTCAAGCACGGGCCGCTCGCGCTCATCGAGCCGGACGTGCCGACCGTGGCCGTGCTGCCGGACGACGACCTGCTGGAGAAGAACCGCGCGACGCTGGAGGAGATCAAGGCCCGCAGCGGCCGGATCCTGGCCGTCGCGCACCAGGAGCAGGAGAAGGCGGATCACACCATCGTGGTACCGCGCAACGAGGTCGAGCTCGACCCGATCCTCATGGGCATCCCGCTCCAACTGCTCGCCTACCACACGGCCCTGGCGCTCGGCCGGGACATCGACAAGCCGCGGAACCTCGCGAAGTCGGTGACGGTGGAGTAGGCCCGCCCCGCCGCCCGCCGGGCACGCCTTCGGCGGTCCCCCGCGTGTGCCACCACGCACGCGGGGGCCGCCTCCCCTGCGCCGGCGTCGCCCTTCCGCCGGCGGCTGCCGCCGCGCGGGAACCGTCACTTCCCGCGCGACAGCACGACCGATCGGTTCGTACCCCTCACCAGGGCCCGATCCACCTCTACGCGCCGGTAGATTTGTCGACTGTCAAGGTGTACTTGACGCCATCTCACCTGCGGTCAAGGGGAGTTGTGCGTGACCGATTCCCGGCGTCCGCCCAAGTCGGGTGCGCTAAAGAGGTTTTGAGCTCAACGAATGCGGCGTGACCACGCCTGATGGCCGTCGGCGGCGCGGAGGCCGCTCAGGGAATGACGACGACGGGCCGCTGCGCCCGCCGGGCCAGCCGCCCCGCGACCGAGCCGAAGATCCGCCCCACCAGACCGTGCGTGGAGCCCACCACGATCGCGTCGGCCGCGTACTCCCGGCCGACCTCCTCCAGCTCATGGCAGATGTCCCCGCCCCGCTCGACGAGGATCCAGGGCACCTCGCAGAGGTGATCGGCACAGGCCAGCTCAAGGCCCAGCACCTCGGTGCGGTGATCGGGAACATCGACGAAGACGGGTGGCTCGCACCCCGCCCATACCGTCGTCGGCAGCCGGTTGGCCACATGGACGATGATCAGACCGGAGCCGGACCGCCGGGCCATGCCGATGGCGTACGCCAGGGCGCGCTCGCTCGATGTCGAGCCGTCGAATCCGACCACGACACCGTGCTGGAACGCTGGATCGCAGGAATGACGTGTTTCTTCCGCCGCGTCGGGGTGCGCCGTGTGATCGGCGACCCGCTTGCGGTCCGCGGGTTCGGGGATTTCGTGACCGGCCATCGGTGTCTCGGCGAAGGGTGTCCTCGTGCGGAGGGATCGGCGGGGGCTCGGGTTGGAGTTGTCGGGGGACGAGAACTCCGCTGGAGCTCGGCGACGGTAGCGAACGAACAAAATCCGTCCGGGATTCATCTTTCCAAGCCCTTACCCTCAGGGTACGGCGCCATTCCTCGCCTGCCCAGGGGTCGCCACGGGAGCGGAGCGCCCGAAGCGTTCCCCGGAGCATGCCGGAGGGCGGCCCGTAACGCAATGCCCCAAGTGGTCCCTACCGGGCACGCCACCCGGCCCCGGCGGACCGGCCGCATATGCCGTGCCGCCCTCGCACAGTGACCTCACGGCAGCCTCGGCGTTGTAGTAGCCGCCGCCGGTCGCACCCGGCCCCGGCCGCCCGGCCACCTGCCGGGCCCGCCCCCATCGGCCCACGTAAGCCGCGCCAGAGGAGCCCCGCCCGTGACCGTCGCCCCCGAGGTCGCCCACGAGTACGGCGCCACCCGCCCCGCCCCCGGCGGCGCCGACGGCGGGCGGGGCCCGACCCCCGCCCACGCCGCCCGCCCGGGCCCCGTCCGCTCCTCGGCTCCAAGTGCCGCTCAAGCCCCGGCCCAGGCCCCCGCGAGCGATGCGGTGAACGAGGTGATCCGCTGGGCCGCCTTCGGCTGTGCCGTGGTTCCCGTCGTCCTGCTGATGTGCGGATTACCGCTCAGCGGAGCGGTCGGCGCAGCCGCCGGCCTGGCCGCCGTGACCGCCGCCAGCCACACTCTGCTGCGCCATTCCGAGCGCGCCACCGCCCGGCTGGGCGCGGGCGGCGTGAGCCCGCACCGGGGCCGTCACGGACGTACCGGGATCGGGGCGCACCGGGGCGGCCGGCACGGCTGAGAGCGCGCTGCGTAGTACTCCGTATACGCAGCGGTGATGGCGTACGAGCGGGTCGTACGCCGGTCGCATGACCCATCCGCACGTCTGCGCCCGCCTTTTTTCGGCCAACTTCGCGTCAGAGTTCTTCCCTTGGCAAACGCCGTGCTCAACACCCGTCGGGCCAGCGTGGAAAGGGGTACGAGGGGCGCCGACCCCCTACGCGAAGTGGGTGTCCGCGTCAGGCGCACTTCACAGCGGGGGCTACGAGTGCAACGCTTCGTGATCGAATGCTTCGCGCCAAGTTGTCATGTCGACATAGTGGCGGGTGGTGAACTGGTCACGGCGACCACACGACACACAGTAGATTCGATCTTGGCCATGACCGGCGGGGGAACCGTTCAGGACCGAGGGGAAACGTGCAGGACCGAGAGGACGCGACCACCGAGGGGGGCTTAGAGCCATGAGCCAGGACTCCACGACCGCACCGGAGACCTCGCGCAAGCTCTCCGGACGCCGGCGACGAGAAATCGTCGCGGTGCTGCTGTTCAGCGGCGGACCGATCTTCGAAAGCTCCATCCCGCTCTCCGTCTTCGGTATCGACCGGCAGGACGCCGGAGTCCCTCGGTACCGATTGCTGGTGTGCGCGGGCGAAGATGTGCCACTGCGAACGACTGGCGGACTGGAACTGACCGCACCATACGGCCTGGAGGCGCTGTCCCGGGCCGGCACCGTCGTCGTACCGGCCTGGCGGTCGATCACCCAGCCGCCACCGGCCGCCGCGCTCGACGCGCTGCGCCGCGCGCACGAGGAGGGCGCGCGGATCGTAGGCCTGTGCACCGGGGCCTTCGTACTGGCCGCCGCCGGGCTGCTCGACGGCCGCCCGGCGACCACGCACTGGATGTACGCGCCGACGCTCGCCAAGCGCTATCCATCCGTCCACGTGGATCCACGCGAGCTCTTCGTGGACGACGGGGACATACTGACCTCGGCGGGCACCGCCGCCGGGATCGATCTGTGCCTGCACATCGTGCGCACCGACCACGGCGCCGACGCCGCGGGGGCCCTGGCCCGGCGCCTCGTCGTACCGCCACGCCGCGGCGGAGGACAGGAGCGCTACCTGGACAGGTCCTTACCAGAGGAGATCGGCGCCGACCCGCTCGCCGAGGTCGTGGCGTGGGCGCTGGAGCATCTGCACGAGCAGTTCGACGTCGAGGCCCTGGCCGCCCGCGCCTACATGAGCCGCCGGACCTTCGACCGCCGGTTCCGCTCGCTCACCGGAAGCGCGCCGCTCCAGTGGCTGATCACCCAGCGGGTGCTACAGGCACAGCGGCTCCTGGAGACCTCCGACTACTCGGTCGACGAGGTCGCCGGGCGCTGCGGCTTCCGCTCACCGGTCGCGCTGCGCGGACACTTCCGGCGGCAGCTGGGGTCCTCCCCGGCCGCCTACCGGGCCGCGTACCGCGCCCGCAGGCCCCAGGCCGGGCCCGCAGAGCGCACCGACCGGCCGGACCGGCTGGAGCGGCTGGACCGGCTGGAGCGGGCCGACCGCCCCGACCGGGAGGTGATCGAGCAGCGCTCCGGTGAGCACGCCATGCCGCTGCGGCGGCCGGGCGGGCCCGTCGGGCACCCCGGTCACACCGGTCATCCGGCCCACCACCATCACCCTCCGCACCCGGACCCTGGCAAACCGGAGTCGGACGCCTACGCCCCACGCCTGCCCGAGCAGGCCACGGGCCGCGCCTCGGGCCGTCCGACCCTGCCCGGCCAGCGGGAACGCCCCGTAGGGTGAGACGTATGAACGATCGCATGGTGTGGATCGACTGCGAGATGACCGGGCTCTCGCTGTCGGACGACGCGCTTATCGAGGTGGCCGCACTGGTCACGGACTCCGAGTTGAACATCCTGGGCGAGGGCGTGGACATCGTTGTCCGGCCCCCCGCCAAAGCGCTGACCACCATGCCCGAGGTGGTGCGCGAGATGCACACGGCCTCCGGCCTGCTCGCCGAGCTCGACGGCGGGACCACGCTGGAGGAGGCCCAGGAGCAGGTCCTGGCGTACATCCGCGAGCACGTCCTCGAGCCCGGCAAGGCCCCGCTGTGCGGAAACTCGGTCTCCACCGACCGCGGCTTCCTCCTGCGCGACATGCCGACGCTCGAGAGCTACCTCCACTACCGGATCGTCGACGTCTCCTCGATCAAGGAGCTGGCCCGCCGCTGGTACCCGCGGGCCTACTTCAACAGCCCCAAGAAGAACGGCAACCACCGCGCGCTCGCCGACATCCACGAGTCCATCGCGGAGCTGCGCTACTACCGGGAGGCGATCTTCGTCCCCCGGCCCGGCCCGGACTCGGAGACGGCGAAGTCGATCGCGGCCAAGCACGTCCTGCCCGCCCGGCAAGCCTGAGGCTGTGCTCGCTCCCGGCGCCCGAAAAGCCGGGAGCGAGCACCCCCTCCGACCCTGTACACTTTTACTCGGCCGGTGCGGAGAGCGCCGGTCGTGGTGGGTATAGCTCAGCTGGTAGAGCACCTGGTTGTGGTCCAGGATGTCGCGGGTTCAAGTCCCGTTACTCACCCTGAACGATCAAGGGCCTGACCTGCGAAAGCGGGTCAGGCCCTTGGTCGTCTCCGAAACTTGGGGCCCCGCGGGGCCCCGACCCCGCAAAACCGCCCTATCGTCCCCCCATGGCGTACATCCAAGGGCGCCTGCGGAAGAACGGGCCGAGCGCATTTCAGGTGCGGTGGCGAGAGGGCGGCGGCCGCTGCGGCGACGAGCAGAGCGGGAAGTTCGCCGACCGCCCATCCGCCGAGAAGTTCCAGGCCCTCGTCGACGCACACGACCAGCACTGGCCACACGGGCTGGGTGAAAGGGTGAGGGCTTCGTCGAGCAGCCCAAGGTCCCCGGCGACATGCCCTTCGTGAAATACGCGACACGGTACGTCGACCGGCTCGGGCTGCTCTTCGCTCATGTCTGGCTCCTGCGGTCCGGCCGCGCCCACGCCATCAGCCGGTCGGCCAGGATCTCCGGTGCATTCGGCGCGCCCCGCGCGTCCTCCATCGCCCGTACCCGCTGCGCCAGCTCACGGGCATGCAGCGGCAGCACCCGGTCCAGCACCCGCGCCATCGCCTCCTCGGACGTGGCGCCAGCGGCGATGGCCTGTTCGTAGACCGCGACGGCGCCGGCGGTGAGCTGGGGGACGCGGGCGAAGATGTGGTCACCCATCGCCGGGCTCCGGCTCCGGCTGCTCGTCGCCGCGGCCGGGCTCTTGCAGGTCGGGGTGGGTGTCGAACATGAGCGCCGCTCGGACGTCGTTCACGGCGTTGGTGAGGCCGGGGTGTCTGCGGTGATCTCGACCGTGCGGGGTCGGCTGGCGTCGGGCTCATGACTCATGCGCTCTTCTCCTCTGCGTTCTTGAGCAGACGCCGCAGGTGCTCACGGGTCCAGCCCGTGATGCGGGCCACGGTGGCCTGGGCGCCGCGCTCCTCGGTCTGGCGTAGCACGGCGATGGCTTCGGCTTGGAGGTCGGCACGGGCCGCGTCAAGGGCGGCCTCGGCTTCTCGGTAGCGCTGGGCTGCGAGTTCGAGCTTGGCGGTGTCCATGGGGACGAGTGTCCCACGAGATTGGCCAACTGGGTAGGCCAACCCTATTAACAAATGCCAACCGAGTAGGCCAACATGGGTGCCACAAGGGAACGCCGCACCGAGGGGGACACCATGGCCAGCACCACCACCCACCCCCACTGCCTCCGCTGTGGCCACACCCTCACCTCCCCCCGCTCCACCCGCACCGGCTACGGCCCCACCTGCGCCGCCAAGGTCCGCGCCGCCGCCAAGACCGCCGACCTCGCCGACTACAAGCCCGCCCAGCTCGACTCCGCCCGCCAGCTCATCGAGGACGGCGCGATCATCCGCATCCGCCCCACCGTCTTCCGCGCCGTCAGCAGCGACGGCATCGAGACCTACCTCGCCCACCCCACCAACCGCACCTGCCCCGGCGGGATCAAGGGCCGCCGCTGCTACCACACCGCCGCCGCCCGCATGCTGCTCGCCGCTTGAGAGATGGAGCCACCCATGACCTACACCCCCGCCGTCGGCGATCGCATCCTCGTCCGCCGCGTCTACCCCTCCGGCCGCGTCGGCACCATGACCGGCACCGTGCGCGACATCGTCACCCTCCACGGCTCCAAGGGCGACATTGAGGGTGTCCTGCGCTTCGACGACGACAACGTGGCGGGCTGCGCATCCCTGGGCACTAGCGAGCAGATGGCCGCGGTCGGCGTCACGCAGACCTACGAGCCTCTCCCTGACGGCACCTGACCGCGCCGCGCAGGTTCGGGCCCGCTCCGGAGGGTGGACGGAGCGGGCCACGGGTCGCGCCCTCAGCCCACGCACCACCCGCACCCAGGAGACGCCGTTACCCAAGGGGCGCGCGAGGTTGCGCCACGGGGCGCGCGACCAACCGTTACGCAACTATCCCCATGTCAGGAAATTGTCACACCATCACCACAACCAGCCCCCATGCGCTGGAATCATCACCCACACACCAGGGGGGACCTGATCATGTCCGACAACGCCCAACTCGCCCGTACCGGCTCAGCAGCAGGTGCCATCGTCGTCGGTACCACCGTCATCACCGGCTGGTGGCTCCTCGCCATCGCCGCCGGCATCATCGCCATCGGCGCCCTGGCCATCCGCTTCGGCTTCCGCAACGGCCACCAGGCAGGGCAGAAGTGACCCGACCAGGCGTGCTCGCCGCGCACCCACACCGCTCCGGCATGGTCTTCACCGGAGCGATCGCACTCACGCTCGCCGCAGCCTGGGCCGCACAGCACGCCCTCCAAGCGGCGCACTACGGCGGCCAGAGCAGCCGCCTCGCCGCCGTGTGGACCATCACCTTCGCGCTGCTCATGCTCCAGACCGTCATGTACCACCTGGAGCGCGCCCGCCGCCTCACCCCCCGCATCAAACGCCAGCTCGATGCGCTCCACGTCGCGATCCTCATGCCCACCTACAACGAGGACCCCGGCTATCTACGGCTCGGCCTCCAGTCGTTCATCGACCAGAGCAGGCGGCCGGACTCCGTCCACGTCGTGGACGACGGATCGACGAACACCGACTACGCCGAGGTGCGCGCCTGGTGGCACGCCGCCGCAGCAGCGGCCGGCATCGCCACCACGTGGCAGCGAGTGGACAACGGCGGGAAACGCCACGCCCAGGCCCACGGCGTGAGGATGAGCCCCGGCGCGGACATCTACGTCACCGTCGACTCGGACTCGTGCCTGGCGCCGAACGCGATCGAGCAGGTACTGGTGCCGTTCGCCCGGCCCCGGGTGCAGTCGGTGGCGGGCATCGTCATCGCCACCAACCACCGCGTGAACCTCCTCGCCCGGATCACCGACCTGTGGTTCGTCACCGGGCAGCTGGTCGACCGCAGCGCCCTGTCCGCCATGGGCAGCGTCCTCGTAAACTCCGGACCGCTCGCCGCGTACCGGGCCGAGGTGGTGCGCGACAACCTCGACAGCTACCTGAACGAGACCTTCATGGGCAGGCCCGTGATGTTCTCCGACGACTCGCTGCTCACCCTCTACGCCCTGCTGCGTGGTCAAACCGTCCAACAGCCGTCCGCCGTCGTGTTCACTGCCATGCCGGAGAAGGCCGGGCACCTGCTGCGCATGTACCTGCGGTGGATGCGCGGCTCCACGATCCGCTCGATCTGGCGCATGCGGTACCTGCCGCTGAACCGGTGGGCGTACTGGGCACACCTGCTGCGCTGGTTCCAGGTGGCGCTCTCCACAACCGTCCTGGTGTGGCTGCTGGTGGTCGAGCCGGCCGCTTACGGGAACTATCCGCCCGCGTCGTTCGTGGTGGTGCCGTTCCTGATCGGCTGGGCGCAGGGCCTGCGCTACCTGGGGCTGATTCGCAGTGACGAGCGGATCCGATCCCGGATCCTGACGTGGCTGCTGATGCCGCTCGCTGTGGTGTGGGCCTGGACGGTGCTGCGGTTCATGCGCTGGTACGGCGTGGCGACGTGCGCCAAGACAGGGTGGGGTACGAGGCAGAACGGTGCTGAGGTCTCGCTCGGCGACTCACCGGCGGTGGCGGCCGCTTCGGAGGCGCCGTTGACCAAGCTGTTGGACCCGCTCACGGAGACGACCATCGAAATGCGGATCCCGCGGCGCTCCACGGTCTGATGGAAGCCCCGGATCGGAGCCCCTGCCCGTGCGGGTGGGGGCTCCGTCGCATAGAGGGTGGGTCACTGCGCTCTGACAACATGTGGCCCGCTCCGGAGGGTGGACGGAGCAGGCCCAGTCGCGCTCGTACTCCGCCCGCTCCTCCGCGAACAGCGGCCGCCCAGCGCGCTCGAACTTCGTCGCCTCCGAGACCGCGGCGGTGGTGCCGCTGCCCAGTTTTCATGGGGCCGAGGGCTTTGACTGCGGCGTCCTACTCAGCCGGGAGGCGGCCGTTGGACTGGTCCACCATGGGCGGGAGGCGTGCGCGTCCGCGCGGCCGGTGGAGACGATCGAGGCCGTCCGCGGGCTGCCGGTACGGCACAACTAGAAGGGGCGAGTGAGAGGCGTGAGCGACAACCTTCAGCAGGCGGCCGAGGCCCGCGCGGCATCCGTGATCGGGCTGGCCCAGGAACTGATCCGGCGCCCGAGTCGTGCCGGGATCGACGACTACGGGCCGGTCCTGGACGTGCTGGAGGACTGGCTTGCCGCCCGCGGCCTGCCGCACCGCCGCCTGCACGACGCGGCAGGCGAGCTGGTCGGGCTGCTGGTGGAGATCCCCGGCGGCCGACCGGGCGCCTGGTGGACGCTGGACGCGTGCGTGGACACCGCCCCCTACGGCGACGAGGCCGCCTGGTCCTTCCCGCCGGACTCCGGCGACATCGTGGACGGCTGGCTGCGCGGCCGGGGCGCGGCCGACTCCAAGCTCGGCGCAGCGATGTTCTGCCACATCGCCGCAGATCTGATGCCCCACGCCGCTGATCTGCACGGCGGGCTCGCCGTGCTCCTGGACGTGGATGAGCACACCGGCGGCTTCGGCGGCGCCCGCACCTATCTCACCGACCCCGCTGCGGCTCGCCCGGCCGGGGTGATGATCGGCTACCCCGGGCTGGACGATGTCGTGGTCGGTGGTCGGGGCCTGTGGCGAGCCAGCGTCGCGGTCCACGCCCCCTCTGGGCACTCCGGATCGAGTCGGGCCGTGGTCGGCGCCATCTCCCGGGCCGCGCACCTCGTACGCCTCCTGGATGCCGCCGACCTGCCCGGCGTCGACAGCGCCTTGGCCTTCCCCCTGCCGCCGAAGCTGTCGGTCACGTCCTTCCACGGCGGCCAGGGCTTCTCGGTCACTCCCGACCGGTGCGACCTCAACGTCGACATCCGCACCACCCCGACCTTCGACGCCCATGACGCCGAGACGCTCGTCCGCAAGGCCGTCGCCGAGCTCGATGCAGAGTTGCCCGCCCCGAAGCCCACCGAGGTCACCCCGGTCGCCGCTTGGCCGCCCTTCCGCCTCGCCGAAGGCGAGCAGCCCGCCGCCGCCCTGCTGAACGCCGCCGCCGAGGCAGGGCTGATGGTGCGGGCGAAGACCGCGGGGCCGTCGAACATCGGCAACCTGCTCGCCGGGGAGGGCATCCCGGCCACGGCCGGCTTCGGCGTGCCGTACGAGGGGCTCCACGGCATCGACGAGCGCGCCCGCCTCGCCGAGCTGCCTCAGGTCTACACCGTCTACCGGCGGGCCGTGCTCCAACTCCTTGGGGGCTGACGTCCCAGGCCCGTCCCAACTTCCTCCCAGATCCACTCCCAGGAAGCGCCCAACTCCGTCTCTGGGAACGGGACTTGTCTCGCGGTGACATAGAGGCAGCACCACCTCCACATCCACGGAGACAAGGGAGGCCGTCCATGGCCGCACAGATCACCGTCACCGCCCAGCCCGCCGCGGAGAGCGCGCCCATCCCGGCGCCGCGCACCGGCCGGTTCGCACCGCAGGTCAGCATCCACCCGGTGGCCACCCTCACCCTGGGCAGGCAGAACGCCAACGACTCGGACAAGAGCAACTACTTCGAGAGCCCCTGACCGTCCAGGACACCACCGAGCACCTCGGGGGCCGGCCGCTCGACGGCCGGCCCCCGGGCCCGTCACAGGGGAGGCGAACAGATGGAACAGGAGTGGATCACCGGCGGCACCGCCACCGTGGACGGAGTGATGATCGACGGGCTCGGCGATGTCCGCCGGGCTCCGACCACGCGAGTGCGCACCGCCGTCGATGGACCGGTCGTGCTCGCGGTCGTGGGCGACTGCCTGGCCACCGCTCAGGAGGTCCGCGACGCGCTTCCGGCCGTACGGGCGGGCCGTTGGGGTGAGCTGAGCCGGTGGGCGGGCTCGTACTGGGTGGTCGCGGACGACGGGCGGCAGCGGTTCGTGTGCGGCGACCTGGCGGGCATCCGGGCCGTCTATTACGCGCGTGGCGAGGAAGGAAAACAGTGGGCGACCGAGCCCGGCCTGCTGGGGCGTCCTCTTGTGGCAGATCTGCCGTATTTGGCGGCCCGGCTCGCGGCGGGTGAGCATCACTGGCCGCACCGCAGCCCGTACGAGGAGATCAGCATGGTGCCCGGCGGGTTCGGGCTGCTTCTCGCGTCTGGGGCACCTCCGCGGCTCATCGACATCACCGATGTCGAGCCTGTAGACGAACTCCGCGAGGGCGCTGAGCGGTTCGGGCAGGCACTCACCGATGCCGTCCATCTGCGGGTCCGCGCGGCCAACGGGGTGGTGGGGGCAGACCTGTCCGGCGGCCTGGACTCTTCGGCGGCCGTCGTGCTCGCCGCCGGCGCGGGGCCCGTGCACGCAGTCCCACCGTCCATCCTCCGCCTCAACCCTTGATTCATCTATCGATATTCGATAGATTTCCATCGAATATCGATGGAAGGATGGGGCATGGGACAGCTGGCAGTGCGTGCGCTTCGCGCCGTGCTCGTGGTGGTGCTCGCCGGCACCGTGTTCGTGCAGGCATTGATGGTGTGGGTGTTGGTCAGCGGGAGCGATCCGGAGGACGGGTCGCTCCCGCTGACCGCGCTGCGCGTGATCACGGTCCTGGGCATGGGCTCGGCCCAGGTCGCCCTGGTCAGCGTATGGCGGCTGGTGACGATGGTGCGACGCGGAACCGTGTTCTCCCACGCCGCCTTCCGGTACGTGGACGCCGTGATCGGCGCGATCGTGGCGGCTGCCCTCCTGTGGTTCGCGGTCACGGCCCTCAACGCGCCGGGCCAGCGGGACGACCCGGGCGTCACCGTCATCATGGGCGGGATTGGCCTGGCCATCCTGGGGGTCGCGCTCATCGTGCTCGTGCTGCGGATGCTGCTCGCCCAGGCCGTCGCGCGCGACGTCGAAGCGGCACAGATGCAGGCCGAGTTGGACGAGGTGATCTGATGCCGATCACCGTCGACATCGACGTGATGCTGGCCAGGCGGAAGATGTCCGTGGGCGACCTCGCGGACCGCGTAGGGATCACGCCCGCCAACCTGGCGGTACTCAAGAACGGCCGCGCCAAGGCAGTGCGTTTCGCGACGCTCGCCGCGCTCTGCGAGGTGCTCCAGTGTCAGCCGGGCGACCTGCTGCGCTGGGAGGCCGAGGACGCCGCGGGCGAATGACGTCCCCCGGCGGGCGTGAAAACGCCTGGGGCCACCGGCCCGCGACACGGCACGTGGACCGCATGGACGTGAATCGCCGATCACCCGCAGCCCCGTCCCGATTTTCCACGGACCAGATCAGCTGAGACATAGACCAGATCCCTTGAGACGGGACAGCCACGCAACACCCCCAAGGGTGCTCACTGTCCGATCTCAACGAATCCTGTCGCCTTCTCATCCAAGGCAGTCGGGGTTGGGGGAATGTAGCCAGCCAAGGTGCGTAGGGCTGCCCTAAACCACGCTGTCTGAAAGACAGGTCGGCTCTAGGCACCATGGGTGATCTTGGATTGCAGTTCGTGGCCGCGTTGCGCCGCGCGGTGGAGCCGCAGCGCCCGCGCCGCGCTCCGGCCCTGCTGCTGGTCACTGAGGGGCCCCGGTACGCGCTGCGCGCCGACGTGGCCGCGATGGACGCCTGGCGCTTCGAGCGGGTGGTGGCCGACACCGCGACGCTGCCGCCGACGGATGTGCTCGCGCGGCTGGAGGAGGCGCTGGGGTGGTGGCGCGGGCCCGCGTACGCCGACTTCGCCGACGAGGGCCGGGCCCGCGCCTAGCGCTCCCCTCCGGGTGCGGCTTCCTCCTCGCGGACGCGCCGGCCCGGCACGGGACGGCGGCGCTCATGGTGGACGACACACATCGCGCGGCACTGCGGCTGTACGAGGGCTGGACCCGCGCCGAGCGCTCCCCTTCGGGTGCGGCTTCGTCCCCGCGGACGCGCCGGCCCGGCACGGGACGGCGGCGCTCATGGTGGACGACACACATCGCGCGGCACTGCGGTTGTACGAGGGCTGGGCCCGCGCCACCGGCCGGTGCGCAGCGCGACGGTGGCCTGATGGCGGTCGGGGCGCCCCACGGCCGCTCTCCCTCACGCGCCGCCGCGCCGCCCCTGCCGTCAGTGCCGTCTCCTGTGGTGGCGGCCCTCGTGGCGCGGCTCGCGCTTGGGCCAGAACCGCGTCCAGGTGAACTTGTCGCCGCCCACCCACCGGACCACGTCCGGGTCGTCGAGGTCGATGTCATCCAGACCGACCACCCGGGCGAGCTCGATCACGTCCACGACCGAGTACGCCTTGCCGACCAGCTCGCCGGCGACCTCCACCAGCCGGAACGGGGCCTCCGGGGGCTCCGCCGGCTGGACACCGAGCACCACGAGCGGAGGCGTTGTGATGCGCGGGCTCTCACTCTCGGTCATATGTCCACGCTGCCGTCGTCACCCGTCCCCCGCACCTTGGACGCATCGGACGGGCGACCGGGGACGCTCCCCCGGCCCCCGGCCCGAGACAGTCCGAGCCGGTCCGATCTGTTCTGAGGCGGTCCAAGTCGGTCCGAGCCGGTCCGATCTATTCTGAGGCGGTCCGAGGCGGTCCGAGGCGGTCCGAGGCGGTCCGAGGCGGTCCGAGGCGGTCCGAGGCGGTCCGAGGCGGTCCGAGGCGGTCCGAGGCGGTCACTCCAGCGTGCTCTCCTCCAGGTTCTCCATCCGCGCGTACAGCACCTGCTCATTGATCTCCAGATTGTTGATCAGCCGCAGACAGGCGCCGATGCCATTGCCGACCAGCTCCTCGGCGATCTCGCCGTACTCGACCTGGAGCAGCGTGTTCGGCGCCCGCTCGTCGTCGGCGGCGCCCTGCGGATCGCGCCAGGTGCCCTCGGCGCCGATCCCGGTGGCCGCGCGCAGGACGAAGCCGATGGTGTGGGCCTTGGCGCGCGGCATGGTGAGGGTGAGCAGCTCGCGTTCGACGCGGTCGAGGTGGACGCCCGCGTCCTCATCGGCGAAGAGCAGGGCGTACAGCAGGTCCTTGGCCTCGCGCAGCAGCTCTTCGGCGGCGGCGGAGCGGTGGCCGGGGCCGATGAGCGCGGCGCCCTTCAGGGGCGGGTCGATGAGCAGCCCCTCGGCCTCCAGACGCTCACGGCTCAACCGGCGGTAGCGGCCGACGAATCCGGCGAGGGACTGGGCGTCCAGGCCCCATGCCCGGATCCGCTCGATCCGCGCGACGCGCGCCTCCTCGGGCTCCCCCGAGGCCGCGGGGCGCCGGGGCGGGGGCAGCGGCAGGCCGGCGGGCGGCAGCACCCGGTCCAGCAGCTGGTCCACAAGCCAGTCGTGCGGCCGCTCGGCCAGCGCCCGCCGGGCGCGTTCGCGCAGCTCGTCGTCCATCTCGTCACGGATGCTCGCGATGATCTCCTCGATGGTGGTCATGGGGCGGACGCTAGGACGCCGCTCCCGCCAGGTGGACGGGAACGGCGCGAAGGTCAGGCATACGGGTGAGCGCTGCACAACGGTCAGGACGACTGCCGGCGCACCAGCCGGGTCGGCAGGACCAGCTGCGGCCGCTTGGCCCCAGGCGCCGACGTCCCCTCGATCTCCTCCAGCAGCACCCGCACCATCGCCCGCCCCATCTCCTCGGTCGCCTGCCGGACGCTGGTGAGCGGCGGATCCATGTGGCGGGCGACGGCCGAGTCCTCGAAGCCGACGAGGGCGACATCGTCCGGGACCCGGCGCCCGTCCTCGCGCAGCACCTGCCGGGCACCCGCGGCCATCACGTCGGAGGCGGCGAAGACGGCGTCAATGTCCGGTCGCCGCTCCAGCAGGGCGCGCATCGCCCGGCGGCCGCCCTCCTCGGTGAAGTCCGCGGCCGCCTCCAGCGCGGGGTCCGGCTCCCGGCCCGCCGCCCGGATGGCGGCGCGGTAGCCGTCGAGCCGGCACTGGGCCACATACATGTCCAGCGGGCCGGTGATGGTGGCGATCGCGGTGCGGCCGCGGCCTATCAGATGCTCCACGGCGGACTGCGCGCCCCCGGTGTTGTCCGAGTCGACGTACGGCACCGACTCATGCGCGGAGCGGCGTCCGTTGAGCACCGCGGGCACCTCGGTGCACTCCAGCAGGTCGGGCAGCGGGTCGTCCGCGTGCACGGAGACCAGCAGCACCCCGTCGACCCGGTGCGCGGAGAGGTAGTCCGCGAACCGCTGGCGCTCCTTGGGGGTCCGGATGAGGGTCAGGAGCAGCTGGAGATCGGTGTCGGCGAGCTCGGCGCCGACACCGCGGATGATGTCGGAGAAGTACGGCTCGGCGAACAGCCGGGTCTCGGGCTCGGGGATCACCAGCGCGACGGCGTCGGCACGATTGGCTGCGAGCGCGCGGGCCACCCGGTTGGGCACATAGCCGAGTTCGGCGACGGCCCGCTCCACGGCGGTACGGGTGCGGTCGCTGACCCGGGGTGAGCCGTTGATCACCCGGGAGACGGTGCCGCGGCCGACTCCGGCGCGGGCCGCGACCTCCTCGAGGGTGGGCCTTCCGCGCCCAGCTCCGTGTCGCCGCGTTCCTGCCATCTCGCGCCTCCAAGCCGTCCGTACCCAGCAGCTTCACCCCCCTGGGCGGCCGCGGGGGCCATTCAACAGCAGTGTTATTTCGGGAAGTTGTTGAGCACGCTCCCTTGACACCCCGACGGGGAGCCGCGACCCTTCAACACATCACGACTGGGAGCGCTCCCACAGTAGCCGAGCCCTACACAACCCGTACGTGGCCCGCTCGCGCCGGTCTTCTCAACGTCCCATGTATATGCACTTTTTGGCCGGGAGCGGTACGTCAAGGTGCCAGGAGGACGGAATGCGCAGAATCACCGGTACGTACCGCGGCAGAGCGGTGGCCCTCGCGGCCATCGCCGCCTTGAGCGCGGGACTGCTCAGCGGCTGTGCCGACGACGGCGACGACAAGCACCGCGAATCCGGCGGTGGCGGTGGCGGCGGTGGCGGTGGCAGGACCACCATCACCATGGGCCTGTTCGGCGCCTTCGGCTTCCAGGAGGCCGGCCTCTACGACGAGTACATGAAGCTCCACCCGGACATCAAGATCCAGCAGACGGTGATCGAACGCAACGAGAACTACTATCCGCAGCTGCTCAACCACCTGAGCACGGGCAGCGGTCTCGCGGACATCCAGGGCATCGAGATCGCCAATGTCACGGAGGTCGCCCAGACCCAGGCGGACAAGTTCATTGATCTGTCGAAGACAGCAGGGGTCAAGAAAGAGAACTTCCTCGGCTGGAAGTGGCAGCAGGGGTCCACGAAAGACGGCAAGGTGATCGGCCTCGGCACCGACATCGGCCCCATGGCGATCTGTTACCGCAAGGACCTCTTCAAGAAGGCCGGACTGCCCACCGACCGTGAGAAGGTCGCGCGACTGTGGGCCGGCGACTGGAACAAGTACCTGGAGGCCGGCAAGACCTACAGGAAGAAGGCCCCGAGCGGCACGGCCTTCGTCGACTCGGCCGCCGGCGTCTACAACGCGGTGATCTCCGGCAGCGCGGAGCGCTACTACGACAAGAGCGGCAAGCTCATCTACAAGGACAGCCCGGCCGTCAAGAACGCCTGGAACATCGCGACCAAGGCGGCCACCGGGCATCTGACCGCCAGGCTGCAGCAGTTCCAGAAGACCTGGGACCAGGCGTACGCGAACGGCACGTTCGCCACCGTCTCCTGCCCGCCCTGGATGCTCGGCTACATCCAGGAGAAGGCCGGGGACAAGGCGAAGAACCAGTGGGACGTGGCCGCCGCACCCAAGCCCGGCAACTGGGGCGGATCCTTCCTCAGCGTCCCCAAGGCGGGCGGGCACACGGAGGAGGCGGCCGAGCTCGCCGCCTGGCTGACCGCACCCGAGCAGCAGGCCAAGCTGTTCACCAAGCGCGGCAGCTGGCCGAGCGCCCAGGCGGCGTACTCCCTGTCCGAGGTGGCGAACGCCAAGCACCCCTATTTCGACAACGCGCCGATCGGCTCCATCTTCGCCCGGGCCGCCAAGGGCATTCCGCTCCAGGTGCTGGGGCCGAAGGACGGCATCATCTACCAGAACATCACGGACATCGGCCTGCTCCAGGTCGATCAGCAGGGCAAGTCCCCGGAAGCGGGCTGGAAGGCCGCGACCAAGACGATCGACAACGCTCTGGACCAGTGACCGGAATGACAGCACCTTCCAATGCCGCCGCGCCCCCCGCAGGGCAGGGGGGCGCGGCCCCGCACGGCGCCACCGCGGTGGCGCCCCTCGATCCCAGGGAGCAGCGGCGGCGTACCTGGCGCGGCCGCCGCCACCGCTGGGACGTGCGGTGGAGTCCGTACGCCTTTGTCGCCCCCTTCTTCGTCTTCTTCACCGCCTTCGGGCTCTTCCCGCTGCTCTACACGGGCTGGGCCTCGCTGCACCGGGTGGAGCTGACCGACCCGGCCCATATGGAGTGGGTCGGGATGCGCAACTTCTCCCGGCTGTGGGACGACGAGTTCTTCTGGAACGCGCTCCAGAACACCTTCACCATCGGGCTGATCTCCACCGTGCCGCAGCTGCTCATGGCCCTCGGGCTGGCGCATCTGCTCAACTACCGGCTGCGCGGCTCGATGTTCTTCCGGGTCGCCGTGCTCACGCCGTACGCCACCTCGGTCGCCGCCGCGACGCTGGTGTTCGTGCTGCTCTTCGGGCGCGACTACGGCATGATCAACTGGGCGCTCGGCGCGATCGGCATCGACGGGATCGACTGGCAGAGCTCCGCCTGGAGCTCGCAGTTGGCGGTTTCCACGATCGTGATCTGGCGCTGGACCGGCTACAACGCGCTGATCTACCTGGCCGCGATGCAGGCCGTCCCGCACGATCTGTACGAGTCGGCGGCGCTGGACGGGGCCTCGCGCCGGCAGCAGTTCCTCCATGTCACGATCCCCTCGCTGCGCCCCACCATCCTGTTCACCGTCGTGGTGTCCACGATCGGGGCCACCCAGCTCTTCGGTGAGCCGCTGCTGTTCAACGGCAGCGCGGGCGCGACCGGCGGGGGCGACCACCAGTTCCAGACGCTGGGGCTGTATCTGTACGAACAGGGCTGGGTGAATCTGCACCTGGGCCGGGCCTCGGCCATCGCCTGGACCATGTTCCTGATTCTGCTGCTGATCGCCGCGGCCAACTGGCTGCTCGGGCGACGGCTGCGGAAGAGCCAGTGAGGGAGACGAGGGACCACCATGACCGCCACCGTGTCTTCCCGACCGGCCCCCGCGCCGCCCCTGACACCCCCGCCCGGCAAGGGCCGGAGCAGAGCCGGCCGGCAGCTGCACGGCGGAAAAATCACCTACGCCGTGCTGATCCTGTTCACCCTGGGCTCGCTCTTCCCGCTGGTGTGGACCGCCATCGCGGCCTCCCGCACCAACACCCGGCTGGCCGAGACCCCGCCGCCCTTCTGGTTCGGCGGTAACCTCTTCGCCAATCTGCAGACCGCGTGGAGCGACGCCAACATGGGTGCCGCCCTGCTGAACACGACGGTGGTGGCGGGGACCATCGCGATCGGGACCGTCCTCTTCTCCACCATCGCCGGCTTCGCCTTCGCCAAGCTGCGCTTCCGGTTCAAGAACCTGCTGCTGATGCTCACCATCGGGACGATGATGGTGCCGCCCCAGCTCAGCGTCGTGCCGCTGTACATGATGATCGCCAAGCTGGAGTGGACCGACCGGCTGCAGGCCGTCATCCTGCCCGCGCTGGTCAGCGCCTTCGGTGTCTTCTTCATGCGGCAGTATCTGAGCCAGGCGCTGCCGACCGAGCTGATCGAGGCCGCCCGGATGGACGGCGCGAGCAGCCTGCGGATCATCTGGCATGTGGTCTTCCCGGCGGCGCGCCCGGCCATGGCCGTGCTGGGGATGCTCACCTTCGTCCAGGCGTGGAACGACTTCTTCTGGCCGATCATCGCGCTCACCCAGACCGGCAACCCCACCGTCCAGGTCGCGCTGGCCGGGCTGGGCCGTGGCTATATCCCCGACCAGTCGGTGATCATGGCCGGTGCGCTGCTCGGCACGCTGCCGCTGCTGATCGCCTTCGTCCTCTTCGGCAAGCAGATCGTGGGGGGCATCATGCAGGGCGCGGTCAAGGGCTGAGCCGGCCGCCACCGCCCTTCCTTTCCCTCCCTCGCCCCGTCCTCCCCGCACCACGACCTCGAATGGGAGCGCTTCCATGACCCTTTCCTTCCCGCCCGGATTCCTGTGGGGCGCGGCCTCGGCCGCCTATCAGATCGAGGGCGCCGCACAGGAGGATGGCCGCACCCCGTCCATCTGGGACACCTTCAGCCACACCCCGGGCAAGGTGCTCGGCGGCGACACCGGCGATGTGGCCGTCGACCACTACCACCGCTTCCGCGAGGACGTCCGGCTCATGGCCGACCTCAACCTGGGCGCGTACCGCTTCTCGGTCTCCTGGTCACGGGTGCAGCCCACCGGGCGCGGGCCGGCCGTCCAGCGCGGGCTCGACTTCTACCGCTCACTGGTGGACGAGCTGCTGGCCGCGGGGATCAAGCCGGTCCTGACCCTCTACCACTGGGACCTCCCCCAGGAGCTGGAGTCCCGGTTCAACGGCGGCTCCGCCGCGGGCGGCGGCTGGCCCGAGCGCGAGACCGCCGAGCGCTTCGCCGAGTACGCGGGCCTGGTGGCTCAGGCGCTTGGCGACCGCGTCGAGCACTGGTTCACCCTCAACGAGCCCTGGTGCAGCGCCTTCCTCGGCTATGGCTCGGGGGTGCACGCCCCCGGCCGCACCGAGCGGCTGGCCCCGCTGCGCGCCGCCCACCATCTCAACCTCGCCCATGGCCTGGGCGCCCAGGCGCTGCGCGCCGCGCTGCCCGCCCGCGCCCAGGTCGCCATCAGCCTCAACCCGGCGGTGGTCCGGCCGCTCACCGACAAGCCGGAGGACCTGGACGCGGCCCGGCGTATCGACGCGCTCGCCAACCGCGTCTTCACCGGTCCGCTGCTGCGCGGCGGGTACCCGGACGACCTCATCGAGGACACCGCCCCTGTCACCGACTGGTCCTTCGTCCGCGATGGCGACCTGGCCGTCATCAAGCACCCCCTCGACGCGCTGGGCATCAATTACTACACACCGTCATTGGTATCAGCCGCCACCGACAACGACCGGTCCCCCGCCCGCCATGACGGCCACGGTGCCAGCGCCCACTCCCCCTGGCCGGGCTCCGAGCGCGTCGCCTTCCACCAGACGCCGGGCGAGCGCACCGAGATGGGCTGGACAGTCGACCCGACCGGGCTGCACGACCTGCTGATGCGCTACACCCGCGAGGCCCCGGGCGTGCCGCTCTACATCACCGAGAACGGCGCCGCCTACGACGACAAGCCGGACGCCGACGGCACCGTCCACGACCCGGACCGGATCGACTACCTCCACGCCCATCTGGCCGCCGCGCACCAGTCCATCGCGGACGGCGCCGATCTGCGCGGATACTTCCTCTGGTCGCTCATGGACAACTTCGAATGGGCGTACGGATACAGCAGGCGCTTCGGTGCGGTCTACATCGACTACCCGACCCAGGCCCGCGTCCCCAAGTCCAGCGCGCGCTGGTACGCGGAGGTGGCACTCACGGGAGAGCTGCCGAACCTGCCGAACGGCTAGGGGGTGTCCTCCGGTGGCTCCACCCGCCGTGGGGGCGGGCGGAGCCGACCGTAATCCTCATCCCTGGTTTTTCCCACGTTTTCCTTCAACATTTCCGCCATCGGGAGGACCGATGCCCGCCGCCGGGGGCGGAAAGGACGAACGGCTGGTAATCCATGAGACATGAGAGCACTTCCGGGGCACCGCCCACGAGACCGCGAAGACGACTCCGGTCGGGCCAGGCCTGCCGGAAAGGGTGAGAGGATCGCCGACTGGTTCGACGGGCGGGTGGGCCTCTACAAAGCGGCCAAGGCCAATCTGCGGAAAGTCTTCCCGGACCACTGGTCCTTCCTGATCGGTGAGATCGCCCTCTACACCTTCATCATCATCATTCTGACCGGGGTCTATCTCACCCTGTTCTTCGAGCCCTCCATGGCGGAGGTCGACTACGACGGCAGCTACACCCCGCTGCAGGGCATCCGCATGTCAAAGGCGTACGAGTCCACCGTGCACATCAGCTTCGACATCCGCGGCGGACTGCTGATGCGGCAGGTCCACCACTGGGCGGCGATCCTGTTCATCGCGAGCATGCTCGTCCATATGATGCGGACCTACTTCAACGGGGTCTTCCGCAAGCCGCGCGAGATCAACTGGCTCTCCGGTGCCGGGCTGCTGATTCTCGGCATGTTCGACGGATTCATGGGCTACTCGCTCCCCGATGACCTGCTCTCGGGCACCGGGCTCCGCTTTATGGAGGGCGCGATCCTGTCGATCCCCGTCGTCGGCACGTATCTGTCGTTCTTCTTCTTCGGCGGGGAGTTCCCCGGAACGTCCATCGTGCCGCGGCTGTTCACCGTCCATGTGCTGCTGATCCCCGGCATCATGCTCGGTCTGCTGGCGCTCCATATGATTCTGCTCGTCTACCACAAGCACACCCATCTCGCCGGGCCCGGCAGGACCAACATGAACATCGTCGGACCGCCGCTGTGGCCGGTCTATGTGGCCAAGTCGGGCGGGTTCTTCTTCCTCGTCTTCGGCGTCACCACCCTCATGTCGGCCATCGCCCAGATCAACCCGGTCTGGGCCTACGGCCCGTACCGGCCCGACCAGGTGTCCACCGATGCCCAGCCCGACTGGTACATGGGCTTCTCCGAGGGGCTGATCCGGCTGATGCCGGGCTGGGAGATCAATCTGTGGGGCCACACCCTGGTCCTCGGCGTGCTCATCCCCTTCATGATCTTTCCGACCGTGCTGCTCATCATCTGGATGTATCCGTTCCTGGAGGCATGGGTCACCGGCGACAAGAGCGAGCACCATCTGAACCAGCGCCCGCGCAACGCCCCGACCCGCACCGCCTTCGGCGTCGCCTGGATCACCCTGTACGCCGTTCTGCTGGTCGGCGGCGGCAACGACCTCATCGCCACGCACTTCCATCTGTCGATCAACGCGATCACCTGGGCCTGCCGGATCCTCTTCTTCGTGGGGCCGGTTGTGGCCTTCGTCATCACCAAGCGGGTCTGCCTCGGCCTCCAGTGGCGCGACCGGCACAAACTGCTGCACGGCCGCGAGACCGGCATCATCCAGCGGCTGCCGCACGGCGAGTACGTCGAGGTGCATGAGCCGCTGTCACCGGCCGAGCGGTACACGCTGACCGCCTTCGACCAGTACGAGCCGCTGGAGCTGCCCCCGGCGGTCGACGAGGCCGGGGTCGCCCGGCGGCTGTCCCGCAAGGAGCGGCTGCGCGCGTGGCTGTCCCGCTTCTACTTCGGCGCGGGCGGCCAGGTCTCCAAGCCCACCAAGCAGGAGGTCCGGGAACACCAGCGTGAGCCCGAGGAGGAGCGCCAGCCTCAGTGACCACGCACGCGAGCGGCGGAGCGCGGCGGGTGGGGGATTCCGTCCGCGCCCCGCCGTGTGGGGGGGGTGCCTGTGGGGGGTGTGGGGGTGTTGGGGGGGTGCCTCGGGGGCGGTGGGGGTGTTGGTGAGTTCCTCGGGGGCGGTCAGCCCTGATAGGCGGCGAGCGCCTTGGTGAACGCCAGCTCGCCCTGCTCTATCGAGCTGCAGGTCGGCGACGCGGAATTCTGAGCGCCGCCGGGGCACTGCTTGTCGCGGGTCGCGGACCACATGGACAGCCAGGCCAGGCCCTTGGACTTGGCGAACTCCACCAGCTGCGAGGCGTCGTCCACCTTGAATACCTCGGCGGCGACGTCATTGACGCCGATCATCGGGGTGACGGCGACGGCCTTCCAGGCGGCGTCGTCGCTCAGCCCGAGGGCGTCCTTGATCTGCTTCTGGGTCGCGGTGGCCGCGTCGATCGCGTACTGGCCCATGTCGCCGGTGAAGGAGGGTCCGTAGTCCATCGCCATGATGTTGACGGCGGAGACCTTCACCCCGTTCTTCTTGGCGTCCTCGACCAGGTTGACGCCGTCCTGGGTGAGGCCGGTGGGCAGGACGGGCAGCGTGAAGGAGACATCCAGATCCGGGTTCTTCTTCTGGAGCGCGGCGATGGCCTGGGCGCGCCGGGTGTTGGCCGCCGTGTTGGGGAGCGCGGCGCCCTCGATGTCGAAGTCCGCCTTCTTGAGCTTGAAGGTGTCCACGACCTTGCCGTACGCCGCGGCCAGCTCGTCCGCCGAGGAGCAGGCCACGCCCAGCTCGGAGCCGGAGGCGCCGCCGAAGGAGATCCGGACGTCGCCGCCGTCCGCGCGCAGCTGGTCGATCTGCTTGGCGACCGCGTCGCTGCCCAGGTCGGTGACGCCGCCCCACTTGGGCGTACAGCCGCCGCCGGAGGTGACGAAGGCGAGGTTGAACTCCTTGACGCCGGTCTTCTTGGCCGTGCCCACCATGTCGAAGGCGGGGAAGAGCGAGGTGTCGATGTACGGGGCGAAGCCCGCGTCCGCCGCCTTGGCCGCCTTGGTGGAGACGGCCGGCTTCTCGGAGACGGTCCCGGCGTTCGCCGCCCCGCTGAGCGCGAACGCCGCGCCGCCGGCCACCATGGCGGCGGCACCCGCGCATATCGCCTTGGTGGTCCGGCTCGCCTTGCGACGGTGCGTGCTGCTCATCTCATGCCTGCCTTGTGTGCGGGAGTGGGGGGTGGTGGTGCGGGCAGCACGCTAGCGACCGAAAATCCGACAAACGGCAGGATCCGTGCAGTAGGCACGGATCTTATGGCTCCCTTAAGGAACGCATCGGCGGCGATTAATCCTCCAGCGACCGCGCCACGACCGGGGGTCGATCGGCACGCCGTACGGTCGTCGCGCAGCTCCTGCCGTACATCTGGAGGTTTCATGGCACTTTTACGTACTCGGCTGGCCGTGCTCGGCTCGGCCGTGGCATTCGCCGCCGGCGTCTTCCTTCCCGCGCAGTCGGCCGGGGCCGCCCCGTCCGCCGCACAGCGCGTTGAGTGGGTCGCCCTGGGCGACTCGTACACCGCCGGAGCCATCAAGGCGGCGGGCGACACCTTCGAGGTCCCCCGCGACGGCTGTGAGCGCACCGACCAGGCCTATCCGCAGATCATCGACAGCGACCTCGGCTCGCTCGTCGGACTGACCAACGTCAGCTGCGGCAATGCCACCATCGAGAACGTCCACGTCAGGGAACAGGAGCCGATCGGACACCATCTCCCGCCCTTCTCCACCGACCCGGACTACCCGTTCCCCCCGGTGCCTCCCCAGATCGATGCGGTGGCCCCGGACACCGATCTGGTCACCGTCGGAGTCGGCGGCAACACCCTCGGATTCGGCGAGATCATCTTCAACTGCCTGCAGGTGGGCCAGGGCAGCGGCGGTGTGGGGACGCCATGCCGGGACGAGCTGGCCGACAGCATCCCCGAGCGGCTGGAGAAGGTGAGCAGCGAGTACGGCGACATGCTCGACGCGATCCACCGGCGGGCCCCGTTCGCCCGAGTCCTGACCGTCGGCTACCCCACCATCGTCCCCCAGGACACCGGCAAGTGCCGGTACAACGACTGGGAGCAGTTCGCCTCCATCACCCGTGACGATCTGGACTGGCTGCGGACGGACGTCCTGGAACCGCTCAACGCTGTCATCGAGCAGGCGACCCATCAATACGGTGACGCCTTCGTCGACCTCTACCGCTCTTCCCACAACCACAGCGTCTGTGACGCGGGCAAGTGGGTGGAGGGCATCTTCACGTCCTTCCCGAACGAGCCCGCCCTGGTGCACCCCAACGCCCAGGGGCACCAGAACGCCGCGCGCCACGTCGAGGACGCGATCCTGGGCGCCTGACGCGGACCCGGCCCAGCCGTACGGAACCGCATCCGTGTCAGCCGGATGCGGTTTCCGCCCGTTTACGCGCCCTTCTCTTCCGGCCGCGCCGCCGCTCCCCGCCGCCCGCGGGCCCACCGTCGTTCAGTGAGAGCCACATCCGTACCTCCGTACCGCCCAGCACCGACCGTCCGATCCGCAGATCGCCGCCGGTCGACTCCGCGACCCTGCGCACGATGTCCAGGCCGAGCCCGGTCGAGCCGGGGCCGCCGTCGCCGTGGCCGCGGCGCAGCGCCGCGTCCGGGTCGGCGATACCGGGGCCGGCGTCCGAGACCAGCACGATCACGCTGTCCTCGCCGTTGTGGACGTCCACCGCGAGCGCGGTTCCCTCGGGGGTGTGACGGAAGACGTTGCCGAGCAGCGCGTCGAGCGCGGCGGCCAGTTCGGGGCGGCCGACCGGCACGCGGACGGTCCGGTCGACGCCGGCCAGCCGTACCGTGCGGGCCTCGTCCTCGGCGAGCGCGGACCAGAACTCCATCCGCTCCCGGATCACCTCGGAGGCGTCGCAGCCGGAGGGGGTGCGGGACTTCTGCTGGCGCGCGGTGCGGATGATCTGGTCGACCTCGCGCTCCAGTTGTGCGACGGCGGCGCGGGTCTGGTCGGCCGCCGGGCCCTCGCCGAGCGAGGCGGCGTTCAGGCGCAGCACGGTGAGCGGGGTGCGAAGCCGATGGGAGAGGTCGGCGGCCAGCTCGCGCTCCCCGGCGAGGAGTTGGACGACCCGGTCGGCCATGGCGTTGAACGCGGCGGCGGCCGAGCGGAGTTCGGCCGGGCCGTCCTCGGGGACCCGGACGCCGAGCTCACCCTGGCCGAGGTCACGGGCGGCCCCGGCCAGCCGCTTGGCGGGGCGCACCAGCCGGGTGCCCAGCCGGTCGGCCGTCGCGACCGCGCCCACGATGAGCGCGAGGCCGACGCCCGCGAGCACCAGCCAGGAGGTGGTCACTCCGCTGGTGACCACCGCGCGCGGCACATAGACCTCCACGACCGCCACCCGGCCGGTGCTCAGCGCGGTCGGCTGGAGCAGTGCGTAGCCGCCGGGGACCCCGGAGACGGAGGCGCGGCCGAGCCGCCGCGCGGTGGCCACCCGGTCCTTGCCCGCCCGGCTCTTGCCGAGGTCGTAGCCGCTGCCGCGGCTGCCCGGCGCGTCCGGCAGGTGCAGCGCCATCCGGCCGTCCCCGCCCGCCTGGGTGCTGGCGACCGCGCGCTGCAGCCGCCCCCGCTCGGTGGTGATGGCCAGCGCCGGGCCCATCGCGGCGGCCTGCCGCTCGGCGTCGGCGAACGCCCGGTCCCGGGCCAGCTCCTTGACGACGAGGCCGAGCGGGACCGCGAAGGCGACCACCACCATCGCGGTGACGGCCAGACAGACCTTGACCAGCGCCCATCTCACGCGTGCTCCGCCGGTGGCTCGAGCTTGACCCCGACCCCGCGCAGCGTGTGCAGGTAGCGCGGTCGGGCGGCCGTCTCGCCGAGCTTGCGGCGCAGCCAGGACAGATGCACATCGATCGTCTGGTCGTCGCCGTAGGACTGCTGCCAGACCTCGGCGAGGAGTTCCTTGCGCGGTACGACGACGCCGGGGCGCCGGGCGAGAAAGGCCAGCAGATCGAACTCGCGGCGGGTGAGGTCGAGCGCCGCGCCGTCCAGCACGGCCTGCCGGCGCAGCGGATCGATGGTGAGCCCGCCCACCCGCAGCACGGCCGGGGGCGGCGCCTCGCCCGCCGGGCCACCGCGTGAACGCCGTAGTACGGCGGCCATCCGGGCGGAGAGATGGGCCACGGAGAACGGCTTGACCAGATAGTCGTCGGCGCCGTCGTTGAGCAACCGGACGATCTCGGTCTCGTCGTCCCGCGCGGTCGCGACGATGACCGGCACATCGGTGATGCCGCGCAGCATCTTGAGCGCCTCAGCACCGTCCAGATCCGGCAGGCCCAGATCCAGGATCACGACGTCGAATCCGATCTGTGCGACTTCCCGCAACGCCTCCAAGGCGGTGCCGACACTGCGTACCGTGTGGGACGCCTCGGACAACTGCCGTATGAGGGCTGAGCGCACGAACTGGTCGTCCTCGACCACGAGCACACTTGCCATGAGCGGCACCGTACGCCATTCGGGTGAGGCAGGATGAGGAAGATGCAAAGAGGTCTGGTCCAATGTCTGGCATGGATGCTGGCCACGGGCGCCGCGGTCATGGTCTCGTGGTACGGCGTGCGGACGGTGCTGACGGGCACGGCGTACGAACCACCGCGCGCGCTGCCGATCGCGGACGGCGCCGGGCCCTCGCCCGACTCCTGGTCGTCCTCGACCCACCGGCCCAAACCGCCCTTGCCGTCGGCCCCTTCGCCGTCCCCCTCGTCGCCGGCGTCAGCGGCGCCGAAGCCGAAGCCGACGGGGACCGGGAAGCCCTCGCCGGGGCCGGACCAAAAGCCCGCACCGGGGCCGGCGGAGCAGGGCGGGGACATCCGGAGCTATCCGGCCAAGGGCGGCCGGGTCGTCCTCGACATCCGCGACTCCTGGGCGGAGTTGGTCTCCGCGACACCGGACGGCGGCTGGCAGATGCAGGTGTGGAAGCAGAGCGAGTGGATCCGGGTGGACTTCGTCTCCGGCGCGGACACCACCACCGTCTTCTGCACCTGGCACGACGGCCCGCCCCAGGTCCGGGTGGACGAGCACTAAGCGGATGCGGCGAAGTCACGTGCTGATCCTTCTCGGCGTCCACGCCCTCGGCCAGGCCGGACGGCGAGGGATCAGCGGCGAACTTCACCGCATCCGCTCAGCACTCGTCGGTCAGTCGAAGACGGCCGGGGGCGGAGCCGGTGAGGGGGCGGCGGTCGCGTCGGTGACCGGAGCCGCGCCACCGGTGAAGTCCGCGAGCGCGCGCCCGTGTTCGACCCGCGCGGGGTGCGGATCACCGGCGGCCCGGCGGGTGAGCTCGGCCAGCGGCAGCGGGCGATCGGCGGCCAGCAGTACGGCGTTGCCGAAGCGGCGGCCGCGCAGCACGGCGGGGTCGGCGGTCAGGCACACCTCGGCGAACGCCGCGCGGGCGGTCGCGATCTGGGCCCGCAGATGGGCCAGCGGCGGGCCGTCGGCCAGGTTCGCCGCGTAGAGCCCGTCGGGGCGCAGCGCCCGCCGTATCTCGCCCAGGAACTCCACACTGGTGAGATGCGCGGGGGTGCGGGCCCCGCTGAAGACATCCGCGATGATCAGATCGGCCCAGCCGTCGGGCACCTTGGCGAGCCCGGCCCGGGCGTCGGCGCCGCGCACCCGTATCCGGTGCCCGGGGTCCAGCGGCAGCTCACGCCGGACGAACTGGACGAGCGGGGCGTCGATCTCCACCACCTGCTGGGTGGAGCGGGGCCGTGTGGCCGCGATGTAGCGGGCCAGGGTGAAGGCTCCGCCGCCCAGATGGACGGCGTGCAGCGGACGGCCGGGCGGGGCGGCGAGATCGGCGGCATGGCCGAGCCTGCGCTGGTACTCGAAGTCGAGATACGCGGGGTCGTCGAGATCCACATGCGACTGCGGCTTGCCGTCCAGCAGCAGCGTCCAGCCGCGCGGGCGGTCGCGGTCCGGCACGAGCTCGGCGAGCCCCCCGTCGACGGGTGCGGTGGCCGGCTCGGGGGTGCGTCCCCGGGCCGGCGCGCGCCCGCGCGGCGCTCGCTTCTTCGTGCCTTTCGCCATGTGTCCCAGTATGCGGCGGGCCACCGACAGCCGGTGCCGTGGCCGCGGGGAAGGCGGTGCCGGCGGCTACTGGCAGCGGTCGACGGCCTCGATGGTGCGGGCCGCCTCCCCGAGCGCCGCCCGTAAGTCGGCGGGGTCGGTGGCGACGGTGTACGCGGCGTCGGGCGGCACCAGCCAGCCGGTGTCGACGCCCGGGGGCTCGGCGTCGGCGGGCGCGGTGCTTATGCGCGTCCCGCGTCCCGCTGTCTGGGTGCACGCGCTGCCCGGCAGATCCCAGCCGTCCGCGGTGCCGGGCGGCACCAGGAAGCCGAGGGTGTCGCAGGTGTTGTCGTGCAGTACGGGGCCGAGGCCGTCGCACGCACGGCGCAGGATGTCCACCGCCTCCAGCCCCTGACGGGTCGGCACGGTGACGAGATCGCAGTCCTGGCGCGGGAGATGCTGGGCAGTCGTTCGTGAGCGGGTGATGTCCACTCCGGCCTCCCTCTTCATCGGGTTGCACCTGGTTCAACGCGCGACGGTGTCAACGGCTACGGCCGAATGACGCCGTAATGGGTGGCAGTTCATGGCAGATCGGGGGCGGTATGTTCTTTTTGCCGCAAATCTACGAGTGTCACGGATCTCACAGCCGGTACGGTTCTCCCCCGCCCACCGGCAGCACACAGCCCCGCCCACCCGGCAGCACACAGGGAGAGGCTTCCATGACGCCGCTTCCAGACCCCTCGTCCCCCCGGCCGAACACCGCGTTCCGGCGGATCCGCGGACAGCTCTCCCCCTCCGAGTTCGCGGCGTCCGTACGCCGCGCCGCCCGCGAGATCGGCGAGCAGGTCTCCTGCGACGCCCGCTATATCGGGCGCGTCGAGTCCGGCGCCATCCGATGTCCCAACTACGCGTACGAGCGGGTCTTCCGCCATATGTTCCCCGACCGGTCCCTCATGGATCTGGGCTTCACCCCGCGTGAGGCGGTCAGGGGCCACGGCACCCGCTGGGTGCCGGCCCCCCGCCCGGTCCCCGACGGCCCCGTTCCCACGGACCCGGAGGCCGAGCCCGATCCCGAGTCCGACGTCCTTGAGGAGAGCGAACTGCTACGGCGTGCATTTGTGACCGGTGGGGCGGCTGCCGCGGTGGCCGCGGGGGTGGGAGTCCGGCGGGTGGGCGAGGCCGAGGCCGCCGCCGTCGAGGAGTCCGTACGGCGGATCCGGGTGCTGGACGACCGGCACGGTGCGGACACCCTGTACGGGCACACCAGCAAGCCGCTGAGCGCCGCCTATGCGCTGCTCGACGCGGGCAGCTACGACCGCTCCATCGCCGAGCGGCTGTTCGCGGGCACCGGGGAGCTGGCCATCTCGGTGGGCTGGCTGGCCCATGACTCCGGCCGGCTGTCCGAGGCGCGTTCGCACTACGCCGAGGCCCTCGCCACCGCGCGCGTCTCGGGCGACGCCGCCCTGGAGGCGCACGCGTTCTGCAACACGGCGTTCCTGGCGCGCGACGCGGGACGCCCCCGCGAGGCCGTACGGGCGGCCCAGGCCGCACAGCGGGTCGCGGAGCGGCTCTCCTCGCCGCGGCTGCTGTCGCTGCTCGCGCTGCGCGAGGCGGGCGGCTGGGCCTGGCTGACGGACCGGGCCAGTTGTGAGCGGTCGCTGCTCCACGCCCGAGCGCTGTTCGGGCGCGGGCCCTCGGAAGCCGATCCGGAGTGGATGAGCTTCTTCGGGGAGGCCGAGCTGGAAGGGCTGGAGGCACAGTGCTGGTCGGCGCTGGGCCACTGGGGGCGGGCAGTGGACCACGCCCGTCGCGCGGTTTCCCTCCAGGACCCCCATTTCACCCGCAATATCGCGCTGTTCACCGCGGAGCTGGCGAGCGACCTCCTGGCGGACGGGGCGCCCGACGCGGCCGCCGCCGAGGCGGGCCGGGCGCTGGGGCTGCTGGACCAGGTGAAGTCCGGCCGTATCCGGCGGATGCTCGACGACACGGCCCGCCTGCTGCGTCCGTACACGCACAACGCGGCCGTCGCGGACTTCCTGGCCCGCCATGAGACGGCCGGGCGCCCGCGCCCGGTACAGCCGGCGTGACGGATATGGCCGTTATGGCCGCTCCCGCGGCGGCGACGCGCCCGCCGCCTCAGGCCAGATGGCCCGTGTCGTTCCAGCGCTCGATGGCCGGTTCCCCGTACGCCCAGCCCAGGATCGACAGGGACGTCGGGTCAAGGCGGATCCGGGCCGCGAAGGAGGCTTCGTAACCGAGCCAACGGGCGCCCAGGGTCCGCAGGATGTGGCCGTGCGCGAAGACCAGCACATCGCGGTCGGCCGAACGCGCCCACTCCACCACCGCGTCGGCCCGCGCGGTGATGCCGGCGATCGACTCCCCCTCGGGGACGCCGTCGCGCCAGATGAGCCAGCCGGGCCGGGCGGCCTTGATCTCGGCGGGGGTGAGCCCCTCGTAGGCGCCGTAGTCCCACTCCATCAGCGCGCCCCACTCGCGCGCCCGGTCGCCGAACCCGGCCAGCTCGCAGGTCTCCTTGGCGCGGCTGAGCGGGCTGGTGCGCACCTCGACGTCGGGCAGCCCCTCCCAGGGCGCGCGGTGCAGCCGCTCGCCGAGCAGTTTGGCGCCGCGCCGCCCCTCGTCGAGCAGCGGGATGTCCGTGCGGCCGGTGTGCCTCCCGGAGAGCGACCACTCCGTCTGTCCATGCCGGGCCAGGAGGATGCGTGGTGCCATGGGGACTGCCTTCTTTCACCGGATTTACACCGCTATGCGTCGTCGTGCGCCCTTACACGCCGCTGCCTGCCTGCGGTTCTGTGCAATTGCCGGGCCAGTCCGAGGCCTGCCCGCCATCCCTCCATCATCGCGCACCTGATCTGGAGGCAACCTCCGGGGCGGTCCCGGCGTCTTTCCGGTCGCGCATCTGTCTGCCGGGGGTTCAGCAGCGGGCGCCCGTCCGCGGCCGGGGCATCCCGGGGGCGGTGCGCGGTTCGCCTCGCCTACACCGTACGGTTGACCGCGCGCCTTGTTCTGGCCGCCTGATCTTTGGAGAACGTACGGATGCCCCATACCGCGCCCGGTGCCCTGGCAGCACAGGGCAGCCGGCCCCGTTGGTGGACCGAACTGCCGCTCATAGCGGTGGTGTACGCCGCGTACGCGGCCGGCCGGCTGCTGGCCCGCGGTGATGTGTCCACCGCCGTTGACCACGGTCTGGCCATCCTCCACTTCGAGCAGCGGCTGAACATCGATTTCGAGTCACCGCTGAACGACATCTTCACGGCCCACGCCTCGATAGGCATACCGGCCGATTTCGCCTACGCCTCACTGCACTACGTGGCGACCCCGGCGGTCCTGGTGTGGGTGTGGAAGCGCCGTAAGGCGGCCGACTACCGCTTTCTGCGAACCTGGCTGCTGGTCTCCACCATCGTCGGGCTGGTCGGCTTCACGCTGATGCCGACGTGCCCGCCGCGGCTGCTGGAGGCGAGCCACGGCTTCGTCGACACGATGGCGCAGTACGGCTCGTACGGCTGGTGGGGCGGCGAGGCGAGCGCGCCGCGCGGGCTCGGCGGGCTGACCAACCAGTACGCGGCGATGCCCAGCCTCCATGTGGGGTGGGCCATGTGGTGCGGGGTGGCGCTGTGGCGGCACGGGCGCTCGATGTGGGTGAAGACCGCCGCCATCGCCTATCCGCTGGCCATCGCGCTCGTGGTGATGGGCACCGCCAACCACTACTTCCTGGACGCGGCGGCCGGTGTCGCCACCATGGGGCTCGGGGCGCTGCTCTCGCGGCCCGTCCTGGGGCTCGTGGACCGGATCCGCGCCCGCTTCCGCCCGGCGCCCGAGGCCGTCACCGCGACCGCCTCCACCACCGCCTCCACGGCCGCCGCCACGCCGGCGCGGACGGCCTCCCCGACGGCCACACCGACAGCCGCGGGCGTTGCCGGAAACGGCGGTGCGGCCACGAATGTCAGTGACAAGTGCGAGACTTCGGCGCGTGAACGGGAACGGATCCCCCGACAGCAGAGCAGGGGCGCGGACAGGCAACGGACGGACGGCGCCGTCGTCGGCGACGGCGGCCGGGGAGCCGGTGCCGCTGCCGCTGCCGGTCCAGGCGCCGACCGGGCGCCCGGAGCGGGCGGCGACACCCCGGCCGCGGCCGGTGACGGGGCTGCGGCAGCGGCTCGCTGAGCTGCGCGGTCCGGACACCGTTCCCCAGCCGATGGACGCCCGTGCGCTGGCAGCGCTGGCCGCCAACCCGGGTTGCCGTCGCCGCGCGTTGCTGGACGGCGCGGGGGTGGACAAGGGGGCGCTCGCCCGGGCCCTGGGAGCCACCGTCGCCTTCGGCCAGTCGCAGTTCGCGCACCAGCGCGGCAACTCCTTCGAGGCGCGGGTCAAGGCGGACCGCGGCGAGGAGCTGCTGCGGCTGCTGCACGAGCGGCTGCGCGACGGCTCGGCCCCGCCCGAGCCCGGCGCCGTCGCGACCCCCGACCTGACGGCGGCCGGCCCCCAGGGGCGCACGGCTCGTACGTCGCTGGCGCTCAGGGAGGCCACGGCGGCGGGGCAGTGGGCGCTGCTGGACCACCCGATGGTGAGCCTGGACGTGGCGGGCTCCCCCGCCTTCCTGGAGCCGGACGCCGTCGTGGTGCACCCCGACGGCTCGTGGACGGTCATCGAGATCAAGTCCTTCCCCATGGTGGACGGCTCGGCGGACCCGGCCAAGGTGGGGGCGGCGGCGCGCCAGTCGGCGGTGTACGCGCTGGCCCTGGAGCGGGTGGCGGCCCTGATCGGCGATCCGCCGCAGGCCGGGAAGGCCCGGGTGCGCCATGACGTCCTGCTGGTCTGCCCCAAGGATTTCTCCAATCTCCCGACCGCCGAACTGGTCGATGTGCGCAAGCAGCTGGCCGTCACCCGGCGGCAGTTGACCCGGCTCGCCCGGATCGAGGAGATCGCCGCCGCCCTGCCCGAGGGCACCACCTTCGATCTGCGGCTCACGGACGACGGCCGGACCGCGACCCGGCCGGTCGAGGAGCTGACGGCCGCCGTCGAGGCGGTGGACGCGGCGTACGCGCCCGAGTGCCTGTCCACCTGCGAGCTGGCCGCCCACTGCCGCGCCCGGTCCCGCGCGGCGGGCGCCGTCGAGTCGCTGGGCCGCGGCGTACGGGGCGAGCTGGGCGGGCTGACGACGGTGGAGGCCGTCCTGGCGGCCGCCCTGGGCGAGGCCGCGGGCACCCGCGCGGAGCCCACCGGCGACCCGGCCGTGGACGCCCTGCGCCGCGCGGCGGCCCTGCGCGCCGAGGCCCTGGCGTCCCCCGGGGCGGTGGCATGTCGCTGATCACCACGCTGGCCCGGATGGAGGCCGTCCGGGAGGGGCGGGCGCGCCCCATCGCGACGGTGCGGCACCGGCATCTGTCCGCGCGGCCGCTGGCGTTCGTCCCGCTGACCACCGCCGGTGAGGCCGGGGCGCCGCTGGGGGCGCTGGTGGGAACCGACCGGGACGCGCCGCGGCTGCTGGTCGTGGCGCAGCCGCGCAACCGTGATCTGCGGTTCGCCTTCCTCGCCGAACTGGCGGAGGAGATGCTGCCGTATCTCGACGCGTACGCGGACGAGGTCGAGCTGGAGGAGCGCAAGGAGACCGACCCGGAGACCGGGAAGAAGGTGCCGGTCCAGGTCGAGCTGTGCACGGACGCGCCGCAGCTGCTGGTGCCGAGCGCCGCGGGCGTGGCGTACGTACGGCTGCTGGGCCGCTCTATGCGGTTCCGGCGCACGGCCGAGCAGGATCCGCAGACGCCGTTTCCGGCCCCCGCGCGGGTGCCACTGCTCGGCCGGTGGCTGACGCACTACGGGGAGCGGTCGCGGGTGCCCGGATCGTCACTGCTGCTGTCGCTGACCGAGCTGCTGAGCCGTCATTGGGCGACCGGGCAGAGCAATCTGGAGGACCAGCACCTGGGCTCGCTGCTGGGCTGGATCGACCCGCCGGAGGGCGTGCCGGGGGCGGAGGCGGCCCTGCGGGCGGAGTCCGGGCGGGACGCGGACGGACAGCTGCTGTGCCCGCCCGCGGGCCCGGCCACCGACCCCGCCTTCGACAACAAGCTGCTGGCACCGGCGATGTCCCGCTATGACGCGGCGCGCGCCGAGGTGGCCGGGGGCAGGCCCGGGGCGCCGGCCCGGCTGCGGCTCGCCGAGGCCGAACTGCGCGGGCTGATCGAGTCACAGCTGCGGCCCACCTGGGACGCGCTGTGGCACGGCGTGGATCTGCTGCGTGCCCTACCGGAGGGGGCGCGGGTGGCGGACCGCTGGAAGCGTGACCGCTGGTCGTACACCGGTCACCGGGACCGGGTGCGGGCGGGCGAGCCGCCCCAGCCCAAGCGGGACGACGCGGTGACGGCGGCGCAGAAGCTCTCCGCGCGGGAGACCGCGCAGGCACAGCTGGAAGCGCAGGAGGCGCTGGACGATCCGCTGGTCATGGCCGGGCGGCGGCTGGCCGGGGAGGCGTTCGCGGGCGAGGTCACCGAGGTGGTGATGGCCTGGTCGGAGGCGAAGGTGCCCCGGCCGCGCCCGCTGGTCACCGTCGTCACGGAGGACCGCCCGCATCTGGCCGAGCAGGTCAAGCTGTACCGGGTGCTGGCCGACGGCAGGACGCAGACCGGGGAGTTCGCCGGTGAGGCGGGCCCCGGCGCGCTGGTGGTGCGGCTGACCGGCGGGATGGGCCGGGGCAAGACCCCGGAGCCGGGCTCGGTGCCCGCGAAGGGCGACGCGGTGTGCTGGACGCTCTTCGAGCACGCGCCGCGCGGCGGCCCGGGGCTGCCGGACGCGGAGAGCACGCCATGGACCCACGGCGGGCCGCCGGACGCCGCGCGGCCCTCCGGGCCCGACCCGGACCCCGTGACCGAGGAGGACTATCTGTGATCGGCACGGACCGGACGGCCCGCGCCCGCGAGGGCGAGCCGTTCGACCCGTCGGCGGCCGCGGCGCGCGCGACCGACGCGATCCTGCACGACACGCTGCACGGTGCGCACCGCGGCGTCGTCGTCGACTCCCCGCCCGGCGCGGGCAAGTCGACGCTCGTGGTGCGGGCAGCGCGGGAGCTGGCCGCCGCCGGGCGGGCGTTGATGGTGGTCGCGCAGACCAACGCCCAGGTGGACGATCTGGTGGACCGGCTGGCCACGGCGGACCCGGATCTTCCGGTGGGGCGGCTGCACAGCAGCGATCCGCATCCGTACGACCCGGTGCTCGACGGCCATCCGTCGGTCCGTGCTTCCGCCAAGATCGCGGATCTGGCCGGGCTCGGCATCGTCGTCTCCACCGCCGCCAAGTGGGCGCATGTGAAGAACGTGGAGCCGTGGCAGCACGCGATCGTCGACGAGGCGTACCAGATGCGCTCGGACGCGCTGCTGGCGGTCGCGGGGCTCTTCGAGCGGGCGCTGTTCGTGGGCGACCCGGGGCAGCTCGACCCGTTCAGCGTGGTAGGCGCGGACCAGTGGGCAGGGCTTTCCTACGATCCGTCGGCGAGCGCCGTGACCACCCTGCTCGCGCACAACCCGCAGCTTCCGCAGCACCGGCTGCCGGTGTCCTGGCGGCTGCCCGCCTCGGCCGCGCCGCTGGTCTCGGACGCCTTCTATCCGTACACCCCGTTCCGCAGCGGCACGAGCCACGGCCAGCGGCGGCTGAGCTTCGGGGTCGCCTCCGACGGCTCCGGCCCGGACCGGGTGCTGGACGAGGCCGCGGCGTCCGGCTGGGGGCTGCTGGAGCTGCCCGCCCGGCGGACGCCGCGCACCGACCCGGAGGCGGTGGCGGCCGTGGCCCAGGTGGTGCGGCGACTGCTGGACCGGGGCGGGGCGGCGGTCAGCGAGCGCTCGGACGAGCCGGTGCCGCTGACCGCGGACCGGATCGCGGTGGGCACCGCGCACCGGGACCAGGCGGCGGCGGTCCGGGCGGCACTCACCGGGCTCGGGGTGTCCGGGGTCACCGTCGATACGGCCAACCGCCTCCAAGGGCGTGAGTTCGAGGTCACGGTCGTTCTGCATCCGCTGTCGGGCCGGCCGGACGCGACCGCCTTCCATCTGGAGACGGGGCGGCTGTGCGTGCTGGCGTCGCGGCATCGCCACGCGTGCGTGGTGGTCTGCCGGGCCGGGGTCGCCGAGCTGCTGGACGAGCATCCGTCGTCGGAGCCGGTGCAGCTGGGGGTGACGGTGAAGTTCCCGGACGGCTGGGAGGCCAATCACGCGGTGCTGGCCCATCTGGACGAACACCGTGTGGAATGGCGGCCGTAAGGTGCTCATCCCGGCCGGGGGACACCGCGCGGAGCCCGGCCAGGGTTCGGGACGCGGCGGGGTGGGGAGAGACCCCAGGTCGGCGGCGTGCGGCAGGGGCGCCCTTGCCCCACGCGCGACAATGGACAACAAGACGCACCGCGCACCGAACGGTCTCGCGACGGAGGAGGAGAGATCACATGCCCGAGCCGGATCCGGCTCACGGCCCGCACGGCACCGCGCCCCGGCGGCGGAGACCCGCCGCGCTGCTCTTCGAACCGGCCGCCGCCATCACGGACGAGGCGCACTTCTTCGATCTGGAGACGATTGAGGACCCACGTGAGCTGCTCGCCCGCTCGACCGAGCTGACGCTGGCCTTCCGCGCGGCGACCGACCGTGCCATGGAGTTCCAGGCGATGGCGGCCGCGCAGCTCGCCGACCCGAGGCGGTTCGACCGGCTGACCCCGGCCATGATCGCCGAGCGGGCGGAGTGGACCGAGGACTACGCCAAGAAGATGGTCGAGTTCGGCCGCGAGCTGATGCGGAGCGGTGAGCTGCCGGACTGATGGGCGGACGCGATACCCGACGCGGTACGAGAGAGGCTGATGAGCTGGTGGCGGACCGTCGAGATCATGAGCCTGGGGCATATGCAGGTGGAAGATACCCCACGCCGCCCCGCCATGTCCCCGTTTTGTCTCATCCGCCGATGCCGCCCGTGGCGGCCGTAAGGCTGGCGACATGAGCAGATTGCCGCGGGACTCACATCACACCGCCGCCTACGTGACCCCGGCCGGCGCGGACTGGCTCGCCTCGGCCAGCCCCTCCCCTCGCGGCGTGCAGGCGCTGTGGGCTCAGCGCCCGGCCGCTGCCGTGGCACTGCCCTGCGGGACCGCGTTCGACGTGGTCAGCATGGACGCGCTCTTCGGCCGCCGGGTCGTCAGCCGGTTATGGACCGACGGCCCCGGCTCCGGTCCGGTGGCCGCGCAGGGCCGCCGGGTGATGCTGTTCGCCACGCCGGGGACCGCCCAGCGGCTGCCCGCGCTGCTCGGCTGGGAGGAGTGGGGCTCCACCGCGCCCCCGCTGCTCTGCTACGGGTGGGGGGACGCCGTGACCGTGCCGCCGCTGTTTCCGCTCGACCCCACCCCGGCGGAGTCCGCCCCGGCGCCGCCCCCGCGCTGGCTGGTCGCCCCCGATGTCCGCAGCCCCTGGCTGCCCGGTCCCGAGGTGCTGCTGTGGGCGTGCGTGAGGGCCGCCCGCGCGGCCGGTTCCGATCCGGGCGCCACGGCTGTGACCAGCACACCCGCAGTCTTTCCGGGCTGAGAGATACGGATTTTCACTCCGCCGGATCAGGGTGCTAAGGTCTTCTACGTCAGCAGGCGCCGCTAGCTCAGTTGGTTAGAGCAGCTGACTCTTAATCAGCGGGTCCGGGGTTCGAGTCCCTGGCGGCGCACAGACAGCGAAAGGGCCCCTCACCGAGGTGAGGGGCCCTTTCGCGTGCCATGGTGATCGTCATTCCCCCTCGCCCCGCGATCCGGCGGCCGGATCCGCGAGCCGGGCCACCGCCGTGACCGCCTCCTGCGGGCCGGGCATCGCCAGCACCTCCCGGCGCAGGGCGTGCGCCGCGGTGGCGTACGAGGGCTGTTCCAGCAGCGCGAAGAGGTCCCGGGCCAGCCGGGGCCCCGCACCGCGCGGCGATCCGTCGAGGACGTCGGCGGGCAGATACACCCCGGCACCCACCCTGGCCAGCCGCGCCCCGTTGAGCTGCTGTTCCAGCCGGGGCGCGACGATCAGCTGCGGCACCCCGGCGACGGCGGCGGTCAGCACCGCCGGGCCGCCGCCCTGGTGCACCACGGCCCGGCAGCCCGGCAGCACCCGGTGCAGCGGTCCGGCGGGTGCCCGCCGCCCGGCGGCACTCCCGACCCGGACGATCTCGACACCCCGTTCCTCGGCCACGCGCAGTGCGGCCCGTACGGCATCCGGCGGGCCGGTCGCGTCGTCCCAGGCGGCGCAGATGCGCGCGGGCGCGGACCGCGAAGGGCGCCCGGACGGCCGCCGACCGTCCAAGCCGGCGGTGCGCGGCTCGGGGCGCGAGCCGCCGAGCGGCCGGGGGAGCGGCGTACCGGACGGCCCGTACGGTGCGTCGTGCGGCGTGTCGTACGGCACGAAGCGCACCGGGAGCCGCCGCCCCCGGGAGGGCAGCGCCAGGCTCGGCGGGCAGGGGTCCAGCCAGAGGTCCGGTTCACGGGCCGGGTCCGCTCCGTAACGCCGCATCAGGCGGGCGTAGCCGGGCAGCGGCGGGCCCTCGAGACGCTCCCGGTCCAGCCGTAAGACGGCCGCACTCCCCCACAGCTGGCCGACCGCCGGCACCCCGAGCGCCGCCGCGACCACCGTGCCCGCATACGCGCTCGCGTCGTGCACCACCAGATCCGGCTGCCAGCAGCGGGCGAAGGCCACCAGCCCCTGGGCCATCGCCTCGGCGATCCGCACCTGCTGATCACCGAACGCCCGCAGCACACCGTGCTGCTCCGGGCTGAGCGCGCCCGGCCGCACCGGCCAGTCCGCGGGCCAGGCTCCGCGCGGCCGCCGCCCGCGGTCCGCCGCCCGGACCGCCGACGCGGGCAGCGCGCCGACCGGAACCGGGACCAGGCCGAAGCGGGCCACGGCCGCCGCACACCCGGACGGCACCGCGAACCGCACCTGGTGCCCCTCCGCGAGAAAGGCCCGCGCGAGCGGCACCATCGGGACCAGATGCATGCCCGAGGCCCAGGTCGTGAAAAGGATGCGCACCTCAGCGGCCGCCCGCCACGGTCACTGTCTCGCCGGTGATGTTGCCGTTGGCCGTCGAGCAGAGGAAGAGCAGGGTGCGGGCGATGTCCTCGGGAGTGCTCAGCCGGCCGGTGGGGGTGGCCGACAGCTCCCGCTCGCGGACCGGACCCGGTGGGGCCAGGCCGGCGCGCCCGGCCGCCGTGAGCCCCGGGCATACGACGTTGACCAGCACCCCGTCGGCGCCGAGGTCCCACATCAGACTGCGGGCCAGGCCGTGCAGCCCGGCCCTGGCCGCGCCGTGGAACTCCTGGCCGCGGCCGCCGTCCAGCGCGTGGTGCGAGGAGACCAGCGCGATCCGGCCCCAGCCGCGCTTGCGCATACCGGCGACGGCGCACTGAACGGTGCGGATCACGGGCGTCAGATTGTGCGCGACGACCGGGAGCCAGTCCTCCTCCCGTACGTCCTCGAAGCGGGCGTGCGGTCCCCGGGGCACGCCCCACCGCCATGCGTTCGCCACCAGCACATCGAGCGCGCCCCAGCGCTCCTCGACGGCGGCCACGACCCAGCGCGGCGACGCCGCGTCCTCCAGTGCGTACGGCACGGCGAAGGCCCGGCCGCCGTCCGGACCCGCCAGCTCGGCGGCCAGCTCCTCGGCGGACTCGCGGCGGTGCCGGAAGGCGAGCGCCACCCGCGCGCCCTGCTCCGCGAAGGTGCGGGCGGCGGCCCGGCCGATGGCCCCGGTGGCACCGGTGACCAGGACCGTGCGCCCCTCCAGGCCGAGGTCCATCATCGGCGCTCCTAGCGGTCGTTCCACTGGGAACGCCATGGTCGCCGCCGTGACTCGAGTCTGCCTCGACCCGCGCCCGAGGGGTGACGGATGCACACCGGCGGATGCACACCGGCGGATGCACACAGCCCGTCACCGCCGCCCGTACGCCAGGGCATCGGTGATGTCGTCGGTGACGCGGATCGACGGATTGCCGTAGGCCATCCGCTGGAGCACCTTGCGATAGAGCGGCGTATGGCGCAGCGCCCGCGCGAGATGGGGGCGCACCCGGGTGGCGAACGCACCGTGGGAGAGCATCGCCCGGCTCTGCAGGGTCTGCATCCGCATGACGGCCGCGACATCGGGACCCCGCCGCCGCTCGAAGGCGGCGAGCCGGGCGGCGCCGGTGTCGTCCTCGGCGAGCGCGCGGGTCAGCACCGGATGCAGCACGACGGCGTCCTGCACGGCGAGATTGATGCCCTGGGCGCCGATCGGGCTCTGGGTGTGGGCGGCGTCGCCGATCAGCACCAGACCGTCGTCCACCCAGCGCTCGGCGCGCGCCGAGAAGACATCCAGCAGGCTCAGGTCGCACGGCGAGCGGATCTGCTCGCGGATCAGCGTGGCGTACTGCGGTACCGCGCGCACCAGCCGTTCCCTGACATGGTCCAGGCCGAGCGCGGCGATGTCCCGGTAGGCGCGGCGCGGCAGCGTCCAGCCGATCTGGACGCGGTCGGGCCAGGAGCCGTGGACGAGCACCGGGCTGTCCCCGGCGCGGAACACCCGCACATCGCGGACCGGCGCCCCCTGCCGCTCGCGCACGCTGAGCGTGCACCACAGCACGTCCTGCGCGAACGCCTCGGCGCGGCCCGCCCCGATGCCCGCCAGCCGCCGGATACGCGAGAAGCGGCCGTCCGCTGCCACGACGACCTTGGCCCTCACGGTGCAGCGGCCGTACGGCCCGTCGGCGGTGACACCGGCGATCCGCCCGTCCCGCCGCAGCAGACCGCCCGCCCGCCGCCCCGGCAGATAGCGGAAGCGGGCCGACCGGCGGCAGCGGGCGAGGAGTTCGTCCAGCAGATGCGGCCGGGGAAGGGACAGGAGGTGGTCGTACGGGGCCGGAAGCAGCCGGTAGTCGGCCTCCAGCAGCACCCGGTCGCCGTCGATGACCCGGAACCGGTCGTGGGCATGGGCACCGCGCGCCCGCGCGCCTGCCAGGACGCCGAGCGCGTCCAACAGCGCCATAGCGCCGGGCTGGAGAAGCTCACCGCGGAATTCGCGCTGATGCGCGCGGGCGCACTCCAGCACGGTCACCCGCGCCCCCGAGCGCAACATCAGCAGCGCCAGCACCAGACCGGCCGGGCCGCCCCCGACCACGCACACCTCGGTGTCGATCTCGCGCACCGGGCACCTCCCTACTCGTCGGACAGGCCCCTGGATGCACTACGGCTCCGCTTGCCCGCGCGGGGGGATCGGGCAGCGGAGCCGTAGCGGGCCCGGCTGAAGGGCGGCGCCGGGCGTTTCGGGGGGAGGGTTCACCGGACGGGGGGATGGATGATGCGAGGGGCTCCGGTAAGAACGGGCCGACGGGGCACGGCCGTGGGGGATACGGTCGAAGGGCCGATGGGGATACGGAGGGCTGCGGGGTTACGGACGGTTGGCCTATGCGGCGAACAGGTCGAGCACCGGGCGCCGCCACTGCCCGTCCAGGTCCAGATCGAGCGCCGGGTCCGAGGCGAGCACCGCCTGCTGGAGCTTCTGCAGCCGGGGCGACGGCTCCAGCCCGAGGTCCTCGACCAGTCTGGCCCGCAGCCCCTGGTAAGCCTCCAGCGCCTGCCAGGGGCGGCCCGCCCGGTAGAGCGCGGCCATGCACTGGGCGTGCAGCCCCTCGTGCAGCGGGTGCCGGGCGGTCAGCTCGGTCAGCTCGGTGAGCAGCTCGGCATGGCGCCCGAGCCGCAGATCGGCCTCGATCCGGCGCTCCAGTACCCCGAGCCGGCTCTCCTCCAGCCGGGCCAGCTCGATCTCCAGAACCGGGCCGACCTTCACATCCACCAGCGCGGGGCCGCGCCAGACGGCGAGCGCCTCGCGCAGCAGCAGGGACGCCTGGACATCGTCCCCGGCGTCGAGGGCGTCCCGCCCGGCGGCCACCAGCCTGTCGTACTCGTGAATGTCCACCGCGCCCGGCTGGGCCTCCAGCACATAGCCGCCGTAACGGGTGGCCAGCACGTTCTTGGAGGCATCCGGCGCCTGCGGGCCGTAGGCCGCGGCCAGTCGGCGGCGGAGCTGGAGGATATAGGTCTGCAAGGTGGTCAGTGCGCTCCGCGGCATCTTTGTGCCCCAGATTTCCTCCATAAGAGTGGGCACCGGCAGCATTTGGTTGGCGTAGACGGATAGCAGTGCGAGGATCTGCCGCGGCTTGCCCGCGCTCGGCACGATCGACTGGCCGCACGCCTCGACGCTGAGTGGCCCCAACACCTTGATGTCCATGGTCCTGTACCTCCGTCAACGGTCCGTCAAGTGCCTCCCGGCCGCGCGGCCTTGCCACCGAGGCACCTAAGAGACTCGCCTGCGGAAGATGTCTGCGGCCAGTGTCGTACTACCGAACCCGATATGAGTTCTAGGGTGCAAAACCATGATAAATTCATACCCTGGCGACAAGATAGGTACTGACCTGCAATGGCTGCCTCGCCGCACCCTCGCAGGGAACCACCCCTCCCATCCCGAGGAGAGCCCGCGATGATCGATGCGCCCTCTTTCATGAAGCCTGTCAACACCGCCGAGTTGACTTCCCTCGCTCCCGACGCCGGGACGGCCGGCCATCTCCCGGGTCCTCAGGACGACTTGGTCATCGAGGAACTCACCGACGCTTCCCGGGCAGCCGCCGCCCCCCGTGCCTGCATCTGCATCTGCACCACAAGCTCCGACTGACGGCCGGATGACGGGCGAATTGGGCTTCACCCCGCACCTGCGGGTCGAGCCGGTGCCGGGCGAGGCCGTCTACCTCGTCTCCGAGCACGGCGTCACGGCGCTCCACGGGCGGACCATCGCCACGCTCGCCCCACTGCTCGACGGTTCCCGGGATCTCGCGCGCATCCTCGCCGAGGCGGCCGTCGCGGCCGACCAGACGAGCGCGGTCCCCGCCGCCCGGGCCGAACTCGTCATCGCCCGGCTGCGCGAGGCGGGGCTGGTCTCCGAGCGCGGGCGCGCCGGGGTCCCGGACCCCGAGGAGGCGTACTGGGAGCTCGCCGGGCTGAGTGCCGCGGGCGGCCGGGCCGCTGCCCCGTCGGTCCCCGCCGCCGCCTCCGTGGCCTCGCTGACCCTCGGTTCCACCGACCCGGAGGAGACCCGTCGGGCGCTGCGGGCGGCCGGGCTGCGGACGCCGTTCGAGGAGGAGGCTGACGAGCGCCGGGCTCCTCCGGACGGAGATCTCCGCGGTGCGATATGCGCTGCGGGAGCATGTCAACAGGCCGCCGCCGGCCTCACCCTGGTGGTGTGCGACGACTATCTCGACCCCCGGCTCGCCGCGATCGACCGTGAACACCGCGCCTGCGGCCGCCGCTGGCTGCCCGTCAAACCGATGGGCACCCAGGCGTGGCTGGGCCCGTTCCTCGGCGGCCCCGACGACCCGTGCTGGTCCTGTCTGGCCGACCGGCTGTGGCGCGGACGCCAGGCCGAGGCGTATCTCCAGCGCAGGCTGGGCCGCTCCGGGCCGGTGCCGCGGCCGCCCGCCTCGCTGCCCGCGAGCCGTGCCGCCGCCCTGCAACTCGCCGCTCTGGAGGCGGCCAAGTGGCTCGCCGGGCACCGGCACCCGGGCCAGCAGGCCCTGTCCACCCTGGACAGCCTCACCGCCACCGTGGAGCGCCATCCGCTGTCCCGCCGGCCGCAGTGCCCCGGATGCGGCGATCCGGATCTGGTCGCGGCACGGGTGCGGGCTCCGTTGGCCCTGCCGGTGAGGCGCGGACCGGTCGCGGTCGGCACCTCACCCCGCCGGATCATGGAGCGCTACGGACATCTGGTCGACCCCGTCACCGGGCTGATCACCGAGATCCGCCGCGACCCCCGCGGCCCCGCCTTCCTCAACTGCTTCCATGCGCGCCACCCCTCGTACATCGGAGCCGACCTCATGGGCGGGCTGGGCGCCCTGCGGGGCGGGCTGGGCGCCGCCGCCCACGGCAAGGGCCGGACGGCCGAACAGGCGCGGGCGGGAGCCCTGTGCGAGGCCCTGGAGCACTACAGCGGCCACTTCCAGGGGGACGAGCCGCGGCAGCGCGCCCGCTACCGCGATCTGGATCCGGCCGACGCCGTCCACCCGGACACCGTCCAGCTCTTCGACGCCCGCCAGTTCCGGGACCGGACCACCCCCGCGCGCCACCGGATCCACGATCCGTTCGACGAGGGCGCGGAGCTGGACTGGACTCCGGTGTGGTCGCTCACCGCCGAGCGGCACCGGTTGCTGCCCACCGCGTTGCTGTACTACGGCGCCCCGCAGCCCGAGGGGAGGCGCTACTGCCGGGCCGACTCCAACGGCGCGGCGGCGGGCTCCACCCTGGAGGACGCGGTGGTGCGGGGCTTTCTGGAGCTCGTGGAGCGGGACGCGGTCGCCCTGTGGTGGTACAACCGCACCCGTCAGCCCGGCGTCGCCCTGGACGCCGTCGAGGACCCCTGGATCGCCCAATCGCGCGCTGTGCACCAGGAGCTGGGGCGCGAGGTGTGGGCGCTGGACCTCACCACGGACTTCGGCATTCCGGTGGTCGCCGCGGTCTCCCGCCGCATCGACAAGCCCGCCGAGGACATCACGCTCGGATTCGGCGCCCATTTCGACCGGCACACCGCGCTGAGCCATGCGTTCGCCGAGCTCAACCAGATGCTTCCGGCGGTGGTCGAGGCCCACGCGGACGGCGGGGGCCACGGCGCGGGCGATCCCGAGGCGCTGCGCTGGTTCCGTACCGCCACCACGGCCAACCAGCCCTACCTGACGCCGGATCCGGCCGCCCCCGCCCTGGACATACCCAGACCGCCGGGGCATCGCCGCTCGATATCCTCCATACGGGAGGCGGTCCGCCGACGCGGTATGGAACTGCTGGTCCTGGACCAGACCCGGCCGGATGTCGGACTGCCCGTCGCGAAAGTGCTCGTCCCCGGACTGCGCCCGCACCGGCCACGTTTCGCACCCGGCCGTCTCTTCGATGCCCCCGTGGCCCTGGGCCGGCTGACCGCCCCCACGCCCTATCAGAGCCTCAACCCGATTCCTCTCTTCTTGTGATCCCCTGGTCCCCGGTGATACCTCGTAACGCCCGGCACCGCATCGGCGCTCTACGCTCCCTCTCCAGGTGCGGTGTAGATCGGATACTCTCGGGCAAGCCGCCCAATCCGGCCCGACCATCCGGAGGACGAGTGCAGAGGAGCCTCTTTCCTGACGAGGCCGGCGACAACCGCCCGCGCCATTACGAGAACCTGGCGCCGCGCCTGGCCGTGGTCATCACGGTGGCGGTGCTCCTGGGCTACTTCTGTGTCGCGGTGACGTATGTGGTCGACGCCCACCCCTCCGGCAGGGCGATGGCGCTGGCGCTGCTGCCGATGGCGATGCTGCTCGGCCTCCAGCTGACGCACTCCTTCCCCGCTCTCGCGCCCCGCCTCGGCAAGGCCCCCCACTGGACGCTGGCGTCGCAGGCGCTGCTGACCTTTCTGCCGTTCGCGATCTTCAAGCAGGCGTGGCTGGGCATGCCGGGATTCCTCGCGGGCTCGGCCCTTCTGGTGCTGCCTCCGGCGCTGGCCTGGTCGGTGTTCGGCACCGTCCTGCTGTGCAACGATGTGCTGCTGTTCCAGGTCGGCTTCGGATGGGGCAAGGTCTGGTACACCACGGTCTCCACGGCGCTGACCGGTCTGGTGGTCTTCGGCCTCTCCCGGCTGTCCGGACTGGTCGCCGAGGTCTCCCGGTCACGGGCCGAGCTGGCCCGGCTGGCGGTCGCCCAGGAGCGGCTGCGGTTCTCCCGGGACGTCCACGACCTGCTCGGCTACAGCCTCTCCACCATCACCCTCAAGTGTGAGCTGGTGCACCGGCTGGTGCCGCGGCAGAACTCCCGGGCCCAGCAGGAGCTGGCGGAGATCCTGCAGACGTCCCGCCAGGCGCTCGCCGACGTACGGGCAGTGGCCAGCGGATACCGCACGATGTCCCTGTCCGCGGAGGCGGAGACCGCGAGATCGATGCTGGCCGCGGCGGGGATCAGTGCCACGGCGGACATCGACTGCGGCAAGCTGCCCGAGCTGGTGGACACCGTACTCGCGAGCGTGCTGCGCGAGGGGCTGACCAATGTGCTGCGCCACAGCCAGGCCGAGCACTGTGCGATCGTGGCGCGGCGGAGCGGGCGCCGGGTGCGGCTGACCCTCGTCAACGACGGGGTGGGCAAGGGCTCCACGATCCTGCGCGCCGACAGTACGGACGGCGGCAGCGGGATCGGCAACCTCAAGGTCCGGCTGGAGAGTCTCGGCGGGCGGCTGCGGGCGGGGATGCGGCCCGACGGCTGGTTCGAGCTGCTGGCGGAGCTGGAGCTGTCGCTCGACAAGGGGGACCCGCAGCCGGGCAGACGGGCGCGCGGCGCGGAGGAGAAGTACGGACCGGGTCCTGCCGTGACGGCGTGACCCGGACGCCGCCCGGCCCGCCGCCGGGCGGATCGGCCGCCGGGCGGATCGGCCGCCGGCCGGACCGTCAGCCGCTCAGATCCAGCCCGCCTCACGGGCGATACGGACGGCGTCGACCCGGTTACGGGCGTTCAGCTTGGTCACGACGGACGTCAGATAGTTGCGCACCGTCCCCACCGACAGAAACAGGGTGGCCGCGATCTGGGCCGACTCCTCCCCCTCGGATGCCAGCCGCAGCACCTCCAGTTCACGCGCGGTCAGCGGCTGCGGGCCGTCGTCCAGAGCGGCCAGCGCGAGCTGGGGGTCGATCACCCGCTCGCCCTTGGCGGCCGCGCGGATGGCATCGCACAGCTTGTCCGGGCTGCTGTCCTTCAGCAGGAATCCCGAGACATGGGCGGCCAGGGCCCGACGCAGATTCCCGGGGCGGCCGAGGCTGGTGAGCACCATGGTGCGGCATTCGGGTACGGCGGTGTGCAGCTCCGCGGCCGCGGTCAGCCCGTCCATGCCGGGCAGATCGATGTCGAGAACCGCGACATCCGGGCGGAGTTCCCGGGCGCGCGGCACAATATCGGCACCACTGGAGAACTCGGCCACGATATCGATATCCGGTTCGAATTCCAGCAGGGCGACCAGTGCCTTGCGCAGCATGTGCATGTCTTCGGCGATGAGCACCCGGATCATGTCGTCCCCCTGCTGTTCCGCCCCGTTGTCCCCCGCGTCGATTATTCCCCGGATTTCCTTGACCGTTCCACGATTTCCCGATGGATTCTCCCTGTCGAACACGCGTCCCTTTACCCGTATCCGCTGGATCACGTGTGCGCCCGCCGGGTTACCTGGACCGTCCAGCCGCCGTCACCCGTCCGTCCGGTGACGGTCACCCGTACGGCGTCCTCCTTGACCGACAGGCTGTCCCCGACGCCGAGCGGGGCGTCGGCGAGCGCCGGGTAGACCGACTCGTTCCAGCAGGCGGAGGTGGCGGGGTGGCCGTCCACCACCTGGACGGGACCGTCGCCCGAGGCCTTGTCGTTGCGCACGTGGTAGACCAGCACGCCCTGGGTGCAGGTCCCGGCGTCATTGCCGTAGGCGCCGCGCGCCTCGATGGCCAGCGCGCTGGTGGGGCCGGTGCGGACGACCACCAGCCGGGTACGGGAGTCGGCGGCGGGATCGCCCGCCGCCATGGGCGCGCCGAGGGGCTGGAGGGTGTACGTGCGCGGGCCGGTGTCGCGGTCGCAGGCGACCTGGTGCGAACTGAGCCAGCCGAGCTTCCACTTGTGCCAGCCGAAGGGGTCGGGGGCCATGCCGAACTGGCTGCCCATCAGGTCCCAGTCGCCGACATGGGTGTCCCAGTCGCCGTTGCTGTCGCCGCCCTTGGGCCGGTGGTAGAGGTCGGGCAGATCGAAGACATGGCCGGTCTCATGCGCCAGAACATTGCGGTCCGGCGGGTGGTGCTCGAAAACGGTCACCAGACGGCGCAGATCAATACCGTCGGCCCGGATCGGCTTTTCGAAGTTGACCACTTTGGTCGCGTCGGCGTCGACACCCGGGGCGTCGGGGTCGGCGACCAGATAGACGAGGTCGTAGCGGCTGAAGTCCACCTGCGGATCGGCGGCGGCGATGGCGTCGCGCAGATACGCGGCACGCCGCCCGGAGTTCCAGTCGCGCTGTATGGCGTAGGCGGTGGAGGGCCGGGGCATGGTGAGCCAGCGCTTCCGCGGATGCACCCGCAGCGCGAATGTCCCGTAGGAGGCCCGTTTGAAGAAGTCGGCGGTGGCGGGGGTGTGGTCGGCCGCCAGCTGGGCGGGGGTCACCCGGGGCTTTGCGTCCGGGAAGGACAGGAAGACCATGGCCGCGTCGAGTGCGCGGGCCGGGCGGGGATAGCGGGAGTTCCAGGTGTCCAGGCCCTCGGAGTGATGCGCACCGGTGCGCTCGAGGTCGCAGGGGCCGCCCGGGCCGGCCGCGACCGCGGGGCCCGCCACCACGGTCGTCGCGATCATCGCGGTCAACGAGGTCAGTACCGCCCCGGTACGACGCAGCCGGGGCGGGCGGTGCACCCCCTCAGGTCCATGAGGACGCACCATGTCGACCTCCCGGGGGGTAGGCGGAACACCCACTCCACCCTGGGCCGGATCGGCGCGGTACGCCCTGTTCGGCTGGACCGGTCGAGTGAACCGGCCGCGATGCGGGTACGTAACAGACGGTCACATTCGGTCAGACGGGCAGTTGGCCCGGGCACAGGCGAACAGATATGACCGAACCCGTTGTCAAGACGGCGATGAGCGGCGGTGAGCGCGATGACGTCGATGGAATGCCCGGAGTGCGAGCCTCTATGATCTCCACACTTCCAGCGGGGATTCCCTCCTCAGGCGGGCACTTACGGCCTGCCCGGCACCCGGTGTGAGACATGCGCAAGACGTGGACGAGAAACCTCGACAAGCAGACAAGACCAACGCCACGCGGGAGCGAGCGGTGAGCGGAATCCCCGACGGGCAGGGCCGCGCGCCCGGCGCGACGCTGCCGACGATCACTGAGCGTCATGCGACGCCCAGCGCTCCACCCCTCTCGGAGGGCGCGGGCGCACCTTCGTCCGCCCCCGACGCGCCCCCGGGCGCCGCATCCCCGGCCCCCGCGCCCCAAGGCGCCGCCCCGCCGGCCGCCCTCCTGTCGGCCGTCGCGGCCACCCCGCCCCGGGAGGCCGCGCCGAGCGACTATCGCGCCGCCTTCAACGCCGCGCGCCTGGCCATGGCCGTCGTCGACCGCGAGGGCAGCGTGCTGGACGCCAACCCCGCGCTCGGCGACCTGCTCGGCACGGATCCGGCGCTGCTGGCCGCCCGCAGCGCGGCGGATCTGGCCCATCTGCGCGAGGATCCGCGCACCTGGAGCGAGTACCGCGATGTGCTGCGCGGCCGGCGCGCGCGGCTGTGCTGCACCCGCCGCCTCCAGCGCACCGACGGCCATGCGCTCTGGGCCGAGATCACCGTCGAGTCCGCCCCGGGCAGCCGCTCCCTGCTGCTGTCGATGGCGGACATCAGCGACCGGCGGGATCTCCAGGGCCGGCTGCGCCACCTCCAGATGCACGATCCGGTGACCCGGCTGCCCAACCGCAATCTCTTCTTCGAGCGGCTGGCCTCGGCGCTGGAGTCGGCCACCTACGACCGCGAGGGCACCGGCCGGATCGGGCTGTGCTATCTCGACCTCGACGGCTTCAAGGCGGTCAATGACACCCTCGGGCACCGGGTCGGCGACCGGCTGCTGGGCGCGGTCGCCCAGCGGCTCACCGAATGCGCCGCGCCCGACGGCCATCTGGTGGCGCGGCTCGGCGGCGACGAGTTCGCCCTGCTGGTCCGCAACTCCACCGGCACCGAGCAGCTGTGCGAGCTCGCCCGCGCCGTACTGGCGGCGCTGCAGCCGCCGTTCGACGTGGGCGGGCAGCGGCTGGCGGTGTCGGCGAGCATCGGCGTGGTGGAGCGGCCCGCGGCCGGCACCCACACCACCTGGCTGATGCAGGCCGCGGACACCACGCTGTACTGGGCCAAGGAGGACGGCAAGGCGCGCTGGACCCTGTTCGACCCGGAGCGCAACGCCCACCGGATGACCCGGCAGGCGCTGTCCAGCACGCTGCGTCCGGCGGTCGAGCGGGAGGAGTTCGTCCTGGACTACCAGCCGCTGGTGGGGCTGGTCGACGGGGTGGTACGGGGCGTGGAGGCCCTGGTGCGCTGGGATCATCCGCAGTTCGGCCGGCTGTCGCCGAATCGGTTCATCCCGCTGGCCGAGGAGAACGGCGCGATCGTGCCGCTCGGGCGCTGGGTGCTGCGGACCGCCTGCCGCCAGGCCCGCGCCTGGCAGCTGGCGCATCCGACGCACCCCATCGTGGTCAGCGTCAATGTGGCGGTCCGCCAGGTGTGGGACTCCGATCTGGTCGCCGACGTCGGCGCGATCCTCGCGGAGACGGGGCTGCCGCCGCACCTGCTGCAGCTGGAACTGACCGAGTCGGCGGTGATGGGCTCGGCGGGCCGTCCGCTCCAGGCGCTCCAGCGGCTCAGCGACATGGGGGTGGCCATCGCCATCGACGACTTCGGAACCGGCTACTCCAACCTCGCCTATCTGAGCCGGCTGCCGGTCTCCACGCTCAAGCTCGACGGATCGTTCGTCCAGGGATTCCGGACGGCGGAACATCCGAATCCGGCCGATGAGACGATCGTCGAGGCGCTGGTGCAGCTCGCGCACCGGCTGGGCCTCACGGTGACGGCGGAGTGCGTGGAGAGCGCGGAGCAGGCGGAGCGGCTGGGCCGGATCGGCTGTGACACGGGGCAGGGGTGGTTCTACTCCCGCCCGGTGCCGCCGGACCGGATCCAGGCGATGATCGCCGCCTCTCCGGCGCCCACCTAAGCGGTTACGGCGAAGTCACGTGCTGATCCTTCTCGGCGTCCAAGCCCTCGGCCAGGCCGAACGGCGAGGGATCAGCGGCAAACTTCACCGCATCCGCTGAGGAATCCGGTCCGCCCCGCGCCCTGGCCGCCGCTACGCCTGCGGCTTCTCTGCCTGCGACTCCTGTGCCTGCGACTCCTGTGCCGGTGTGGTCGGCAGCCCGTAGGCGTCCGCGATCAGCTCGTACGAGCGCAGCCGGGCCTCGCCGCTGTGCACGGTGGTCGTGATCTTGATTTCGTCCACCCCGGTCCGCTTGATCAGCCCGTCGAGCCCCTCGCGGACCTCGTCCGGCGTCCCGTGGACGACATTCGCGAGCCAGCTGCTCACGAAGTCGCGCTCCATCTCGCCGAACGCATGGGCCTCGGCCTCCTCGGGGGTCGGGACCAGGCCGGGGCGGCCGGTGCGCAGCCGGACCATGGACAGCGCGCCGGTGAGCACCTGGCGGTCCGCCTCCTTCTCGTCCTCGGAGGCGAACGCCGAGACACCGATCGAGGCATACGGCCGGTCCAGCACGGCGGACGGGCGGAAGCTCTCGCGGTAGAGATCGAGCGCGGGGATCGTGTTCGCCGCGGAGAAGTGGTGGGCGAAGGAGAACGGCAGGCCGAGCATCCCGGCGAGCCGGGCGCTGAAGCCGCTGGACCCCAGCAGCCAGATCGAGGGCCGGCCGGCGGACTGCACCCCACCGGGCGCGGTGCCCTGCACCGGCCCCGGCACCGCGTGGATGCGACCGTAGCGATGGCCGTCGGGGAACTCGTCGTCGAGGAACCGGATCAGCTCGGCGAGCTGCTCCGGGAAGTCGTCCGCGCCCTCGCGCAGCCGGTCGGTGCGGCGCAGCGCGGCGGCCGTGGCGCCGTCGGTCCCGGGTGCGCGCCCCAGGCCGAGGTCCACCCGGCCAGGGGCGAGCGCCTCCAGCGTGCCGAACTGCTCGGCGATGACCAGCGGCGCGTGGTTGGGGAGCATCACCCCGCCCGAGCCGAGCCGGATCCGCTCGGTGTTCGCGGCGAGATAGGCGAGGATCACGGCCGGGGAGGAGCTGGCGACACCGGGCATGGAGTGGTGCTCGGCGACCCAGAACCGCTGGAATCCGCGGCGCTCGGTGAGCTTGGCCAGCTCGGTGGTGGTCCGCAGCGCCTGTGCGGCGGTCTGCCCGCTGCCGACGGTCGCCAGATCCAGCACCGACAGCGGCACCGGTGCGCTGCCGAGGGGCTTCGCCCTGATGGTGTCGCGCTGGTCGTCTCGCCGGTCCTGCTCATCGGCCACGGTGGCCCGCCTCCCTGGTCGGTTCGGTCGCTCTGCATGCACCCACAACCTGCAACCGGAGAATGACTCCGCTTTATTCCCGACCCGTACGGCGACGGTGGAGGACCAGCGCCGTGCAGGCGCCGCCCATCACCAGCACACCGGCCGCGAGGCCGATCGGCAGGGCGGAGGAGCCCATCGGCAGGGCGGAGGAGCCGCCGGTCGCGGCGAGGCGCCGAGGGGTCAGCGCGTTCACGATCGGGGCGTTGGCGGCCAGGGCCGAGGTCGTGTAGTGCCCGGCCTTGTGCACCGAGGCGACCGAGCCGTCGGGCTTCAGCAGCACCTGGGTGTTGTTCGGGTGCCGGAAGTCGAACATGCCGGACAGGGTGTTCGCCCGGGCGTCGAAGGAGGCGTCACCGATCCGGCCGGTGCGCCAGTTGTCCTCGATGAAACGGGTGATCGACGTCTGCTCGGTCCGGGTGTGGTCGACCTTGTCGGCCTTGCTGTACGGCGAGATCACCAGCAGCGGCTGACGGGTGCCGGGGCCACAGCGGTCCTGGTAACCACCCTGGGGCCTCGGTCCGGACTGGCAGGCGGGGCTGTCGGTGGCCCTGCCGTCGGAGCCGGCCGTGGAATCCTTCGACCCGTTGAGGGGCTTGGCGTACGCGTGGTCGTACCAGCCGTCGCTGTCGTCGTACGCGACGACGATCGCCGTGTCCTTCCACTGCGGCGACTTCTGGATCGCGTTGATCTGCCGAACCAGGAAGTGCTGCTCGTCGATCGGGTCGGAGTAGCCCGCGTGGCCGTCCTGGTACTCGGCGGCCTTCAGAAAGCTGACGGCCGGAAGACGGCCGGTCTTGAGCGCGGCGTGGAAGTCGGTCAGGTCGTAGTTGTGGTTGGCCTGACCGTTCCGGCCGATCTCATGGACGCTCCTCGGCGGAAGGTGATGCGGATTGGCCGTGGACTTGTAGTACTGGAAGGGGGCGTGGTGCGGGCTGTAGTCCACGGACGCCGCGCCGCCGACGTTCTTGTGGGTGGTGCCGGAGCACTTGGCGTAGTGGCCCTGCTTGCCGTCCCAGATGGTGCTGGGGCGGAAGCCGCCCTGGAACCAGCCCCAGGTCACGCCCTTGGCGTTGAGCAGATCGCCGATGTTCCGGCCCTTGAGCCGGGCCAGGGCGTCGCTGCTGGTGTGGTCCTTGTCGGAGCAGTCGTCGAAGGCCGGATCCGGGTCGCTGATCATGGTGCCGACGCCCTTGGCATCCGGTGAGGCCACCGCGTACGGATCGGGCTTGTCGGTCTGGACCGGATTCTCGGTGGAGGACTTGGGGTCCGTCGAGACCACCCCATGGGTCTGGCCGGAGATCAGTTCCACGGCGCCGGGGGTCGAGGGGCCGTAGGCGGAGCTGAACGAACGGTCGCCCAGCGCGTAGTGCTGGGCGTAGTTCCACAGCCCGGTGACCGTGTTGCCGTCGTAGTAGTCCATCACCAGACCGGGCTCGCCGAACAGCCCGCTGCACTTGCTGACCTCGGTGTTCTCGACGTACTTGTCGGCCTTGCCGCCATGGGCCGCGTACTGCTCGGCGCCGTAGTCGTGGTTCTGGTCGCAGGTCATGGCCTGGTCGCTGCGGAGCCGCTTGGGCTTGTAGAGATTGGGGTTCTTCTTCAGCAGACCCGCGTGTGCCAGGGTGTCGATGTTCTTCGGGGTGTCCTTGGCGGGCGTGAACCTGGTGCCATCGGTGTTCGCGGCCTTCGGGTAGGTGGCGAAGTAGTGGTCGAACGAGACGTTCTCGTCGAAGAGCACCACCAGATGCTTCACCGGGGTCGCGGTGTCCGGCCCGTGCCGCGCGGGCGCGGCCCACGCGGGCGCCACCCCGCCCACCGTCGCCAGCGCCGCGGCGCCCGCCAGGGCGCCCCAGCGCATGGCCCGGCTCCGCCGCCTGTCCCCCGCGGACTCCGCTGTGCCGCCCATCCCATGCCTCCACATGATTCGCTTCTCACGCCTGCGCCCGATCCTGTGGCACGGGCCGGACTCTCCGATGGAATCCATGGAGGCTGCCGGGTGAACAGGGGGTCAGAGAAACACAAGCAACTCTTGAGGCGTTCTTGACCGGGCGCTGGTGTGACACTCGGCGCTGATCAGGACAGAAGGGTCCGTCCCAGCCAGTCGCTACGGTCCCTGGCGCCGGGCAGCGCGTAGAAATAGCCGCCGCCGAAGGGGGTGATGTAGTCGACCAGCGGCTCACCCGCCAACCGCCTCTGCACCGTCTCGAACTGACGCGCCAGATCCCGCTGGTAGCAGCAGAACATCAGGCCCATGTCGAGATTGCCGTTGCTGTCCATTCCCCGGTCGTAGTTGTACGCGCGGCGCAGTATGCGCTCATCCTCGCTGCGCGCGGTACGCGGATTGGCCCGCCGAACATGGCTGTCCAGCGGGATGACGTCACCCTTGGGGTCCTGTGCGTACCGCGGGGTGTCGAACTCGTGCTGCCCGTCCAGCGGTGCGCCCGACTCCCGGCTGCGGCCGAGCATCCGCTCCTGCTCGGTGATCGACACCCGGTCCCAGAACTCCACCAGCATCCGGATCAGCCGGATGACCTGATAGCTGCCGCCGGCCGCCCAGCCCGGCTCACCGGAGTGGGCGCCCGTCCACACCAGACGGCCCATCAGGCGCCGGTCACCGGTATCCGGGTTGGCGGTGCCGTCCTTGAACCCCATGTGGTTGCGCGGGGTGCCGGAGGGGCGCGGCGGGCTGACGAAGCCGTCCATGCGCCAGCGCGCCTGGAGCGCGCCCCGGGTGTGCCGGGCGATATCGCGCAGGGCGTGCAGGACCGTGTCCGTGTTCTCCGCGCAGAGCTGGAGGCTCAGATCGCCATGGCACCAGTCGGGGTCGAGATCGTCGTCCGGGAACGACGGCATCGTGCGCAGCCGCCGCGGTAGGCGGTCCTTCAGCCCGTACCGCTCGTCGAAGAGCGAGGCGCCCACGCCGACCGTCGCCGTCAGCCGGTCCGCGGCCACCTGCGGGCCCAGGGTGCCGGAGTCGACGGGCGGGGCGGTGATCCCGGCCGGGTCCGGGGTGCCGCCGGCGGTGAGGAACCGGCAGCGCTCGGTGAGGGTACGGAACGCATCGGCCAGCTCCTTACGGTCTACGGCCGTGGCGTCGAAGGCGATGAACGCGGTCGCCCGCTGGGGCGGGGTGAGGATGCCGGCCTGATGGGCGCCATGGAAGGGGACACGGGCGGGCGCCTCCTGACTCCCGCCCGGCCGCGCCGCGGCCGGGACCGCGGCGGCGCCCGCCACCGCGCCGACCGTGCCCGCCGCCGCGCCGCGCAGAAAACCCCGTCGCAGCACCTCGCTCACCGGGTCCTCCGTATGTCCGTCAGCGCCGCCACCTCGGCCAGCCGCTCCACCAGGGCGCCCATGTCGGCGTTCAGCTTCTGGCGCCCCGTGCGGCCCAGCTTCTCCACCGGGGTCCAGTGGTCCCCGTGGTGCGCACCGTCCAGGGTGTGCCGGGTGCGCTCCAGCCAGGTCCTCAGCTCCGGCAGCCCGGGGTCGCGGGACGCCAGCACCGGGTCCAGACGGCGCAGCACGGCCCGGGTGCCGTCCAGATTGGCGCGGGCGGTGGCCACATTGGTGCCGCTGCCGTAGTCGGTGCGGCCGGTCAGCTCGAGCTGCACGGTGTTCTCCATGATCTCGTGCGCCCGCAGGCCCAGGTCGGCCGGGTCCATCCGCTGCGCGGGCCAGTCGTCCCGCAGCTTGCGGACGTCCTTGGCGAGCCGGTCGGCGACCGGGCGCAGGGCGCTCGCCGACTCGCCGTGCCACAGGCCGTACTCGAGGCGGTGGAAGCCGGTGAAGTCCGGGTCCCGGACGCCGCCGGACAGCCCCGCCGCGGTGCCGTTGATCGCCCCGTCGGCGTCGCCGAAGGCGCCATAGGCGGCGCCCAGCCGCTCGTACACCAGATGGGCGGGCAGCCAGGCCGCGCGGGCCCCGGCCAGATCGCCGTCGCGGACGGCCGAGCGCAGCGCGTCGGTCTTCCGCACCAGCTCGCCCATCCGGCCCTGGACCCACTTCTGGTAGGCGATCGTCGGCGGGATCAGATCCTGCTGGGTGACCGGGCGGGCGGACGGCCCGCCGCCGCGCGCGGGTCCGGCCACGGTGACGGTCGGGCCGGTGACCGCGCCCGCGTCGTCGGGTGCGCAGCGAAACGCGTAGGACCCCCCGCCGAGCGTGACCCGCAGCGGCCGGCTGGTGCCTGGGCCCAGGCCCTCCACCTCTCCGTAGACGGCGCCGCCGGCCGGATCGGTGAGATAGACCTCGGCCGCCCTGCTGGAGGTGTTCCGCAGCTCGAAGACCTGCTTGCCACGGCGCGGATGGGTCCAGCCACGGCCACAGCCGCCCTCGGAGACCTCGACCGAGGTATGCCGAAGCCCGTCCGAGGGGCGGGCCGAAGCCTTGGTGCGATGGCCGCCGGACGGTCTCTGGCCGACGGTCAGCGCGCCGACCCCGATGGCCGCGGCCGCCGTCACTGCCCCGGCGACGAGCAGCTGACGGAATGACGGCCGGAGGAGGGAGAGGTGAACGCGACGCACGGCTGCATGGTAGACACCGTCCGGCAAGCGGAACGCACCGGTGAGGAAAGAGAAAGCTGGAATTCAACCGCGCTTTACCGACCCGTCACCAGCCGCCTCCGCCGCTGAAGAGCGTGCCCAGCCGGTCATGGAACGGCTCACGGCCCAACAGCCGCAGCCCCTCCCAGACCGTGACCTGGTTGGCGGTGAGCACCGGCTTGCCCAGCTCCGCCTCCAGATCGGGCAGCCAGGCCGCGGTGTGCAGGGCCGTGTCCGGAAGGAGCACCGCCTGCGCCTCGGGGTGGTCCCCGGTGCGGGCGAGATGCAGCACCTCCTCCCGGCCCCAGGTGCCGACCTCGGCGGCCGTGATGATGCCGCTGCCGCGCGTGGAGACCACTTCCGCACCCGCCGCCTTCAGAAAGGCCCTGAAGTGCTCGGCGACATCCTCCGGATAGGTCGCCGCGATGGCGACCCGCTCGGCGCCCAGCGCCCGCACCGCATGAGCGAAGGCGAAGGAGGTGCTGGAGGCGGGCAGCCCGGCCGTCTCGCTCAGCTCGCGCACCTGGTCCCGGGCGCCGTCCCAGCCGAAGACGAAGCTGGCGCTGGTGCAGGCCCAGACGACGGCCTGCGCCCCGCGCTCCGCGAGCTCGGCGACCCCGGACGCGAGCCGCGCCGCCGACCCCATCTCCAGCAGGGCGCCGACCCGGTGGGCGTCCTCGCCGATGTCGGTGTGGACCAGGGGAAGCCGGACGCCGCCGCCCAGGATGCCCTCCAGCCGGGGATAGTCGTCCTCCGCGGAATATCCCGGGTAGAGAAAGCCCACCGTGTCCGGGGCCGGCCGCGTCGTGTCCACCATGACTGCCTCCTTACCGGCGGCGCCCGCGAGCGCCGCCCCACGCACTGTCACTTCTCATACACCGCGGCCGCCCTGCGGGTTCCGCTCCCGCCCGGCAGTTGTACTCACAACGACGCAGTTCGACTCACAACGCCGACGGGCCTCCCGGATCCTCCAGATACGGGCCCTCCCCGATTCCTGGCCCGAATCCCGGGTCCATCCCGTCGCCCGGATCCCCGTCCGGCCCCGGTGACGGGGCCCCGGCCAGCGCCGCCTCGGGCTCACCGGCCATGGAGTCGACCACCGATTCGACGATGGGGTCCACCGCCGGCCCCCGGCCGGAACCGATGGCCGGCCACGCCGCCATCCCCGCCGGGCCGGACCGGGCGGCCGGGTCCAGCAGCGCCTGGTAGGGGCCCACGGCCTGAGCGCCGATGGCCCGCAGCGCCGCCCACATCGTCACCTGGTTGGCGGACAGCACGGGCATCCGCAACTCCGCCTCCAGCTGCGGAATCACGTCGTAGGTCGGCAGGTTGGTACAGCTGATGAAGAGCGCGTCGGTCGCCCCGACCACCGCCTGTCGCGCCATGTCGACCACATCGCGGTACGGCACCTTCCAGATGTGCCGGGTCAGTCCGAGGTAGGCCCGCCCGGTGACGGTCATCCCGGCCTCGCCGAGGTAATCCTCCAGCGAGTCGGTCACCGACCGGGTGTACGGCGTGACCACGGCGATCCGCCGCGCGCCGATCTCCCGCAGCGCCTCCAGCAGCGCGCCCGAGGTGGTCAGCGACGGAAGTTCACCCGCCTGGGCCATCGCCGCGCACATGGCGCGCTCGCCGGCCACGCCACCGACGAAGCTGCCCGAGGTGCAGGCGTACGTCACCACCTGGGGGGCGACGGCGCTCAGTGCCCGCACCGCCTCGTGCAAGGTCTCGTGCTCGCTCACGAGCCGGGCCAGGTCGAGGCTCACCTCGACCGGCACGAACGGGGTACGGGTGAGGTGCAAGGAGACCTCGTCCGGCACCCAGCGCCACAGCTCCCGGTCGAGCGCGAAGTCGAACGGTGCGACCACCCCCACGCCGCGCTGCGGCAGGGGACCACCCAAAAAAGAGACGTCCATATCGAGCCCCAATGCAGAACGGAGGGACTGGACCATTGGCCAGGGATACAGAGAGATACACCGGCCTAATGCCGGGGACGCCGGGACAGATGCCGTTGTTGACGACGGTAGTTTCCGCTGCCTAGCGTGGTCAATCCTCAAACCAAGGCGCCTGCCCGGACTCTGCCCAGCCAAACCCACTCACGTTTCGAAACGGTTTCCCGCCTATGTCCGAACCCACTGTTGTCGTCTTCGGCGATCAACCGCCCATCCGTCTGGACCGGCTGGCCGGCCGGGCCAAGGTCCTGGTCTGCGACGCGGATGCACTGCCCGAGCTGCTGCCCGCCGCGGATGTGCTCCTGGTCTGGGACTTCACCTCCGACGCGGTCCGCGACGCCTGGCCCGGCAAGGGTCCCCGGCCCCGCTGGGTGCACACCGCGAGCGCGGGGGTGGACCGGCTGCTGTCCCCCGAACTCACCGCGTCCGACACGGTGCTGACCAACGCGCGCGGCGTCTTCGAACAGCCGATCGCCGAATATGTAGCGGGCCTGGTCATCGCCATGGCCAAGGACTTCCGCGGCAGTTGGGAGCTCCAGCGGCAGCGTCGCTGGCAGCACCGGGAGACGATGCGGCTGGCCGGGAGCCGCGCGGTCGTCGTCGGCGCGGGCCCCATCGGCCGGGCGATCGGCTCCACCCTGGCCGCGCTCGGCGTGGTGGTCGACCTGGTGGGGCGCACCGCGCGGAAGGACGTGCACGGCGGCGACGAGCTGCCCGAGCTGCTCTCGAAGGCCGACTGGGTGGTGTGCGCCGCGCCGCTCACCGGCGCCACGCGCGGCATGTTCGACCGGAGCGCCTTCGAGGCGATGAAGTCCACCGCGCGGTTCATCAACGTCGGCCGCGGCCCGCTGGTCGTCGAGAAGGACCTGACCGCGGCCCTGGTCGCGCGGCGGATCGGCGGTGCGGCGCTGGATGTCTTCGAGCATGAGCCGCTGGCCGCCGACGACCCCCTGTGGGATGTGCCGGGGCTGTTCGTCTCGCCCCATATGAGCGGCGACACCGTCGGCTGGCGTGACCACCTCGCCGAGCAGTTCGAGGACAACTACGACCGCTGGGAAGCGGGCAAGCCACTGCTCAACGTGGTCGACAAACGCCTGGGCTACGTACCCGTGGACTGATCGCACGTCTGAACGGAGAGCCGGATGACCGACATGCACGACCTGACAGCTGTTCAACTCGTGGCGGGGTACGCCTCCGGCGATCTCTCCCCCGTCGAGGCGACCCGCGCCGTGCTCCACCGGGTCGAGCAGATCCAGCCGGAGGTCAACGCCTTCACCCGAGTGGACGCCGAGGGCGCGCTGCGGCAGGCGGAGGAGTCCGCCGAGCGATGGCGGCGCGGCGAGCCTGCGGGGCTGGTGGACGGCGTGCCGGTGTCGGTGAAGGACATCCTGCTGCTGAGCGGCGCCCCCACGCTGCGCGGTTCGCGGACCGTGGCGGCCGAGGGGCAGGCGTGGGACGAGGACGCGCCCTCGGTGGCCCGGCTGCGGGAGCACGGTGCGGTGTTCGTGGGAAAGACGACGACCCCGGAGTTCGGCTGGAAGGGCGTCACGGACAGCCCGCTCCACGGCGTGACCGGCAATCCGTACGACCCGCAGCGTACCGCGGGCGGCTCCAGCGGCGGCAGCGCGGCGGCGGTCGCGCTGGGCGCGGGTCCGCTGAGCCTGGGGACGGACGGCGGGGGCTCGGTCCGAATCCCGGCGTCCTTCTGTGGCATCTTCGCGTTGAAACCCACCTATGGGAGGGTTCCGCTGTATCCCGCGAGCGCCTTCGGGACGCTGGCCCATGTGGGGCCGATGACCCGGGACGCGGCGGATGCCGCGCTCCTCATGGACGTCATCTGCGGTCCGGACTGGCGCGACTGGTCGCAAATGGCCCCTGCCGGCGAAGGTTTCCGCGAGGGGATCACGGCGGGCGGCGGGTCGGTGGACGGGCTGCGCGTCGCCTACAGTCCGGCGCTCGGCGGCTCGGCCGCGGTCGACCCGGAGGTGGCCGCCGCGGTACGGCGGGCGGTGGGCCTGCTGGAGGAACTGGGCGCGGTGGTCGAGCAGATCGACCCGGGGATCGAGGACCCGGTGGAGGCCTTCCACACCCTGTGGTTCAGCGGTGCCGCGCGGGTGGTGCAGCCGCTGGGACAGGAGCGGTGGGAGCTGCTGGACCCGGGGCTGCGCGAGATCTGCGCCCAGGGGGCCGCGTACAGCGCGCTGGACTATCTGGCGGCCGTGGACGTCCGTATGGCGCTCGGCCAGGCCATGGGGCGGTTCCACTCCGCGTACGACCTGCTGGTGACGCCGACGATGCCGATCACCGCGTTCGAGGCGGGGGTCGAGGTGCCGAAGGGGTCGGAGCACACCCGGTGGACGGGCTGGACGCCGTTCACCTACCCCTTCAACATGACCCAGCAGCCGGCCGCGTCGGTGCCGTGCGGGCTGTCGGCCGAGGGCCTGCCGATCGGGGTGCAGCTGGTCGGGGCGCGGCACGCGGACGCGCTCGTACTGCGGGCCGCGCACGCGCTGTACGAGGCGGGCGTGGCGGACGGGGTACGGCCGCCGGCCGCTTGAAAGGCGCGGAGCGCCGGACGGGCCGCGCCGGGCCCGTCCGGCGGCGCGTCAGGCCCGGCGGAAGTTCAGGGTCTCCCCCAGCGCCCCGGCCCGCCACAGGTCCTGGCAGGCGTCGGCCATCCGGTCGAGGCCGTCGACGACCTGGCCCCAGACGATGCCCGGGACCCAGCCCGCGTCACCGTTGATCAGTAGATTGTTCCGCTCGTAGAAGAGTGCGAGATCGACGACCTGACGCCGCCCCTGGTGCTTGGCCGCCGCCTCGTACCCGTACGACTTCGTACCGAGCTGGGTGTCCGAGAAGGTGAAATAGCACAGGTCGCCGGGGATGGGGGTGATCGTCGGGTTCTCCAGCGGGGGTTCTTCGGGGGCGAAGGGCGGCAGCAGCGCGTAGATCTCGTTGCGCGCGTACTTCGCGTGATAGACATCGCCCCCCAGCGGCAGCGCGTTCCAGACCGCCTCACAGGTGATCGGCGCGCGGTCGTCGAGGAGTTTGGCCGTACAGGTCACCCCACGCTTGTCGAGCGAGACCTCGATGAACCGGTCGGCTCGGTCAACCATCGACATTCCTCCGGGTCGCTTCGGAACCAGTCCTTCGTAGGGGCATACCCAGCATCGCCTGCGTCAAGGGCTGGAAACGGTCCGCATATTTTCCGAGCGTTCGGGTAGTCACGCGCCCATGGCGCCACCACGTGGGAATGACATCAAAAGTAGAGAAAACACCAAAAGAGGACCAAATCGGCGATCGCTCCTCGCCGGCGGTGCGGCCCTGGGCCTGCTGGGCGCGGTCGGCTGCAGCCGGGTGTCCGGCTCCGATGCCAAGGAGGGGGGCAATCTGCTGGAGCGGCTGAAGTCGCAGGGCACGGTCCGGCTGGGAATCGCGGGGGAGATCCCATTCGGCTATATCGACAAGAACGGCGACTTCACCGGCGAGGCACCCGAGATCGCGAAGGTGATCTTCAAGCGGCTGGGAGTGGAGAAGGTCCAGCCGGTGCCGACCGAGTTCGGGTCGCTGATCCCGGGCCTGCGCTCGCAACAGTTCGACGTGGTGTCCGCCGGGATGTACATCAACCCCGAGCGGTGCGCCCAGGTGATCTTCTCCGATCCCGACTACCGCATGCGTGACGCGTTCATCGTGCGCAAGGGCAATCCGAAGAACCTGCACAATTACGATGACATCGCCAAGAAGAAGGCCAAAATGGCCACCGGCACCGCCTATGCGCAAATCGGGTACGCGGAGGCCGTCGGAATCAAGCAGAAGGACATGCTGATCCTGCCGGATCAGCTCGCCGGACTGCTGGCGGTGGAGCAGGGCCGGGCCGATGTCTTCGCGGGCACGACCGTGACCGTCCACAACGTGGTGAAGCAGCGGAACAGCCGGCGGGCCGAGGCCACCGAGCCGTTCCAGGCGATGGTCGACGGCAAACCGGACATCGGCGCGGGCGGCTTCGCCTTCCGCCCAGAGGAGACGAAGCTCCGGGATGCTTTCAATGCCGAGCTGCACAAGATGAAGAAGAGCGGCGAGCTGCTGCGCATCGTGCGGCCCTTCGGCTTCACGGAGGAAGAGATGACCGATCTGACGGCCAAGGAGCTGTGCTCATGACGGCCGGGCTCTGGGAACACTGGCTTCTTCCGGGCATCTGGATCACGGTCCAGCTCACCCTGTACAGCGCGGTCTTCGCCACCGTCGTCGCCTTCGGCATCGGTATCGCGCGCACCTCCCGCCCGTGGATCGTCCGCTTTCTGACGGGCTTCTACGTGGAGGTCTTCCGCGGCACCTCGGCCCTGGTGCTGATGTTCTGGCTGTTCTTCGTGCTGCCGCTGGCCTTCGGGTACCAGCTGGTGCCGATGTGGGCGGCGGTGCTGGCCCTCGGCCTCACCTACGGGGCGTACGGATCCGAGATCGTGCGCGGCGCGATCGCCGCCGTCGCCCCGGCGCAGCGCGAGGCGGCCATCGCGCTCAGTTTCACCCCCGCGCAGCGGATGCGCCGGGTGATCCTGCCGCAGGCGATACCCGAGATGATCCCGCCCTTCAACAATCTGCTGATCGAGCTGTTGAAGGCGACCGCTCTGGTCTCCGCCGTGAGCGTCGCCGACATCACCTTCGCCGCCCAGCTCTCGCGGCTGGCGACCGGTGACAGCCTGGAGATCTACTCGATCATCCTGGTCCTCTACTTCGTGCTGGCCTTCGTCCTCACCCGGCTGATGCGCCTGCTGGAGCGGCGCGCCAAGGCGGGCATCGGCCAGGGCCCGGTCACGACGGGCCAGGGACCGCTGGTCACCCGGAAGCTGTCCGCCGGCCAGGAGACCGAGCAGTCCTCCAACATCATCACGGGAGGTGCCCAGTGACCTGGAACTGGGATGTGGCCAAGGACTTCCTCCCCGAGCTGGGCCATGGGCTGCTGATCACCCTGGAGGCGACGGCCCTGGGCTCGGTCCTGGCGTTCGCGCTCGGCCTGGTGTGGGCCATGGTCTTCCGCTCGCCGACCCGCTTCGTCCGCTGGCCGGTGTCGGCGGTGGTGGAGTTCATCCGCAACACCCCGCTGCTGGTGCAGCTGTTCTTCTTCTATTACGTGCTGCCGACCTGGGACATCAAGTTCTCGGCGCTCACCACCGGGGTGATCGCGCTCGGTCTGCACTACTCGACGTACACCGCCGAGGTCTACCGGGCCGGTATCGACGGTGTACCGAAGGGCCAGTGGGAGGCGGCTACCGCGCTCAGCCTCTCCCGTGGCCGTACCTGGATCGCGGTGATCCTGCCGCAGGCGATCCGCCGGGTGGTGCCCGCGCTGGGCAACTACGTCATCGCGATGCTGAAGGACTCCCCGATGCTCGCGCTGATCGGCGTCGTCGACATGCTGCAGAACGCGCGCGCGGAAGGCGCGTCGTCCTTCCAGTACATCGAGCCCTACACGATGGTCGGCATCGCCTTCATTCTCATCGCCTACCCGGCTTCCCTTCTGATGCGAGCCCTGGAGCGTCGTCTTGGCCACTGAAACCGACCACACGAACCCTGCCGTGGACGGCAGTGAACTGATCCGATTCGACTGGGTGACCAAGCGCTTCGGCAGCAACACGGTCCTGGACAACCTCGACTTCTCGGTGTCCTCCGGCAAGCACGTCACCCTCATCGGCCCCTCGGGATCGGGCAAGACCACGATCCTGCGGCTGCTGATGACCCTGATCAGCCCGGACGAGGGCACGATCAAGGTCGACGGGGACTACCTCACCCATGAGGACAAGGGCGGCAAGCTGGTCCCGTCGGGTGAGAAGCACACCCGTGAGGTCCGCAAGAAGATCGGCATGGTCTTCCAGCAGTTCAACCTCTTCCCCAACATGCGGGTGCTGCGGAACATCACCGAGGCCCCGGTGCACGTGCTGGGCCTGGACAAGGACGAGGCCGAGACGCGGGCGCGGGAGCTGCTCGACCTGGTCGGCCTCGGGGACAGATACGACGCGTACCCCACGCAGCTGTCCGGCGGACAGCAGCAGCGGGTGGCGATCGCACGGGCGCTGGCGATGCGGCCGCAGGTGCTGCTGCTGGACGAGGTGACCTCGGCGCTGGACCCGGAGCTGGTGGCCGGGGTGCTGGACGTGCTGCGTGACATCGCTCACACCACGGACATCACCATGCTCTGCGTCACCCATGAGATGAACTTCGCGCGAGACATCTCCGACGACGTGCTGATGTTCGACGCGGGCCGGGTCATCGAGTCCGGGCCGCCGGAGAAGATCTTCACGGAGCCGGAGCACGAGCGCACCCGGGAGTTCCTGAGCGCTGTTCTCTAGGCCGCCGGCCCCCCTGATCGGGCGATTGCCCCCGCCGAGTCGGCGGGGGCATGCTCATGGCATATGCCAGGGTGATACACCGCTGCTGAGCCGGGCGAAGCACGGCGACAATATGGTCAACGCCCACTCCCCATGCGGCCCTTGGCGGTTATCGTGGTACAAAGCCGCGCCGCGCGGGCACAGTGCGGGCTGTCCCACCGCCGTGACCTGCAGCGATGGCGATCACGCAAGCGGTCACAACCTGCGAGGGGGGATACCGTGGCGCTCAGGCCCGAGCCGACCGCGCCGTTCCACTCGGTGCAGCACGCCCTCCGCATCCTGGAGGTCGTCGCCAAACACTCCTCCGGCGTGAGCGATGCCGCCATCGCCCGCGACACCCGATTGCCCGCCCACCACCTCGCCGAGCTGCTGCGGATGCTGCGCCGCGAGGGCTATGTGGAGCAGATCGCCGACGGTGCGTACGTCGGCGGCGAATCCCTGCGCCTGCTGGGCTCGGGCGGATCCGGCCGCGGCCACGCCGTCGAGGCCAAACTCCAGAAGGCGCTCACCGCGCTGCGTGACTCGGTGGGCGCCGCGGTCTATCTCGGCCGCTATGTCGACGGCGAACTCAAGATCACGCAGTATGCGGACGGGCCAGGGATCCCCAAGGTCAACGAGTGGGTGGACTTCCGCTCCGCGGCGCACGCCATGGCGATCGGCAAATGCCTGCTCACCCAGCTCGACCACGACGGCCGCCGCGACCATCTCTCCCGCCACAAGACGGTGCGGCTCACCTCGCGCACGACCACCAGCGAGAAGGTGCTGTTCCGCAAGCTCGACAGCCAGCCCGCCACCGTACCCGTGCTTGACCTGCAGGAATACGCGGTCGGCACGGTCTGCGCCGCCGTCCCGATCACGGCGGGCCACTCGGTGGGCTGCCTGGGCCTCTCGCTCCCCCTGGAGCACGCCCACCGGCTGCGCCAGGCCGCCTACACCCTCAACCGGGAGGCAGCCCCGATGCTGCTCTCCCTCACCATCTGAGCCCCGCCTGAGCCTTCGCCGAGCCTCTGCTCAGCCTCTGCTCAGCCTTTGCTCAGCCTCTGCTGAACCCTCGCGCGGTGCCCCGGATCGCGGTGGTCAAAACCACCCCCGCGGACCAGGTAGTATTTACGTCGTCAGCAGGCGCCGCTAGCTCAGTTGGTTAGAGCAGCTGACTCTTAATCAGCGGGTCCGGGGTTCGAGTCCCTGGCGGCGCACCTTGGCTTAACGCCACTGACCTGGGGTTTCTCGGTTATCCGAGAAACCCCAGTCGCGTTTTCGGCACTTTTTTGGCACGCCTGCGCCGGACACCGGTTTTGGGCACGCCTACGCCGGCCACCGGACGGAGGGACGCGATGCTCACGCTGGGCCATATCTGCGGCGAGCCCGACTTCTCGCTTCGCTTCGCCGGCTCGGACCGACCGGCCGACCCGGCGGTGGATTCCGTACGCGTGATCCCGGGGACCGCCTGGCGCGATGCCCACTCGGGGACGTCAGCGACGCCCTGGTAGTGATCGACTTCCTGCCGCGCTCCGGCGGACAGCCCGGCCCGCGCGCCGTCGAGCGGCTGTTGCGCGAGCTCGCCCGGCAGCGGGCCGCCGGACTCGCCCTGACGGTCGACCGGCATGGGCACAGGCCACCCCGGTGGCCGTCCGCACCTGGGCCGCCCGGCTGAACGTCCCCCTGCTGACCACGACGAGGCCGCCGGAGGTGTGGCAGGAGCTCCTCCCCCGGCTGCGGGAGCACCGCTTCCGGCACGCCGAGTGGTACGTGGATCAGCTCACCGCCCTGCTGAACCGGCTTCCCGTCCGGCTCTCCGACGCGGACGCCGGCGCGATGCAGCGGATCACCGACTGGCTGGCGGTCGCCCTGGAGGGCGCGGTGCTGGTCAGCGACGAGCGGCGCGGTGTGCTGGCCGCGTCGCCCGAGACGGCCCCCAGCACGCCGGCCCCCATGGTCGTTCGGCAGGCCCTGCGGCCGGAGAACTCCGGGCCCGCCGAGGACGAGCCGCCGCACACCCGGCTGATACCGCTGGCGACGGGTTCGTCCGCCGTGCTGTCGGTCGCCTCCCGCCGCCCGCTCGATGACATGGACACCAATCTCATCCAGCATGCGGCCAAGGTGCTGGGCCTGGTCGACCAGGCCCAGCGGCAGGATGTCGCGATCTCCGGCGCCGAGCGCGGGGTGCGTCTGGGCGCCCTCCAACTGCTCATGGTCGGCGCGTCGTCGATGCCGACCCCGTCCAGCCCCAGGACGACGCGCGCCGTGTATGCCGTCGCCACATCGCGCGCCAGGGGTCGTCACAGCGGCGTACGGACAACCGCCGATGTGACGGCGCCTCTCCGTCGTCCCGAGGCCCGTACGGGGGTCGAGTCTCGGGACCGCGAGGGCGTCCGGCCGCTCAGTGGGCCTGACCCCTCCGCGGGTCCGACCCTCTCAGCGGGCGCCGCCCCGTATCTCCAGCGAGCCCAGCAGCTCCCCCGTCGCGGCGGCGATCGCCTCGACGGCCTTGTCGAAGGCCGCCGCGTTGTGCGCGGCCGGCCGGCGGAACCCGGAGATCTTGCGGACGTACTGCAGCGCCGCGGCCCGCATGTCCTCCTCGGTCACCGTCTCGGCGTACGGCGGCCGGAGTGTCTTGATGGATCTGCACATACCGACGACGGTACGCCGGAGGTCCGACAGCGGCTATGCCGCTGAGCCGCCGCTCCCGCCGCTCCCGCCGCTCCCGTCCATGACGTCGCCGTCCAGCACGAAGGCGCGCATCAACTCCGCCAGCCGCTCCGGCTGGTCCTCCGGGATCAGGGTGTAGCTGTCCGGGATCTCGACGAGCTGCCCCCGCGGAAGGAGGCCGGCCAGCCGCAGACCGTGCTCCGGCGGCATGACCCGGTCCTCGGCCGCCCACGCCACCAGCGCCGGGCGGTCGAAGCTGCGCAGCGCGTCGGCCCAGTGCAGCAGCTCTCCCACCGGTGGTACGCCGCGTACGTACTTGCGCAGGTCGCGCCGGATCTCGGGGGAGGTCCACAGCGGCCGGAACCAGGCGTCCATCACCTCTCGCGGCACCGGGCGCTTGGTCATCCAGCCCCACGTCATCGGCAGCCGCCGCATCGGAGCCAGCTTGAGCAGGCCGAACGCCGCGGCCAGCCCGCCCGGAACCCTGGCGGAGGCCCGCAGATTGGCGCCGGGAAGGCCCGGCGGATAGTTCTCGAACGCCTCGCAGGAGGTGATCACGAGCTTGCCGATCCGCTCGGCGCGGCCGTCGGCCACCAGCGCCTGCGCCCCGCCCCAGTCGTTCATCGCCAGCGTGACGTCCGTGAGGTCGAGCCGCTCCAGAAACTCGGCGACCAGCCGGGCCACCCCCAGCACCGACAGATCCGCGTCGGGGCGCATCGGACGGCGATGGCCGCCGAGCGGAAGCGTGGGGACGACGCACCGGATGTCGGGGCGCAGTGCGGCGACGACATCGCGCCACAGCGAACCGTCCATGGCGACGCCGTGCAGCAGGACGGCGACGGGTCCGTCACCGCCGGTGTCCTCGTACTCGATGGTGCCTGCCGAGAGTTCCACATCGAGGTGCGGCATGGTCCTGACCCTACCCATACGCGTCACCCCAGCCTCAGACCGCCCACCGTCACCGCCGGGCGGCTGAGCCCGGCGGGCGCGCCGTCCACGCGCAGGGCGACGGCCGCGCGATAGCCGGGCGGCGCGTCGAGGTCGGCGAACGCCCAGCCGTCCGGGCCGGGCGGTGCGCCGGCGGGCGCCAGGCCCTCGGCGAGGCCGACATGACGGGTGCTGATCCCGCCGGGCAGCCCGGTCCCGATCCCCTTGAGGTACGCCTCTTTCCGCACCCAGCAGCTCAGGAACGCCTCTTCCCGCAGCTCCTCCGGCAGGGCGGTGAGCGCGGCCTGCTCCCCGGGGTGCAGCTGGCCGATCAGACCGGTCAGCCGGGCGCCTTCGCGCCGGGGGTCCCGCTCCTCGATATCGGCACCGACGGGCGCCGCGGCGACGGCGTAGAGCGCCGCGTCCCCGGCGTGGGAGAGGGAGAAGTGCAAGGCGCCGTGGCCCGCCGCCAGGGCCGGGCGGCCGTGCGACTTGTCGCAGTCCGGCATCCCGCAGGTCTCCCGGGTGAACTCGACGTCCGCCGGAGCGATCCCGAGATACCCGCCGAGCAGTGTCCGCAGCCCCACGTGCGAGGCGACGTAGCGCTCGCGCGCCGTCTCGTGCCGAAGCCGCGCGGCGCGCTCGCGCTCCCGCGCGTCCAGCACCCCCTCCTCGGCGGCAGCGGCGGCGGCGGACGACGGGATCCGCAGCAGCCATGCGGCCACCTCGCCGGGGGCGGGACGGTCTTCGGGGCGGGGCAGGGCACGGGCCGGGCCCCAGCCGTCGGGCTCCACCGGGCTTATCGACGGCACTGTTCCGCTTCCCCCCGCTGTGACGATGGCCGTGACGTTGGTCGTGACGTTGGTCGTGGGCGTCGGTCTGACGTCCCGACGGTACAGCGGCGCGCGCGGCACGCCGGAGCCGGCCCACCGTCGTACGAGACCACCACCCCCGGCCCGCCGGCCCCCAACGTCCTTACAAGTCCGCCTGGTTGACGGTCGCGAACGCCCGGTGAATTAGGACACGTTCGCCTCACGACCGGCCCGGTCACAGGGCTGTCACACTACGATCGCGCACATCCGTGCACAATCGGTGATGGGGGTTTTGCGACCATGGCGACGGGATTCCTGGCGAAGGCTGCCTCTACGGTGACCCTCCCGGTGGCGCCGCTGTACGGCGCCTTCCTCTCGTACCTCATCTATCACCCGCCCCGCAGACCGCATCACAAGAAGCCCTCCGACATGGGGCTGACCAGCACCGACATCAACGTCCCGCTCGACGGCGCGAAGGGCCGCGGACTGCATGTCTGGCTCTGCCCCGGCGACTCCAAGCGGGTGGTGGTGCTCGGCCACGGTCTGGGCCTCAGCAAGTCCGCGAGCCTGGCACAGGCGCGGCTGCTGAGCCAGGCGGGCTATACGGTCGCCCTGTTCGACCACCGCAACCACGGCAAGAGCGTCGCCGACCGCGCCTGCTGGGGCATGAGCGACCGCCACACCGACGACGTGGCCGCCGTCGTCCGCCATATGCGCTCGCTGGAGGAGTACGCGGCGGCGCGCATCGCCGTCTACGGCTTCTCCATCTCCACCTTCCCCTCCTTCTACATGCTCAGACGGGACCAGGACCGCCCGGTCGACGCGATGATCTTCGACAGCGGCCCGGCCCTGGAACTGGCCCCGCTCTTCCGCAACTTCGTCGCCGCCGACGGCATCCCCATCCCCGGCCCCTTGCGCACGGGCCCCTCCCGCAAGGCCCTGGAAGCGGTCGCCTCCTCGGCGGCCGTGGCCATGCTGCGGGTGCAATGGCCCCCGCCGGCCGAGGGCGCGTACGAACGGACCCCGATGCTCTTCCTCACCGGAGAGCGCGACACCATGATCCCCGCCTCCGGCGTCCGCGCCCTGGCCGAGCGCTACCCCCTGGCCGAGGTCCACACCCTCTCGGGCACCGAGCACCTCCAGGGCATCAAGACCCAGCCGGACGTCTACGCGGAGGCGGTGCTGGGCTTCCTGGAGCGGACCCTGAAGGACTGACCCCGAAGGGCTCCAAGAGGCTCTGTCCTCAAGCGGTGTCGACCCGGTGGACGATCTTCCCGTCGAACTCGGCGAACCCCAGGTGTTGTGGTCCATCCGCAGCGGCAGCGGCGCGCCATGCGGAACCTGTTGTGCCGGGTCTGTGCCGGGCCCGCCGGCAGGGACGAGCGCGGCGTGCTGTACCTCACCGACGACCGGCGCGGCGACTGGCCCGACTGGCCGAAAAGGCTGCTGATCACGCATCCGCAGCTGTGCCTGCCGTGCGCCGCCAGAGCGGTCAGGGCGTGCCCGCATCTGCTGTCCGGGCATGTCGCCCCGCGGTCCACGGCGTCCGAGATCTGCGCAATCCACGGCAGGCCCTACCGGCCCGGCCCGCTGCTCCCGGTCCCCGGGGAGAAGGCGATCGTGCCGTACGACGACCCCGCGATCCGCTATGTGCCGGCCGGACAGCTCGTACGGTCGCTGCACGGCTGCACGCTCTTGGACTTCAAGGGATGGACCCGCGCCCGGTCTCCCCCGCCCCCGTTTCGCGGGGGAGACCTCAGGGATGAAGATGCCATGAAAAGCGGCACGCTCCAGCCCGCTGTGGGCTGGAGCGTGCCGATGTCGACCGGGTGGCGGCGCGTCAGTCCTTGATCTCGCAGACGACGGCGCCGGAGCTGACCGAGGCGCCGACGTTGGCGTTGAGGTTCTTGACGATGCCCGCGCGGTGGGCGTTGAGCGGCTGTTCCATCTTCATGGCCTCCAGGACGACGATGAGGTCGCCCTCGGCCACGGTGTCGCCCTCGGAGACG
>NZ_JBEXHC010000022.1:0-49099 GCF_040607655.1 Streptomyces sp. NPDC005266
TCGCGGGCGAAGGCGAGGACCTCCTCGGCGCCGGAGACGGGGTCGGGGGTGCCGGCGACCAGGGGGGCTCCGGCGCGCTGGGCGATGTGGCGGGCGGCGACCTTGTCCCCGAGGTCGCGGATGGCCTGGGGCGGGGGGCCGATCCAGGTCAGGCCGGCGTCCAGGACGGCCTGGGCGAAGTCGGCGTTCTCGGAGAGGAATCCGTAGCCGGGGTGGATGGCGTCGGCGCCGGATTCGGCTGCCGCGGCCAGGACTTTCGCCTGGTCGAGATAGCTGGCCGCCGGTGTGTCACCGCCCAGCGCATAGGCTTCATCGGCCGCGCGCACATGCACAGCGTCCCGGTCCGGATCGGCGTATACGGCAACGCTCGCGATCCCGGCATCCCGGCAGGCACGGGCAACACGGACAGCGATCTCGCCACGGTTGGCGATGAGCACCTTGCGCACGATGGCTCCCTCCTCGAAACAAGCCGAGTTTAGGTACAGGCGACACCTCGCGCCGAGAAGACCTCGGGCGTGAGCTTGACCACACGGAGCGTGAACCCTGCGGCGAGCAGACCGCCGAATCCCCCGTCGCTCCACCGTACGCCCGGTTTTCCGCCCTGCGGCGGCGTCCGCGATGTGGGCAACGTCTCTGCCTCACGGTGCTGCGGTGCTCCGGGTTTCTTTGTGGAGTCCCTACTAACGAGGGGCGGAAACTTTGCCGCGTGGTCCTGCCCGTGGGAGGTGCGGGACGAGCTGAGTGCGCACCCCTTGTCCATGGGCATACTCGTTAGTAGCGTGCTTCGACGTCGATGTGGAAGAGGGTGGGCGGCGTGGCGCGCAGACCAGTGGCCGCAGTTGCGGCTGTGATGCTGATGCTGGAAGCAGTCGGCATAGCGCTGCTGAACTGGATCCTGGGTCTGGTCGTGGACCGGCAGCAGATGTCCATGGGCGGCCTCGACACCGACGCGATGTCCGTCGGCACCTGGGTGGCGGGCGGCGTCTTCGGGCTCTATCTGCTGAGCTGCGGCGTGGTGCTGCTGCGCACCGCCGTGCGCGACCGCGCCCCGGGCCGCTTCGGCCGCATTCTGCTCATCACGTGTGCCGTGGCGCACGGGCTGTTGGGCGCGTTCTCGGTCGGCCTGGTGGGCTGGCCCGCGTTCGCGTTTCTGATGGTGGTGTTGGGGCTGATCGTGCTCGGCCTGATGGCGTACGAGGCCGAGACCGCCGTCGCCGAAACCCCCGCCGCGGAGGCCGGGGGTGGCGGACAGGACGCCCCCAGCCCCGCGTGAACCACCCGGTTCCGTCAGGTCTCTGGTCGGCCCACAGGTCTCTGGTCGGCCCACAGGTCACGCGGAGGCCGGGGGTGGCGGACAGGACGCCTCCAGCCCGCGTGAACCGCCCGGTCCCGTCAGGTCTCTGGTCGGCTCACAGGTCACGCGGAGGCCGGGGGTGGCGGACAGGACGCCCCCAGTCCCGCGTGAACCACCCGGTTCCGTCAGGTCTCTGGTCGGCCCACAGGTCACGCGGAGGCCGGGGGTGGCGGACAGGACGCCCCCAGTCCCGCGTGAACCACCCGGTTCCGTCAGGTCTCTAGTCGGCCCACAGGTCGGTGATCCCCACGCCCACCTCGGCCAGCAGCCGGCGCAGCAGCGGCAGCGACAGCCCGATCACGTTCCCGGCGTCGCCCTCGATGCCGTCGATGAACGGCGCCGAGCGGCCGTCCAGGGTGAACGCGCCCGCCACATGCAGGGGTTCACCGCTCGCCACATACGCCGCGATCTCGGCGTCGGTCGGCTCGCCGAAGCGGACCGTGGTGGACGCGGTGGCCGACGTACGGCTGCCGCTCGCCGTGTCGATCACACAGTGCCCGGTCCGCAGCACCCCGGACCGGCCGCGCATCGCCTTCCACCGCGCGGTGGCCTCCTCGGCGTCCGCCGGCTTCCCGAGCGCCTGACCGTCGAGCTCCAACACCGAGTCGCACCCGACGACCAGCGCCCCGGCCGCCTCCAAAAGCCCGGCCACGGCGCCCGCCTTGGCCTCCGCCAGCACCCGGGCCAGCTCGGCGGGTGTCTGGGCGCTGAGCGCGTCCTCGTCCACTCCGCTGACTATCACCTCGGGTGCGAGCCCCGCCTGCCGCAGCAGCTTGAGGCGGGCGGGGGAGGCGGAGGCGAGAATCAGGGTGCGCTGCGCAGTCATGCGCCCCAGAGTATGCGGTCTCCCGCGGTCGGGGCCGTCCCCTGGGCCCTGGGCCGTCATGGCCGCAGGGTCAGACGTCATGGCCGCAGGGTCAGCAGACAGAGGGCGATCATCACCGAGATCGCCAGGAGCATGCGGGCACGCCGGAGCATGGCCTGGGCCCGCCGCAGTTCCTCTGGCGGCTCATCGGGCGGCTCGGACCACAGCATGGGACCGATGGTGAGGCCGGCGACGCGGTCGCGCCTGAGTACGCGTACTCAGGCGCGACCGTGCGAAGGACTTATCCGTCAGGCGGGCCAGTACGTCGTGCGCCACGCCTTGGGGCCGGGCTGCGGGACCCGGCGGCTGGGGAGGGTGCGGGCCGGATCGGACCACTCCTGCGGTACGCCCTCGCCCTGCGCGACGGCCGCGGCGGCCGCCGCGCGGGCCTGTACTACCGCGAGTGCGGCGGCCAGCTCCTCTGGGGTGGGATTGCCCCGGACGATTCGGATCATGGAAACAGCCCTTCCTAGAGGGGGATGTTGCCGTGCTTCTTGGGGGGCAGCGACTCGCGCTTGTTCCGCAGGGTGCGCAGCCCCCGGACGATGTGGCGGCGGGTGTCGGAGGGCATGATCACCGCGTCGACGTAGCCGCGCTCGGCCGCGGTGTAGGGGTTGAGCAGCGTGTCCTCGTAGTCCGCGATGAGTTCGGCGCGGGTGGTCTCCGGGTCGTCGGAGGCCGCGATCGTCCGGCGGTGCAGGATGTTGACGGCTCCCTGGGCGCCCATGACCGCGATCTGGGCGGTCGGCCAGGCCAGGTTGAGGTCGGCGCCCAGATGCTTGGAGCCCATGACGTCGTAGGCGCCGCCGAACGCCTTGCGGGTGATGACGGTGATCAGCGGGACCGTGGCCTCGGCGTAGGCGTAGATCAGCTTGGCGCCGCGCCGGATGATGCCGTTGTACTCCTGGTCGGTGCCGGGCAGGAAGCCGGGCACGTCCACGAAGGTCAGCACGGGCAGGTTGAAGGCGTCGCAGGTGCGCACGAAGCGCGCGGCCTTCTCCGAGGCGTCGATGTCCAGGCAACCGGCGAACTGCATCGGCTGGTTGGCCACGATGCCCACCGGGTGGCCCTCGACCCGGCCGAAGCCGGTGATGATGTTGGGCGCGAAGAGCGACTGCGTCTCCAGGAACTCGTTGTCGTCCAGGATGTGCTCGATCGCCTTGTGCATGTCGTACGGCTGGTTCGCCGAGTCCGGGATGAGCGCATCGAGCTCCCGGTCCTCGTCCGAGATCTCCAGATCGGCCTCGTCGGGGAAGGCCGGGGGCTCGGAGAGGTTGTTGGACGGGAGATAGGACAGCAGCGTCTTGACGTACTCGATGCCGTCCTTCTCGTCACCGGCCATGTAGTGCGCGACACCCGAGGTGGTGTTGTGGGTGCGGGCGCCGCCCAGCTCCTCGAAGCCCACGTCCTCACCGGTGACCGTCTTGATCACATCCGGTCCGGTGATGAACATGTGCGAGGTCTGGTCGATCATCACGGTGAAGTCGGTGATCGCCGGGGAGTAGACCGCGCCGCCCGCGCAGGGGCCGACGACCAGGCTGATCTGCGGAATCACCCCGGAGGCATGGGTGTTGCGGCGGAAGATCTCGCCGTACATGCCGAGCGAGACCACGCCTTCCTGGATGCGGGCGCCACCGGAGTCGTTGATGCCGATGACCGGGCAGCCGGTCTTCAGCGCGAAGTCCATGACCTTGACGATCTTCTCGCCGAACACCTCCCCGAGCGCCCCGCCGAAGACGGTGAAGTCCTGGGAGAACACGGCCACCGGGCGGCCGTCTACCGTGCCGTAGCCGGTGACGACGCCGTCCCCGTAGGGCCGGTTCTTCTCGATGCCGAAATTGGTCGAACGGTGCCGTGCGAACTCGTCGAGCTCGGTGAAGGACCCCTCGTCGAGGAGGAGGTCGATCCGTTCGCGCGCGGTCAGCTTGCCCTTGGCGTGCTGCTTCTCCACCGCCCGCGCGGAGCCCGCGTGGGTCGCTTCTTCGATGCGGCGCTGCAGGTCCGCGAGCTTCCCCGCGGTGGTGTGACGGTCTGGAATCTCGGGGGCGATCTCCGGCTCGGACATCGGGATGCGGCTCCTGCTCGTCCTGGGGGTGGGTTCAGGGGAATTTCAGGGAAGAGACGGGGTCGATAGGGGATACGGACCGGTCGATGCGGGTGTTGCGCTGGCTGGGCTACCGGCACGTAGCGTATCGGCGGGATCGCGTGGCGGCAGTGCGTCGTTGGCCACACCTCCTGACCCTAGGCTGACCCGTATGACGCCTTCTGACACCCCTGGGAGCCCCGGCGATCCGAGCGGCCCCTGGTCCGACCTGGAGCGACCGCCGCTGAACGGAGCCGCGCTGCGCCGTGGGCTGGTGCGCCCCGGCGGGCTGTGGACCGAGATCGAGGTGGTCCGGGCGACCGGCTCGACCAATACGGATCTGGTGACCCGGGCCGCGGCCGGAGCCCCCGAGGGCACGGTGCTCATCGCCGAGGAGCAGACCTCCGGGCGTGGCCGGCTCGACCGCACCTGGACGGCCCCGCCCCGGTCCGGGCTGTTCTTCTCCGTCATCCTGCGGCCGACGGGGGTGCCCGTGGAGCGATGGGGGTGGCTGCCGCTGCTCGCCGGGGTCGCCGCCGCCGGGGCGCTGAGCCGGACGGGGGGCGTGGACACGGCGCTGAAGTGGCCGAACGACCTGCTGGTCACGGTCGCGGGCGAGGAGCGCAAGTTCGGCGGGATCCTCGCCGAACGGTCCGGTGACGCGGTGGTCATCGGCGTCGGGCTGAACGTCTCCCTGCACGCCGACGAGCTCCCGGTCCCCACGGCCGGGTCGCTGGCCCTCGCGGACGCGATCTCCACCGACCGCGATCCGCTGCTGCGCGCCGTACTACGGTCGATCGAACAGTGGTACGGGGAGTGGCGCCGCTTCGAGGGCGACCCCGGCGCCAGCGGGCTGCAGGAGGCATACGCGGCGGGCTGTGCGACCTTGGGACGCCGGGTCCGCGCGGAGCTGCCGGGCGACCGGGAGCTCGTCGGCGAGGCGGTCGCGATCGACGGCGACGGACGGCTGGTACTGGCCTCGGAGGGCGGGGTGCAGGAGCCGGTGTCCGCCGGTGACATCGTGCATCTACGCTCCGTACCGAGGGACGAATGACCTTCGAAGTGGAGAGTGAGCTACGGCACACCTGACGTATCGTTGTCGCGGTCGGTCCAGTTCGGAGCGGCCGCGGCCGAGCAGGACCCGTCAGATGCGGCCTGGCCGGAACCGAACCGGAAGAGGGAACGTAAGGGCAGTGCGCAGGGATCGGACAGGGGGCGGGCGGTGACCGCCGACGACACGGGTTCCGGCACGGCCGACGAGCGCGAGCCGTCGGAGGAGGCCGCGCGGGAGGGTGCCGCTCAGCAGGACGGCGCCGTACGGGACACCGGGGCGGGGGAACAGCCCGGTGCCGAGGCCGACGACGAGACCGCCCCGGACCCCATCGCGCTCCGGCTGGAGCAGCTCATCCTCGGTGCCGAGCGGCGCTACACCCCCTTCCAGGCCGCCCGCAGCGCCGGCGTCTCGGTCGAGCTGGCCACCCGCTTCTGGCGGGCGATGGGCTTCGCCGACATCGGCCAGGCCAAGGCGCTCACCGAGGCCGATGTGCTGGCGCTGCGCCGGCTGTCCGGTCTGGTCGAGGCCGGGCTGCTGAGCGAGCCGATGGCCATCCAGGTGGCGCGGTCCACCGGCCAGACCACCGCCCGGCTCGCCGACTGGCAGATCGACTCGTTCCTGGAGGGGCTCACCGAGCCGCAGGAGACCGGGATGACGCGCACCGAGATCGCGTATCCACTGGTCGAACTGTTGCTGCCGGAGCTGGAGGAGTTCCTGGTCTACGTCTACCGGCGGCAGCTCGCCGCCGCGACCGGCCGGGTGGTGCAGGCGGCGGACGACGTGGAGATGGTCGACCGGCGGCTGGCGGTCGGCTTCGCGGATCTGGTGAGCTTCACCCGTCTTACCCGGCGCCTGGAGGAGGAGGAGCTCGGCGAGCTGGTCGAGGCGTTCGAGACGACGGCCGCCGATCTGGTGGCCGCGCACGGCGGCCGGCTGATCAAGACGCTGGGTGACGAGGTGCTCTACGCGGCCGACGACGCGGGCATCGCCGCCGAGATCGGGTTGCGGCTGATCGAGACGCTGACCAACGACGAGACCATGCCCGAGCTGCGCGTCGGAATCGCGTTCGGCACGGTCACGACCCGGATGGGCGATGTCTTCGGCACCACGGTCAATCTGGCCAGCCGGCTGACCTCCATAGCCCCCAAGAACGCGGTCCTGGTGGACGGCGCCTTCGCGGAGGAGCTGAGCCGCACGGGGGAGGCCCCGGTGTCGGAGGCGGAGGCCGCGGAGGCGGCCGCCGCGGCGGAGAAGGAGGGCGAGGAGCCGCCCTCGTACCGCTTCGCACTGCAGCCGATGTGGCAGCGGCCGGTGCGTGGACTCGGGGTCGTGGAGCCGTGGCTGCTGAGCCGCCGCGGATGATCCGCACCGCACCTTTTGGGGAAATGCACCGGAATTTCTGAAGTCGAACACGCGGCGGAACGGGGTCGGTTAGCCTACCTGCGCATGATCGACGAGTGGATCTCTGCCAGGAGCACGTGTGAGCGAGCCTGAGGAGTCGGGCGCTGTGCCGGTCCCACCGTCCGGCTGCCCCGCGCACGGCCGAACCGGGCCCGCGCCGCTGCACACCCCGGAGTTCGGCAGGGACCCGTTCGCCGTCTACCAGCGGCTGCGCGAGGCACACGGCCCGCTGGTCCCGGTGGAGCTGGACCCGGGCGTCACCGCCACGCTGTGCGTCGGCTACGACACCGCGCTGGAGATCCTGCGCCGCCCCGAGACGTTCTCCAAGGACCCGCGGCGCTGGCGGGCGGACAACGAGGGCAGGGTGCCCGACACCAGCCACGCCAAGCAGATGATCCGCTACCAGTTGACGGCCACGGCGGCGGACGGCGAGGAGCACCGCCGCTACCGCGCCGCGATCGACGACAGCACCAGCCGTATCGATCCGGGCGCGCTGCGCGGCTATGTCGAGCGCATCGCCGACTCGCTGATCGACCAGTTCATCCGCGCCGGAGAGGCCGATCTGGTCGCCGAGTACGGCGCGCTGCTGCCCCTGCTCGCCCTCGGCGAGCTCTTCGGCTGTCCGCCGGAGATCGCCGACCGGCTGTTCACCGCGGTCGCGCAGTTCTTCGACGGTACGGACGTGGGGTCCGCCGAGCGCGTGATCGCCACGGCGCTCCAGGAGCTGATCGACCGCAAGCGCGCGCAGCCGGGGGCCGACGTCACCTCCTGGCTGATAGCCCACCCCGAGCGGCTCACCGACGAAGAACTGATCGAGCAGCTCGGGCTGCTGATGGCCGTGGGCAGCGAGCCGGTCATCAATCTGATCGGCAACGCCTTGAGGGTGCTGCTCACCGACGAACGCTTCGCGGGCGGGCTCTCCGGCGGCAGCATCCTGGTCGAGGACGCGCTGGACGAGGTGCTGTGGACCGATCCGCCGCTGGCCAACCTCGCGGTGCACTTCCCCCGGCGCGACGTCGACCTCGCCGGCGTACGGCTGCGCGAGGGCGAGCCCATCGTGATCAGCTTCGCCGGGGCCAACCAGGACGCGCTCCGGCGCTCCGACCGCAAGCAGGGCAACCGCGCCCATCTCGCCTTCGGCGCCGGACCGCATACGTGCCCCGGCCGGAGCTCGGCGCGGCTGATCTCCGCCGTCGCCATCGAACGGCTGCTGGACCGGCTTCCCGATGTCGCCCTGGCCACCCCGCCGGAACGCCTGGAGTGGCGGCCGGGCATCTACCAGCGGGGGCTCGTCGCCCTGCCGGTGCGCTTTCCGGTCCTGCGGGAGGAGGCGCCGGTCCCGCGGGAGGAGGCGCCGGTCCTGCGGGAGGACGCCGAGGACAGCGCTCTGGCCGACGGCGCCTGGGGCGCCACCTCGGAGCCCCCCGCAGCTCCTTCGGCCCCGGAGCCCCCCGCAGCTCCTTCGGCCCCGGAGTCCCCGGCTGCCCGGGCTCCGGCTCCGGTCCCCACCTGGGCCGAGGAGGCCGAGCGCGAGGCCGCCGATCCCGGGCGCAGTGCGCGGCCGTCCGTACTGGGCGCGCTGCGGCGCTGGCTCCGACGCCGAAGCCGATAGGGGCGTCGCCGGTTCCGCATCCCGACGTGAGCTGCGATGATCGCTCGCGGCGGGTTCACGGTCGTTAACCGGGAGGGTTCGGATGACTGAGCAGCGGTACGGGGAGTGGGTCGCGGTCCGGCGGGACGGCTTCGTCGCCGAGTTGGTGCTCGACCGGCCCAAGGCCATGAACGCCGTCTCCTCGGAGATGGCCCGCTGTATCACGGCGGCGTGCACGGCGCTCTCGGATGACCCCGAGGTCCGGGCCGTGGTGCTGACCTCCACCCACGAGCGGGCGTTCTGCGTGGGCGCGGATCTCAAGGAGCGGAATTCTCTTTCCGACGCCGAGATGATGCGGCACCGGCCGATCTCCCGCGCCGCCTATACGGCCGTACTGGAGCTTTCGATGCCCGCCATCGCCGCCGTCCACGGCTACGCCCTCGGCGGCGGCTATGAGCTCGCCCTGGCCTGCGACGTCATCATCGCCGACCCCACGGCGGTCGTCGGGCTCCCCGAGGTCTCGGTCGGGGTGATCCCGGGCGGCGGCGGCACCCAGCTCCTGCCGCGCCGGGTGGGCTCCGCCCGCGCCGCCGAGCTGATCTTCTCCGCCCGCCGGGTGGCCGCCCAGGAGGCGCACGAGCTGGGCCTGGTCGACCGGCTGGCGCCCGAGGGGGAGGACCGCACCGAGGCACTGGAGCTGGCCCGGCGCATCGCCGCCAACTCCCCGGTCGGCCTGCGGGCCGCCAAGCGGGCGCTGCGGCTGGGGCAGGGTCTGGACCTGCGGGCCGGGCTGGAAGTCGAGGACGCGGCCTGGCGGACGGTGGCCTTCTCCGCCGACCGGGCCGAGGGCGTGGCCGCCTTCAACGAGAGGCGCCCGCCCAAGTTCCAGGGTCTCGGTTAGCCTCCGGGGCGCCCCGCCCGTCACCCGCCGGCGGCGCGCGCCCGTCACCCGGCGGCGGCGCGGTACTCCCGGACGCGGCTACGGCCGGCGGCCGCGGAAGCGGCGGCGTTCCCGGGCTTGGGGTGCGGGGGTGTCGGCCAGGCGGATGACCGGGTCGTCCGGGCCGCCGTCGCGGCCGGCGACCACCGGCTTGAGGGAGCGGGCGGCCTTGGCCCGGTACTGGGCCGCGTCCGCCAGGCGGAAGAGACGGCGGGCCGAGCGTATGGGGCCGATGGGGTCGCCGGTCGAGGCGATTCCACAGGCGACGCCCTCGCCCATCTCCAGCTCGGTGGCCCTGCGGCACAGCTCGTCGGCGACCCGTACCACCTCGTCCGCCGGGGGGCCGACTCCGAGCAGGCAGAACTCATCGCCGCCCAGCCGCGCCGCCAGGGCCCCCGGAAGCATCGCGCCGCACAGGGAGAGCACCGAGCCGAAACGTTCCAGCAGACGGTCGCCCACCGCGTGCCCGAGGGTGTCGTTGACCCGCTTGAGGCCGTTGAGGTCGCAGACCACCAGGCTCACCACCGTGCCGTGCTCGCGATGCGCCTCCAGCGCCTCGTCCAGCCGTATGTCGACCGCACGCCGGTTGCCCAGACCGGTCAGGGGATCGGTGAAGGCCAGGCGGCGGGCCTCCTCCAGGCGCTCGGTCTGGGCGAGCCCCGCGGCGGTCACCGCGGCCAGGACGGTCGCGAAGTCGGCGTCGTCGCGGTCGAAGACGGGGATCCCGGCCGCCCGCGCCACATACAGCTCTCCCCAGGCCCGCCCGTGCAGCACGATCGGCGCGACCACACAGCTGCCCCGCCCGCGCCGCCGCAGGGCGGCCACGCGCTGATGGCAGTAGGAGGCCGAGCCGCTGCGTCTGCCCTCGGCCGTCTCGACCCAGGCGTGCGGTTCCCCGCCCGCGGCCCATCGCTCGTGCAGAAACTCGGCGATCTCCGGGAAGTCGTGCACCGGGTACGACTCGTCCTCCGGCAGCGGCTCCTCGGCGTTTGTCAGCTCGCCCACGTTCACCAGGACCCGCAGCCGCCCCCGCTCCCGCTCCCACACCGAGACCGCCGCGAACGTGCCGTCGAGGGCGCTCCGCGCGGCCTCGGCGGCGGCGCCCACCGCCTCGCGCGGGGTGTGCGCCGCCGCCATCGCCTGGGCGAGCCCCACCACGGCCCGCAGCCGTCCGTCGAGACCACCGTTGTGCTGTCCGGGCCCCGTGTCCCCGCTGTCCGTCACCACGGCCTCGCATTCCTCACCGCGCGCAGACGCGCGCTCTGTCCTCCAGCGTAAGAATGTCGGGAACAATCCGCTGTGGCCCGTTCACCGCCGGTATCGGCCGGGGCGGTCAAGACGAAACCGGACAGGTGACAGGTCGAGATTCAGATTCTAGGGTTCCTGAATATGGATATGCACTCTGTGGTGGTGGGGACGTCCGGGACGACCGCCGAGGATGTCATCGCCGTGGCGCGCGGCGCCGCGCGGGTCGAGGTGTCGCGGGAAGCGCTGGCGGCCGTGGCCGCCGCGCGGCAGGTGATCGACGATCTGGCTGCCAAGCCCGAGCCGGTGTACGGGGTCTCCACCGGCTTCGGCGCCCTCGCCGTACGCCACATCAGCCCCGACCTCCGCGCCCGGCTGCAGCGCAACATCGTCCGGTCGCACGCCGCCGGGATGGGCCCCCGGGTGGAGCGCGAGGTGGTGCGGGCACTGATGTTCCTGCGGCTCAAGACGCTCGCGTCCGGCCGCACCGGCGTACGTCCCGTCGTGGTGGAGACCATCGCCGCGGTCCTCAACGCGGGGATCACCCCCGTGGTGCACGAGTACGGCTCCCTCGGCTGCTCCGGCGACCTCGCGCCGCTCTCGCACTGTGCGCTCACCCTGATGGGCGAGGGTGAGGCCGAGGGGCCCGACGGGGCGGTGCGGCCCGCCGCCGAGCTGCTGGCCGAGCACGGCATCGAGCCGCTCGAGCTGCGGGAGAAGGAGGGGCTCGCGCTGCTCAACGGCACGGACGGGATGCTCGGCATGCTGATCATGGCCTGTGCCGATCTCGCCCGGCTGTTCACCGTCGCCGATGTGACAGCCGCGCTGTCGCTGGAGGCGCTGCTGGGGACGGACCGGGTGCTGGCGCCCGAGCTGCATGCCATCCGCCCGCATCCGGGCCAGGCGGCGAGCGCGGCCAACATGGCGCGGGTGCTGGCCGGTTCCGGGCTGACCGGGCATCACCAGGACGATGCGCCGCGCGTCCAGGACGCGTACTCGATCCGCTGCGCGCCCCAGGTCGCGGGCGCCGGCCGGGACACGCTCGCGCACGCCCGGCTGGTCGCCGACCGCGAGCTGGCCTCCGCCGTGGACAACCCGGTGGTCCTCCCCGACGGCCGGGTGGAGTCGAACGGCAACTTCCATGGGGCGCCCGTCGCCTACGTGCTGGACTTCCTCGCCGTCGCCGCCGCCGATCTCGCCTCGATCGCGGAGCGCCGCACCGACCGGCTGCTGGACAAGAACCGCTCCCATGGGCTGCCGCCCTTCCTGGCGGGCGACCCGGGTGTGGACTCCGGTCTGATGATCGCGCAGTACACCCAGGCGGCGCTGGTGAGCGAGATGAAGCGGCTCGCGGTGCCCGCCTCGGTCGACTCCATCCCGTCCTCCGCGATGCAGGAGGACCACGTCTCCATGGGCTGGTCGGCGGCGCGCAAGCTGCGGACGGCGGTGGACAACCTGTCCCGGGTGCTGGCGGTCGAGCTGGTCGCGGCGGCCCGCGGGCTGGAGCTGCGCGAGGGGCTGGTGCCCGCGCCCGCGAGCCGTGCGGTGCTGGCGGCGGTGCGGCGGGCGGGGGTCGAGGGGGCGGGTGAGGACCGCTACCTGGCGCCGGATCTGGCGGCGGCGGAGGCGTTCGTACGGTCCGGAAAGCTGGCCGAGGCCGTGGAATCGGTGACGGGCCCGCTCGCCTGAGCACAGCGGGGCGGCCGCCGGGCGGCCGCCGGGGCCGGTCAGCGGGCGGGCGCCGGGACGGGTCAGCGGGTGGCCGCCGGGGCCGGTCAGCGGGTGATCAGTACGCCTCCGGGCGGGTACGCCGCACGGAGGCGGTCACCATCGCGACCCCCAGGCCCACGAAGGCCGTCCCGCCGACGAGGTACGGGGTGACGTCCACACTGCCGGTGTCGGCGAGGTTCTCGCCGGGGACCGCGTCGGCTCTGGGGCCGGCCGCCCCGGACCGCGTCGGCGGGTGGCCGCCGGGGGCCGGTCAGCGGGTGATCAGTACGCCTCCGGGCGGGTACGCCGCACGGAGGCGGTCACCATCGCGACCCCCAGGCCCACGAAGGCCGTCCCGCCGACGAGGTACGGGGTGACGTCCACACTGCCGGTGTCGGCGAGGTTCTCGCCGGGGACCGCGTCGGCCCTGGGGCCGGCCGCCCCGGACCGCGAGGAGGTCTGGGACGAGGTCGACGAGATCGACGAGATCGATGACGCTGCCCCGGGCCGCTCCACCGTCGCGTTGGCGGAGGGCACGAACCACAGACCGCACAGCAGCGAACCGGCAGCGGCGGCGGTCAGCAGCGGTCGGCGTGCGGACACAACGGCATCCTCCTTGCGGCTGCGGCAAATTGACCCCGTGCGCCCGATCGTAGTGACAAGTGCGGGTCGTACGGAAGCGAGACCGATCGGCCGCCTACCCTCCGACGCATGACGAGTACCGAGACATCTCCATTTGTCCGGCTTCGCGTGGAGCTCGTGTTGGAGATCACCGACCCGGGCGAGCTACGGCGGACGGCGTACGAGCGGATCGAGGGCGACGCGGGCATGCCGGTCGAGGAACGGGGCCATGCGCGGATCACCGCCGAGTCGGACGAGGCGGAGGCGCTGGCCTATCTGATCGACCCGTTCGACCTCGTGGACGAGGTGGCGGGGGTCGAGCTGGCCCAGGCGTCCTGGAGCTGTGAGCGGATCGACTACGACCCCGGCGCGGCGGAGTGGACGGACGAATTCGTCGACGACATGGACGACGAGGAAGAGTGAGCCGTACGGGTCCGGGTACCGGCGGGCCATAGGCTTGACCGGTGCCTTTGCTAAGTGGCCTTGCGCACAGTTTTACTGTGCGAGGAACCGGCCAAAAGGTACAGGCGTTCTTGTGAGATAGGTCCGGGGTTTCTGGGTTCCAGATCAGGTCCAGGTCAAATGGAGAAGCGTGTGATGACGGACGGCAAGCGCCGCAAGGGGCTGGTGGCCGCGGCCGCCGTGCTCGGCGGCGTACTGACTCTCGCTGCTTGTGGCGGGGACGGTGACGGCGGCAGCGACGGCAAGAACGACGGTCACGGCAAATCGCAGTCGCAGGTGGACGAGGCGGCGGCCAAGGACGCGTCGGATGCCCGCATCAAGATCACGCCGAAGGCCGGTGCGACCAACGCGGGTATCAACCGTGACACCAAGGTCACCGTCAGCGGCGGCAAGCTCACCTCGGTCACGATGACCGCCGCCGAGACCGGCACCACGGTCCCCGGCTCCATATCGTCCGACGGCAAGACCTGGAAGCCCAACGGCCAGCTGGAGCGGTCCACCCAGTACAAGATCTCCGCATCGGCCAAGGACTCCGACGGCCGCAAGGCCACGGAGAACTCGTCCTTCACCACCGTCTCGCCCTCCAACAGCTTCATCGGCAACTTCACGCCGGAGGACGGCTCGACGGTCGGCGTGGGCATGCCGGTCTCGATCCGGTTCGACAAGTCGGTGACCGACAAGAAGGCCGTCGAGTCGCACATCAAGGTCTCCTCCAGCAGCGGCCAGCAGGTCGTCGGTCACTGGTTCGACGGGACGCGGCTGGATCTGCGCCCGAAGGACTACTGGAAGGCCAACTCGAGCGTCACCATGAAGCTCGACCTGGACGGCGTCGAGGCGTCTCCGGGGGTCAAGGGCGTCCAGGAGAAGACCGTCACCTTCAAGATCGGCCACTCACAGGTCTCCACGGTGGACGCCGCGGCCAAGACGATGAAGGTCGTGCGCGACGGCAAGCCGCTCAAGACCATCAAGATCTCGGCGGGCAGCCCCGACAACACGACGTACAACGGTCAGATGGTGATCTCCGAGAAGTTCAAGGAGACCCGGATGAACGGTGCGACGGTCGGCTTCACGGACGACGACGGCAAGGGCGAGTACGACATCAAGGACGTGCCGCACGCGATGCGCCTGTCCACCTCGGGCACCTTCATCCACGGCAACTACTGGGGTGCCAAGTCCATCTTCGGCAACGTCAACACCAGCCACGGCTGTGTCGGCCTGTCGGACACCAAGGGCGCCGGCGACCCCAACACGGATGGCGCCTGGTTCTACAAGAACTCCCAGATCGGCGACGTCGTCGTCGTGAAGAACTCCAAGGACAGGACCGTCCAGCCGGACAACGGCCTCAACGGATGGAACATGGACTGGAACGAGTGGGTGGCCGGAAGCGCCCTCGGCGCCTGACGCCCCCTCTCCTCACCACCGCCGGGCGGCGGTCGGCCCCGAAGGCCGGCCGCCGCCCGGCGCGTTTCCCCCACGCCGGCTCCATTGCCCGCGAACGGCCCCCACCTGGGGCGATCCGCGCCGAGTGGCGGGCGGGCCGGACTGGGGGAAGGGTGGTACGAGCGGGTGGTTCCGTCCGGCGCCGGGCCGGGCGGGCGGCAGCCGGGAGGTCGTTATGCCCGAGGTCACGTCCTACCAGCCCGGAACGCCCTGCTGGATCGATCTGATGGTCCCCGATCAGCAGGCCGCCATCGACTTCTACTCCGGGCTGTTCGGCTGGACCGGGGAGATCGGACCGCCGGAGACCGGCGGCTATGCGACCTGCACCCTCAAGGGCAAGCCCGTCGCGGGGATCATGGAGGCCCAGATGGTGGAGGGCCAGGTCGCGCCGCCGACCGTATGGACCACGTACTTCTGCTCCGCCGACGCCCAGGCCACCTCGGAGGCGATCAGCCGCAGTGGCGGCACCGTCCTGCTCCCGGTCATGGACGTGATGGACCTCGGGCGCATGCTGGTGGCCGCCGACCCCACCGGGGCCGTCTTCGGCGGCTGGCAGCCGCTGAAGTTCGCCGGCGCGGGGATCGTCAATGAACCGGGGGCCCTGATCTGGAACGAGCTCAACACCACCGACCGGGAGGCGGCCTCGGCGTTCTACGCGGACGCGCTCGGTATCCAGAGCACCCCGATGGAGGGCGCCGAGGGGTACTTCGCGCTCTCCGTGGACGGCCACACGGTCGGCGGGCTCCAGCCGCTGCCCGAGGGCACGCCGCCCGATGTCCCCTCGCACTGGCTGGTCTACTTCGCGGTCGAGGACGTGGACGCGACGGCCGACAAGGTCACCATCGCGGGCGGAAGGGTACTCCGGCCGCCGCATGACATGATCGCGGGCCGGATGGCGGTCGTGAAGGACCCGCAGGGCGCGCCGTTCGCCGTCATCGCCCCGAAGCCGATGAGCTAGCCGGACGAGCCGGGGACCGAAGCCGATGAGCCGGCCGGACGAGCCGGGGACCGAAGCCGATGAGCCGGCCGGACGAGCCGGGGACCGCTACTGCCGCTTGAGGACGAAGTAGCCGGACGTCGAGCCGAGGAGCCCGTACCGGGCGTCTGGATGCAGCTGCCGGGCGTAGTCGGCCACCTGCCGCGCGGTGCGCTCCGGCGGCTCCTGCAGGGCTATGTACTCCGGCTCGACGCCTCGCGTGGCCCCGACCCACAGGACCCGGCAGCGGCTGGTGAGCCGGCTTATCGGCCCGACGTTGGCCTCGACGGTCGCCCCGCCCGGGATCCGGTCCAGCAGCCGCTCCACCGCGCCGACCGTCGCCGGCTTGTCGTACGTCGGCTTCTCGGTCAGGCCGTACAGCGGCAGCGAGGAGGTCAGCGCCAGGGCCGCGCCGCAGACCGCGGCGGGCAGCTGGCGGGAGTACGCCGCGAGCCAGCCCCGGCGGCTGTCGCGGCCACGGTCGAGCGCGTCGACCAGGGCCAGGAGGACGACCGGCATCAGCACCGCGCTGTAGTGCCAGTCCGTGCCCCAGTAGTGCTCCTCGTGGGAGACGAAGCGCCAGCCGAGGGTGGGCACGGCGACCAGCAGCAGCGGGGAGCGCAGCGCGAGCAGACCGGTGGTCGGCAGCAGCGTCCACGCCAGGGTGCGCAGTGCGGTGTCGAGGGGGATGGTGGCGGTCTGCCCGCCGCCGCTGGAGACCTTCTCCCAGTAGTCGTACCCGCCCGCGCCGTTGAACTCCGGGATGATGACGCCGAGCGCCAGGGCCGAGGCCAGGACGCCGAAGCCCATGAGGGCGGCCGCGAGCGGGGCGACGCGCGGCTGGTGCTCGCGCTCGCGCCAGGCGCGGAGCAGGATGACGGCGCCGATCGCGGCGACGGTGGCGCCCATGTCCTCCTTGACGAAGACCAGCGGGGCGGCCCACAGCATCGCCGCGTACCAGCGCCCGCGTATGACCGCTTCGAGGGAGAAGGCGATCAGCGGGACGGCGAAGCAGATCTCGTGGAAGTCGAAGTCGACGGCGCGCTGGATCCCCCACGACAGCCCGTACGCGACGCCGATCGCGACCCCCCGGCCGCGCCCCAGCAGATGGGTGGCGACCCGGGTGACGGGGACGGCGGAGACCGCGAAGAGCGCCGCCTGCGCCACCAGCAGGGTGACCGGGCCGGGGAAGAGCCGGTAGAGGGGGCCGAGCAGCGCCGTGACGGGGCTGAAGTGATCGCCGAGGATATTGGCGCCGGGGCCCTTGAGATCGGCGACGGGGGCCTGAAGGTTGGCGTACGCCCGTATCGCCTGTTCGAAGATGCCCAGGTCCCAGGACATGGTGGCCATACGGCGGTAGCGGCAGACCGACAGCGTCGCGTAGGCGGCGAAGAGGGCGAGGGCCAGCCAGTACGGGTCGAGGCGCGGATGACGCAGCGCGGCCGCTCGGACAAGGAGCCGGGTGCGGTCCGTGGCGGCGGTGGCCCTCTCGGCGGTAGTGCCGGGCGAGGCTGCTGCTGCCGTATCCATCCAGGGTCCTTATCGTGTGGGCGGTCTGTGCGAAAAGATACGCGAAGGGGGTGGGTAGGTTGCAGGGGCGGTTTCGTATACCGGGGCGGGGTTTTTCCGTCGCGCTCGCCGCGCTGCTGGCCGTCACCGGATGTCAGCCCGGTGGCAAGGGCGAGCACGGCAGCGGCGAAGGCAGGCCGTCCGGGCCCGCGCTCGCGGCTGTGAGCTCGCTCACGGTCAAGGGGCGGGCGCCCAGGACGGGTTATGAACGGAGCGAGTTCGGCAGCTCCTGGGTCGACACCGATGACAACGGCTGCGGTACCCGCGACGACATCCTCAAGCGGGATCTGGCCGGGGCCCGATTCCGCGACGGCCACTGCCTGGTGACCTCGGGCACGCTCACCGACGATCCGTACACGGGCCGCAGCGTGCGGTTCGTACGGGGCCACAGCAAGGTCGACATCGACCATGTGGTGGCGCTGTCGGACGCCTGGCAGAAGGGCGCCCAGAAATGGGACCGGGACAAGCGCGTCGCGTTCGCCAATGACCTTATGTTGGCTGCGTAGGTGTCTCATGCTGATGTGTCTCAGGGGCCGGGCAGCCGACTGCGAGGTCGTGTCTCACGCGGAATCTGTTCCGGCTCGGTGGCTGGCGGAAGGGCGGGGAAGTGACGGGACGGATGATCCGGGCTGCTCGTGGCAGGGCCACCAGCTGTGTCGTGCTGGTACTCGGGGCAGCGCTGACCGGCTGCGCGGGGAACGACCTCTCCAGTGGGAGTGGCACACCGGAGGGCGGCTCGTCGGCCTCGGAAGGGCACGGAAGCAGTCCTCTGGCCGATCCGGACGGCACGAAGCCCGGGCTGGCGTCGATCTCCTCCGAGAAGGACAGGGCGACGGCGCGTGCACTGATCTCCAAGCTGTCCACCAAGGGGCGGGGAGCGAAGACCGGGTACGACCGTGACAAGTTCGGGTACGCCTGGATGGACACGGCGGACGGCGTGCCGCTGGCACGGAATGGCTGTGACACGCGGAACGACTTGCTGAAACGCGATGGTCAGGAGGTCAGGTTTCGGGCCGGTTCGGACTGCGTGGTCGTGTCAATGCGCCTGTATGACCCGTACACGGGCAAGGACATCTCCTGGAAGAAGACGAAGGCCGCCGAGGTACAGATAGACCACGTGGTGCCGTTGTCGTACGCCTGGCAGATGGGTGCCGCACGATGGGACAAGCAGAAGCGGCAGCGACTGGCGAACGACGTCCTCAATCTGCTGCCGGTCTCGGGCTCCACGAACTCGGCCAAGGGGGACTCGGGACCCGCGTCTTGGCTGCCGCCCAGTAAGACGATTCGGTGCTCGTACTCGGTGCGGTTCGCGCAGGCGGCGGAGAAGTACGAGCTACCTGTGACGGCGGCGGACAAGAGCACGATGCTTCGCCAATGCGGAGGCTGAACGGGGCCGAGAGGCCGGCTCGGGACGCTGATCGCGACCGGATAGGTTCGGGCCGTGGCTGATAACTGGCGAATGGACCGGATCGGGAGCGCTCTGCGGGGCGAGAACCCCGCTGTGCTGAGGCGCTTGACCGCGGGATTCGCAGTGATCGGCGATGTGCAGTTCCTGCCGGGTTACTCGGTGCTTCTAGCGGATGATTCGGAGGTGGAGAGACTGTCTGACCTGCCCAGAGCCAAGCGGCTGTCGTTCTTGTCCGACATGGACCAGCTCGGAGAGGCAGTCGAGCGGGCTTGCAGACGTCTGGACACGGAGTTCCGCCGGATCAATCTGGAGATCCTGGGCAATACCGACGGCTTTCTGCATGCGCATGTGTGGCCACGGTTCAACTGGGAGCCAGCCGACTTGGTGAGCCGGCCGGTTTGGCTCTACGCCCGCGACAGATGGACGGACGAGCAGTTTGCACTCGGTCCTCAGCATGAGCCGCTGCGCGAGGCGATCGGGGTCGAGCTGGATCGGCTGTCCGCGGCGAACCGATAAGTGGGCGGAGCAAGGGCGGTGTTCGCAGCGGTGCTCTGCGAGGTCATGTCTGTTCGGAAGCCGCCCCGGTGGGCGTGGACGAGCAGTTGGCGGACGTACCGCTGGTTCCGGCTGGGCGGGAGCTCGTCCAGCAGCTCGTGTGTGAGCGCGTGGCCTTCTGTAACGAGTCGGGCAAAAAGCTTGGTGTTCGGGCTTTCCTTGATCCACTGGATGGCGGGGAACGGTGAGGGAGCGTGCGTCAGCGCGTCCGCGAGCGGTCTCAGCTGCTCAGCGATGGTGCCGTCGGGCCCGGCCAGCAGGGCATTGACCCGCTCGGCGAGGACACAGTGAGCGCATCGGCCGCGGCTGTGGGGATTGCCGGCCCGGCCGTACTGGCGGCAGCTGTAGTCGGCGGTGAAGCCGACGCAGGGCCCGCAGACCTCGGCGCCCTGGTCGTCTCGTGGGATCAGCGGCTGGACTGCGCCGCAGAAGTACGGGGTGTGGGTGACGCGCGCCGAGAAGGACGCGATGCGGCGGGTGCTCGGCCGCTGCCCGAAAACCGAACTGCCCGCGCGCTCCGGCGCCCCTCAGGCCCGGTAGTAGAATTTTTGCTCATGTCGAAACCCGATGAGCTGCTCGTCGATATCGCCGCCATGGTGGAGTCGGAGCAGAGCAACCAGATGTCTCTCACCGTGGTTGTCCAGGGCACGGTCATCACCGGCCGGCTGGCCCCGGAGGCCGTGTGGAGGCAGCGCGTGGCCGAGGTGCTGCAGGAGTCGGAGCGGCTGGCGCCATTCGCCGACCTTTTCACCTCCGCCGCCGAGGAATCCCGCTCTTCGGACCGGAGCGGGCCGCCCACGCACCTGTATTTCCATGTCGCGCGGATCCTGCAGGGGAGCGTCGGCATTCCCGAGACCGGCGGAATGTATCGCGTCGCCATCGCGGACGTCGGCGCCTGGACCGTGGGCGACTTCAGCTATTCCGACCACTGAGGACCGGCGCCTCGGCCTGGGCGAGAGGACCGCAACGACGAGGGCCCCGGCCGCATCGGCCGGGGCCCTCGTCGTTCGGCTGCCGACCGAAGAGCTCAGGGGGAGGTCAGGAGGAGAGGACGAGGACTCCCAGGGCGTACCCGTCGTCGTCGACCACCGGTGAGGCACGCAGCGTGCGCTCGCGCATCCTGACTTCCGCCTCGCTCACCGTCGTCAGGGGCGAGGTGAACGGTCCCCGGTCGTGCGTGATGTCCCGCAACCTGGTGTCCTCGGTGTACCAGGAGGTTCCGCGGTGGGCGTTCAACTGGGCGTGGGCCACCAGCCCGGTGCACCGGCCGTCCTCGTCACGGAGGAGGAGATGGTCGGCGCGGGCGCCCATCAGGACGGACAGGGCCACATCCAGGAACATGTCGTCCCCGACCTGAGGTCCGGGCGGGGCCATGGCGTCGTCGGCTGTCCGCTGGGAGCAGCTCGTCGGGCGGGGATGGGGGTGAACCGTCGTCAAGGGGAGCCTCCGGGAAGTGGTGGTCCAACGATCCGTGCGGGCGGGACCGGTCCGCGGGTTACGCGGCCGAGCCGAGGGGGTACTGCCGCCGCGAGGCCCCTGACGCCGTCCGGGACGATGTCGCCGTCCGGGACGATCCGGCGGCCCGGCGGGCCTGGGCCGGGCGGCTGCGCCGTCCTCGCGAGGAGGAGCCGCCGCGCTTGGCGCGTTCGACGACCGGCGCGGCGATGGTGACGGGGACACCGGAGGGCGCCTGAGCGCCGGTGATGCGGCTCAGTTCGGCCTCACCGGAGCGGACCTGGGTGGTCTGCGGGGTGATGCCGGCAGCGCTCATGAGGCGGGTCATCTCGCGGCGCTGGTTCGGCAGGACGAGGGTGACGACGACGCCGGACTCGCCGGCGCGGGCGGTGCGGCCGCCGCGGTGCAGGTAGTCCTTGTGGTCGTTGGGCGGGTCCACGTTGACGACCAGGTCGAGGTTGTCCACGTGGATGCCGCGGGCGGCGACGTTGGTGGCCACCAGCACCGTGACCTCGCCGGTCTTGAACTGGGCGAGGGTGCGGGTGCGCTGGGGCTGGGACTTGCCGCCGTGCAGCGCGGCGGCGCGGACACCGCTGCTCAGCAGGTGCTTGGTGAGCTTGTCCACCGCGTGCTTGGTGTCGAGGAACATGATCACCCGGCCGTCGCGGGCGGCGATCTCCGTGGTCGTGGCGTGCTTGTCGGCGCCGTGGACGTGGAGCAGGTGGTGTTCCATCGTGGTGACGGCGCCGGCCGAGGGGTCGACGGAGTGGACGACCGGGTCGGTCAGGTAGCGCCGGACCAGGAGGTCGACATTGCGGTCCAGGGTGGCCGAGAAGAGCATCCGCTGTCCTTCGGGCCGCACCTGGTCGAGCAGGGCGGTGACCTGGGGCATGAAGCCCATGTCGGCCATCTGGTCCGCCTCGTCCAGCACGGTGATGGCGACCTGGTTCAGGCGGCAGTCACCGCGGTCGATGAGGTCCTTGAGCCGTCCGGGGGTCGCGACGACCACCTCGGCTCCGTCCCGCAGGGCTTTGGCCTGACGGCCGATCGACATGCCGCCGACGACGGTGGCCAGCCGCAGCCTCAGCGACCGGGCGTAGGGGGCGAGCGCGTCGGTGACCTGCTGGGCCAGCTCCCGGGTCGGGACCAGGACCAGCCCCAGGGGTCGGCGGGGCTCGGCCCGTTGTCCGGCGGTACGGGCCAGCAGGGCCAGGCCGAAGGCGAGGGTCTTGCCGGAGCCGGTGCGTCCACGGCCCAGAACATCGCGGCCCGCCAGGGAGTTGGGCAGCGTGGCGGCCTGGATCGGGAACGGCACGGCCATGCCTTCCGCGGTCAGCGACGTCAGCAGCGCGGGCGGCATGTCCAGCGCGGCGAAGGTTTCGGCAGGGGGCAGAGCGGGGGTGAGGGTGACGGGCAGGGCGAATTCTCCCTGCCGCGCGGCGGGACGCCGGCTGTTCCCGCCGGAGCGGTAGCGGGCGGAGGAGCGGTTGTTCGTACGGGGTGTGCGGTTCACGCGGAACCTTCCTCGATGCGGCACGTCGAGGAATTCCCGGCAGCGATGAGCCGCGCACAGAAGAATCGCAAGGACGAACCGAAGAAACAGGTAAATCGAAGTGGGGCGCGAAGAGATGGCCCCATCGTGTCGAAAGACGATCGGCATGCGCCCTCGGACGGACGCGCACGATGCCGGATCGGATGGGCGGCCCATTGTCCTGCCGCGCCGCATGGCGCCGGCACACCGGACGGGCTGCCCTGCGCCGCTCATGCCGCCGTCACGGCGCGCACGAGGGGGTCGCAGAGGAATCAACGAGCCTGGGGCCCGCACCCTAGGTGCGGGCCCCAGCTTCGCGTTGGGTGTTGGGCGTCAGGCGGGAAGGATGTTCTCCGCCTGCAGGCCCTTCTGGCCCTGGGTGACGTCGAAGGTCACCTTCTGGCCCTCCTGCAGCTCACGGAAGCCCTGGGTGGCGATGTTCGAGTAGTGGGCGAAGACGTCAGCGCCGCCACCGTCCTGCTCGATGAAGCCGAAGCCCTTTTCCGCGTTGAACCACTTCACGGTTCCATTAGCCATGTCATATCTCCTTCTGGCAATTCTCGGATCCCACACTCTGCGGATCCCGCGTCGCCGCGATGATTGCCCTCTCCGGAAATACACCGGGCACAAAAGTGCTCCCGCCGTGTACGACGGTGGGAGCGCTTGAAGTCTCTGGGAACCACAACTGCAACTGATAACGACAGTAGCACGGCATACGGCGCCGTGCACGGTACTCGATCCGCGTCATTGGCGGGCATAAAAAACCTTGCCGCGCCCGTGGGTATTTCTGTAGTTGCGGTGTCAGATATTCGGCATCGGCGAGGGGGCAGAGGGAGGCCGCCGGGAAACCGAAAATCGGCGGGCCGGTGGGAGGACGGCCCCGCCCCGACCCCGCAGCGCGTGCCGACCGACGGGCGGCCGCCCGCCCTGCGGCGATCCCGGGCCTCTTGCTCCGACGATCCCGGGCCTCTTGCTCCGACGGAGGGAAATCTGCACCGGCCGAGGTAGACATCCGCGATCGTTGCCACTAGGGTTTCTCTCGTAGCCAACGAGGTCGATCAGGCGCGGCAGAGACGAACTGCCGCGAGTGGTACCCGGCGCGGCGGTGAGCCGCCGCGCACGAGGCCGCGCATGAGGATGACAGCGGTATCGGCCAGATCAGTGAGAGAAGCAGGAGAGGAGGAGACGCCATCGGGATCGCCCGAGCACGGACCTGGTCCGCTCGGGTACCGCAGACCCCGGATTGGAAGGTGGTCCCCGGTCACGCAGTCGCGATCCCCGCACCCCGCCCGCCGGGCGGCACGCGGAAACAGAAGGCCGGCGCACGGCGCCGGTAGATGGTGTTGAAACTCTCGGGGCCCTGGTGCCATATGGCACCAGGGCCCCCTGACGCGTCCCCAGAGAGGTGCAATGACGTCACAGCCCCACGAGCGCGCCGACGACAGATTCGATGACGACGACTACCCCGCCTACACCATGGGCCGGGCGGCGGAGATGATCGGCGCCACCCCCGCCTTCCTGCGGGCGGTCGGCGAGGCCCGTCTCATCGTCCCCCTGCGCTCCGAAGGCGGCCACCGCCGCTACTCCCGCTACCAGCTGCGCATCGCGGCGCGCGCTCGTGAACTGGTCGACCAGGGCACCCCGATCGACGCCGCCTGCCGCATCATCATCCTCGAGGACCAGCTGGAAGAAGCCCAGCGGATCAACGAGGAACTGCGGCGCCGCGGCTAGCCGCCGAGCTTGTCGAGGTCGACGATGTCCCCGGTGGGGGCCTTGGCGTCGACGGGCCGGTCGAAGTCGCCGAACCGCAGCGTGCCGGGCTCCTTACCGCCCTTGGTCACCAGCTTGAGAAGGTACGGCTTGCCCTGGGTGGCGACATACAGGGTGTACGTCTCGTCGCCGTCCTTCTCCACCACCGTGATGGCCGGCTGCCCGTCGACGGTGGTGGCCTTGCCCTTGCGCGCGGCCGTGTCGCCGGTGACGAACCCGGCGAGCAGCTCGTCCGAGTCGCACATGCCGGTGAGGTCCTTGGCGTCCGCGCCGGAGGCGTCGGTCCTGGTCCAGCGGTCACCGATCATCTTGGCCGCGGCGGCCCCGTCCTTCCCGCCCTGTTCCCGCCAGAAGGCCGCGTCGTACTTCATATAGGCCGTGCCGCCGGTCTTGATCAGCCGCACGCTGCCGTCGCCGCCCATGGACATGGTGCCGGCGCAGTCGCCCTTGCTGTCCGAGGACATGTGGTACTTCATGGCGCCGCCGTCGACGATCCCGTCGAGGTCGACGGTGATGGCGGACGCCGACTTCGTCGTCCGGATGGCCTTGTTGGCGATCTGCGGACCCGTCAGCCCGGCGACCCCGGTGGGGGCGGGGGAGGCGGATGCCTTCTTGGCGCCGGCGTCGTCGGTGCCGCAGGCCGTAAGGGCGAGGGCGGTGGCGGCGCACAGCGCCGCCAGGGTCGTGGTGGAGCGCATCAGCCCGTCTTCTTCCAGTTCTTGCAGCCGTTGGTCTTGAAATAGGTGTTGTCGGCACCGATGGTCACGATGGCCTTCTGGCCCGATGCCTTGGACGTGGTCCCCGAACCACCGTCGGCGGACGAGGCCTTGGTGTCCGTGCCGCCGTTCTCGCCGTCGCCGTTGTGACCGCCTCCCGCGACGCCACCGAGGGTGATGACGGCGACCAGCGCGCAGGTGCCGGTGCCGGTGCCGGTGCCGGTGAGCACCTTGTGGCGGGCGAACCGGTTCTGCTGCTGGGACATGACGGATGGGCACCTTTCAGGCGTTGGAGGAGGCTCCGTGAACCGACGCGTTAATAAGAGCAGACACAGTGAACCGAGTCAACAAGAATCAGCGGGAGTTGGGGGGTTCACGGCGTGAATGGGTCTCTATGTGATGCTCGCCGCTATGCTTGACCGCCGGTCAGCACCACGGGACGGAGTCAGCCAGGTGCCGGAGAACGCAGCAGAGGTGACCGCCGCCGGGATCGCCCGGCTCGCGGGGGTGGGCCGCGCGGCCGTGTCCAACTGGCGCCGCCGCCACGCCGACTTCCCCAAGCCGGTGGGCGGCACCGAGACCAGTCCGACCTTCGCGCTCGGCGACATCGAGCAGTGGCTGCGCGCCCAGGGCAAGCTCGCCGAGGTCCCGCTGCGCGAGCGCGTCTGGCAGCTGCTGGCCGGCCACCCGGCGGGCGGCACGGCCGCGCTGGGCCATGTGGGCGCCGTCCTGCTGCTGGTACGGGACCGGCCCGGGGTCTGGGGCCGGCTGGGCCGGGCCACCGACGATCAGCTGGCCGAGCTGCTGCCCGCGGCCCTCGCCCCCGCCCTGACCGCACGGTTCGGAGAGGACCACCCCGTACCCACCCCGGACCCGGCCGGGCTGCGCCCCTCGGTGCCGCTGCTGCGCGGGGCGGCGGAGCTCGCCGCCGAACTCGGTCCGCGCGAGACGTACGAATTCCTGCTGGGCCGCCATCTGGACGCCAACCCCCGCCAGTACACCCTCACCCCGCCCGCCCCCGCCGCCCTCATGGCCGCCCTGGCGGGCCTGGCCACGGCCGGGCGGGCTGGATCCGGCACGTCGGCCGCCCCCGCCCGCACCGCGTTCGACCCCGCCTCCGGGACCGGGGGAGTGTTGCGGGCCGCCCGGGGCGCGGAGACCGTGCACGCCCAGGAGCTGGACCCCGATCTCGCCGCGCTCACCGCGCTGCGGCTGGCGCTGGACTCCGACGGCCAGGTGCGGGTGCGCGGCGGGGACAGCCTGCGGGCGGACGCCTTTCCGGGGCTCGGCGCCGACGCCGTGGTCAGCCATCCCCCGTTCAACGAGCGCAACTGGGGCCATGACGAGCTGGCCTACGACTCGCGCTGGGAGTACGGCTTCCCCGCCCGTACCGAGTCCGAGCTGGCCTGGGTGCAGCACGCCCTCGCGCATGTCCGCGAGGGCGGCACCGCCGTCCTGCTGATGCCGCCCGCCGCCGCCTCCCGCCGCTCCGGCCGCCGGATCCGGGCCGATCTGCTGCGGCGCGGTGCGCTGCGGGCCGTCGTCGCGCTGCCCGCCGGGGCGGCGCCGCCGTACGGGATCCCGCTGCACCTGTGGGTGCTGCGCCGCCCCGGGGCCGGGCAGCCCGCCGCCCCCCGGCTGCTGCTCATCGACGCGGCAGCCGCCGCCGGGCATGCGACCACGGAGGGCGCCGCCGTCTCATCCGGCTCACCCGGCCGCGACAAGCTGCCCTGGCGGACGGTGCACACCACCGTCCTGGACGCCTGGCGCGCCTTCGACCGCGACGGCACCGCCCCCGAGCAGCCCGGCGTCTGCCGCACCCTGCCCGTCATCCAACTCCTCGACGACGATGTGGACCTGGCCCCCGCCCGCCATCTCCCGCCGCCCGCCGCGGGCGGCGGCGCCGCCGAGCTCACCGCCGTACGGGAGCGGCTCACCGCCACCCTGTCCCGCACCACCGAACTGACCCCCGCCACCCCCGCCGAGCCGCCCGCCGAGGCCCCGGCCCCGGCCGGAGCCCAGGGCCGCTGGCCCATGACCACCGTCGGCGAACTCGCCCGCGCGGGTGCCCTGGTGCTCAAGACCGGCGGCGGCCCCGCCGCGGCCCCGCTCCTCACCGAACAGGACGTCCTCGCCGGAACCGGCCCCACCGGCACCCCGGTCGCCCCCGCCGCCCCCGGGGCCGCGGACGGGGAGCCCGTGCTGACCGAAGTCGGCGATGTGGTCGTCCCGCTGATCGGCGGCGGCACCGTCGCCCGCGTCATCGACGAGACCACGGCCGGGGCCGCCCCGGCCCGCCATCTGTGTCTGCTCCGGCCGGACCCCGAGGCGCTGGACTCCTGGTTCCTGGCCGGGTATCTGCGCGGCAGCGCCAACCAGCGGCAGGCCAGCAGCTACGCCTCCACCGCGACCCGGCTGGACGTGCGCCGGCTGCGGCTGCCCCGGCTGCCGCTGGCCGACCAGCGGCGCTACGGTGAGCGCTACCGCACCCTGGCCGCGTTCGAGGAGACCCTGCGGCTCGCGGCCCGCCTGGGCGACCAGCTGGTGCGCGGGCTGTACGACGGCCTCGCGGACGGCACCGTCCAGCCCGACTGATCACAATTGTGTGATCAATCGCATGCCGGTTCCGTACAACCCGGGCTCCCTCCGCCGTGTCCACGTATACGCTCAAAAGCGCGTCAGCGTCCATCGGCGTCCGCCGAATCAGGTCCCTCCAGGAGCAGCAATGCACGGCCACGTCCCCGCGCCGCCGCAGCCCCGCCCCGCCGCCACCGCCCTGGTGGTCATCGTGCGGGTGATCTTCGTGTCCGTGACCCTGCTCAGCATCGGCATCCTGTCCTGGGTCACCATGCTGCGGATCGCCATCATGCGGCGCCGGCCGCTGGATTGGGCGCTGTTCTGGGGCACCTGTGGGCTGGTCGTGCTGACCCTGGTGGAGATCGGGACCGGACCGGACGACAACCCCGGCACGCTGGGGTACATCGCGCTGGCGGCGCTGTTCACGCTGGCCGCCGGGGTGACGACGCATTACCTGGTCGTGGACATCGGCCACTACCGCGCGGCCTCGGCCGCCCGGGCGGCCTCGGGGGTCCCCACCGCGGCGCCGCTGTCGGCGCCCCCCTACGGGCTCCGGCCGTACGGCTATGTCCCGCCCCAGCCCCCGGCCTACCCCCACCCGGGGATCGGGGCCCAGCCCTCCTTGCCGCAGCAGCCCCACCCCCAGCGCATCGACCGGGTCCGCGCCGAGCTGGACGAGCTGAGCGAGTGGCTGCGCAAGGAGCAGGGCCGTTGAACGGACGCGTCATCGCCGACCGCTATGAGCTGGCCATGCTGCTCGGCCAGGGCGGTATGGGGCAGGTGTGGACCGCGTACGACCGCAGACTGGACCGCCGCGTCGCGGTCAAGCTGCTGCGCCCCGACCGGGTGGCGGGCCCCGGCGGTCCCGGCGACGCCGTGGACGAGTTGCGCCGCCGCTTCGTCCGCGAATGCCGGGTCACCGCGCAGGTTGACCACCGCGGACTGGTCACCGTGCATGACGCGGGCAGCGACGGCGAGGACCTCTACCTCGTCATGAGCCATGTCGGGGGCGCCGACCTGGCCGACCACCTCGCCGAGCACGATCCGTACCCCTGGCCCTGGGCGGTCTGTGTGGCCGCCCAGCTGTGCGCCGTGCTCTCGGCCGTGCACGCGGTGCCGATCGTCCACCGCGACCTGAAGCCGCGGAATGTGATGGTCCGCCCGGATGGCTCGGTGACCGTCCTGGACCTCGGCGTCGCCGCCGTCCTCGACACCGACACCACCCGGCTCACCCACACCGGGTCGCCCATCGGCAGCCCCGCCTATATGGCCCCCGAGCAGGCGATGGGCGGCGCCGTCGGCCCGTACACCGATCTGTACGCGCTCGGTGTGCTGCTCCATGAACTCCTCATCGGCAGCGTGCCCTTCGCCGGGTCCACCGCCCTCGGGGTGCTCCACCGCCATCTCTACGAATCGCCCGTCCCGGTCCGCCAGGTGCGCCCGGAGGTGCCCGAGGCGCTCGAAGCGCTCGTCCTGCGGCTGCTCGCCAAGGATCCGCAGGCCCGGCCCGCCGATGCCCAGGAGGTCTACAAGGCGCTGGTGCCGCTGCTGCCCCACCCGGGCGCGGGCCCCGCACCGGCCGGCGGACCGATGGACCCCACGCGCCCCTTTCTGCGCCCGCACGCCCCCTGGCCGGACCGTGCGGATCACCCGGGCCGTACCGCCGCGGCGCCCGTCGTCCCCGTACCGCTGCCGCGGCCCGCGGAGACCGCCGGGCAGGCCGGGCGGCCGGATGTCGCCGCGGCCGTCGACGAGGTCAAGCGCCTGCTCGACCAGGGGCGGATCACCCAGGCCGTGGACATCCTCGGCGCGATCCTCCCGGCCGCTGCCGCCGAGCACGGTGAACGCTCGGCCGTCGTACGGTCGCTGCGCAAGCAGTACGCGGCGACGCTGATGGACGACGGCCAGTACCGCCGCGCCCTGCCCGAACTGCGTCGGCTGGCCGATGAGTACGCCGCCGAGTCGGGCCCGCTCGCGCTGCGCCAGTCGCTCCAGTTCCGCTACGAGGCGGCCCAGTGCCTGGAACAGCTCGGCGAGGCCGCCGCCGCGCTGTACGAATACCGCACCCTGCTGCCGTACTTCGAGCAGTACGCCGCCGCCGACCCCACCCAGCCGCTGGACATCCGCCGCCGCACCGGCCATCTGCTGCTCTCCCTCGGCGACCGCCCGGCGGCCCATGACATCCTCGTCCGGCTCCTCCACGACGCCGAGCGGGTGCACGGGCCGCACCACCCCTTCACCGACGAGATCCGCCGCACGCTGCACTGGCTCGGCCGGGTCCACGGCTGAGGGGGGAGGGCCGACGGCTGAAGGCTGACCAAGACCGCGGTGAATCGTTGTCCAAGCAGTGGCCTAGGCCGCGCCGACTCCATACCATCGATCATCGCCAGATCGTTTGTCGCGCCGCACGATCTCTGCCGGGAGGCTCAATGATCCGCCGCCGTACCGCGCTCTCCGTCTCCGCCGCGTCCGCCCTGCTCCTTTCCGCCCCGCTGCTCACCGCGTGCGGCAACGCCCCGCGCCCCGGCGCCGCGGCCGTCGTGGACGGGGGCCGGATCACCGTCTCCCAGCTGCAGGCGCAGGTGAGGGACGTCCGGGACGCGCAGCGCGGCTCCCCGAGGGCCGACCAGCTGGTCGCGGGGAGCGGCCGGCTGAGCCAGGACACGTTGATCCGGATGATCCAGTTCCGGGTCATTGAGCGGGCCGGCAAGGACAACGGGATCAACGTCACCCGTCGCGAGGTGCAGCGGGCCCGCGCCGCCGCCGAGCGGCAGAGCGGCGGCCCCGCCACGCTGCGCGCCGTCTACCTGGAGCAGGGCATCGCGCCCGACCGGATCGACGACGCCGTCCGGATGGAGCTCACCCGCACCGCGCTGCTGCGCAAGCTCGGCACCGCCGAGGTCAACGAGGTGTTCAGCCGTACCTCCGAGGAGCTCGACATCCGGGTCAATCCGCGGTACGGGAAGTGGGACGACACCCAGGGCACCGCCGTCCTCGCCAAGGAGGCGTGGCTGCGCACCTCGAACACCCCCCAGCAGCCGGTGTAAGTCCCGTTCCGGCAGGCGTACGTTACGTTTCAAGGGTGACCGCACCTGACTCCACCGCCCCCGCCGAAGCAGCCGCCACCGGCCGTGTCGTCCTCCTCACCACCAGCCACCGGGTGGCGCCCGGCCTGCTGTCCTGGTCCGCGTGGCAGGTGCTGCGCGGTGCCGACCGGGTGATGTGCGGCGACCCGGACCATCCGCAGCTCCCGTATCTGCGTGAGGCGGGCATCGAGGTGGAGCTCGCGGCGCCCGACGCGCGCGAGCTGGTCGACTACTGCCGCGCGGAGGGCGGGCGTACCACGGTCGTGATCACCTCGGCCGCCGGTGAGTCCGGGCTGACCGACGGGCTGGCCCGGCTGGCCGGATCCGGTCGTGAGGCGATGCCGGATCTGGAGCTGCTGCCCGGCTCCTACGATCTGCCGGGGGCGCGGCTGCTCGATCTGGTGCAGGTCATGGACCGGATCCGGATCGCCTGCCCGTGGAGCGGCACCCGCACCAGCGAGGAGCTGGTGAAGTACGGCATCGAGGAGGCGTACGAACTCGTCGAGGCCATCGAGGAGGGCGACCGCGAGGCGCTGCGCGAGGAGCTCGGCGATGTGCTTCTGCAGGTCGTCTTCCACGCCCGGATCGCCCAGGAGGACCCGGACCAGCCGTTCTCGATCGACGATGTGGCGGGCGGGATCGTGGACAAGCTGATCCACCGCCATCCGCATGTCTTCGGTGAGGAGGCCGCCGAGACCCCCGAGGACGTCAAGGCGCACTGGCTGCGGACCAAGGCGATCGAGAAGCAGCGTCAGTCGGTCACCGAAGGGGTGCCGCTCGGTCAGCCCGCCCTCGCGCTGACCGCCAAGCTCGCCTCCCGCGCCCGGACCGCCGGTCTCGACGTGGCCCTCCCCGGGGGCGCGGGCATCGGTTACGAGCTGCTGGCGCTCGCGGTGCGCGCCGAGGCGGACGGCATCGACCCGGAGACGTCCCTGCGCGCGGCGGCCCGCGCCTACCGCGACGCGATACGCGCGGCCGAGGGCATCCCGGAGTGACCCGGGCGGCGGGGGGTACACGGCCGGCATGTATGCGTACGCCACTGATCTCGCCGTGGCCCGGGATCTGCTGATCGGGACCGGGCCGTTCATCGTCGGAGCCGTGATCGTCGTCGTACTGATCGCGGCAGTGTGGTGGGGGATACGGATCCGGGCCCGGGAGCCCGAACCGCCCCGGACCCCGCAGCCCCGGTCGGACGCCTGGCAGCAGGCCGACGAGACCGACCGCCAGGCCCGGGAGGCGGGCCACGGCCCCGGGCATCAGGATGACGCCGAGCGGATCGGCTACGTCACCCAGAGCCGTGAGCCCGATGAGCTCCCGCAGGACGGCGCCCGCCGCCGCCCGCACGAACTGGGCGGCTCCGGTACGAAGGACTCCGGCAGAAGCGGCACCGAGAACCGGCCGACCTGGACCGAGGGCCACAGCGGCTCGTTCGGATCCGGCTGACGGAATGAGCCGGTCAGCCTCGCGGATGCCGCCCTGCGGCGACCACGGCCGCCAGCAACTCGGCGTCCAGCAAGGTGGCATCCGCGAGTCTGCCGGCGGCCGAGTAGGAGTTCACCAGGGCCTTGGTGGTGCGCAGAGCCGCCGCCGAGCGGCGGATGACCGGGCGGGACCACTCGCTGACCACGGTGTCGAGCTCGGCCTCCGGGACCACCCGGTGCACGATGGACAGCTGCTCCGCCTTGGCGGCGTCGAAGCTGTTTCCGGTCAGGATCAGCTCACGGATCCTGGCCACCCCGGCCTCCTGCAGCAGCCGCGGCAGTGAACCGCCCCAGGCGGCGGGGAGGCCGAGCGCGAGCTCCGGCAGACGGAAGCGGCTGTCGGCCGCCCCCACGCGCAGATCACAGAACAGGGCGAGCGCCAGACCCGCGCCGATGACCTGGCCGTGCAGCCGGGCGATGGTGACGGCGGAGGTGGTCGCGAGCGCGTCGCACACTCTGCGTGCCTTCCCGCCCATGGTCCGCAGGGCCCCTCCGGTGGGGTCGTCCGCGAGGTGGTCGGAGAATTCCCGGCGGTCCCCGCCGACGCAGAAATCGGGTCCGGCGCCGGAAAGCACCACCACCCGTATATCCGGCCGTTCGTGCACCTCGTCGAGTACCGTGAGGAGCTCGTCCAGAGTGTGTTCGCCTATGGCGTTTCCGGTCTCCGGGCTGTTGAACCGCACCCGCAATTCGGGGCCGTCACCGGTGACCTGAAGGGTCTTGAAGTCCTTGAACACCGTGTTCCTCACCATGGCTCAGCGCTCGACCACATGCAGAGCCGTGAGACGCCGAAAGGCCACGCGCGGCTCCCATACCGGAGGGGAAACGACGCGAAGGGTCGGGAAACGCCTGATGAGGCCGGACAGCAGCACCCTGGCCTCCAAACGGGCCAGAGCCGCCCCGAGGCAGTAGTGAATTCCGCCCCCGAAACCGAGATGACTTGCCGTGCGCCAGATATCGAACGTGTCGGGATCCGCCATATGGGCCGGGTCGTGATTGGCGGCGCCGATCATGACGTGCACTATGTCGTCCCTCGATATTCGAAAGCCGGAGAGAACGGTGTCCTCGGTGGCGACACGGGTGGTCAGATGAATGGGAGGATCGTAGCGCAGCACTTCCTCGACGGCCTGCGGTATCCCCTCGGGGTGGGACCGCAGCCACTGCAGCTGCCGGGGGTGCTGATCGAGCAGCCACACCATGTTGGAGAGCAGCGTGGAGGTGGTCTCCAGCGAGGCGATGACGATGAACATCACCAGGTGGTAGAGCGTCTCGTCGGCCACGGCCCGGTCCGGCTCGATCGCGTCCCAGGTACGGATCCAGTCGGAGAGCACGTCGTCTCCCAGGGCCTGCCGGCGCTCTTGGACGACCGCCGTGAAGTAGTCGCGCAGGCCACGGGCGGCAGCATTTGCCTGCGTCAATTGACTTGCCGAGGGGAGGAGTTCCTGGGCGTATGCCTGACCGTGGGTGAGCGACCTGAGCAACTCGTGGTCGGCCCGGGGGAGTTTCAGCCAGTGGCCGATGGTGGCCACTGGCAGTTCCTCGCCGACCACGGTGGCGAAGTCCGCTTCCCCGGCGGTGCGCAGCCGCTCGGCGAGCCGGTCGAGCAGCTCGTCGGCCATGCGCGCGACGGGGGCGTGCAGGGCGTTCAGGGTGGCTCGGTCGAAGATGTTCCCCAGGGACCGCCGCTGCCGGGTGTGGTGCGGCGGATTCAACCCCTGGAGCGTATGACTCAGCTGTTGGGCCGCGGGTGCGGACCAACGGTTTCCCTCTCCTTGGCGTGATCGCCATTCGGCGTCGAATGTCGCCCATTCCCTGCTGCGCAGAACATAGTCGCAGATATCATGGGACATGAGCAGGAAACCACCCCAGGGCGCGGGTACGACATCACCCATCGCCCTGAGCTCCGCGTAAATGGGATAGGGATTTGACTGTCCTCGCGAGGCGCGTAGGCGAGACATGAGCGAAACCACGGAACGTCGGTCGACAACCGTGCCGGCGGCGACAGATTCCACAATCACTCCTTCAGGTCCACAACACCCTCGGACCGGCTAATCCAATTCACGCCGAATGCCGAGAGTGATGTGTGGATCACGCGAATTCGCGATACGTTCTACCCCCGTGATTGAACATTCATTCAGGATGAAATAAATTCGAATTGTGCGCAAGATCACATCTTTTGGTCATGCCTTCCACCACGACAGGAATGAGCTCCACCAGCTACCCTTTTCCGGCCTTCCCGGGGGTTGGCTCCCCGTGCCGGCCGCGGGGGTCGGCCGCCGCTCGGCCGGCATGGACGGGGGCTGCTTGGGGCGAACCGGGGCGAAGCGGGCCGGAAGGGCGGCAAGCGCCCGATGGAAGGGGCCGGGCCGCCAGGTCAGGCTCTCGACGGGCACCGCGAGCTCGATGTCGGGAAGGTGGTTGAGCAGCTTCTCGATGGCCCCCACGGCAATGAGCTGACCGGAGTCCTTGGCGGGGCACGCATGGGGCCCGGCGCTCCAGGCGAGATGCGCCCGCTTGCTCAGAGTCTGCCGGGCCGAGGAAAGCGACGGATCGGTATTCGCCGCCGCGAAGCTGATGAGAACGAGGTCGCCCGCATTCAGCCGCCGGCCGCCCTCGAGTTCGACATCCTGCACCGGATAGTGCGGGGCGTAGTTGGCCATCGGCGGGCTGTTCCACAGCACATCGTGGATGGCATCCTCGACCATCATCCCGCCGCCCGAATACTTTTCGTCGGAGAGAATGAAGTAGAGCCCGTTGGCGATGAGGTTCCGCTGGGGCTCCGTGCCGGCGCAGATGAGCATGACGAGCTGATGGATCATCTCCTCGTCGCTCAGTTCGGCCGGGTGCTGCATCAACCGGGAGGTGACATCGTCCCCCGGCTGCCTCCGCTTGAGCGCGATCAGTTCGACGAGGGCCTGTGTCAGCTCGGCGTTCGCCTTTTCCGCGTCCACTCCGCCGTCGAAGATTCCGGAGGTTCCAAAGACCAGTCGGTCACCGATTTCCGGAGGGCAGCCGAACAGCTCGTTGAACACCAGGAGCGGCAGCATCTTGGCATAGTCGTTGAGCAGATCGACCGTGCCGCGCGCGCTGAACTGGTCGATGAGATACGAGGACACGCGTTCGACGTGTCGGCTCAGCCAGTGCGGATCGACGCCGGCGAGGCTGTCCGTCACCGCCTGGCGCAGCCTCATGTGCTCCGCGCCATCGGTGAACAGGCAGTTGGGCCGGTACCCCAGCATGGGCACGACCGGACTCTTCGGCGACACCTTGCCCTCGTTGAAGGCCCGCCAGCGGCGGGCGTCCTTGGCGAAGGTGTCCGGGTTCTGCAGCACCTGAAGGGCCGCCGCGTAGTCCGTGACGAGCGTGGCCTCCACACCGGGGGACAGCTCGACCGGCGCGGCCGGCCCGTACGAGCGCAGATGGGCGTAGAAGGCCCCCGGATCGGCAGCGAACTCCGGCCCGTACAGCGGCACCCGCTTGCCGCTGCCATGGGCGGGGCAGCCCGGCGGCGGCGCCGCCGGGTAATCCGATTGCGTGTTCATTCGTGCTCCTGGCGGGTACGTTCCTGTAGGTAGCGGACCAGGGTGATCAGCGCGTTGGCCGATGACTTCTGGTCGCGTGCGTCGCAGGTGACGATGGGGGTCTCGGGCAGCAGGTCAAGCGCCTCGCGCAGTTCCTCGTCGGGGCGCGCCGGTGTGCCGTCGAAGTGATTGACGGATATCGCGTAGGGAAGTCCGTACTGCTCCACCAGGTCGATCACGGGGAAGGACTCCTTGAGCCGTTCCGGATCTACCAGGATCAACGCCCCGAGCGCGCCTCGGGTCATGTCTTCCCATACCTGAACAAAGCGTTCCTGTCCGGGGGTGCCGAACAGATACAGAACGAGTCGCTCGCTCAGCGTGAGACGGCCGAAGTCCATTGCCACGGTGGTCGTGGTCTTGCCACGGGTGCCCATCAGGTCATCGACATGGGCTCCGGCCTGTGTCATCCGCTCCTCGGTGCGCAGCGGAGGAATCTCGGACATGGTGCCGATGAACGTCGTCTTTCCGACCGCGAAGTGCCCCACGACCAGGACCTTGGCCGCGATCTGCACGGCGTCGTCCAGATAGACGTCATCATCCGAAACGGGCCTGGAGCCCATCCAGCACCTCCTGAAGGAGCGAAACATCGACAAGCTGGGCGGGAGGCGCGGGGGCGCGTGTGATCAGGTATCCGTCCGCGGAGAGATCGGACAGCAGAACCTTGACAATGCCGATCGGAAGACCCATGTGGCCCGCTATTTCGGCGACCGAGAGATAGCCTCCCCCACACAGGTCCAGCAGGCTGCGCCTTTCCGGGTCGAGATGACCGGGGCGCACCTGGTCGGACGCGGTGACCAAAGTGATCAGGTTGAACTGGTCATTGTCCGGGAGCCCGCGACCATTGGTGATGACGTACGGTCGCACTAATTGTGCGGACTCCGGCTCCTGCTCACCCGGCGCTGTCATGCCTGAACGCTCGTGTTTTCGCGAGGTGGAGTGGTCAGTACCTTGCCGAGCTGCCCGACGAGCTGCTGCATCCGGAAGGTGATGTCAGCCATGTCGACATCGGGCGCGGAGGAGACCGCGAGATACGCGCCCTCCCCGGCGGAGATGAGAAAGACCCATCCTCCGTCGAACTCGACGAGTGTCTGACGCCAGGTCATATGGGGGCCGCCGCAGAAGCCGGCCATGGTCCGGCTCAGAGACTGGATGCCGCTCATCGCGGCAGCGACGGTATCCGCCTCGTCCTTGTTGACCTCTTGAGAACGGGCCATCAGCAGACCGTCGGCGGAGACCAGGATCGCATGACGGGCCCCTGGTACCTCCAGGGCGCTGTCAAGCATCCATGACAGGTCGTTGTTCACTGAGGATCATGCCCTTCCCTGCTCGGGTTTGCGGAGCGTCCGGACTGGGTGCCGCGCTGGAAGGCGCCCATGATCGAAGCGGTTTCCTCGCTCGTCCTGGCCGAGGCACTCGGGGAATCTGCTTTCGGGACGATGGAGATCGAGCCCTTGCGGCGACGCTTGGGCAGACCACCCGCGGTGGAGCCGGTCTCCGCGCTCGCCTCCGGCTGGTCCGCCGCGGCGGACGCGCGGCGCGACGGCTGCTCCGCCGGCTCGGGCATGTTGGTCAGGAGGTCCTCGGGAAGAAGCACTACGGCGCGCACACCACCGTAAGGAGAGGTCGAATCGACGGAGACGCTGAAGCCGTACCGCGAGGCGAGCACGCCGATCACCGCGAAGCCGAACTGCGGTGGATTGCCGAGCCCCGTCACACCCGTCGAGCGCGTGGCCGACAGCAGCTTGTCGGCCCGGTTCTTCTCCTCCTCGTTCATGCCGACGCCGGCGTCGTCGATGATGACGCAGACGCCCTTCGGCACGGTGCGGATGGTGATGTCGATCGGAGAGTCGGGGGCGGAGTAGCTGGTCGCGTTGTCCAGCAGCTCGGCCAGGGCCAGCGCGACCGGTTCGACGGCCTTGCTGACCAGCGCGAAATTGCTCTGGGAGCGGATTTCCACGCGGGTGTAGTGGCGGATACGGCCCTTGGCGCTGCGCACCACGTCGTACACCGAGGCGACGGACCGCTGACGGCCCAGCCAGCCATCGCAGAGCACGGCGATGGACTGGGCACGCCGCCCGAACTGCGAGTTCATGTGGTCGATCTCCAGAAGGTCCTGGAGAATCTGGTGCTCCCCGTATTTGTCCTGGGTTTTGGAGATGGCCAGCTGCTGCTCGTTGGCGAGGCCCTGAAGCGTTCGCATGGCGGACTTCAGCGCACTCTTGGTGGCCTCCTCCGCGCGGATCTGAGCCTCCTGCACCGCCTCGGCGTAATTGCTCTCGAGGTCCGCGGCGCGCTTCTCCAGCTCCGCTTTTTCCTTGCGCAGAGTCGCCCGCGCCTTCCGGCCACGGATAAGGGCGGTTGCGGCGAGAGGCGTGCCAACGATCAGGCCCCAGAGTGCTGGATCCTGTATGTATTGCGTCATAAGACTCTCTTTAAACGACTAGACCGCCATGGACTTGATAAGGAGGTGTTGTGCGTTTTTGCATCCGGGTGTGCTGAGAGGATGCGGTGAGTCAGCGCTCGTACGGTGTCCGCAGAGTCCGGGGACATCGCACTCGTCTTGCCGACGGCAGCGCACAGAAGTCGGTGCGCCGGAACGGCTCCGTATGCCCGACTGGCGGCATAATGCTCCTCAGAGTGGTGACCCTCTCGGCTTTCTGCCGGGGTCGCCGTGTGTCTTACGCGCCCTTGGCTCGCCTGGCAAGCGCGGTGATCGTATCACCACGCTCAGGGGTCGCCGTGCATGTGCCTCAGTCTCATTCGGGCCATCTGACGCCATTTCAGCCAAGCCTGGGCATGCGGGCGTTGGCCCAGGTCGGAGCGTGTGCGGACGCGGCGCGCGGAGGGTGGTGGAGTGGCCGTAGATCGTCGTTCGCGCTCCTCGGATACGGGGCAATCGACTCCGGCTGTGTGTGCCTGGTGGAGGATGCGTGGAGGGAAACTTGAATTAATATTCGACGGTTATCGATTCAGCCACCGCCTTATCCCATTACTTCCGATAAAGGTCGGTATCGGGGTCCCCGGATGGTGGCCGGTATCGTCGGAGGGTGCCAGAACAGCCCCGTTACATCTCCCCTCCCACCCTCTTCACCTGGGAGTTCGCGACCGACCCCTACCCGGCGTACGCCTGGCTGCGCGAACACGCGCCGGTGCACCGGACCACGCTCCCCAGTGGTGTCGAGGCATGGCTGGTGACCCGTTACGCCGACGCACGGCAGGCGCTGGCCGATCCCCGTCTGTCGAAGAATCCCCAGCGGCACAGCGAGTCGGCTCATGCCCGGGGCAAGGTGGGCATTCCCGGCGAACAGCGCGCGGACCTGATGACACATCTGCTCAATATCGACCCTCCGGACCACACCCGGTTGCGCCGGCTGGTGTCCAAGGCGTTCACGCCCCGCCGCGTCGCCGCGTTCGCGCCGCGCGTGCGGGAGCTGACCGATCAGCTCATCGACGCCTTCTCGGAGAGGGGAGAGGCGGACCTCATCCATGAGTTCGCCTTCCCTCTCCCCATCTATGCGATCTGCGATCTGCTGGGGGTGCCGCGCGAGGACCAGGACGACTTCCGGGACTGGGCCGGATCGATGATCCGGCACGGCGGAGGGCCGCGCGGTGGGGTGGCCCGCGCGGTGAAGCGGATCCGGGCGTATCTCGCCGAGCTGATCCACCGGAAGCGGCTGTCCCTTGCGGCACCCGGAGTAGAAGGGGACGAGGAGGACCTGATCTCCGGTCTCATCCGCGCCGGCGACCACGGTGAGCACCTCACCGAGAACGAGGCGGCGGCCATGGCCTTCATCCTCTTGTTCGCCGGCTTCGAGACGACCGTCAACCTGATCGGCAACGGGATGTACGCGCTGCTGCGCCATCCGGAGCAGCGCGCCCTGCTCCAGCGGGCCCTGGAAGAAGGGGACGAGGGGGTGCTCGCGGCCGGGGTCGAGGAGCTGCTGCGATACGACGGGCCGGTGGAGATCGCCACCTGGCGGTTCGCCACCGAGCCGGTCATGATCGGCGGACAGCGCATCGCCGAGGGGGAGCCGGTGCTGGTGGTGCTCGCCGCCGCCGACCGCGACCCGGAGCGGTTCGACGCGCCCGAGGTCCTCGATCTCACCCGCGAGGACAATCAGCATCTCGGCTACGGCCACGGCATCCATTACTGCCTGGGCGCACCGCTCGCCCGGCTGGAGGCACGGACCGCGATCGGTACCCTGCTGCGGCGCCTGCCCGATCTGCGGCTTGCGGTGGATTCGCGGGATTTGCGCTGGCGCGGCGGACTGATCATGCGCGGGCTGCGCGCGCTTCCGGTGGAATGGAATTCGCCGGACGAGTGAATCGATCAAGCCCCTTGTGGGGCGACATAAGTGACGAACGCTCAGCTGCGTGACCTGGGCGTGACCTGGGATACATCGGGTTGTGATGATCGGGCGGCCTCGCTATGTTCAACCGCAACTGAAGGTCACACGAGAGGCCCAATCGCATGCTTTCCGGGAACGGCAGACACCGCCGCCCTCGTCAGGCTCCGGCCATCGTCGTCGCGGCAGGCGTCACTGGGGCGAGCATCGCCATACCGCTGTTCGGCGCGGGCGGCGCCCAAGCCGCCCCGGCCACCACATGGGACCGCGTCGCCGAGTGCGAGAGCGGCGGCATGTGGAGCGCCAACGAGGGCAACGGCTTCTACGGCGGGCTCCAGCTCACCCTGGACATGTGGAAGAGCCACGGTGGTACGGACTACGCCCCGCGCCCCGATCTGGCCAGCCGCTCCCAGCAGATAACCGTTGCCGAATCGATTCTGGGTGACCGCGGCCCGGACGCCTGGCCGAGCTGTGCGCTGAACGCCGGGCTCTCCGACGGCAGCGGCGCCCCCGATGTGGACCCTGGCTCCACGGCCACCCCGGACCGGCCGGGTTCGGCCCAGCGCGGCGACACGGAGGAGGGCCGGGGGCTGCTGGACGGTGTGCTGCCGTCCGACGCGTCCGGTGACTCCGGATCATCCGATACGCCCCGTACGCCGGATGCGTCCCCGAGTGCCGAGAAGCCGGACGCGCCCCGTACCTCCCAGTCCCCCGACGGACTGGACGACTCCACGTCCTCGCCGGACCCCTCCGCCTCCCCGGACGCGCCGGACTCGTCCGCCGATCCCGCGCCCAGCGGCCGCCATCGGGGTGAAGAAGGCGCGGGAGAGCGCGCGGGCGACGGTTCGACGGCGGATGCCCGGCCCTCCGGGAAGCATGCCTCCCGCGGCGACGCGGACCGTGCCCAGGGCTCTACGGGTGACGACTACACCGTCCGACCGGGTGACAATCTGTCAGCGATTGCCCAACGGGGCGAGTTGGCCGATGGGTGGCATGGGCTCTACGACACCAACGAGCAGGTCATCGGGTCCGACCCGGACCTCATCCTCCCTGGTCAGCGCCTTGACCTATCCGCCAAGGGGCGGTAATTCGGGGGGAATTGCCCGATCTGGAACCGGTGAGATATACCTCTCGTCACATCGTCCGGCGTGTTCCCCCTGTCCGATCCCTCCGCACCCGGTCCTACCTGCGGGGATGTGCGACAAGTGAGATCGGGAACACCATCCTGCGACGAGATGAAGGTGTTTGAACCTTCCCCACAGGTGTGTTTAACGTCTTTCCGCTCGCTACCGCGGGCACCGTCGATCGTCACGCCGAATCCTGCCGGCGGTCGACCGGTACCGACGCGTCAGCGCCGAAGGCAGGAGCGGGGGACCCAAGGTAGGTGCCGAAAAGCCTGTGGAAGCGGGCTCGACGGCTAGGGGTGAAGCCGGATGCGGCGTGCCGTATCCGGCCGGGCAACTCACGCCCGAACCCGACAGCTCACCTCGTAGGCGTCGGTGAGGAAACGAACCAACGATGCTCAAGTCCAACGGCAAGCACCGCCGCCCGTCCAAGGTCACCCGTATCGCCGCGCTCACCGGCATCGCCGGCGCGGCCGTGGCCGCGCCGCTCCTCGGCGCCACCTCCGCCTCCGCCGCCACCACGTCCCAGTGGGACCAGGTCGCCCAGTGCGAGGCCGGCGGCAACTGGTCGATCAACACCGGCAACGGCTACTACGGCGGTCTGCAGTTCTCGAGCTCCACCTGGGCCGCCTACGGCGGTACCGCGTTCGCCCCCACCGCGGACAAGGCCAGCAAGGACCAGCAGATCCAGATCGCCGAGAAGGTGCTCTCCAGCCAGGGCAAGGGCGCCTGGCCGGTCTGCGGTAAGGGCCTGACCTCCGGTGGCGCCCCCTCGGGCTCCTCCGGCTCCTCCTCGGGCTCGCAGGCGCAGTCCGACGCCTCCACCCAGTCCTCCCCCCAGCCCTCGCAGTCGGCCCCGGCGGCCCAGCCCGCCCAGCCGAAGGCCGAGACCCGCAGCGAGCCCGAGCACGCCGGGCGCTCGCAGACCCGCGGCCCGGTCAAGAAGGGTGACGGCGAGTACAAGGTCGAGTCCGGCGACACCCTTGCCAAGATCGCCAAGGAGCACCGGGTCAAGGGCGGCTGGAAGAAGCTCTTCACGCTGAACAAGGACATCGTCGAGCAGGCCGACCTGATCTACCCGGGCCAGCAGCTCCACCTGAGCTGACCCACCTCGGCCGGCCTCCGCTCGGGCCCGGCCTCCGAGAATCCAGCCCCGGCCGGGCGCGCCGCCCCCTCGGTGTGTCCGGCCGGGGCTTGTCAGTCACCCGGAAATCTGGATATCCGCGGCCAATCCGGGTTTTTGTGCCACGTCCTGTCTCGCGGGGCGGGCTAACGGGGGGTGCAGCCCTCCCGGCCCGTTAGGCTCGTGCTGCTACCGCAGACACATACGAAGGAGAACCTCGTGCCGTCCATCGACGTCGTCGTAGCTCGCGAGATCCTCGACTCGCGAGGCAACCCCACGGTCGAGGTCGAGGTCGGCCTCGACGACGGCAGCACCGGCCGTGCCGCCGTTCCGTCCGGTGCCTCCACCGGCGCCTTCGAGGCCCTCGAACTCCGTGACGGCGACAAGAGCCGCTACGCCGGCAAGGGCGTGGAGAAGGCCGTCCTCGCCGTCATCGAGCAGATCGGCCCCGAGCTGGTCGGCTATGACGCCACCGAGCAGCGCCTGATCGACCAGGCGATGTTCGACCTGGACGCCACCCCGGACAAGTCCTCGCTCGGCGCCAACGCCATCCTCGGCGTCTCCCTCGCCGTCGCGCACGCCGCCTCCGAGGCCTCCGACCTCCCCCTCTTCCGGTACCTCGGCGGCCCCAACGCCCATCTGCTGCCGGTCCCGATGATGAACATCCTCAACGGCGGCTCGCACGCCGACTCCAATGTGGACATCCAGGAGTTCATGATCGCTCCGATCGGCGCGGAGTCCTTCTCCGAGGCCCTGCGCTGGGGCGCCGAGGTCTACCACACCCTGAAGGGCGTGCTGAAGGAGCGGGGCCTGTCCACCGGCCTCGGCGACGAGGGCGGCTTCGCGCCGAACCTCGGCTCCAACCGTGAGGCCCTGGACCTGATCCTCGAGGCCGTCAAGAAGGCCGGCTACCAGCCGGGCCAGGACATCGCCCTGGCGCTCGACGTCGCCGCCTCCGAGTTCTACAACGACGGCGCCTACCAGTTCGAGGGCACCTCCCGCTCCGCCGCCGACATGATCGCGTACTACGGCGAGCTGGTCGCGGCCTACCCGCTGGTCTCCATCGAGGACCCGCTGAACGAGGAGGACTGGGACGGCTGGAAGGCCATCACCGAGCAGCTCGGCGACAAGGTCCAGCTGGTCGGCGACGACCTCTTCGTCACCAACCCGGAGCGGCTGGCCAAGGGCATCGAGAGCGACACGGCGAACGCGCTGCTGGTCAAGGTCAACCAGATCGGCTCGCTCACCGAGACCCTCGACGCCGTCGAGCTGGCCCAGCGCAACGGCTACAAGTGCATGATGTCCCACCGCTCCGGCGAGACCGAGGACGTCACCATCGCCGACCTGGCCGTCGCCACCAACTGCGGCCAGATCAAGGCCGGCGCCCCGGCCCGCTCCGAGCGGGTCGCCAAGTACAACCAGCTGCTGCGCATCGAGGAGATCCTCGACGACGCGGCGGTGTACGCGGGCCGCTCCGCCTTCCCGCGCTTCAAGGGCTGACCGCCGGCCGAGCCGCGCGGTCGGCCGACCGCGCGGCTCGGTTCACGGAGCAGTCACGTCCGACACCCGTCCCCGGCCGCGGTCCCGTACCGTGGCCGGGGACGGCGTAGCTACGCGAAGTCATCACCGGGGAGGCGACGTGCCGGCGGATCGGGATCGGTTCTCCACCGCGACCAGGCTCAAGGCGCTCGGCGAGCACGCCGCCGCCCGGGTCTACCGCGCCCGCGTCAAGCGCCGCCGGGGCCGGCTCACCGGCCGCGCGGCCCTGCTCGCCCTGGTCGTCTGCTCGCTGGTCGTCGCGCTCGCCTATCCGACGCGGCAGTACATCTCCCAGCGCTCCGCCATCGCCGACCAGCGGCGCGAGGCCCAGCAGGCGCGGGACGACGTGAAGAAGCTGCGCGAGCACAAGGCCCGGCTGCGCGACCCCGCCTACACCGAGCGGCAGGCCCGCGAGCGGCTGCACTTCCTGATGCCGGGGGAGACCGGCTACAGCGTGGTGGACGGCCATGGCGTGACCGAGCGCTCCTCGCACCACAGCGCGGCCGACCGCCCCTGGTACACCAACCTCTGGGACGCCGTGGACACGGCGGACGCCGCGAAGGCGGACAGCGCGCGACGCTGAGGCGTCCGCCGCGAGCCGCCCGGCCGTACCCGGTCCGAAACCGATCGAAGAGAACTTCCCACTCATGGATACGCCCCCTCCGCAGACGGAGCACACCGCGCCCACCGATGCGGACATCGCCGCCGTCAAGAGGCAGCTGGGCCGGGTGCCGCGCGGGCTGCGCGCTGTCGCCCACCGCTGCCCCTGCGGCAACCCGGATGTCGTCGAGACCGCGCCGCGACTCGAGGACGGCACGCCCTTCCCGACCCTCTACTACCTGACCTGTCCGCGCGCCGCGTCCGCGATCGGCACGCTGGAGGCCGAGGGCGTGATGAGGGAGATGACGGCCCGGCTGGCCACCGACCCGCAGCTCGCCGCCGCCTACCGGGCCGCTCATGAGGACTACATCGCGCGCCGCGATGCCATCGAGGTGCTGGAGGGCTTTCCGAGCGCGGGCGGGATGCCGGACCGGGTGAAGTGCCTGCACGTCCTGGTCGCCCATGCGCTCGCGGCCGGGCCCGGGGTCAATCCGCTCGGGGACGAGGCGCTCGCCATGCTGCCGGAGTGGTGGCGCAAGGGCCCGTGCGTGAGCCCGTGCGAACCCCATGAGAACGGTGCCACGAACGGCGATGCCGAGCCGCACGCCGGGGAGGAGAGCGCATGACCCGCGTCGCTGCCGTGGACTGCGGCACCAACTCGATCCGGCTGCTGGTGGCCGACGCCGAGCCGGAATCCGGCGAGCTGCTGGAGCTCGACCGCCGGATGAAGATCGTCCGGCTGGGCCAGGGCGTGGACCGTACGGGACGGCTCGCCCCCGAGGCGCTGGAGCGCACCTTCGCCGCCTGCCGTGAGTACGCGGAGGTCATACGGGGGCTGGGGGTGGAGCGCGTCCGCTTCGTGGCCACCTCCGCCTCCCGCGACGCCGAGAACCGCGAGGAGTTCGTGCGCGGCGTCGTCGACATCCTGGGCGTCGAGCCCGAGGTGATCAGCGGGGACCAGGAGGCGGAGTTCTCCTTCACCGGGGCCACCAAGGAGCTGAAGGGCCACGATCATGTGGCCGGGCCGTATCTGGTGGTGGACATCGGCGGCGGCTCGACGGAGTTCGTCGCGGGCGATGAGCGTGTGCGGGCCGCCCGCAGCGTGGACATCGGCTGCGTACGGCTGACCGAGCGCCATCTGGTCTCCGATGGCGCGATCAGCGATCCCCCGACGGATGGTCAGATCGCCGCCATGAAGAAGGACGTCCGGCAGGCGCTGGACCTCGCCGAGGAGACCGTGGCGCTCACCGGTGCCTGCCGGCCCGGTGAGGGCGGCCATACGCTCGTCGGGCTGGCCGGTTCGGTCACCACCGTCGCCGCCATCGCGCTGGAGCTCGAGGCGTACGACCCCGCCGCCATCCACCACTCCCGGATCCCGGTCGATCAGGTGCGCGAGATCACCGAGTGGCTGGTGCGCTCCACTCATGCCGAGCGTGCGGCGATCCCGGTGATGCATCCGGGGCGGGTGGATGTGATCGCCGCCGGGGCGCTCGTGCTTCTTTCGATCATGGAACGGACCGGTGCGGAGGAGGTCGTGGTGAGCGAGCACGACATCCTCGATGGGATCGCATGGAGCATCGCCTGAGCTTCCGGGATATCGTATGAGCGGCCGCGAGACCCCCTCCGGGGGCCGTTCGCGAGCCGCTTCTCGAAAAGTTCGTGAAATCCTTCACATGAAAAAGATGCCTGGTCGCCGCCGTATGGGGGGCTCCGGGGCGGTTTCGTTGACGGCGCCTGGCCGCTGAAGGGACCGTGAGGTATCCCAACAGTCCCGCGGGGCTGTCCGCCGGTGAGGTGGTCTACTCCGGCGTTCAACGACAATCCCTGCTCAGAGGGGTCCGGAACGTGCTGGTCCGCCTTCTGGTTCCCTTGTCTCCGTATGGCGTCCATCACGCGAGCGGCGGAGTGTAGCAGACCCCTCAACCATGCTTGTGAAGGGGCTCACGAGGTCACCCCCCGAAGGTGCTGGATACTCGAAACATGAGCACCACGGAGCGTCCCAGGATCCTCGTTGTAGGCGGTGGGTACGTAGGCCTGTACGCGGCACGCCGCATCCTCAAGAAGATGCGGTACGGCGAGGCGACCGTCACGGTCGTCGACCCCCGCTCGTACATGACGTACCAGCCCTTCCTCCCCGAAGCTGCGGCCGGCAGCATCTCTCCGCGCCACGTCGTGGTTCCGCTGCGGCGTGTGCTCCCCAAGGCGGAGGTTCTCACCGGACGGGTGTCGACCATCGACCAGGACCGCAAGGTCGCCGTCGTCCAGCCGCTCGTCGGCGAGGCGTACGAGCTGCCCTTCGACTACCTGGTCGTCGCTCTCGGCGCGGTCTCCCGTACCTTCCCGATCCCCGGTCTCGCCGAGAACGGCATCGGCATGAAGGGCATAGAGGAGGCCATCGGCCTGCGCAACCACGTCCTCGAGCAGCTCGACAAGGCCGACTCCACCACGGACGAGGAGATCCGCCGCAAGGCGCTCACCTTCGTCTTCGTCGGCGGTGGCTTCGCCGGCGCGGAGACCATCGGCGAGGTCGAGGACATGGCCCGTGACGCGGCCAAGTACTACCCGAACGTGAAGCGCGAGGACATGCGCTTCGTGCTCGTCGACGCCGCCGACAAGATCCTCCCCGAGGTCGGCCCGAAGCTCGGCCAGTGGGGTCTTGAGCATCTGCAGAAGCGCGGTGTCGAGGTCTACCTCAACACCTCGATGAACTCCTGCATCGACGGCCACGTGGTCCTCAAGAACGGCCTCGAGCTCGACTCCAGCACCATCGTGTGGACCGCGGGCGTCAAGCCGAACCCGGCGCTCGGCCGCTTCGGCCTCCCGCTCGGCCCGCGCGGCCATGTGGACACCGAGCCGACCCTGCAGGTCAAGGGCACCGACTACATCTGGGCCGCCGGCGACAACGCCCAGGTCCCGGACCTCGCCAGCGGCGAGGGCGCCTGGTGCCCGCCGAACGCCCAGCACGCGCTGCGCCAGGCCAAGACCCTCGGTGACAACGTGATCTCGGGCATGCGGGGCTTCCCGCAGGGCGAGTACAAGCACGCCAACAAGGGTGCCGTGGCGGGTCTCGGCCTCCACAAGGGCGTCGCGATGATCGTCCTCGGCAAGATGAAGATCAAGCTGAAGGGCCGCCTCGCCTGGTACATGCACCGTGGCTACCACGGCATGGCGATGCCGACCTTCAACCGCAAGATCCGCGTGCTCGCCGACTGGACGCTGGGCATGTTCCTCAAGCGCGAGGTCGTCTCGCTCGGCGCCATCGAGAACCCCCGCGAGGAGTTCTACGAGGCCGCCTCCCCGGTCTCCGCGGCCGCCGCCGCCAAGACGGCCCCGGCCGCCGAGAAGGCCAAGGCGTCCTGACGCCCGGGCCACCGGCACACCTCTGACGCAAGGGCGTCCGCCATCCGTGGGGCGGACGCCCTTCGTCATGCCGTGACGGGTAAGGAATTTCGGCTCTTTTGCCGTTTCCAGACGTGTCGGCGGGACTGCGCGGCGGGTTCCATGGTGTTTACGTGGTGAGTGAATCGTCCTGACTCGCCATCACGGAGGTGCGACATGGCCGACGCCGCTGGTCGACTCGCCACCCTGGCCGAGGAGATGCTGGGAGCCCCGCTCCCGATCCGTATCCGCGCCTGGGACCACAGCGAGACCGGTCCCCCCGGCGCACCCACCCTGGTCCTGCGGCGGCGCCGGGCGCTGCGCCGGCTGCTGTGGAAGCCGGGCGAGCTGGGGCTCGCCCGCGCCTGGGTCTCCGGCGACCTCGCCATCGAGGGCGATCTGTACGACGCCCTGGACCGGCTGGCGGGACATCTGTGGGAGCGCGACCCCAACCCCGACCCCGCCGCCCGGCGCCGGTCCCGGCCGGCCGCGGCCCTCCAGGCGCTGCGCGACCCCCGGCGGCGCGCCGCCGTCCGTGCCCTGATCGTGCTCGCCGGCCCCGGTCTGCCGCCGCCCCCGCCGCGTGAGGAGGTCCGGGCCGTCCGGCGCGGACCGCTGCACACCCCGCGCCGCGACAAGGAGGCGATCAGCCACCACTACGACGTCGGCAACGACTTCTACGAGCTGGTGCTCGGACCCTCCATGGTCTACTCCTGCGCCTACTGGGACAGACCGGATACGACGCTGGAGGACGCCCAGCGCGACAAGCTCGACCTCGTCTGCCGCAAGCTGGCCCTGAAACCCGGTCAGCGGCTGCTGGACGTGGGGTGCGGCTGGGGATCGATGGTGCTGCACGCGGCGCACGAGTACGGGGTGAGCGCCGTGGGCATCACGCTCTCGGAGGAGCAGGCATCGTACGCCCGCAAGCGCATCGCGGACGCCGGGCTCACCGGCCAGATCGAGATCCGCGTCCAGGACTACCGCGAGGTCCTGGACGGCCCGTACGACGCGATCTCCTCGATCGGCATGGCCGAGCACGTCGGCGCCGCCCGCTACGCCGAGTACACCGGCATTCTGCACCGGCTGCTGAAGCCGGGCGGACGGCTGCTGAACCACCAGATCGCCCGGCGCCCCGAGCCGGACGAAGCGGCGTACCGCGTGGACGAGTTCATCGACCGCTACGTCTTCCCCGACGGCGAGCTGGCCCCGGTCGGCCGGACCGTCTCGCAACTGGAGGAGGCGGGCTTCGAGGTGCGCGACGTCGAGGCCATCCGCGAGCACTACGCGCTCACGCTGCGCCGCTGGGTGGCCCGTCTGGAGGCCTCCTGGAGGGAGGCCGTTCGGCTCACCTCGCCGGGCCGCGCCCGGGTCTGGCTGCTCTACATGGCCGCCTGTGCGCTCTCCTTCGAACGCAACCGGATCGGCGTCAACCAGATCCTCGCGGTCCGTACCCCGGGCGACGGGGCCTCGGGGCTTTTGCTGCGCACCCGCGACTGGCGGGGGTGACCACAGGACCCA
>NZ_JBEXHC010000022.1:49197-136380 GCF_040607655.1 Streptomyces sp. NPDC005266
CAACGGGTTCGCGAGGGGATCCAACGGGTTCGCGAGGGGATCCAACGGGTTCGCGAGGGGATCCAACGGGTTCGCGAGGGGATCCAACGGGTTCGCGAGGGGATCCAACGGGTTCGCAACGGGTTCGCAACGAGACCCAACGGGACCCAAAGGGACCCAAAGGGACGTCCCCGCCCGCCCCGCACCGGGGCGGGGCGGGGACGTCCCGCCGCGGGAAAGCCGTCCGCGCTACTCGGCCTTGATGGCCGCCAGCATGTTCAGCTTGGCCGCCCGCCGGGCCGGCCACAGCGCCGCCAGCACGCCCACGAAGGCGGCCAGCGCCAGGAACAGGCCCATCCGGCCCCACGGCAGCACCAGCTCGTACGTCGGCAGCCCGGTGGCGATCAGCTCACCGGCCGCCCAGCCGAAGAAGACGCCGAGACCGAGGCCGAGCACCCCGCCGAAGAGCGAGATGACGAGCGACTCCAGCCGCACCATCCGCTTGATGCCGCGTCGGTCGAGGCCGATCGCCCGCAACATCCCGATCTCCTGGGACCGCTCGAACACCGACATCGCCAGGGTGTTGATGACGCCCAGCACCGCGACGATCACGGCCATGGCCAGCAGGCCGTAGAGCATGTTCAGCATCAGGGTGAAGAACTTGGCGATGCCGTCGGAGATGTCCTTCTTGTTCTGCACCTGGATCGCCGGGTTGTTCCCGAGCGCCTTCTTGAGCTCGTCCTTCGTGGCGTCGGTGGCCCCGCCCTTGGTCTTCAGCATCACCTGGAAGTCGGTGACGGTGGACATGTGGGGGGTGAGCGTGGCGTTGTCGAGCATGATCCCGCGGATCATCTCGTTGCCCTCGTACACGCCCTGGACGGTCAGCTGGCCGCTGCGGCCGTCCTCGTACGTCACCGGGATGGTGGAGCCGGTCTTCCAGCCGTGGTCCTCGGCGGTCTTGTCGTCGACGACCGCCTTGTCGCCGCCGAGCCCCGCGAAGGACCCCTGGGTGAAGTCCACGCTCACCAGGTCGCCGATGGACTCGCCGTTGACGCCCGTCAGGTACTCGATGTCCCCGTCGACCCGGGAGGCGGAGTTGCGCAGCGGGCTGATCGCGGTGACATCGGACCGCTTGCTCAGGGTCTTCTCCACGCTCGGCGAGAGCGGGCGCTGGCCCTCGAAGCCGCCCATGCTGACGACGTAGTCGGACTTCAGCCCGTCCGAGGCCATCTTGCTGATGCCCTTCTGGACGCTGCCCGCGATCACGGTCATGCCGGTGATCAGGGTGAGGCCGACCATCAGCGCGGAGGCGGTGGCGGCGGTACGGCGCGGATTGCGCACCGCGTTCTGCCGTGCGAGCTTGCCGGGCATCCCGAACACCCGCAGCACCGGTCCGGCGGCCGCGATCAGCGGCCGGGACAGCAGCGGGGTCAGGACGAACACGCCGACCACCAGCACGGCCGCGCCCAGGCCCATCGGGCCCTTGCCGTCGCTGCCCTGGCCCGCGCCGTACAGCACCAGGGCGGTACCGGCCGCGGCCAGGACCGCGCCGATCGAGTTCCGGACGACCAGACCGCGGGTGGTCGGCGGGGCGTGCACGCTGTTCATCGCGGCGACCGGGGGGATCTTGGCGGCGCGGCGGCCGGGCAGCCAGGCGGCGAGCACCGTCACCACGATGCCGACGACCAGGGAGACCGCCACGGTGGTCGGCTCGATGATCAGCGGGCCGTCCGGGATGAGCGCCCCGGTGGAGCTGAGCAGCGAGCGCAGCCCGGCGCCGATGCCGATACCGGCGGCGAAGCCCGTGACGGCCGCGACGGCGCCGACGACAACGGCCTCGATCAGCACCGAGCGGGTCACCTGGCGGCGGGACGCGCCGACCGCGCGCATCAGGGCGAGCTCACGGGTGCGCTGGGCGACGAGCATGGTGAAGGTGTTGGCGATGATGAAGATGCCGACGAACAGAGCGATACCGGCGAAGACCAGCATGCCGGTCTGCATCCCGCTCATGGACTGTTTGATCTGCTCGGCCTGGTCGTCGGCGAGCTTCTGACCGGTCTGGGCCTCGGCCTCCTTGGGGAGGACCTTGTCGATCGCGGACTTCAGCGCGGTCTGCGAGGTGCCCGCGGCGGCCTTCACGTCGATCTCGTCGAACTGGCCGGGCTTGGCGAACAGCCGCTGCGCGGTGGCGTTGTCGAAGAGGGCGAGGCTGCCGCCCGCCGCCACATTGCCGTCGTCGGTGGTGAAGATGGCGACGATCTTCTCGGTGCGCACCGGGCCGTCCACCGACACCCGGATGGTGTCGCCGGCCTTGTAGTGGCCGCGCTGGGCCGACTTGGCGTCAAGCGCGATCTCGCCCTCGGCCTTGGGTGCCCGGCCGTCGGTGATCACATAGCGGGGGTCCTTGCCGTCGGCGCCCGGGTAGTAGTTGCCGCCCAGGTTGGAGAAGCCGCTGCCGAGCTGGTCGCCGTTCTTCTTGGACAGCGCGGTGAAGCCGCGCACGACACCGGTCGCCGAGGCGGCGCCGGGCACCTTGGCCGCCCGGTCGAGCACCTGCCGGCCGAGCCGGGGCGCGGCACCGGGGTTGCCGCCGCTGTCGTCGGACTTGTGCGGGGTGATGGCGACGTCGACGCCGGAGAAGCCCTTCTCCGAACTCTTCTGGTAGGCGGCGGAGATGGTGTCGGTGAAGACCAGGGTGCCGGAGACGAACGCCACGCCGAGCAGAACGGCGAGCGTGGTCATCAGCAGCCGGGCCTTGTGCGCGAGCACATTGCGCAGGGCGGTACGGAGCATGGGGGTGTCAGTCCTGGGATGGGAGATGCGGATGCCGGGCGGCGTACGGGGACGGGCGCGCGCCCCGGATCAGCTCGTGCGGCCCTTGGCGTCGAAACGCTTCATGCGGTCCAGGACCGCCTCGGCGCTGGGGTCGAGCAGTTCGTCGACGATCTTGCCGTCGGCCAGGTAGATCACCCGGTCGGCGTAGGACGCGGCGACCGGGTCGTGGGTCACCATGACGACCGTCTGGCCCAGCTCGCGCACCGAGTTGCGGAGGAAGCCGAGGACCTCGGCGCCGGAGCGGGAGTCGAGGTTTCCGGTCGGCTCGTCCGCGAAGATGATCTCGGGTTTGCCCGCCAGCGCGCGGGCCACGGCGACGCGCTGCTGCTGACCGCCGGAGAGCTGGTTGGGACGGTGCTTGAGCCGCCCGGACAGCCCGACGGTGTCCACCACCTGGTCCAGCCACGCCTTGTCGGCCTTGCGGCCCGCGATGTCCATCGGGAGCGTGATGTTCTCCAGCGCGTTGAGCGTCGGCAGCAGGTTGAACGCCTGGAAGATGAATCCGATCTTGTCGCGGCGCAGCTGGGTGAGCTTCTTGTCCTTGAGCGAGGTCAGTTCGACGTCGCCGATCCGGGCCGAGCCCTGCGACACCGAGTCGAGCCCCGCCATGCAGTGCATCAGCGTCGACTTGCCGGAGCCGGAGGGGCCCATGATCGCGGTGAACTCGGCCTGCCGGAACTCGACGGAGACTTGGTCCAGGGCGATCACCTGGGTCTCGCCCTGGCCGTAGACCTTCGAGAGGTCCGTGGCCCGGGCGGCCGCCACGGTCGAGCGGGTGGCGGATTCAACGCCGGAAGAGCCGGAAGAAACGGTCGTCACGGTGGAGGACTCCTGTCGTGCTCTGCGGGACTGGTGCGACGTCATTCCATGCTTCCTTGTGCCCGGAGGGGCGGGATCAGCCCGTGCTCCCGTTCTGCCCTCGACTCGGGTCGTAGGCGAGCGGGCCGGAGTCCTCCTTGGGTAGGAGAGGGCCCCCGGACGGGGGCGTCGAGATTGCGTCAATCCCCTGTTACGCACGGTTCTGGACATATGGGCAGGTCCGGTCGCCCGACGGCATCCACGAGCCCCCGCACCGATGCTGATGGACCCTCAGTTGCCAATAAAATAAGACAACATCGGTCCGCGGATTCGCTGTGCGGGGGCATGTCCCCGGATAGGCTCGTGCTGCTCTCTTCAAGGGGAAGAGGGTCGTATGCGCTCCGTGCGGCCCAGGAGAGCCCCTGCCCGGATGGTGGAATGCAGACACGGCGAGCTTAAACCTCGCTGCCCTCGCGGGCGTACCGGTTCAAGTCCGGTTCCGGGCACCTCGTCACAGTGCCGCGTTGACCAGCGCAAATGGCGGGGACGCGCCGCTATGTTCTCACGGCTTGAACACCGTGGGAACACGCGGCGCCTTTTTTCGTTGAATGACGTACCGAGCAGTCGGGCTGGTCGTGCGTCAGACGGGGGCCGCGCCGGACCGACGCTCCGGAACAACGGTCTTTAGGCGTACGTCCGTCCGGGGTGGGCACAGGGAGGACATGGGTCCCTGGGAGCACTCAATGTGCCGATCTCGTCGCCCACGGTGCCGTGGGCGGGGTCCGGGCGGGTCTCGCGCGGCCTCTGTATGCGTGAAAAGATCCTCCTTGGGCACTAGGGTGCTTTCTTTGCTTACCCATTACTCTTGAGTCAAGGTCGCGCAGGGCGGCCATGGAGGAGTGAGATGAGGAGCAGCAACCCGGTCTTCTCGCGACGGGGATTCAGCCGCGCCGGCGGCTACGCCGGCTTCGGCGCGGCGCCGCAGGCCGGGAGCCCCGCCGCAGGTCAGGGCAACCCCTACGCCGGTGGTAACCCGTACGCGCAGGCGCAGGCGCCGACGACGAATCCCTACGCAGCCGGTGACCAGCAGAGCCTGACGCCCGAGCAGCTGCAGCAAATGTACGGCGCGCCGCCGGCGGGCCCGCTGCAAGCCAACCGGATGACGATGGACGACGTCGTCATGCGCACCGGTATGACCCTCGGCACGGTCGTCGTCGCCGCCGCCGTCGCCTGGATCGCGCAGCTTCCCGTGGGCGTGGGCTTCGGCGCCGCGCTCGTGGCGATGGTGCTCGGTCTCGTCCAGTCGTTCAAGCGCACGGCCTCGCCGGCGCTGATCATGAGCTACGCCCTCTTCGAGGGGCTCTTCCTCGGCGTCATCAGCCAGGTGTACAACGAGCGCTGGTCCGGCATCCCGATGCAGGCGGTCCTCGGCACGATGGCCGTCTTCGTCGGTGTGCTCGCCGCGTACAAGACCCGGCTCATCCGGGTGAACGCGCGATTCCAGCGCTTTGTGCTCGCCGCCGCGATCGGCTTCCTGTTGCTGATGACGGTCAACCTGCTGTTCGCCGCCTTCGGCGGCGGTGACGGCCTCGGCTTCCGCAGCGGTGGCCTCGGCATCGTCTTCGGCATTGTCGGCGTCGTGCTCGGCGCGGCGTTCCTGGCGATGGACTTCAAGCAGGTCGAGGACGGCGTCCGGTACGGCGCTCCGCGCGAGGAGTCGTGGCTGGCCGCCTTCGGTCTGACGCTCTCGCTGGTGTGGATCTACCTGGAGCTGCTCCGGCTGATCTCCATCTTCAGGGACTAGCCCTTCAGGGACCGGCGTCAGGGCCGTAAGGCGCCCGACAGCACACCCCACAGCACAAGGGCCCGCGGAGGCGATCGCCTCCGCGGGCCCTTCGCCATTATTCGGGATGACCCGCCCCGTTCGGTCCGTCTGTCAGACACGCTGCCTCCCGGCAGCGGCTACAGCAATTTGCGTGCCGCTCGCCTCAAGTCGTGTTCATGGATGATCGCTTTGGCGTGGCCATAGGCGAGCTGATGCTCGCCGCGCAGCCAGCTGACCTTCTCCTCGAAGCGGAAGAGAGCGGGGCCTTCGTCCACCGTGCGCAGCCAGTCCGCGACTTCGCGGCCGGTGCATTGGGGAATGCGGGAGAGTAGGTTCCGGTGAGTCTCGTCGGAGAAGACTTGGGACATCGGCGCCTCCGGATGCGTCCGTGCCGGGCCCGGGCTGCGCGGCCCGGGTGGGGTCCTTCAGCTCACCGTGCCTGAGTGTTCGGCTGTTGGCAACAGTCCCTCGGTGGCGCATACGCTCGGAGCGTGGATGATGTGACCTTTTTGCTCACCGCCGTCGACCGGCTCGCCGACCGGCTGCGCGCCTTGCCCCAGTCCAGGCTGCGCGCGGGCGCGGCGGCCGAAGGACTCGCGTTGGCAAGGGAATTGTCGCTGCGCGCCCAGCGTCTGGAGGACCCGGGAGCCGCGCCGCTGACCGTCCCGGACGCCGGCCTGTTCGTGGTCGCCGACCAGGTCGCGGTGGCGGGCCATGACTTGGCGCACGCGCTGGTGCGTGCGCCGGGCGGCACCGGGGACGGCGGGAGCGGGCGTGCCGCGGGGGAGCTCGCCGCGGCGGTGGCCCTCGTCGAGGAGGCGGCGGCGCGTTGCGGGGTCTGACCAGTGGTTCGCCCGCGCCGGTTACAGCGAGGCGATGAGGCGGTCGGCGAGGACGTAGACCTTCTCGTCCCCGCAGCCGAACGTGAGCGCGTACGCACCGGAGACGCCCGAGCCGCCGAGCAGCACCGGGGCGGTGCCCTCGCGCACCGCGTTCCCGAGCCGCTCCGCCGTCTCGCGGTGGCCCGGCGTCATGCAGATCGTGGTGCCGTCGGTGAAGACATACACATCGAGAGTGCCGAGCGGGCCGGGGCGCACATCGGCCAGCGGCGTACGGGCGTCGGCCAGTTCGGTGAGCCGGGTCACGGTCCGGTCGTGGTCGGCGACGGGGGACGACGGCGTGAAGTCCGGATGGGAGGGATGGCGCCGGCGTGCCGCCGCGAGCTCGGCCGACTCCAGGGGCTCGGCCTCCGGCTCCGCCTCGGCGCCCAGCTCCGCGGTCAGCTCCAGCTCCATCTCCGCCTCGGGCTCCCGCTCCCCGGCGCAGTCAAGGGTCTCGGGGCCCAGCGCGTCCAGGCCGAGCAGCGGTTCGAGCCCGGCCAGATCGGCCTGGCGGGGCACGAAGAGCTGCGCGTCGTGGGGGGCGTCCTCGCCGCACCCGGCCGACCCGCCCAGCAGTGAATGCGCATCGGCCGAGCCGGCCGATTCCCTGGCCTCCTGTGCGGCCCAGAACGCCCGCGCCTCGGCCAGCTCGCGCTCCCGCTCCTCGGCGAGCGCGTCGGCGACGGCAGCGCGTATCTCGGCGGCGGGGGTCGCACGGGCCGAGGGCACCGTCACGGTGCCCTCCTGGCCGCCCCGGCCCGCCGGATCGCCCACGGCGGCGACCGTGGCCGCGAGCTCGGCGCGCAGCTCGCCGATCTGCCGGCGCACCCCGCGTGTGGCGTGCAGGGCGGCGGCCCCCACGGCCGTGGCGATGGCCGCGGCCAGGAGGACGGCAAGGTTCATGGGGCTCACTGACTTAACTCCCGATTGCTTTGGATCCCCCGAATTCCTACCTCAGCTTGACGCGTGCCGCCTCCCGGCGTCAGTGCAAATCATCGCTAATCGGGCGGGCGGCAAGGACGGGAAGGGGGTGGGGCACCGCTGCTGAGCTGGGGGGATGAGCATCCCCCAGGACGTTTGTCACATCCTGGGGGAGATTCGGTCACAACTCATGCCCGACCCGTGCGGCGGGACGGCGCGGCCCGCCGCACGCTCAGCTCAGCCGCTCGATCACCATGGCCATGCCCTGGCCGCCGCCCACGCACATCGTCTCCAGGCCGAACTGCTTGTCGTGGAACTGGAGCGAGTTGATCAGCGTGCCGGTGATCCGGGCGCCCGTCATGCCGAAGGGGTGGCCCACGGCGATCGCGCCGCCGTTGACATTGAGACGGTCCAGGTCGATGCCCAGATCCCGGTAGGACGGAATCACCTGCGCGGCGAACGCCTCGTTGATCTCGACCAGGTCGATGTCGTCGATCGTCAGCCCGGCGCGGGCCAGCGCCTGCTTGGACGCCTCGACCGGTCCGTACCCCATGATCTCGGGGGAGAGGCCGGAGACGCCGGTCGACACGATCCGTGCCAGCGGGGTGATGCCCAGCTCACGCGCCTTGGTGTCCGACATGATCACCAGCGCGGCGGCGCCGTCGTTGAGCGGACAGCAGTTGCCCGCGGTGACCAGACCGTCGGGGCGGAAGACCGGCTTCAGGCCGCGTACCGCCTCCAGCGTGGTGCCCGCGCGCGGGCCGTCGTCCTTCGAGACGACCGTGCCGTCGGGCGTCGTCACCGGGGTGATCTCGCGCTCCCAGAAGCCCTTCTCGATGGCCTGCTCGGCCAGGTTCTGCGACCGCACGCCGAACTCGTCCATCTCCTCGCGGGTGATCCCCTTGAGCCGGGCGAGGTTCTCGGCCGTCTGGCCCATCGCGATGTACACGTCCGGCAGCAGGCCGTCCTCGCGCGGGTCGTGCCAGTCGGTGCCCTCCTGCGCTGCGCACTCGGCCGTACGGGTCTCGGCGTCCGCGAAGAGCGGGTTGTGGGTGTCCGGCAGACCGTCCGAGGTGCCCTTCACCGAGCGGGAGACCATCTCGACACCCGCTGAGATGAAGACGTCGCCCTCGCCCGCCTTGATGGCGTGCAGCGCCATCCGCGAGGTCTGGAGGGAGGAGGAGCAGTAGCGGGTGATCGTGCAGCCCGGCAGGTGGTCCATCCCCATCTGCACGGCCACGATCCGGCCCAGGTTGTGCCCCTGCTCACCGCCCGGCGCACCGCAGCCGAGCATCAGGTCGTCGATCTCGCGCGGGTCCAGCTCGGGAACCTTGGCGAGCGCGGCCTGGATGATCTCGGCGGTCAGGTCGTCCGGACGCAGATCCTTGAGCGACCCCTTGAAGGCTCGGCCGATGGGTGAACGGGCGGCAGAGACGATCACGGCTTCGGGCATCACGGCTCCAAGGGGCGGAAGATATGGCTCGACTCGAGGGAAGTTACCCGCACGTACCGCGGGGGGTCACGAGGCGCGGGCTGTGACGCGGGACTCTTTTTTCCAAGCGTACGCTCAGGCGGTCTGAGCAAGCCGAGCCCGGCCGCCCCCGGCCGGTCCGGGCGGCGGTCTTGCGCGCCCGTCGCCCGGCCCCCGGCGGCCGGCCTGTGCACCGGGTGGCCGGGTGCCGTTCCCGGCGCCGCGCTCGGCCCTGGGGGCGGCCTGAGCCCCGCGTCGGCGGCCGGCGCCGGGCTCGGCGCCGCGGTCCCGACGGCCGAGGCGGGGCCCCTCGGCGGCCGAACCTCTGCCCTCGGCGTTCGGCTCTCCCCCACGGCCGAGGCCGGGCCCTCGGCGGTCGGCCCCACGCTGGGGGCGGTCGGCTGCCGCGCCCGCCGACCGATGCCGGTCCTCGGGGGTCGGCTCGACCGGCAGCCGGACGCGGGGGCCCTCGGCGTTCCGCTGTGCCCCGACCGCCGCCCGGCTCCCGGCCCCGGCGGTCGGCTCCCGGCCCCGGCGGTCGGCCCCCCGGCCCCGGCGGTCGGCCTCGCGTTGGGGCGGTCGGGGGTTGGGTCCGGCGGGCGGCGCCGGGCCCGGTGGCCGGTGGCGTCAGCGGCCGGAGCCCGGGGGGCAGGCCGGGGCTGCGGGGTCCGGGGTGAGGACCCCGCGGGCCTCCTCGGCGAGGCGGGGGCGGCGCAGCAGGCGGGCCCAGGGGCCGCGGGCCGCTGTGACCTCGGAGCCGCCCTCGGCCGCCGCCTCGGCCGCCGCCGTGGCCACCGGCAGGATGCCCTCGTCGCGCGTCTCCGGCGCCTCCTCCGGCCACAGGCCCAGCGAGTCGCACAGGGTGGGCAGCACGGCCATCGCGGCCGTGGCGTACCCCTCCGCCGACGGGTGGTAGTTGTCCGGGCCGAACAGCTCGCGCGGGTTCGCCGCGAACTCGGGGCCCAGCAGATCGCCCAGCGAGACCGTACGCCCGCCCTGCTCGACCACCCCGATGGTCTGCGCCGCCGCGAGCTGACGGCTGAGGCGGCGGGCGATCCAGCGCAGAGGCTGGTAGACGGGCTCGATCGTGCCCAGATCAGGGCAGGTGCCCACCACCACCTCGCAGCCGCTCTCGCGCAGCCTCCGCACCGCGTCCGACAGCAGCCGCACGGACTTGGCGGGCGGCATCCGGCCGGTGACGTCATTGGCGCCGATCATGATGACGCAGACGTCGGGCCGCGTCACGGGATCCTCCAGCACCAGCGTGACCTGGCGCTCCAGATCGCTGGACTGGGCCCCCGGCAGGGCCACGTTCCGCAGGTCGACCGGGCGCTCCGCCACCGCCGCCAGCCCGGAGGCGAGCAGCGCGCCGGGCGTCTGACTAGGGCGGTGGACCCCCTGCCCGGCGGCCGTGGAGTCGCCGAGAAAGGCCAGCCGCAGTGGTGGCTGGCCGGTCCTGCGGGCGAAGGCGAAGCCGTATCGCCCGTCCGCGCGCGGCGGGGCCGTCTCGGAACCGCCGACGACCCGCTTCGCGAGTGAGACCTCGGTGAGCACCAGTACGGCGGCGACCCCGCCCAGCAGTCCGATCCCGCCGCCCCCGTACGCCGCCGCGGCCGCGATTCGCCGCGCAACTCTCGCCCTCGACATCGACATGGGACCAGCCCACCTCCGTCCGCACGCGCATGCGCCTCATTGCTTCTTTGTACGCCTTGTCACCAAGTTGTTGCCCGGTGCAGCGTTCCTCCCAACGCGCCGGTCGGACGGCTCCGGCGCGCAATAAGCTGACAGCACGGGCCCGTCACGGCGGCGCCCCGACGCGGAGATCCCGCGGAACCGGACCAGGAGCTGGCGTGCAGTACTACGAATCGATGATTGAGCTGGTCGGCAACACCCCGCTGGTGAAGCTCAACACCGTGACCGAGGGCATCCGGGCGACCGTCCTGGCCAAGGTCGAATACTTCAACCCAGGCGGTTCGGTGAAGGACCGGATCGCGGTACGGATGATCGAGGCGGCCGAGGCATCCGGCGAGCTCCGGCCCGGCGGCACGATCGTCGAGCCGACCTCCGGCAACACGGGCGTCGGCCTTGCGATGGTCGCCCAGCGCAAGGGCTACAAGTGCATCTTCGTCTGCCCGGACAAGGTGTCCACCGACAAGATCAACGTGCTGCGGGCCTACGGCGCCGAGGTCGTGGTCTGCCCGACCGCGGTCGACCCCGGCCACCCCGACTCGTACTACAACGTCTCGGACCGCCTCGTGCGCGAGACGCCGGGCGCCTGGAAGCCCGACCAGTACAGCAACCCCAACAACCCGCGCTCCCACTACGAGACCACCGGCCCCGAGCTGTGGGAGCAGACCCGGGGCAGGATCACCCACTTCGTGGCGGGCGTCGGCACCGGCGGCACGATCAGCGGCACCGGCCGCTACCTGAAGGATGTGAGCGACGGCCGGGTCAAGGTGATCGGCGCCGACCCGGAGGGCTCCGTCTACTCCGGCGGCTCCGGCCGCCCGTACCTCATCGAGGGCGTCGGCGAGGACTTCTGGCCCACCGCCTATGACCCGAAGGTCGCGGACGAGATCGTCGCCGTCTCCGACAAGGACGCCTTCCAGATGACCCGGCGGCTGGCCAAGGAGGAGGGGCTGCTCGTCGGCGGCTCCTGCGGCATGGCGGTCGTCGGCGCGCTGCGCGTCGCGAAGGACCTCGGCCCGGATGACGTGGTCGTCGTGCTGCTGCCCGACAGCGGCCGCGGCTACCTCTCCAAGATCTTCAACGACGAGTGGATGGCGGACTACGGCTTCCTCGAGGAGGACGGCTCCGCGGTGCGCGTCGGCGACGTGCTCCAGGGCAAGGAGGGCGGGCTGCCCTCGCTCGTCCATATGCACCCGGACGAGACCGTCGGCCAGGCCATCGAGGTGCTCCGGGAGTACGGCGTCTCGCAGATGCCGATCGTCAAGCCGGGTGCCGGACACCCCGATGTGATGGCCGCCGAGGTCATCGGCTCCGTGGTGGAACGCGAACTGCTGGACGCCCTGTTCGCCCGGCGCGCCCAGCTGACCGACCCGCTGGAGAAGCACATGAGCGCGCCGCTGCCGCACGTCGGCTCCGGCGAACCGGTCGAGGACCTCATGGCGGTGCTGGGCACGGCCGACGCGGCGATCGTGCTGGTCGACGGCAAGCCGACCGGTGTGGTGAGCCGTCAGGACCTGCTCGCCTACCTGGCCCGCGGCACCACCAAGTAACGGAGCCGACCGGCCCATGAACGGCGCCCGCTCGGGTTTCGGACAAGTGGTACGTACGTGTCACGCGCTCGCAGCACAGGGTTAACACAGCTCGGGCAGATTAGTGGGTGTCGGAAGGACGGCACCGACACCCACCTGCGGCGACAGGACCTCCGGAGCGGCTCCCGGACCTCCATGGTCGCCCGGACGCGAAGGCCCGGCCCGACCCGGCGCCGCGTCCCACGCGGGGACCGCCGTCGTCCCGCCCTCGGTGGTTTTCACCGGGGTGCGGTGGTCCCCGCGCTCCCCACCCCTTTCAGGGCTCGGTTCGCCTCCTTTCAGGGCTCGGTCGCCTCCGTGCCGCCCTCAGTCCTCCCACTTCTCGCCGGACCTGCGGCCCCGCCGCAGCCACGAGAAGCCGCCCGACGCGTGCACCGCGTTGACCCCGAAGATCCCCGCCCAGGTGATCAGCAGCCCGGTCAGACCCGCGTTGACGACGCCGATCGCCGACAGCGGCACCGCCAGGACCAGGGAGACCCCGACGAAGGCGAACCGCTCGCCGACGCCGAGGCCATGGGCCTCTCCCGGCTGTGCTCCGGTCGCGTACGGGCGGGTGCCGCGTGCCGCCGCCATCTGCTGTTCGGCCAGTTGCCGCCGCACCTGCCGGTCGGCCGTATCGTTGAACCGCTGTTCGACCTTCGCCATGAAGGAGTCGACCAGCTCCGACTCGTATTCCGCGCCCAGCTCCTTGCGGATCTGCAGGGTCGCGTCGAGTTCCTTTTTCAGATCGGGGTCACGGGCATCCATGCTTTATGACGGTACGGTCGCGGGGACGCTTTGTCGGTAGGGCTGGCCCCCGAATGGAAGAGGGGGCCGCAGGTACCCCCGGCCCTCCGTGGAAGGAGCCAGTTCCGTGACCGCACCCCTCCTGACGTCCCTCGCCGCGCCGGGCGGTGACCGTGCCGACGCGCTGACCGTCGGCGGCCGTTCCCTCTCGCGCGAGGAGCTGCTCGGCGCCGCGGGTGCGGTCGCCGCTCGTATCGCGGGTGCGCCGGTCGTCGCGGTGCGGGCGTCCGCGACGCCGGAGACGGTGGTGGCCGTGGTCGGCGCGTTGCTCGCGGGGGTGCCGGTGGTGCCCGTGCCGCCGGACTCCGGGCCCGCGGAGCGGGATCACATACTGCGGGACTCGGGCGCGGCGCTGCTTCTGGCCGGGGAGGCCGCCGGGGAGGCCGCCGTGGCGGCCGAGGCGGGCGAGGCGGCCGAGGCGGGCGAGGCGCCGGTCGAGACGGTACGGGTGGACCTGGCCGAGCGGGCGGCGTGGTCGAAGCCGGAGCCGGATCCGGAGTCGGCCGCCTTCATCCTCTACACCTCGGGCACCACCGGCGCCCCCAAGGGCGCGCTGATCTCGCGCCGGGCGGTCGCGGCCGATCTGGACGCGCTCGCCGAGGCATGGGCCTGGACGGCGGACGACACGCTTGTGCATGGCCTGCCGCTGTTCCATGTGCACGGTCTGGTACTCGGCGTGCTGGGGGCGCTGCGGGTGGGCAGCCGTCTGGTGCACACCGGCAAGCCGACCCCGGCGGCGTACGCGGCGGCCGGTGGCAGCCTCTACTTCGGGGTGCCGACCGTCTGGAATCGCGTCGTCCGGGACCCGGACGCCGCCCGCGCGCTGTCCGGCGCGCGTCTCCTGGTCTCCGGCAGCGCCCCGCTTCCCGCCCCGGTCTTCCGCGATCTGGAACGGCTCACCGGCCGGCGCCCCGTCGAGCGCTACGGCATGACCGAAACCCTCATTACCGTCTCCACCCGCGCGGACGGGGAGCGCCGCCCCGGCTCCGTCGGCCGACCGGTGGCCGGTATCCGCACCCGTATCGCCGCCGAGGAGGGCGCCGAGATCGGCGAGCTCCAGCTCACCGGCCCCACCCTCTTCGACGGCTACCTGGGCCGGCCCGAAGCCACCGCCGGCTCCTACACCGAGGACGGCTGGTTCCGTACGGGCGATATCGCCGCCATCGAGCCGGACGGCTTCCACCGGATCGTCGGCCGCGCCTCCATCGACATGATCAAGTCCGGTGGCTACCGCATCGGGGCCGGCGAGGTGGAGAACGCCCTCCTGGACCACCCCGCCGTCCAGGAGGCCGCCGTCATCGGCGCCCCGCACGACGACCTCGGCCAGCAGATCGTCGCCTACGTCGTCGCCGACGGCATCGGCGAACAGGAGCTGATCGACTTCGTCGCCGCGCGGCTCTCCGTCCACAAGCGCCCCCGTAAGGTCCGCTTCCTGGACGCCCTGCCCCGCAACGCCATGGGCAAGCCCCAGAAGAAGCTTCTGCCCCCGGCTTGAGGGCCTGACGGCTTGACGGCCTGACGGCCTGACCGGCTGACCGTCTACTTCTTGGCGATGCCGTGGTCCTTGGACCACTGGGCGGCGACGTCGTCCGGGTCCTTCTTGTCCACGCTGACCAGCTTGTTGAGCTTGGCCAGCTCATGGGTGGTGAGCGCGCCGCCCAGGCGGGCCAGCGCCTTGCGGACCGTGGCGTCCGCCTTGGCGCCGCGGATGACGGGGACGATGTGCTGGGCGGGGATCAGCGCCTTGGGGTCGGTGAGGATCACCCAGCCGTTGGACTCGATGTCGGGGTCGGTGCTGAAGAGGTTGGCGACATCGACGTCGCCCTTCTTCAGCGCGCCCTTCACCAGGGGGCCGGAGGCGTCGAGGGCCTTGAACTCCTTGAAGGTGACGCCGTAGACGGACGCGAGCCCGACCAGTCCGACGACCCGCTTCTTGTCCTCCGCGGGACCGCCGAAGACCAGCTTGCCGTCCAGCTTCTTCAGATCGGCGAGGGTGCGCAGGCCGTGCTTGTCGGCGGCCTCGCCGGTGACGCAGAAGACGTCCTTGTCCTCGGCGGCGGCGTACGGAAGGGCTTCGAGACCGTTCGGGAGGGCGACGGTGAGGGCGTTCTGGAGGTCGCCCGCCTGGGTCTGCTTGGCCTTCTCGTCGAAGTGGAGGAGCAGATTGCCCTGGTACTCGGGGAGGAGATCGATGTCGCCCTGCCGCAGGGCGGGGATGACGATCTCGCGCGAGCCGAGGTTCGGCCGGACGCTCGTCTTGACGCCCGCGGCGTTCAGCGCCTCGGCGTAGAGATAGCCGAGGAGCTGGTTCTCGGTGAAGTTGGCCGTGCCGATGACCAGGCCGCCCGCGCTGCTGCCGCCGCCCGAGCCGCTGCCCGCGGCGTCGCCCTTGAGCGAGGTGATGCCGCCGCTGCAGGCGGCGAGCGCGGGCACGGAGGCGCCGGCGAGCAGGCCGCCGAGCAGTTTCCTGCGGTTCAAGGGTCTTCTCCTCGTTCAGTGGGCGTGGGCGCGCGGGGGGCGGTTGCGGAACAGCAGGCGTTGCACTCCGGCCAGCGCCAGGTCCAGGGCGATGGCCAGGACGGCGACGAGCACCGCTCCGCCCAGTACCTGCACCAGATCGCGCTGGGCGAGCCCGTCGAAGACGTAGCGGCCGAGCCCGCCGAAGCTGACGTACGCGGCGATGGTGGCGGTGGCCACGACCTGGACGGTGGCCAGCCGCAGCCCGGTCATGATCAGGGGCAGCGCGAGCGGCAGCTCGACCTGGAACAGCACCTGGTACCAGCGCATGCCCTGGCCGCGTGCCGCGTCCCTGACCTCCGGGTCGACGGCCGCCATGCCCGCGTACGCGTTGGTGACGATCACCGGGATCGCGAGGGCGACCAGCGAGATGTAGACCGGCCACATGCTCAGCCCGCTGGCCAGGAAGACGAGGGTGACCAGGCCGACGGTGGGCAGCGCGCGCCCGAAGCCGGAGAGGTTGATGGCGAGGAACGCGCCGCGCCCGGTGTGGCCGATCAACAGCCCGACGGGGAGGGCGATGAGGGCGGCGACCAGGGTGGCCAACAGGGAGTACTGGAGGTGCTCCAGCAGGCGGGTGGCGATGCCCTCGGGACCGGACCACTGGGCGCCGCTGGTCAGCCAGCGGCCGAGGTTCTTCAGCAGTTCGATCATGTCAGGCACGCCTCCTCAGCCACGGGGTGCACAGCCACTGGACGGCGACCAGCACGGCGTCCGCGACCAGCGCGAGCAGCAGGGACAGGGCGACTCCGGCGACCACGGGGGTGGGGTAGTTGCGCTGGAAGCCGTCGGTGAACAGCTGGCCGAGGCCGCCGTACCCGATGTAGCTGGCGACGCTGACCAGTGAGATCGCCATCACCGTGGCCACCCGTACGCCCGCCATGATCACTGGGAAGGCGAGCGGCAGCTCGACGGTGAGCAGGGTCCGCAGCGGACGGGCGCCCATCGCCGTGGACGCCTCGCGGGCCTTGGCGGGGACGCTGTCCAGGCCCTCGACGGTGTTCCGGAGCAGCACGACCAGCGTGTAGACGGTGAGTCCGGTGATCGCGGTGGTGCGGGTGAGGCCGGTGACCGGCAGCAACAGCACGAAGATCGCGATGGAGGGGATGGTGAACAGGACGTTCGAGATGCCGAGGAGGAGTCCGCGCAGCCGCCGCACGCGGTGCGCGACGACGGCGAGCGGCACGGCTATCAGCAGGCCGAAGAGGACGGCCGGGACGGCGGTGGAGAGATGGTCGAGCGTGAGCGTGGTGAGATCGTCGCGATGCTCGGGGAACCAGCCCCAGTCGATGGTCATGCGGTCACGCTCGCGTCGGCGTCCCCGGTGTCCTTGAGGGCGGCGACGGGCGCGTCCTTGGTGACGACGGCGGCGGCCGCGCGGCCCGCCTCCGCATGGCGGCGCCCCGCGTGCTCATGGATCCGCTCGCGGCCGGTCACCCCGGTGAGCACGCCGTCGGCGTCCACGCGGGCGACCAGGCCGGCGGGGGAGGCGAGCGACTCGTCGAGGGCGGTCAGCAGCGAGTCGCCGTCCCGCAGCGGGCGCACCGGCAGCAGCGGGGCGTCGTCCCCGTCCGGACCCTCGCCGTCGCGCCAGCCCACCGGCTCGCCGCGCCCGGAGGTGACCAGCCGCCAGCGGCCGGCCGCCGCGTCGCCGACCGGGGCGGGCTCCTGCGGCACGTCCGCGAGCGTGGACAGTGACAGCAGCTTCAGCCCGCGCTCGGCGCCGAGGAAGCCCGCGACGAAGTCATCGGCCGGACTGGCCAGCAGCTCGGCGGGCGGGGCGCACTGGACCAGGTGGCCGCCGGTGCGGAAGACGGCGATGCGGTCGCCGAGCCGTACCGCCTCGTCGATGTCATGGGTGACGAAGACGACCGTCTTGCGCAGCTCGCTCTGCAGCCGCAGCAGCTCGTTCTGGAGCTGCTGGCGGACGACCGGGTCGACGGCGCCGAACGGCTCGTCCATCAGCAGCACCGGCGGATCGGCGGCCAGCGCGCGGGCGACTCCGACGCGCTGCTGCTGACCGCCCGAGAGCTGGTGCGGGTAGCGCTTGCCGGAGTCGGCGGGCAGCCCGACCAGCTCCAGCAGCTCGGCGGCGCGCGCCCGCGCCTTGCGGCGGCCCCAGCCCAGCAGCAGCGGGACGGTCGCGATGTTGTCGATGATCGTGCGGTGCGGGAAGAGCCCGGCCTGCTGGATCACATAGCCGATGCCGCGCCGCAGCTCGGCGGCGTCCGCTTTGAGGACGTCACGCCCGCCGACGCTGACCGTGCCACTGCTGGGCTCGACCATGCGGTTGACCATCCGGAGGGTGGTGGTCTTGCCGCAGCCCGACGAGCCGACAAGTACGGTTATGCCCCCTTCCGGGAGCTCGAGATTGAGATCGTTTACGGCGGTGGTGCCGTTCGGATAGTGCTTGCTGACGCGCTTGAAGCCGATCATCCGCTTCCCCTTGCCCTGCCTGCATATAGTCATGCACAGTCATAGTCGAGTGAATAGAAGTCAATAGTTCTGCGTTAATCACCGGTTACTTCTGCTCGCAATATGGGACGGAAGGCATGGCGGCTGCCCGAAAAGGGTGTGTTCGAGAGGGGTTGCCCTGGATGTTGTCTCACATCGTGGATTCGACGGCGGCGGCTGACAACGCGGACGCCACAACGCGGATCACGCTGGACGGCCGGAGCCTGCGCGTGGCCGAGGTCGTGCGCCTCGCCGACCTTACGCGCAGGCCCACCGCACCCGATCCCGCGGCGCTCGCCCTCACCGAGCGTGCCTGGAAGACCGCGGACCGGCTCGCCGCCACCGGACGGGTCTACGGCCGCAGCACCGGCGTCGGAGCCAACCGCACCGAGGACGTCGGTCCCGACGCCGACCACGGGCTGCGGCTGCTGCGCAGCCACGCCGGCGCGATCGGCGCCGCCCTGCCCGGCCGTGAGGTGCGCGCCATGATGGCCGTCCGCGCCAACCAGCTGCTCGCGGGCGGCGCCGGGCTGCGCCCCGCCGTCGTCACCAGCCTGGTCGAGGCGCTCGACAGCGGCGCCCACCCGGTCGTCAACGAATACGGCGCGGTCGGCACCGGCGACCTCGCCGCGCTCGCCCAGACCGGGCTCGCGCTCGTCGGCGAACACCCCTGGGACCTCACCGACGTCGCCCCCGGCGGACGCGCCCCCGACCCCATCGCCCTCGACAGCAACGACGCCCTCGCGCTCATCAGCAGCAACGCCCTCACCCTCGGCCAGTCCGCGCTCGCCCTCGCCGAACTGCGGCGGCTGCTGTCCGCCTCGCTCGTCGTCGCCGCGCTCTCGCTGACCGCGGTCGGCGGCTCGTACGAGGCGTACGCCGAACCCGTACAGCTCGCCCGCCCCCACCCCGGCTCCATCCACGCCGCCGCCCGGATGCGCACCCTGCTCGGCGCGCCCGCCCGGCCCACCCCTCCGCTCGGCCGCATACAGGACCCGTACGGCTTCCGCTGTCTGCCACAGATCCACGGCCCGGCGCTGGACGCCGCCGACGCGCTGGAGCGGGTGCTGACCGTCGAACTCAACGCGGCCGCCGAGAACCCGCTGATCAGCGCCGCCGACGAGGCCGCCTACCACCACGGCAACTTCTACGCCGCACACACCGCCCTCGCCCTCGACCACTTCCGGCTCGCCGCCCTGCAGACCGCCCGGCTCTCCACCGCCCGGCTCTCCGCGCTCAGCGAGCCCGACTTCACCCGGCTGCGCCCCTTCCTCGGCGACGCCGCGCCCGCCAGCTCCGGCGTGATGATCCTGGAGTACGCCGCCGGGGCGGCCCTCGGCGAGATGCGGGCGGTCTCCCACCCCGCCTCCCTCGGCCACGCCGTCCTCTCGCGCGGCGTCGAGGAACAGGCCAGCTTCGCCTCGCTCGGCGCCCGGCAGACGCTCCGGGTCGCCGACCACTACCGGCAGGTGCTGGGCTGTGAACTCGTCGCCGCCGTACGGGCCCTGCGCCAGCGCGGGCTGGAACCGGACCCGGCGCTACCGGTGGGCGCCGCCTTCGCCCTCGCGTCGGAAGTGCTCGATCCGCGCATGGAGGACCGGCCGTTGACGGAGGATGTGGCGGTGGCCGCGGGCCTGCTCGACCGGCTGGCGGAGTCATGAGCGACAAGGGTCAGGAGGACGGGATGAGTACGGACAACGGGGTGCCTGGCGCGGTCGCGGCGCCGGGGGGCGGGGCCGCCGTACCCGGCGCTTCGGCCGTCTCACAGGGCTCGGCCGCCTCGACCACCTCCTCCACTGCCTCGATGGCCCCGGCCGCCTCCACCGCCTCCACCGCCGCGCGGCTGCAGGCGCTCTTCGAGGGCCACCGGCTCACCCCCACCCAGCGGCGGATCGCGCACTGCATGGTGCGGCGGGCGGCGGACGCGCCCTTCCTGTCCAGCGTGGAACTGGCCGAACTCGCGGGCGTCAGCCAGCCGTCCGTGACCCGCTTCGCGGTCGCCCTCGGCTTCGACGGCTACCCCGCTCTGCGCAAGCATCTGCGCGAGGTCGCCCCCGCCGAGCGGGGGGCGGGCGAGGGCTCGGTCAACGAGTACCAGCAGGCGGTGCAGGCCGAGATCGACAACCTGCGCCACCTCGCCTCCCTGCTCGCCGACCCCACCCCCGTCGTACGCGCCGGCCGGCTGCTCGCCGCGTCCCGCCCGCTGGCGGTCCTCGGCCTGCGCGCCGCATCCGCGCAGGCGGGTGGCTTCGCCTACTTCGCGCGCAAGGTCCATCCGGACGTCCGGCTGCTCGACGAGGGCGGCACCATGCTCGCCGACCGCATCGACGCGGCGAAGCGCGCGGGCGCCACCGCCCTGCTGTGCTTCGCGCTCCCCCGCCATCCGCGAGAGGTCGTCCAGGGCCTGGAGTACGCCCGGCAGGCGGGCCTGACCGTCGTGACCGTCGCCGACAGCGCCTTCGCCCCGGTCGCCCACCACAGCGATCTGCTGCTGCCCGCGGCGGTCGGCACGGCACTCGCCTTCGACACGGCCTGCGCGCCGATGCTGCTCGGGCGGGTGTTGCTGGAAGCCATGTGCGACGCGCTGCCGGACGCACAGGCGCGGTTGGAGGAGTTCGACGCCAACGCCGCCGCGCGGGGGCTCTTCGTGGAGTGAGCGGGCCCGGCCCTGCGGGTCTCACCGAATTCTCAGGCGTGCTCTCTGGAGTCCCCCGCCGAACGGCGGTAAGTGTGTGGGGGTTCGGTTCAGTTGAGCTCAGTCCGGTTCGGTTCCGCCGGGACGAGGAGGTCGGTGTGGGGCGCGGGGCGTATGCGCTGGCACGGGTAGCGGTGATCGTGCGGGCGCCCGCGGGATGGCTGTGGTGGCTGGGTGTGCTCGCCGCCGGTGTCGGAGCGCTGGTGCCGGGTCTGACGGGGCGGCGGATCGGCCTACTGGCCGGGGCGGCGCTCCTCCTGATCACGGCGGTCGCGGTCTTCGCGGTGCGCCGCAAGCGGTATCTGGAGCTCGCGCGTGAGGCCTCCCGCGCGGGCAAGGCGGTCTTCCTCCAGGACCGTGCCGTGACCCTGCGGAACCGCCGGCGCGGCTTGCGCTGGTGGCTCCTGGTGGCCTTCGTCGCCGCGGTGGCCTCGTCCTTCGCCGTCCCGGCGGCGGCCGGGACGGCCATGGCGGGGGCCGGCGCCGGGCTGTGGGCCAAGGCGCTGTGGCTGGGCCGCTGGGAGCGCGCGAACGAGGTGCTGCTGTGGGTACGCACCCAGTGGGTGGCGGGCGGCCGGCCCGCGGGCAAGGCGGTGCGCGCCTACCAGACGACGGGGATCGTGGCCGGTGACGCGGGGCCGGGCGGCGCGAGGCGCGGGCGCGCGGTCCCGGTCGCCGCGCCCTGAGGATCCGGGCCCCCGGGCCGGGGCCGGCGGCCCCGACCCCCGGGCCGGGGCCGGCCCCTGCGCCCGACGGGGGCTGCCTCCGGGTGCGCCGACCGGGTTGGCTTCTTGCGGAGCTGAGCCCTTGGCAGGGCTCAAGCCCCGGCGCGGGGCCCGGCCGGTCCCCCTCCGCGGCTGGGCCGAGGGCCGGTGTGGGTCGTCGCGCGGCAGGGCGATCGGCGTGCGCACCTGGGCCCCCGAATGCCCGTCGGTGCGTCCTCGCCGCCGGGGCGGGCCGCTGGACGGGACGGGCGGCTACAGCCCGGTGAGCCCCGTCGCGTGCGCGGCCCCGCTCTCCGTCACGATCTCCTCCACCGTCTGCGGCTCCCGCACCGTCGCGAACCGCACCTCGCCCTCCCCGGCGGTCGTGAAGCCGTACACCCCCGGCCGCGGCAGGCTGTTGTACGCGAAGTGGTTGGAGAAGTAGTACGCCCCCGTGTCCAGCAGGCCGACCAGATCCCCCGCGGCCAGGGCCGGCAGCGGCCGGTTCCGCGCCACCAGGTCGCCTGCGAAGCAGCACGGCCCGGCGATGTCCTGGGCGACCGGCCCGTCCGTTCCCGCCGCCTTGGGACGGCCCTCGGGGTCGTAGGTCTCGACCCTCAGCGGCCAGGACTCGGGCGCGAAGACCGTACGGGTGGCGACGTGGGCGCCCGCGTGGGTGACGGCGATGGGACGGCCGCCCGCCGACTTGGCGTATTCCACCCGGGCCAGGACGAGGCCCGCCTTGGCGAGCAAGGACCGCCCGAACTCGGTGACCAGCCCGTACCGGCCGTCGAAGAGCCCGGGCACGGTGGCACGGAGCAACCGCGCGTACGCCCGGTAGGTCGGCGTGACCTCGTCGGAGCCGAAGTTCACCGGCAGCCCGCCGCCGATGTCGAGCGTCTCGATCTGCTGCCGTCCGACCGTCTCGTTGATCTCCTCGGCCAGCTCGTACGTCGCCCGTACGCCCGCCGCCATCAGCTCCAGCGGACAGCCCTGGGAGCCGACGTGCGCATGCAGCCGGGTCAGCCACGGCCGCGCGGCGAAGGCGCGTACGACCCATTCGCGCGCCCCCTCGTCCTGGAGCGCGACGCCGAACTTGGACGTCGCGGTGGCCGTGCTGAGCATCCCGATGCTGCCCCCGCCCACCTGCGGATTGACCCGCAGCCCCAGCGGTCCGGGCGGGTCTGTCCGCGCCTCGAGGAGTGCACCGAGGCGGTCCAGCTCCTGCGGGTTGTCGGCGTTGACGGCGATCCGCAGGTCCAGGGCCTCGCGCAGTTCGGCGGTGGTCTTCGCGGGGGAGTCCAGGACGATCCGATCGGGCGCCACCCCGGCCGCGCGGGCCAGCGCCAGCTCACCGGGGCTGGCCACCTCGCAGCCCAGCCCCTCGTCGGCCAGCAGCCGGAGGACGGGGACGAGCGCGGAAGCTTTGACCGCGAAGGCGTGCAGAACGGGGGTGCCGGGCGCGACGACCTCGTCGAAGGCCGCCCGCAGCTCGGCCGCGGCGGCGCGGATTCCGGCCACGTCCAGCAGCCCGACGACGGGCTGATCATGGCCGAGCAGCCCCTGCTCCACGGCGGCCCGCACGGCCCACTCACGCCGGACGGCCGCCGCAACCGGTGTCGAAGTCATGCCGTCAGCCAACCATTCTGGGGTGGTGGGAGACCAGTGCGGGTGTGGGTGCGGGTGCGCGGGGGGACGTTGCGGGGTGCGGGGTGCGGATGCGCGGGAGGACGTTGCCGGGTGTGCGTGCGGGGGAGGACGTTGCCGGGTGGGTGGGAGACCAGTGCGGGTGCGGGTGTGGGTGCGCCGGAGGACGTTGCCGGGTGTGGGTGTGGGTGTGGGTGCGGGTGTGGGTGTGGGTGCGGGTGTGGGTGCACGTTGCCGGGTGTGGGTGTGGGTGTGGGTGCCTGTGCGTGGGAGGACGTTGCCGGGTGCGGGGTGCGGGGTGCGGGGTGCGGGGTGCCGGGTGCGGGTGCGGGTGCGGGGTGCGGGTGCGGGTGTGCGGGAGGACGTTGCCGGGTGCGGGTGCGGGTGCGGGTGCGGGGTGCGGGGTGCGAGGCCGGGGCCTCCGGGGCGGGGCCCTGGACCGTACAAGCCGCGGCGAGCCCACCGCGCGATGCCCTCAGAGCTCCACCAGTACCGCGCCGAAGTGACGGCCCTCGGCCAACTCGACCAGTGCGCACGGCGCTTGGTCGATTCCTGTCAGCCGGGTGTATGGATAGCTGATGGTGCCCTCGCGCAGGGCACGGCCGAACTCGCGCGCGTACTCGGGCACGGCGTCCAGGTGTTCGAGCAGGGTGATGCCGCGCAGGGTGATGCCCCGGAGGATGAGGGTGAGGGTGCTGATGCCGGTCTGGGCCATCGCGTCGTCGGACATCTGGGCGGCCAGTGCGCCGACGATGGCGAACCGGGCACCCTGGCGGGCCAGCGCCAGGGCGGCTTGGAGCTGTTCGCCGCCGACGTTGTCGAAGAGGGCGTCGATGCCGTCGGGGGCCGCCGCGCGCAGCTGTTCCTCGATCGGCCCCGCGCCGCGGATCACGACCGCGTCGTAGCCCAGCTCGTCGATGAGCCGGTCGGCCTTTTCCCGGGAGCCGGTGGAGCCGATGACCCGTGCGGCGCCGTGCAGCCGGGCGAACTGCCCGGCCAGCGACCCCACTCCGCCCGCGGCGCCGGTGACGAACACCGTGTCCCCGGGCCGCACCTCGGCGCCGCGTACCACCCCCAGCCAGGCGGGGAAGCCCTGCGAGAGATACGCGGCGGGGTCTGCCAGCACGGCGGTGTTGAGCGGCAGCGCCTCGGCGGCCTCGAGGACCGCGTACTCCCGCCAGCCGGCGTAGTGGCGGAGGAGGGTCCCCGGGGCCAGGTTCGTCCCCGGCGCGCTGATCACCTCCCCGATGGCCGGGCCCATCATCACGTCGCCGACCTGGTTCAGCAGCTGCGAAAGGCCGGAGCCGTCGTGGTCGGCGAGGTTGAGGGGGCGCATCACGGCGGCGACGCTCATCAGCCGGTTGCGCACCAGCACCTGGCCGGGGCCGGGGCGGGGCATGGGAGCGCTGACCACCTCGAAGTGGCCGGTGGCGAGCGCCCCGTTGGGCAGGGCCGCGAGACGGACTTCCCGGTGGGTGGCGGGCAGGGGGCCGGCGGCGGACGGCATGGACATGGACGGCTCCTTGGTGGTCGGGGCGCGGACACGGACGCTAAGTCCTGCGACCGCGTGTCAGCCGCGCTTCCGCGCGGCTCGCGGGTGAACCACCCGGGTGTATGCGTCCCATGGCGCTATTGACTAGCTATATTCACGAACGTCAAGATGTGAATATCTCAATCCAGTCGATGGCAGGGAGGCACGGCCCATGTCAGGTCCGCGACCCGTACGGGCACCGCGCGGTACGGAGCTCAGTGCCCGGGGGTGGCAGCAGGAAGCCGCCCTGCGGATGCTCCAGAACAACCTCGACCCCGAGGTCGCCGAGCACCCCGACAAGCTCGTCGTCTACGGCGGCACCGGCAAGGCGGCCCGCGACTGGCGCTCCTTCGACGCCATGGTCCGTACGCTGCGGACGCTGAAGCAGGACGAGACCATGCTGGTCCAGTCGGGCCGTCCGGTCGGCGTGATGCAGACGCACGAGTGGGCGCCGCGGGTGCTGATCGCCAACTCCAATCTGGTCGGGGACTGGGCCAACTGGGAGGAGTTCCGCCGCCTGGAGGCGCTCGGCCTGACCATGTACGGCCAGATGACCGCGGGCTCATGGATCTACATCGGCACCCAGGGCATCCTCCAGGGCACCTATGAGACCTTCGCGGCCGTGGCGGCCAAGAAGTTCAACGGCACCCTGGCCGGGACGATCACGCTCACCGCGGGCCTCGGCGGCATGGGCGGCGCCCAGCCGCTGGCCGTCACCATGAACGACGGCGTCGCTATCTGTATCGACTGCGACCCGCGCGCCATCGAGCGCCGCATCGAGCACCGCTATCTGGATGTCCGGGCCGACGGCCTGGACCATGCTCTTCAGCTGGCCGTCGAGGCGCGCGACGCCAGGCGGCCCCTGTCGATTGGCGTCCTGGGGAACGCGGCCGAGCTGGTTCCGCAGCTGCTCGCCATGAACGCCCCGATCGACATCGTCACCGACCAGACCAGCGCCCACGACCCGCTGTCGTATCTGCCGATCGGTGTGGACTTCGACGAGATGGCGTCCTACGCCGCCGAGAAGCCGGCCGACTTCACCCAGCGGGCCCGCGAGGCCATGGCCGAGCATGTCGAGGCCATGGTCGGCTTCATGGACGCGGGCGCCGAGGTCTTCGACTACGGCAACTCGATCCGCGGCGAGGCCAAGCTCGCGGGTTACGAGCGCGCCTTCGCCTTCCCCGGTTTCGTCCCCGCCTACATCCGGCCGCTGTTCTGCGAGGGCAGGGGCCCCTTCCGCTGGGCGGCGCTGTCCGGCGACCCCAAGGACATCGCGGCCACGGACAAGGCCATCCTCGACCTCTTCCCCGAGAACGAGTCACTGGCCCGCTGGATCAAGATGGCGGGGGAGCGGGTCCACTTCCAGGGCCTGCCCGCCCGGATCTGCTGGCTGGGCTACGGCGAGCGCGACAAGGCGGGCGAGCGCTTCAACGAGATGGTCGCCGACGGCACGCTCGCCGCGCCGCTGGCCATCGGCCGGGACCACCTGGACTGCGGTTCGGTGGCCTCTCCGTACCGCGAGACCGAGGCCATGCTCGACGGCTCGGACGCGATCGCCGACTGGCCGCTGCTCAACGCCATGGTCAACGTCGCCTCGGGCGCCTCCTGGGTCTCCCTTCACCACGGCGGCGGCGTCGGCATGGGCCGCTCGATCCACGCGGGACAGGTCACGGTCGCCGACGGCACCCCGCTGGCGGGCGAGAAGATCCGCCGGGTGCTGACGAACGACCCGGGCATGGGCGTCATCCGCCACCTGGACGCGGGCTACGACCGCGCGGACGAGGTGGCCCGGGACCGCGAGGTCCGCATCCCGATGCGGGAGTCGCAGTGAGCGAGGGCAGCTTCGCGGGCAATCGCCCCGCGGGGCGGGACGGGCGGGCACAACACACCCACCGGCCCGCACCCGCCAACGAAACCCCGTCGTTCCACGAGATGTGGCGCGACCTCGCCCCCATCGGCCGCAGCACAACGACCAACGGCTACCGCCGCTACGCCTGGACAGAGGCCGACGCGGACTGCCGCGCCTGGTTCAAGGCCCAGACAGAAACCCGCGGCCTCACCTACGAGACCGACCGCAACGGCAACCAATGGGCCTGGCTCGGCGACCCCACGGCCGGAAGCGCCGTGGTGACCGGCTCGCACCTCGACTCGGTCCCCGACGGCGGCGCCTTCGACGGCCCGCTCGGCGTCGTCTCCTCCTTCGCCGCCCTGGACGAGCTGCGGGCCCGCGGGGCGCGCCCCGCCAAGCCGCTCGCGATCGTGAACTTCGGCGACGAGGAGGGCGCCCGCTTCGGGCCGGCCTGCGTCGGCTCCCGGCTGGCCAGCGGGCAGCTCAGCGTCGAGCAGGCGCATACGCTGCGTGACGGCGACGGGGTGAGCCTTCCGCAGGCCATGGAGCGCGCGGGGTACGACCCGGAGGCCATCGGCCCCGACCCGGAGCGCCTGGCCCGCATCGGCGCGTTCGTCGAACTGCATATCGAACAGGGACGCGCCCTCGCCGACACCGAGGACCCCGTGGGCGTCGCCTCGTCGATCTGGCCGCACGGCCGCTGGCGGTTCGACTTCCACGGCGAGGCCAACCACGCCGGGACGACCCGGATCGAGGACCGCCGCGATCCGATGCTCACCTACGCCAACACCGTGCTCGCGGCCCGTAAGAAGGCCCGGATCGCCGGGGCGCTGGCGACCTTCGGCAAGGTCAGCGTCGAGCCGAACGGGGTCAACGCCATCGCGAGCCTGGTACGCGGCTGGCTGGACTCGCGCGCCGCCGACGAGGAGACGCTGGCCGCCGTCGTCGGCGAGATCGAGCGCGCCGCCGTCGAGCGCGGGCGGCGCGACGGGGTGGACGTCCGGGTCACCCGGGAGTCCTTCACTCCGGTCGTCGAATTCGCCCACGGCCTGCGTGACCAGGTGTCGGGCCTGCTGGGCGGGGTTCCGGTGCTGCCCACCGGCGCCGGACACGACGCGGGCATTTTGTCCGCCTGCGTTCCGACCGCCATGCTGTTTGTAAGGAACCCCACCGGCGTCTCGCACTCACCCGCGGAGACGGCGGGCGAGGATGATTGCCTCGCCGGTGTGGCCGCACTCGCGGATGTACTGGAGGGCCTGGCGTGTCACTAGCGGCGCAGACCTACTGGGCGGAGTACGCGTGGCTGGAGGGGCGGGTGATGGCGGATGTCGTCATCGTCGCCGCGAACGACGGGCGGATCACGGCGGTGCGGCCCGGGAGCCCCGTACCGCCCCCCGGCTCGGTCTCCCTGCACGGTCTGACGATCCCCGGCCTGGCCAACGCGCACAGCCATGCCTTCCACCGGGCACTGCGCGGCTTTGTGCAGGCCGGAAGCGCGGCGAAGCAGGGCCGGAACCACGGGCCGGGGGCGCCGGACTCCTTCTGGACCTGGCGCAAGGTGATGTACGCCGTCGCCGACCGGCTGACCCCGGGCAGCTATTTCGAGCTGGCCCGCGCCGTCTACGCGGAGATGGCCCTGGCGGGCATCACCTGCGTCGGCGAGTTCCACTATCTCCACCACGGCCCCGGCGGCACCCGCTACAGCAACCCCAACGCCATGGGGGAGGCGCTGATCGCGGCCGCGGCCGAGGCAGGGATCCGGATCACCTTGCTCGACACCTGCTATCTGTCCTCCGGCTTCGGCGCGGGCCCCGACCAGCACCAGCTGCGGTTCTCCGACGGGACCGCCGAGGACTGGGCCGAGCGCGTCTCCGCGCTGAAGGACGACGGCACCACCCGCATCGGCGCGGCGGTCCACTCGGTGCGGGCCGTTCCCGCCGATCAGCTGGGGACCGTCGCCGGCTGGGCCGAGGACCGGGCGGCCCCCCTCCATGTCCATCTGTCCGAGCAGACCGCCGAGAACGACGCCTGCGTGGAGGCATACGGCTTCACCCCCGCCCGGGTGCTGGCCGACCACGGGGTGCTGGGCGAGCGCACGACCGCTGTGCACGCCACCCATCTCACCCCCGGCGACATCCGGCTCCTGGGCCACTCGTCCACGGGCGTGTGCATGTGCCCGACCACCGAGCGGGACCTGGCCGACGGCATCGGCCCGGCCGCCGAGCTGCAGCGCGCGGGCTCCCCGCTCTCCCTGGGCAGCGACAGCCACGCCGTGATCGACATCCTGGAAGAGGCCCGGGCCATGGAGCTCGGCGAGCGGCTGCAGAGCCGCACCCGCGGCCACTGGACGGCCCCCCAGCTGCTGCGCGCCGCCAGCCTCGACGGCCATGCGGCGCTCGGCTGGGGCGAGGAGGCGGGCCGCATCACCGTGGGTGCGCTCGCCGACCTCACCACGATCGCGCTGGACTCGGTCCGTACGGCCGGGCCGCCGCCCCGGCTGGGCGCCGAGATCGCCATGTTCGCGGCGACCAACGCCGACGTCCGGCACACCGTGGTCGGCGGCCGCCATGTCGTCCGGGACGGCGCCCATCAGCTCGTGCCCCGCGTCCCCGAAGCGCTGACCGAATCCATCGCAGCTCTCCATGGCTGAGCATCCGTCCGCCGCGGGCAATGAAGGAGAACCTCCCCACGATGACGACCGCGAGCCCCACGACGACCGCCATCACCAATATCGCCGGCCTGGTCACCAACGACCCCTCCCTCGGTGAAGGCCCTCTCGGGCTGGTCCGGGACGCGGCCGTCGTCATCGACGGCGACCACATCGCCTGGGTCGGTGAGTCCGGCAAGGTCCCGGGCACCGACAACCGGGTCGACGCGGGCGGCCGCGCCGTCATCCCGGGGTTTGTGGACTCCCACTCCCATCTGGTCTTCGCGGGCGACCGGACCGAGGAGTTCAACGCCCGGATGTCGGGCCGTCCCTACAGCGCCGGCGGAATCCGCACCACCGTCGCCGCCACCCGGGCCGCCTCGAACAATGTGCTGCACGCCAACGTCGGCCGCTATGTGGCCGAGGCGCGCCGCCAGGGCACCACGACGATCGAGATCAAGTCCGGCTACGGCCTCACCTCGGAGGACGAGGCCCGCGCCCTGACCATCGCCGGTGCCCACACCGACGAGGTGACCTACCTGGGTGCGCATATCGTCGCCCCCGAGTTCGCCGACGATCCCGCCGCCTATGTCGATCTCGTGACCGGCCCGATGCTGGACGTCTGCGCCCCGCACGCCCGCTGGATCGATGTCTTCTGCGAGCAGGGCGCCTTCGACGGCGACCAGGCCCGCACCATCCTCACCGCGGGCAAGGCGCGCGGGCTGATCCCCCGGGTCCACGCCAACCAGCTCTCCTACGGCCGCGGAGTGCAGCTCGCCGTGGAGCTCGGCGCGGCCTCCGCCGATCACTGCACCCATCTGACCGACGACGACATCGACGCCCTTGCCCAGGGCGAGACGGTGGCCACGCTTCTGCCGGGCGCGGAGTTCTCCACCCGCGCGAGGTATCCGGACGCGCGCCGTCTCCTCGACGCGGGCGTCACGGTCGCGCTCTCGCCCGACTGCAACCCGGGCTCGTCCTTCACCAGCTCCATGCCGTTCTGCGTCGCCCTGGCCGTACGGGACATGGGGATGACCCCCGATGAGGCCGTATGGGCGGCGACGGCCGGCGGGGCCCAGGCACTGCGCCGCACCGATGTGGGCCAGGTGGCGCCCGGCGCCCGCGCCGATCTGGCGCTGCTGGACGCCCCGTCCCATGTCCATCTCGCCTATCGCCCCGGCGTTCCGCTGGTCTCGGCCGTCTGGCAGGGCGGCACTCTCCTCTGATCATCAGATCTACGGGGGCGGCGATGAGAGCATGACGAGGCGTGTCGCCGCAGCGGGTGTTGCCCTGGCCGGGGGCTGTGGACCCGGCACCGGCGACCAGCACGGCAGGGACCGGGTAAGGGACGCGAATAAGGGCCCGTCCCGGCGACGTGGGGGCGGGCCCTTATCCGTCTGCGGAGGCGTTACTCCTCGATCGTGAGCCCCTTGCGGAGCCGACGGAGGGTGCGCGACAGCAGTCGGGAGACGTGCATCTGGGAGATGCCCAGCTCCTCGCCGATCTCCGACTGGGTCATGTTCGCGACGAAGCGCAGCGAGAGGATCTGCCGGTCACGCGGGGGCAGTTCCGCGATGAGCGGCTTCAGGGACTCGATGTACTCGATGCCTTCGAGCCCGTGGTCCTCATAGCCCATCCGGTCGGCCAGGGCGCCCTCGGAGTCGTCCTCGTCGGGCTGGGCGTCCAGCGAGCTCGCGGTGTACGCGTTGCTCGCGGCCATGCCCTCGACGACCTCGGCGGGGGTGATGCCCAGCCGCTTGGCCAACTCACCGACGGTGGGGGCGCGGTCGAGCCGCTGCGCCAGTTCGTCGCCGGCCTTGGCCAGGTCGAGGCGGAGCTCCTGCAGCCGCCGCGGCACGCGCACGGACCAACTGGTGTCCCGGAAGAAGCGCTTGATCTCGCCGACGATCGTCGGCATCGCGAAGGTGGGGAACTCGACGCCCCGGCCCATCTCGAAGCGGTCGATGGCCTTGATCAGGCCGATGGTGCCGACCTGGACGATGTCCTCCATCGGCTCGCTGCGGGAGCGGAACCGGGAGGCGGCGAACTTGACGAGTGCCAGGTTGAGCTCGACCAGCGTGTTGCGGACGTAGGCGTACTCGTGGGTGCCTTCCTCCAGCACCTCGAGACGTTCGAAGAGGGTCTTCGAAAGAGCCCTCGCGTCTACCGGGCCCACCGTCTCATGTGGGGGAATCTCCGGCAGATCGGGCAGATCAGACAGTTCCGGCAGTTCATCGAGGGAGTGTCCGGCCACCGCCTGGACGTCCACCTCGGGTACGAACTGTTCGGGTACGGGGGTCGACGATGCGGCGGTCCGGGTACTCCAAGACGGTTCGGTACGCGAGTCGTCGAGCTGGGGTGACATAGTCTCCTCCATCGTTCTCGGCATATGGCTGCCGGTGCCATAACGTGCTGCTCCGGTGAGCGGCGCCTCCAAGGCCGGTACGGTTCGGTTGTGGTCGCTACTACGCCTACCTGTATTGACTACCGCGTGGCAAGTCCGCGTTGTCCATATTTGACGAATTTGCCGAACTATGCGAAATGTTCGGCTACCGGAATCGCGGGTAGAAGGCTAGGGTTCGATCCGCGCAATCGAAAGCAACGAGACACCAAAAGAGGTGCGCAGATGGACCGCGGGATGGTCGGCAGTGCCAGCAAGGGCCGACTCCAGGTCGAGGTTCGGCACCACGGGTCGAGTGCTGTCTTCACACCGGCGGGTGAGCTGGATCACCACACCGCCGAAGTGCTGCGCGAGCCGCTGGAGAAGTGCGTGGAGGCGGGACGTGTCCGGCTGGTGGTGGACTGCTCGAAGCTGGAGTTCTGCGATTCCACGGGCCTCAATGTCCTCCTCGGTGCCCGTCTCAAGGCCGAGGCCGAGGGTGGGGGTGTCCACCTCGCCGGGATGCAGCCGATCGTCGCCCGGGTGTTCGAGATCACGGGCGCGGAGGCCGTCTTCACGGTCCATGAGTCGCTCGACGCGGCGCTTGCCGAGTGATATCCGTCACTCCTGTTTCCGGCGTGTCATCGGCAGGTCACCGATGCGTTGCCCGCGTCACATCAGTGGGGTCGAAGAAGTGGGTGTTCTCACGCTTTGGCCGGGCAGGAGACAGGCTGAAACTGTTGAGATCAGGATTCCTTGTCCCTGAATGGGTGAATCGGTGAGGTGAAGCGCTGATGAGCACCACGCGGCCGTACCCGCCGGGCGACCGCGGCCCGGATTCGGACGGCCCTGCCGCCTCCGCTTCGGCCACCCCACCGGCCACTCCCTCCGCCGGGCGGATCAGCCAGGTCCGCAGGCTCCATCTGGTCGGAGCCAGCGGTGCCGTGCCGCGCGCCCGGGATTTCACACGTGAGGCGCTGCGCGACTGGGGATGGCTTCCGGCCGCGACCGCCGACCAGCGGGCCGCGGCGGAGGACGTCCTGCTCGTTGTCTCCGAGCTCGTCACCAACGCGTGCCTGCACGCCGACGGCCCCGAGGAGCTGCGCGTCAGCTGCAATGCGAAGGTGCTCCGCCTTGAGGTGGTGGACGTCGGCGCCGGCACGCCCGCGCCGCGCACCCCGCACCGCGCCGGGCGGCCCGGCGGGCACGGGATGTTCATCGTGCAGCGGCTGTGCCTCGACTGGGGCGTCGTGCGGAACGCGGACGAATCCGGCAAGACGGTCTGGGCGGAGCTGGCCGCCCCCGGCTGAAGAGCACGGCCGGGGTCCCTCGCTCCCCGTGCGCTCCACACCGTAGGGCCGTGCTCCGCCCCGTAGGGGCCGGCTGATCCGCCGTGCCGCCGCGGCCGTCCCTCCGGTGAGCCCTGCCATCACCCGCCGCGCGCCGATCCGGCGCGTTCTTTGTCTTCCCTCGACAAGGTCCCCGGCGTACTGTCAGCGTCCGATCTGATGTGCCGTCAGTTACCTGCGGCTGCGGCGCTTGACGAGCGGGAATCCCGTGGTGTCGCACACCCAACGCCGCACGGCCGGCCGTGGCGGCGCCCTCACGCTCACCGTGGCCGTGGCCGGTTCCGCGGCCCTCCTCACCGCGCCCGCGGCGCACGCCACCACCGTCGATGTCGACTACCGGTGCAAAACCCCGATCGGCGGCAGGGTGCCGTATCGGCCCATGGACATCACGAGCACCCCGAGCGGCAACGGCTACAAGCCCACGATGTCCTTCACGAAAGGCGTCTCGTCCAGCCCCGTTGAGCTCGGCATGGGTGCCGTGTACCCCAGGGTGCCGTGCGCCCCAGGGTGCCGTGTACCCCAGGGTGCCGTGTACCCCAGGGTGCCGTGCGCCCCAGGGTGCCGTGTACCCCAGGGTGCCGTGTACCCCAAGGCGCCATGCGCCCCAAGGCGCCGTGCACCCCAGGGCGCTCATAAAGCTCGGCGGCGCCGAGTCCGGGACGGTGAGCACCAGCTCACCGGCAAACCGCACGCCCGCACTCGCACCAGCCCGGTGGCAGCACTTCGCCCCGCCGCATGACGACGGGGCGAAGCAACCAAGGCCCGAATTGACCAACAGCGTCGCCAGACGCGCCGGGCCTTCGCGAGACGAGTGACGTCAGTGCACGTCCGCCATGAGCGCCACGACCTTCTTCCGGTACATGAAGACCGCGAAGCCCGCCAGCGCCGCCATGGCCGCCTCCAGGCCGATCACGCCGACACCGCTCAGGTCGACGCCCGCGATGGACAGCAGGCCCGTAACGCAGTCACCGGCGGTCACGGCGAGGAACCACACGCCCATCATCTGGCTGGCGTACTTCGCCGGCGCCATCTTCGTGGTCACCGAGAGTCCGACCGGGGACAGGCACAGCTCGCCCGTCGTCTGGATCAGGTAGATCGACACCAGCCACAGCGGGCTGACCTTGGTGCCGTCCTGGGCCATCCCCATCGGCAGGACGAAGACGAAGAACGACGCACCGATCAGGACCAGGGCCATCGCGAACTTCCACGTGGTGTTCGGCTCCCGGTCGCGCCGCGCCAGCCACAGCCACAGCCAGGCGAAGACCGGGGCCAGCGCCATGATCATCAGCGGGTTCAGCGACTGGAACCACGAGGACGGGAAGTGCATCCCGAAGGCCGAGCCCGCGGTCTTGGTCTCGGCGAAGGCCGACAGCGTCGAGCCGCCCTGGTCGTAGATCATCCAGAACACGGCGGCGGCCACGAAGAACCAGATGTAGCCGCTGACCTTGGTCTGCTCGACCGCCGAGAGATCCCGGTCGCGCTTGATCCTGATCAGCACCCCGGTGGGGATGATCAGACCGAGGATGGTGATCGGGATCAGCACCCAGTTGAGGGTCCAGCTGCCGCTGAGCACCACGCCGGTGTAGAAGACCGCGGCGACGATCGTCCAGATCATCCCCTTGCGCAGCCAGGAGCGGCGCTCCTCGGTCATCAGCGGAGTGGGGACAACGCTGCTCTCCGGGTTCAGGTGGCGGGTGCCGATCAGGAACTGGACCAGGCCCAGCGCCATGCCGAGCGCCGCCAGAGCGAAGCCCAGGTGCCAGTTGTAGGACTGGCCGACGGTGCCGATGACCAGCGGCGCGGCGAAGGCACCGAGGTTGATGCCGATGTAGAAGATGGTGAAGCCGCCGTCGCGGCGCGGGTCCTGCGGACCGTCGTAGAGCTGGCCGACCATGGTGGAGATGTTGGCCTTCACCAGACCGGAGCCGAGAGCCACCAGGGCGAGGCCGACGAAGAACGTCGCCTGGCCGGGGACGGCGAGCGCCAGATGTCCGGCCATGACGATGCCGGCCGCGATGACCACGGTCTTGCGCGGCCCCCAGACTCGGTCGCCGAACCAGCCGCCCGGCATGGCCAGCAGATAGACCAGCGCCAGATAGACGGAGTAGATGGCCACCGCGTTGCCCTGGGTCATCCCCAGCCCGCCGCCTTGGCCGCCACTGCCGGCGTCAGGGCCGCCGGAGATCAGATAGACGACGAGAAGCGCTCGCATGCCGTAGAAGCTGAACCGCTCCCACATCTCGACCATGAAGAGTGTGGCCAGACCGCGGGGGTGGCCGAAGAAGGTCTTGCCGCCGCTCTCAGGGGTTGCCTGCGCGGATGCGCCCTTCGTGAGGGGGGACACCATGGTGGTTCCTTGTTGTGTGCTCAGGGTGCGCTGCCGCGCGGGGCAGCGCCCGGGGGGAGACTGAGCGACTGAGCGCCGGGCGGGGCCGGGCCGGTGGTGCCGACTGCCGACTCTGTCCGATGCCGGACACGACAGAGACCTTCGGCGCGTCCAGCCACCAAAGGTCCCGGAGGGAGTGCTACAGACCTTGTCTCACCATACGACACCCTCTTGACAAACTTGGAGGCAGTGAGAGATAGCTCACGACGGCGTGCGCACTCCTTCGTGCTCCGTCCGTGGTCCCGTGCGCGCCCCGTGCGCCAACCGCGGCGGACTACCATCACCCCATGACCCGAGTACTGCTCGCCGAGGATGACGCATCCATCTCGGAGCCGCTCGCTCGCGCCCTGCGCCGTGAGGGTTACGAGGTCGAGGTGCGGGAGGACGGACCCACCGCGCTCGACGCCGGTCTGCAGGGAGGCGTCGATCTGCTCGTCCTCGATCTCGGCCTGCCGGGGATGGACGGACTGGAGGTCTGCCGTCGCCTCCGTACGGAGGGCCATGGCTTCCCGGTGCTGGTGCTCACCGCCCGCGCGGACGAGGTGGACACGGTGGTCGGGCTGGACGCGGGCGCCGATGACTACGTGACCAAGCCGTTCCGGCTCGCCGAGCTGCTCGCGCGGGTGCGGGCCCTGCTGCGGCGCGGCGCGGTCGAGACCCAGCAGCAGCCGGCCACGCACGGCGTGCGGATCGACGTCGAGTCGCACCGCGCCTGGATGGGCGAGGAGGAGCTCCAGCTCACCGCCAAGGAGTTCGATCTGCTGCGTGTGCTGGTCCGGGACGCCGGCCGGGTCGTCACCCGCGATCAGCTGATGCGCGAGGTGTGGGACACCACCTGGTGGTCCTCCACCAAGACCCTCGACATGCACATCTCCTGGCTGCGTAAGAAGCTCGGCGACGACGCGGCCAACCCCCGGTACATCGCCACGGTGCGGGGTGTCGGCTTCAGATTCGAGAAAAGCTGACGAGGGCTGACACGGTAGGGCCATGCGCCGTCGCTTGATCAACTCCACGCTTGCCGTGGTGCTCGTCGTCATCGCAGTCTTCGGCCTGTCGCTGGTCATCGTGGAGACCCGGACCATCGAGAACAGCGCCAAGGAGAGCGTGCGCTCGGACGCGGTGCGGCTGGTCAGCATCGTCGACAGCAGGCTGCTGGGCGGCGAGGGAGTCACCGCCAAGGTGCTGCGGGAGCAGATCGAGCCCGGTCGCTACGCCCGGATCACGCTCCCGGACCACCGGGACGTGGAGATCGGCAAGCGCCCCACCGGCAGCATCATCTCCGCCGAGGAGCCGGGCGAGCAGGGGGAGACGGTGCGGGTCGAGGCGTCCCGCTCCACGGTGAGCCGGGAGATCGGCCGCACCATGCTGATCATCCTCGCGGTGGCGCTGCTGGCCGTGGTCGCCGCGGTCTTCCTCGCCGTACGCCAGGCCCACCGGCTCTCCGCACCGCTCACCGACCTGGCCGAGACCGCCGAGCGGCTGGGCTCGGGGGACCCGCGGCCGCGCCACCGCCGCTACGGGGTGCCGGAGCTGGACCGGGTCGCCGATGTGCTGGACGCGAGCGCCGAGCGGATCGCCCGGATGCTCACGGCCGAGCGGCGGCTGGCGGCCGATGCCTCGCATCAGCTCCGTACGCCGCTGACCGCGCTGTCCATGCGGCTGGAGGAGATCACGCTCACCGACGATCTGAACACGGTCAAGGAGGAGGCGACGATCGCGCTGGGCCAGGTCGAGCGGCTCACCGATGTCGTCCAGCGGCTGCTGACCAATTCGCGCGATCCCCGCTCGGGCTCCGCGGTCGCCTTCGATCTGGACGAGGTGGTCAAGCAGCAGATCGAGGAGTGGCGCCCGGCCTCGCGCAGCGAGGGCCGCGCCATCGTGCGCTCGGGGAAGAAGGGGCTGCGGGCGGTCGGCACGCCGGGCGCGGTCGCCCAGGTGCTCGCGACGCTGATCGAGAACTCGCTGATGCACGGTGACGGCACCGTCGCGCTGCGTACCCGGGTCACCGGCAACCAGGCGGTGGTCGAGGTCTCCGACGAGGGGCCGGGAGTGCCGTCGGACCTCGGCGCGCGGGTTTTCGAGCGGACGGTCAGCGGGCGGAACTCCACCGGGCTCGGACTCGCGGTCGCCCGGGATCTGGCGGAGGCCGACGGCGGCCGTCTGGAGCTGCTGCAGGGGCATCCGCCGGTCTTCGCGCTCTTCCTCAGCCGTGAGAGCGAGGATTCCGATCCTTCCTGACCGGCTGCTTCCTGACCGGCTACTTCCTGACCGGCTGCTTACGGGTGGCCTGGGCGGGCGGCGCCTCGGAGAGGAAGGATTCGGCACGCTCCACGGCCTTTCGGGCGGGCAGCGCCCGGAACACCCAGGTCCGGTAGGACCAGAAGCGGAAGAGGGTGCCGATGCCGATGCCGAGGAACTTGAAGATGTTGCTCTGCAGCGAGCTGTCCCAGCCGAAGCCGTACGTCGCCGTGTAGAGCACCCCGTTCTCGATGACCAGGCCGACCGCGCTGAACAGCAGAAAGAGGCTGAGCTCCTTGGTGCGCCCCTGCTTGTCGCGGTCCCGGTAGGTGAAGTACCGGTATCCGACGTAGTTGAAGCCGGTGGCGACCACCGTCGCCACGATGCTGGCCCGCACCACGGGCAGCTCGGTGAGGCCGCGGACCAGGTTGAAGACCGCGAGATTGACGAAGACGCCGGCGCCCCCGACCACCCCGAACTTCGTGATCTCACGGGCCAGTTGCCCCACTCGGGTGGACAGCCCGCCGAGCATGCGCCGTTCACTCATGGTGATCGTTCAGCCCCGTCCGGTCGGCAAAGTCAACCACCCCATGCTAACCAGCGGCCGGGCCCGCCGCTCGCAGGGCGCGGACACGCGGTGGTGTGGATAACTGGAGGATCCTCCAATGCAGGTCAGGGGCGGTCGGGGCCGGACGTTACCCTGGGAGGGTGACATTCCCGGTAGTCGGCATGGTCGGCGGCGGCCAGCTCGCCCGTATGACCCACGAGGCGGGCATCCCCCTCGGCATCAGGTTCAAGCTGCTCAGTGACACCCCTCAGGACTCGGCGGCCCAGGTGGTCAGCGATGTCGTCATCGGCGACTATCGCGACCTGGACACCCTTCGTGCGTTCGCACAAGGCTGTGATGTGGTCACTTTCGACCACGAGCATGTCCCGGCCGAGCATCTGCGCGCCCTGGAGGCGGAGGGTGTCGTCATCCGCCCCGGTGTGGAGGCCCTGCTGCACGCCCAGGACAAGGGCGTGATGCGCGAGCGGCTGCGCGAGGCCGGTGTGCCGTGCCCTCGCCACCGCATCGTGACGGACCCGGAGGACGTCGGGCGATTCGCGGCCGAGGGCGAGGGGTTCCCCGTCGTCCTCAAGACCGTGCGCGGCGGTTACGACGGCAAGGGGGTGTGGGTCGTCCGCGGCACGGAGGAGGCGGCCGATCCGTTCCGCGCCGGAGTGCCGGTCCTCGCCGAGGAGATGGTCGACTTCGCGCGCGAGCTCGCCGCCAACGTCGTACGGTCCCCGCACGGCCAGGCCGTCGCCTACCCCGTCGTGGAGTCGATCCAGGTCGACGGCGTTTGCGACACCGTCATCGCCCCGGCCCCCGGACTGCCCGAGGAGCTCTCCGCCCAGGCACAGGAGCTGGCGCTGCGCATCGCCGGGGAGCTGGGGGTCGTCGGCCATCTCGCCGTCGAGCTCTTCGAGACCCGCGACGGGCGGCTGCTGGTCAACGAGCTGGCGATGCGCCCGCACAACTCCGGCCACTGGACCCAGGACGGCGCCGTCACCTCGCAGTTCGCCAACCATGTGCGCGCCGTGCTCGATCTGCCGCTCGGCGACCCGCGCCCGCGCGTCCCGTGGACCGTGATGACCAATGTCCTCGGCGGCGACTTCCCCGATATGTACGCGGCGTATCTGCACTGCATGGCGCGCGACCCAGCGCTCAAGATCCATATGTATGGCAAGGATGTGAAGCCCGGCCGTAAGGTCGGCCACGTCAACACCTACGGCGACGACCTGGCCGACGTGCGCGAGCGCGGCCGCCATGCCGCCGACTACCTCCGAGGGACCATCACCGAATGAGCGCTCCTGCGATCGGCATCGTCATGGGATCCGACTCCGACTGGCCCGTCATGGAAGAAGCGTCCAAGGCCCTCGACGAGTTCGAGATCCCGTACGAGGTGGATGTCGTCTCGGCGCACCGGATGCCGCAGGAGATGATCGCCTACGGTGAGAACGCGGCGCCCCGCGGGCTCAAGGCGATCATCGCGGGCGCGGGCGGCGCCGCCCATCTTCCGGGCATGCTCGCCTCCGTCACTCCGCTGCCGGTGATCGGCGTGCCCGTGCCGCTGAAGTACCTCGACGGCATGGACTCGCTGCTCTCGATCGTCCAGATGCCCGCCGGTGTGCCTGTGGCGACCGTCTCCATCGGCGGAGCCCGTAACGCGGGGCTGCTCGCCGCCCGGATACTGGCCGCGCACGACGCCGAGCTCCAGGCGCGGATGCGGGAGTTCCAGGTCGAGCTGAACGCGCAGGCCACCGAGAAGGGCAAGCGGCTGCGCGCCAAGGTCGACGGGGCGGACTCCTTCGGCTTCGGCAAGTGATCAGTGGGTCACCGGCAAGCGATGCCCGGGTGAGCGGCAAGTGAACTGACGGCGCGTGACTTCGGTCATGTCCCATTGCAAGATGTGGCCATGACCGATCGTCTCGCCCGAGCCCGTGAACTGCTGGCCGCCCACCCCGTCGTCGACGGCCACAACGACCTCCCCTGGGCCCTGCGCGAACAGGTCCGCTATGACCTCGACCGGCGGGACATCGCGGCCGATCTGAGCGAGCACACGCACACCGACCTTCCCCGGCTGCGGGCGGGCGGCGTCGGGGCGCAGTTCTGGTCCGTCTACGTCCCCTCGCACTACAGCGGCGACACGGCGGTCAGCGCCACCTTCGAGCAGATCGATGTCGTCCGGCGGTTCACCGAGCGCCACGCGGACGAGCTGAGCCCCGCGCTGACCGCCGACGACATGGAGGCGGCGCGGGCCGAGGGCCGGATCGCGTCCCTCATGGGCGCCGAGGGCGGCCACAGCATCAACAGCTCGCTGGCCACCCTGCGCGCCCTGTACGCCCTCGGGGTGCGCTATATGACGCTCACCCACAACGACAACGTCCCCTGGGCGGACTCGGCGACCGACGAGCCGAAGGCCCATGGCCTCACCCGCTTCGGCGAGGAGGTCGTCCGCGAGATGAACCGGCTCGGCATGCTCGTCGACCTTTCGCATGTCTCGGCCGACACCATGCGCGACGCGCTCCGGGTGACCGAGGCGCCCGTCGTCTTCTCGCACTCCTGTGCGCGCGCCCTCTGCGACCATCCGCGCAACGTCCCGGACGATGTGCTGGAACTGCTGCCCGCCAACGGCGGCGTGGCGATGGTCACCTTCGTGCCGAAGTTCGTGCTGCCGGAGGCGGTCGCCTGGACCGCGGCGGCGGACGAGAACATGCGGGCCCACGGCCTGTATCCGCTGGAGATGACCCCTGCCGCGATGAAGGTCCAGCGCGCCTTCGAGGCGGTCAACCCGCGCCCCATGGCCACCGCGGCGACCGTCGCCGACCACCTCGACCATATGCGGGAGGTCGCGGGCATCGACCACATCGGCATCGGCGGGGACTTCGACGGCACCGCCTTCACCCCCGAGGACCTCGCGGATGTCGCGGGCTACCCCAACCTCATCGCCGAGTTGCTCGACCGCCGCTGGTCGCCGGCCGATCTGGCCAAGCTGACCTGGCAGAACGCGGTCCGTACGCTGCGCTCCGCCGAGGACGCGGCGCGCGGGCTGCGGGCGTCCCGGGGCCCGTCCATCGCGACGATCGACCAGCTGGACGAGGCCGCGCACAGCTGACCCGGTGCCGGTGCCGGTGCTGGTGCCGGTGCCGGTGTTCCAGACGGTTCCTTTACCGCCGCATAAGAGCTTTGCGATGCCTTGATGCATCGTTCATCCAATTCGCCTCTTCCCCTTTCCCTCGTGACGAGAGAGTCGTAAGCGGTCTGACGATCTCTCATGTAGGTAGAGGGAAAGGGGCGATATGCCCGATCTCACCCGCCGCCGACTCCTCGGGGCCGCCGCCGGCTCGCTCGGTGCCGGCGCGGCCTTGAATCTGCTGCCGGAGAGCGTGCAGCAGGCCATCGCAGCGGGGCCGCCGCGCCAGGGCTCGCTGCACGACATCGAGCATGTGGTCCTGCTCATGCAGGAGAACCGCTCGTTCGACCACTATTTCGGCACCCTCAAGGGAGTGCGCGGGTTCGCCGACCCGGACGCCCTGACCCTCTCCACCGGCAAGTCCGTCTTCCACCAGCCGGACGCCGAGAACCCCAACGGCTATCTGCTGCCGTTCCACCTGGACACCCACTCCACCAGCGCCCAGGCGATCCCCTCCACCAGCCACGCCTGGTCGGTGCAGCACGAGGCGTGGAACAACGGGGCCATGGACAAGTGGCTGCCCGCCCACCGCAAGGCGGACGGCAAGAACGGTCCGTACGTCATGGGCTACCACACCCGTGACGACATCCCGTTCCAGTTCGCGCTGGCCGAGGCATTCACCATCTGCGACAACTACTTCTGCTCGGTCTTCGGGCCCACCTGGCCCAACCGCCTGTACTGGATGACCGGCACGATCGACCCGGGCGGCGCCCGGGGCGGCCCGGTCCTCGACAACACCGCGCCCGAGCCGTACCGCTGGACGACCTACGCCGAGCGCCTCCAGAAGGCCGGGATCAGCTGGAAGGTCTACCAGGAGGAGGACGACTACGGCTGCAACCTCCTGGAGCAGTTCCAGCGGTTCCGGGACGCCAAGCCGGGCGATCCGCTGTACGACCGCGGCATGACCGTGAGCCCCGCCGGGACCTTCGAGGACGACGCCCGCAACGACCGGCTGCCGACCGTCTCCTGGATCATCCCGACCTCCACCCAGTCCGAGCACCCGGACTATCTGCCCGCCGCCGGCGCGGACTACGTGGCCTCCAAGATCGAGGCCATAGCCGACAACCCCGAGGTGTGGCGCAAGACGGCCTTCATCCTCAACTACGACGAGAACGACGGGCTGTTCGACCACGTCCCGCCGCCCGTCCCGGGGCCCGGGACCGTGGACGAGTACGTCCAGGGCCTGCCCATCGGCGGCGGCTTCCGGGTGCCCTGCCTCATCGTCTCGCCCTGGACCGTGGGCGGCTGGGCCGCGGGCCAGGCGTTCGACCACACCTCGGTGCTGCAGTTCCTGGAGCGGCTCACCGGAGTGGAGGAGCCCAACATCAGCCAGTGGCGCCGCCGCACCTTCGGCGACCTCACCTCGGCCTTCGGCTTCTCGCAGGCCGCGCCGAAGCCGCCGCGGCTGCCGGATGACACCGCCGAGCAGCTGGAAAAGGCGAAGAAGGAGGTCGAGACCCTCCCGGAGCCGACCCTGCCGGGCAAGGACCAGACCCCGCCGCGGCAGGAGCCCGGCTCCCGCCCACGCCGCTGAGTCCCCGTCCCCTGCCCCGCCTCCGCCCCCGCCGGACGCCTTCCGGCGGGGGCGGAGAAGCCTCAGGGGCGAATGAGGCAGAAGGTATGCCCCGCCGGATCGGCGTAGACGCGGAAGTCCCGCTTCCCGCCGTCGTCATCCAGATCCAGCGGCCGGGCGCCCAGCGCCAGCACCCGTTCCTGTGCGCTCTCGATGTCCGTCACACCCAGATCGAGATGCTGCTGCAGCGAGCTGTGCTCCGGAGACCAGGTCGGGGGCACGAAGCCGGGCGCCTCCTGAAAGGCCAGCCGCGCCCCGTCGGGCAGATGGAGATCGACCCAGCGCCGACCCTCGTTCTCGATCTCCCCGCCCAGCACCTGCTGGTAGAAGCGGGCGAGCGCGGTGGGATCCGGGCAGTCGATGACGATGACCTTCACATGGGCAACGGCCATGGCTCCTCCTCACAGTCCGGTCCCGGGTTGACCGTGCGGCGAGGCATGAACCGGGTCCTTCAGGCCAGCGGGCGGCCCAGGGCGCGGTAGGTCCAGCCCGCCTCGCGCCAGAGGTCCGGGTCGAGTGCGTTGCGCCCGTCCAGGATGCGGCGCACCGCGACCACGTCGCTGAGGGCCGCCGGGTCCAGCTCACGGAACTCGCGCCACTCGGTCAGATGCAGCACCGCGTGCGCGCCCCGCGCCGCGGTCTGGGCGCTCTGCGCGTAGGCGAGGGTGGGGAAGAGGGCCCGCGCGTTGTCCATGCCCTTCGGGTCGAAGACGGTGACCTGGGCGCCCTGGAGCTGTATCTGGCCGGCCACATTGAGCGCGGGGGAGTCCCGTACGTCGTCCGAGTCGGGCTTGAAGGTGGCGCCCAGCACCGCGACCCGCTTACCGAGGAAGCTCCCGCCGACGGCCTCGCGGGCCAGCTCGACCATATGGCCGCGGCGCCGCATGTTGATCGAGTCGACCTCGCGCAGGAAGGTCAGCGCCTGGTCCGCGCCGAGCTCACCGGCGCGGGCCATGAAGGCGCGGATGTCCTTGGGGAGACAGCCGCCGCCGAAGCCGATTCCGGCCCGCAGAAACTTCTTTCCGATCCGCTCGTCGTAGCCGATGGCCTCGGCGAGCTTGACCACATCGCCGCCCGCCGCCTCGCAGACCTCGGCCATGGCGTTGATGAAGGAGATCTTCGTCGCGAGGAAGGAGTTCGCCGAGGTCTTCACCAGCTCGGCGGTCGGGTAGTCGGTGACCACGAAGGGCGCGCCCTCGGCGATGGGCGTCTCGTACACCTCGCGCAGCAGCTTCTCGGCCCGCTCACCGGCGACCCCGACCACGATGCGGTCCGGGTGCAGGGTGTCCCGGACGGCGAAGCCCTCGCGCAGGAACTCCGGGTTCCATGCCAGCTCGGCGTCGGCCCCCACCGGGGCCAGCTCGGCCAGCCGGGCCGCGAGCCGGTCCGCGCTGCCGACCGGCACCGTGGACTTGCCGACGACCAGCGCCGGCCGGCGCAGATGCGGGGCGAGCGCTTCCACGGCGGAGTCCACGTGACTCATGTCACACGCGTACTCGCCGTGCTTCTGCGGGGTGTTCACACAGACGAAGTGGATGTCACCGAACTCCGCGGCCTCCTCGTAGGAGGAGGTGAAGCGGAGCCGCCCGGTCGAGCCCTCGATGCCCCGGACATGGTGCCGCAGCAGCTCCTCCAGGCCCGGTTCGTACATGGGCACCTTGCCCGCCGAGAGCATCTCGATCTTCTCGGGCACGATGTCCAGCCCCAGCACCTCAAAGCCCAGCTCGGCCATGGCCGCGGCGTGCGTGGCGCCCAGGTAGCCGGTGCCGATCACGGTGATCTTGAGGGCCATGCGGTGCTCCAGAAGGCGTTCGGTCAGGTGCGCAGCCTGAGCATAGTAGGGACGGCGCGGCAGGCTCCGCCGAGTCTGTCAGCAAGCTCACCTGTACCTGTCGAGGCGCCGCCCCTAGAATTCAGTTACTTAACGGTAGTTAGCACTCAGGGGAGTGAGAAGGCCTTGGCGTCCTCGGTAAATGATTTCGACCTGTACCGGCCGTCCGAGGAGCACGACATGCTCCGCGACTCGGTCCGCTCGCTCGCCGAGGCGAAGATAGCCCCCTTCGCGGCGGAGGTCGATGAAGAAGGGCGCTTCCCGCAGGAGGCGTTGGAGGCCCTGGTGGCCAACGATCTGCACGCCGTGCACGTCCCCGAGTCATACGGCGGCGCCGGCGCCGACGCGCTGGCGACCGTGATCGTCATCGAGGAGGTCGCCCGGGTCTGCGCCTCCTCCTCCCTTATCCCCGCGGTCAACAAGCTCGGTTCGCTGCCGGTCGTCCTCTCCGGCTCCGAGGAGCTGAAGAAGAAGTACCTGGGCCCGCTCGCCAAGGGCGACGCGATGTTCTCGTACTGCCTCTCCGAGCCGGACGCGGGCTCGGACGCGGCGGGCATGAAGACCAAGGCCGTGCGCGACGGCGACTTCTACGTCCTCAACGGCGTCAAGCGCTGGATCACCAACGCCGGGGTTTCCGAGTACTACACGGTGATGGCCGTCACCGACCCCGAGAAGCGCTCCAAGGGCATCTCCGCCTTCGTCGTCGAGAAGTCCGACGAGGGCGTCTCCTTCGGCGCCCCGGAGAAGAAGCTGGGCATCAAGGGCTCCCCGACGCGTGAGGTGTATCTCGACAACGTCCGGATCCCCGCCGACCGGATGATCGGCGCCGAGGGCACCGGCTTCGCCACCGCCATGAAGACCCTCGACCACACCCGCATCACCATCGCCGCCCAGGCCCTCGGCATCGCCCAGGGCGCCCTGGACTACGCCAAGGGGTATGTCCAGGAGCGCAAGCAGTTCGGCAAGGCGATCGCCGACTTCCAGGGCGTCCAGTTCATGCTCGCCGACATGGCGATGAAGCTGGAGGCCGCCCGTCAGCTCACCTACGCGGCGGCCGCCAAGTCCGAGCGGGTCGATTCCGATCTGACCTTCTTCGGCGCTGCGGCCAAGTGCTACGCCTCCGACGCCGCGATGGAGATCACCACCGACGCGGTCCAGCTGCTCGGCGGCTACGGCTACACCCGGGACTACCCGGTGGAGCGGATGATGCGCGACGCCAAGATCACCCAGATTTATGAAGGTACGAACCAGGTCCAGCGCATCGTGATGGCACGCAACCTGCCGTAGCCCGCGGGGCGAGGTATCGAGCGAAACGACCGCTGCCGGGCCCCAGGGGAGGGGCCCGGCAGCGGTCGTTTTCCGTGGGTGCCGCGTGCTGGGCGGATCAGTTGCCCGAGAAGGTGACCTTCTCGTCGTTCTTCAGCTCGCCCATCAGCTGCTTGACCTTGGTCATGTCCCACTGCACCGCGCTGCCCTGGGGGGTGGAGAGGCCGGGGTTGGAGATGGGCATGTTCATCTGCTTGCCGTCGCCGTTGGAGACGCCCTTCATCGCGAAGAACATGTCCTTCACGTCCCACAGGCTCATGTCCTTGTCGACGATCAGCGAGTCCAGGCCCGCGCCCATCGTCGGGTAGAGCTTGAAGGGGTTGAGGAGCGTGCTGGGGGTCGCGGCCTTGTTGGCGAGCGCGGACAGGAACTTCTGCTGGTTCTTGGTGCGGTCCAGGTCGCCGCCCGCCAAGCCGTAGCGCTGCCGCACGAAGGCGAGCGCATGCTGGCCGTCCAGCGTCTGCTTGCCCTTCTTCAGGTCCGTGCCGGCGTGCTTCTCCTTCATGTCCTGCGGGACGTCGATCTCGACGCCACCGACCGAGTCCACGATCTTGGCGAAGCCGTCGAAGCCGATCTCCGCATAGTGGTCGATCTTCAGACCGGTGTTGTACTCGATCGTGCGGACCAGGAGCTCGGGGCCCGCCATGGAGAAGGACGCGTTCAGCTTGTTCTGCGTCTGGTTGTACCGCTTGCCGGTGTCCGGGCCGGTGAAGGGCGGGATGGTGACCCAGGAGTCACGCGGCAGGCTGATCATGGTGTTCCCGTTGTCACCGACATGCAGGATGATCATGGAGTCGGTGCGCCGGCCGTCGGCGGAGCCGGTGTGCAGCTTCTTCTTGGCCGCGTCCGACAGGCCCTCGCGGCTGTCGGAGCCGACGATCAGATAATTGGTGCCCTTGCCGCCGCTCGGCCGGTCCTCCACCTTGCTCAGGTTGACCTCGCGGCGGAGCTTGGAGTCGGCCCAGAAGTACGTGCCGATGCCGACGGCCAGCAGCAGAACGAGCAGGGTGACCAGGCCGACGGTTATCCGGCGTTTCCAGTTCCTGGGCCGCGCCGGGCGCGGCCCAGGGCCGCCGGGGCCGCCCGGTCCGCCGCTGCCGTAGACCCGGCCGGTGTTGTAACCATCGTCATAGTCGTCATAGCCCGGTGAGGGCTGCTGCCGGGGAACATTCCCATGCGGGGACAGCTCCGGCGGCAGCGGCGGCTCACCGCGGTGCGGCGGGCCGCCGGCACCCGGCGCCGCGCGCCTGACCTGGGGCATTGCGCGGGCCCCTTCGGGCTCGGCGCTGCTGCTGCCACGTCCATACCGGCCGCTGCGGTCGCCGGTCCATCCCTGGGGCCAATCGCTCATGCACAGCAGTGTGCCTGGTCGGACGGGTCGCTATACAGGGCGGGTGCCGGATCGGGGCATGGCTGTTGCAGACCTGATAAGAACCCCGGCCGCATAGGGTGGACGGCATGACCAATCAGGCCCAGGGTGCGGAAGCGGAGCTTCCGGGCAAGCCCACCTCCGCTTCACGTACCACGCTGTCACATATCATGACCCAGAGTGACACCAACCTCCTTGGCACCGTGCATGGCGGCGTGATCATGAAGCTGGTGGACGACGCGGCCGGAGCGGTCGCCGGACGCCACTCCGAGGGCCCGGCGGTCACCGCGTCGATGGACGAGATGGCCTTTCTGGAGCCGGTCCGGGTCGGCGACCTCGTCCATGTGAAGGCCCAGGTCAACTGGACCGGGCGGTCCTCCATGGAGATCGGCGTGCGGGTACTGGCCGAGCGGTGGAACAAATCCATGCCGGCCACCCAGGTCGGCAGTGCCTATCTCGTCTTCACGGCGGTCGACGGCGAGGGCAAGCCCCGGCCCGTGCCGCCGGTGATACCGGAGACCGACCGGGACAAGCAGCGCTATCAGGAGGCCGAGATCCGGCGCACCCACCGCCTCGCCCGGCGCCGCGCCATCAAGGAACTGCGCGCCCGCCGCGCCGCCGAAGCCGCCGAGGCGGCTGGCGGGCTCCCGTAAACAGGGCCCCGTTGCCCCGAAAACAGGGCCCCGTTGCCCCAAAAATAGGGCCCCGTTGCCCCGACAGGCGTAGCGTGGAGTGGCCGAAGAGTTGCGGAGCGTTCGTACAGTGGCCCCATGAGCCGCCTTCCGCGACCCGGTACTCTCGCCGTTCTCCACATCCAGGCCACCGTGCTGCTGGCAGCCCTCGGGCTGCTCGTCTCCGGGACCCTGCTCACGGCGGGCGGTCTGACCACGCTGACGGTGAAGCCGGTGCGGACCGTCACCCCGGACCCCACCGACTCGGACAGCGAATCACCCCTCTCGCCGACCCCTCCCACGACACCCCCGCCGACGACTCCCACCCAGCCGCCGACCTCCCCGCCCACCTCTGCCCCGCAGCCGACGCCGAGCCCCAGCGGAATGTTCGGCCCGGGCCTTCGGGCCGCCGAGCCGCCTCGGGTCGAGGAGAACTCGGCCGCCCTGCTGACGGCCTGGCTCGGCTTCATCGGCCAGGTCCTCGGTCTGATGACGGGACTGATCGGGATCTTCACCGGGACCCGGCGCCGTGAGGCCGCCGCCTCCGGGCAGGACGAGCGGCCCGCCCGCCCTGCCCGGGTCAGGCCCACCGATCAGCCGCCTAGGGGCAGGCGACCTCGTCGCCGGTGACGGCCTCGATGCCCTTCCCGCCGGGGTGCGGCTCCTCGGCCCGCACCCGCTGAACCCCCTTGTAGTCGGCGCCGATCGTGACTTGCATCACCGCCCCCTGCTTGGTCACCGGCCGCAGCTTCGCACCGGGCAGCGCGGCCGCCAGCGAACGCACCGAGCGGTCCCAGACCGGGTCGTAGGCGATGATCGTGTGCCGCGCGCCATGGGTCGCGGCGTCGGCGGGGGACCCGGTGGTGGCGAAGCCGGTGGCGTGCAGGGCGCGGTCCGCCCGCCGGGCGAGCCCCGCCGTCCTGGTGCCGTTGAGCACATGGACCCGGACCTGGCCGGGGTCCACATCGACCGGGACGGCGTGGGGGCGCCTGGGATGGTGGACGGTGAGCGGCCGGTCCTCGCGGAGGGTGGTGAACAGCCGCTCGGCCTTGGCGCGGTCCCAGCGGAGTGTGGAGCCGACGCCCTTGACCGGGGTGCCCGGCAGGATCACCGGAACCGAGGCGAACTCCGAGGACGCGGGGGTCAGCCCGTTCATCGCCCGGCCCAGCGTCACCATGTCCGCCGCGCCGAAGCCGTGGTCGGCGCGGACCGAGCCGAGCAGGGTCCCGGCCACCTTGTTGAACCGGACCGGGTTGAACAGCATGCCGTCGGCCGTGGTCTGGTGGATCACAGCGGCCAGAAAACGCTGCTGGCGCTGGATCCTGCCCAGGTCCGAGGTGCCGTCGATATGGCGGGAGCGGACGTACTGCAGCGCCTGGCCGCCATTGAGGATGTGGCTGCCGGCCGGCAGGTCGAGCCCGGTGTGGTCGTCCTTGAGCGGCCGCGCCGTACAGATCTTGACCCCGCCGACCACATCCACGGTCTTCATGAAGCTGGTGAAGTCGACCTCGAGGTAGTGGTCGATATGGATGCCGGTCAGATGCTCGACGGTCCGCACGGTCAGGCTCGGCCCGCCCTCGGCGTACGCGGCGTTCAGCTTCTGCGGATGCGCCGGGTGGCGCTTGCCGGTGGCGTCCGTGTACGCGGGGATGTCGGCGTACGAGTCGCGGGGCAGGCTGACCACGCTGGCCCGGCGGTGGTCCGCCGACAGATGCACCAGCATGATCGTGTCGGTGCAGTGGCAGGGGGCGCCGCCCAGCCGGTAGAGCGCCTTCTCCTGCGGGGTGATCTTGTCCCGGCCGTCCGTGCCGACCACCAGGAAGTTGATGCCCCCGCCGCCGCTCCTGGGCCGGTTGTCCAGACCGCCGAAGACATCCACCCGGTGGATGCCGGACTCCAGCTCCCGGACCAGCAGATGCCCGATGCCGCTGACCACCAGCACCAGACAGGCGGCTCCCGTGGCGAGCCGCAGCCCCCAGCGGGGGCGGCGTGAGCGGGGGCGGCGTGAGCGGGGGCGCGGCGGGCGCGGCGATCGGGCCGGTGCACTCACTCCGGGAACCTCCGTAACGGCTGGTGGGGCGGGTCGCGCGGCGGAATCGCCTCACCGTAGGCCGATATGACGATCGCCTTGGCGGCCCCACGCCGCCCGTGCCGCCCGCTGCCACCCGGGCGGCGCGCTCCGGTGTCCCCCATTCGCGGTACCGTGGCCCCGATACTGCAGTCTTCTGGGGGCTCGACCCCCGAAAACCCCGAGGTGCCATGCCCCCGCATCAGCTCCCGGCCGTCTCTGTGATCATGCCGGTGCTCAATGAGGAACGCCATCTGCGCAATTCCGTACGGCACATCCTGGAGCAGGAGTACGCCGGCGAGATGGAGGTGGTGATCGCCCTCGGCCCGTCCACGGACCGTACGGACGAGATTGCCGCCGAGCTGGTCGCGGAGGACTCCCGGGTACATACGGTGCCCAACCCGACCGGCCGCACTCCCGCCGCGCTGAACGCGGCGATCAAGGCATCCCGCCATCCGGTGGTGGTCCGGGTCGATGGGCACGGCATGCTCTCCCCGGACTACATCGCGACCGCCGTGCGGCTCCTGGAGGAGACCGGCGCGCAGAACGTCGGCGGGATCATGCACGCCGAGGGCGAGAACGACTGGGAGCGGGCCGTCGCCGCCGCCATGACGTCGAAGATAGGGGTCGGCAACGCCGCCTTCCACACCGGTGGCGAGGCGGCCCCCGCTGAGACCGTCTACCTGGGCGTCTTCCGGCGCGAGGCGCTGGAGCGGCAGGGCGGTTACAACGAGGAGTTCATCCGCGCCCAGGACTGGGAGCTGAACTTCCGGATCCGCGAGGCCGGCGGGCTGATCTGGTTCTCGCCCGAGCTCAAGGTCTCCTACCGGCCGCGGCCGAACGTGCGGGCGCTGGCCAAGCAGTACAAGGACTACGGACGCTGGCGCCATGTCGTCGCCCGCTTCCACCAGGGCTCGATCAATCTGCGTTACCTCGCCCCGCCGACCGCCGTCGTGGCCATCGCGGCGGGCATCGTGGTGGGCGCGGCCGTCACCCCGTGGGGCTTCCTGGTCCCCGGCGGGTATCTGGCGGCGATCGTGGCCGGCTCGGTGCCGGCCGGCAAGGGGCTTCCGCTGAAGGCCCGGCTTCGGATCCCGGTGGCGCTCGCGACCATGCACATGTCGTGGGGCTGGGGCTTTCTGACCAGCCCGAGGTCGCTGGCCAAGAAGGTCATCGCCAGTCGCCGCCCGGCGGTGCTGGCGCGGTAGCCGTCGTCACGCGTACGACGAAGGGGCCGGACCCGGCGGGTCCGGCCCTTGTGTCACCCGCTCAGAACGTGTAGGCCGGGTTGACCTTCATGCACTTCTTCTCCTCGCCGTTGAGGGCGTCCGCGCTCTTCGGCGTCTTGTCGTCGTCCGGCGCCGCGGCCTTCGGATACACCGTGCCCTCGCGCCAGTCGTTGCCGACGACCACCGTGACGTCCTGGACCGACTTCGACGACTTCACCGCGGACTTCGGCAGCTTCAGCGCCTTGGCCACAGCCAGCGCGTCGCCCTGCTCGGCCTCGCTCGGATACGCGACCGTGGTGTCGGCCTGCGAGATGAGGACGGTGTTCGCGGTGGCCTTGGTGTAGCCCAGCCGTACCAGCTCACTGGTGATGACTCCGGCGCGGCCCGACACGGGCCCGAGGACGGTGCTGCCGGTGCCGTTCTGCACGATCACCGGGACCTCGCCCTTGGGCGCGGTGGGCGCCGGAGTGTGGTCGGGCTTCTTCTTGTCCTTGCCGTCCAGCGCTACGTCATTGCGCAGCAGTGAGAAGGTCTGCTCCGCGTCGCCGGGCCTGGGCACCACGAACTCGCCGCCGCCCCCGTACTCCCAGGGCATGGTGATCATGGTGGTGCGCTTGGTCGGCACCCGCTTGAGGTCGTTCCCCAGGTCGTAGAGCTTCTTGACGGTGCCGAGGCCGTGGTCGACGGTCAGCGCCTTGGTAGCCGCCTCCGCGAGGTCCATCAGCTTGCCGGGGTCGCTGAGCTTGGTGCCCGACTTGAGCTGACGGATCATCGAGCTCATGTACATGTGCTGGGCCTTGGCCCGGCCGATGTCGGTGTTGTCCTCGAAGCCGTAGCGCGTCCGCAGCCACTGGAGGGCCTGGACACCCTTGACGGAGTGGGTGCCCTTGGTCAGATTCAGCCCGGAGCCGTGCCCCGACTTGTCGTGCGAGTAGACGTTCTTGTCCACGCACACCGGGACGCCGCCCACGGCGTCCGCCATCGTCACCACACCGGAGAAGTCGATCTTCATGAAGTGATCGATGTAGATCCCGGTGAGCTCTTTCCAGGTGGCGACCGTGCACCCCGCCCCGCCGTGCTGGAGCGACTGGTTGATCGCCGCCACGGTCTTCGGATAGACGTGGCCGTCCTTCGGGTCGGTGCACTTGGGGATGGTCACCCGGGTGTCCCGCGGAATGCTGACCACCGACATATTGCTGCGGTCGGCCGACACATGCACCAGCATCTGCACATCGGCCAGCGGCTTGCGGTCGGCGTCCTGCTTGGCGCCGCCCAGCTTGACGTTCTCCGCCGTATTACGGCTGTCGGAGCCGATGAGAAGAATGTTGAGAGGGGTCTGGCCGGCCGCGTTGGGCTCGGGCTTGCCGAGCTTGCTGTCGCCGAGGTCCAGCTCCTCCTTCTTCAGATTGCCGTTCAGATGCTCGTAGTAGAAATAGCCGACGCCGGCCGCGCCGAGTATCAGCACGGCGAGCGTCAGGGCACTCCAGCGCATGATGCGCACCCCCCGGCTCCGCTTCGGTCGGCGTTGACCGCCCTTGCGATGCCCCGCGCCGTCCGGCGCGGGGCCATCTCCTTCCGGCGGGCTGTCACCCTCACCGTGTTCGCGGGGCCCGGGCACGGCGCCGCGCCGTCCGCTCTCCCCCCGCACGCTGCTCTGCCGCAACGGGCCCTCCCCGGTTTGCTGATGATTGGGTCCGGCCCGTTGGACATGCGTGGATCCGGCGGCCGGCGTGGGTCACTTGGCGCAGACGTTCTTGTCGTCGGCCTCGACCTTCTGGATGCCTTCCGGCGCCTTGGCCGGAGCAGAGATGGGGACGCCGGCGCCCTTGTAGTCTCCGCCGAGCGTCAGGGTCATCTCCGCCATCGGGGCGGCGTCCTTCGTGCCTTCCTTCATCGCGGAAGCCGGCAGTCCCATGCTGTCCGCCAGCCGACGGGCTTGGTCGGCCTGGTTCGGCGCGTACTCCAGCGTCGTCTTCTTCAGCTCTGCCGGAGCGTTTCCGCCGTTACTGGTGCGGAGCATCCCCTCGGTGTTCTGCATCCAGTCGACGGTCTCCTGGGCGGCGCCGAACTTCCCGCTGCCGTTGAGTACCTGGACCCGCACGTTCGCGGGGTCCGCCTTGGGGCCCTTGAGCCGGGCTGCCTGCTTGTCCTTGGCCGCCTTCTGCTTCTTCTTGACCTCGGTCAGCGAGACATCCTGGCGGACCATGGAGAACAGCGGCTCGGCCTTGGTCTTGTCGAGCAGCACCGTCGCACCGTCGGTGTTGTCGACCACCGGGACCGTCGCGAAGGTGACGTTCTTCAGGTCGACCTTGCTGAGGTTCTTCCCCAGCGAGGCCAGCTTGGAGACGGTGCCGATCCCGGTGTCCACCGTGAGCGCCTTGGTGGCGGCCTGGGCCAGGTCCCAGGTCTTGCCCGGGTTGGTGAGCGAGCCGCTCGACTTCACCTTGCGCATCAGGGAGCTGAGGAACTGCTGCTGGAGCTTGATCCGGTCCAGGTCACCGCCGAAGCCGACGGCGTGCCGGGTCCGGACGAAGGCCAGCGCCTGCTCGCCCTTGACCGTGTGCCGGCCCTTGCTGAGCTTCAGATGCGACTTGGGGTCGTCGACGTCCTTGCCCAGACACACCTCGACCCCGCCGACCGCCGACGACATCTCCTTGACCGCGTTGAAGTCGGCCATCATGAAGTGGTTGATCTGCAGGCCCGTCAGCTTCTCCACCGTGCGCCAGGTGCAGCCGGGGTCACGCCCCTCCTGTCCCAGGCTGGTGTTGAAGCGCACTTCCTTCTCACCCTGGATGTTCTTGAACGAACCGTCCTTCTGCTTCGTACGGCAGTTCGGGATGTCGGTGATCATGTCGCGCGGGAAGGACAGCGCGGTCGCGTTCGTACGGTCCCGGGAGACATGGAAGAGAAGGGTCGTATCGGCGTGGCCGACGCTGCCCGCGTCGCCGTAGCCCTCGTTCCCCTTGCCGTCGCGCCGGTCGGTCCCGATGACCAGGATGTTCATCGGGCCGTCGGAGACCGCGGCGTTGTTCTCGCCGACGTCGACCTTGCTGATGTTGCCGTTGAGGTGCTGATAGACGAAGTACGCCGCCGCCGAGCCACCCACCAGCACAAACGCCAGGGTGCCGCTGCCCCAGTAGAGCGCCTTCTTGGTCTTTGACTTCTGCGGCTTCGGCTTCCGGCGGCTGACCGGGCCCGCCGGCTTCTCCGGCTCCCGCTTGCCCGTCGCCCGGCGGCGCCCCCGCTGCTCGGATTCGGCCGCGCGACGACGCCCCGCGGATCTTGGGGCCGGGCCGGGAACGGCGGCGTCCGCCGAGGTCCCGGCAGAGTCCAGCCGCAGCTCATAGCTGCCGGTGTTCGGGTCGAACACCCACTGATCGGCGGGATCGATGTCGCCCGCCCGCCCATGGCCTTGCGCGTCCACGGTCCCCTGTGTCCTCCGTCGGTGCCACGCGGCGCCTCCCCCTCAAGGCGCTCATATCCGTCTTCTGTGCAGTGCGCGGCCACCTCGTAGAGCGCACCGGATCGCTCACACTATCCGCCCAGTTCAGCGTCAGGCGACGCCGATGACAAATCCCACTTCCCTACAACTGGGCAATCTGCCCAATCCTTTCGAGACCCTTCACGAGTCGCTTGGCGCACCATTTGGTGCGATTATTCACAGATGTCGCGTGCTGCCGTCGTCCCCTGGTAGGGGCTGCCGGTCCCGCCCTTCGGGTCCTCGCCCGTCGTGGCCGTGACGGTGCGCGACACCGACACCGGATGGTCCAGCCGCAGCTGCCTGAACAAACGGTCGGCGTCGGGCTGCACGAGCTCATCACGGTTCTTGTTGTACGTATAGGGCTGTCGCGGAATCGTAAGAAAACGGATCTGATCCCGTGGGATGTTCCGCACCCCGCGGACCAGGTTGTACAGATCCCTGAGCGAATCCAGACCCGGATCCGTGGTCAGCGCCGAGGTCGCCGAGTTGAGCACGGGATACAGCTTCGCCGGATTGAGCAGCACACCATTGCTCTGCACTTTCTTCACAAGGGAGCTCATGAACTCCTGTTGCCTGCCGATACGCTCCGTATCGCTGCCGTTGCCGATGCTGTACCGGGCCCGGACAAAGCCGAGCGCCTTCTCGCCGTGCAGGACATGACGCCCCGCGGAGAGCTTCACATGCGCGTCGTCATCGTCGACCGGCTCCTTCAGGCACACCTCGACGCCCCCGACCGCGTTCACCAGCTTCTTGAAGCCGCTGAAGTCCACGATCACATGGTGGTCGACGCGGATCCCGGTCAGCTTCTCGACCGTACGGATCGCGCAGGCCGCGCCGCCGATCTCGAACGCCGAGTTGAACTGGGCGAATCGAGCGGTTCCCCGCTTGCCGTCCGCCCGGTCGCAGGCCGGGACGTCCACCATCAGATCGCGCGGGATGGAGACGGCGGTCGCGCTCTTCCCCCCGGCCTGGAGGTGCAGCAGGATCGTGGTGTCCGAGCGCTGGGTGCCGGTGTCCTTGCCGTATTTGCCGTTTCCCTTGCCACCCCGGGTGTCGGAGCCGATCAGCAGGATGTTCTGCGCGTCCCGCACCACCGACACCGGCCGCTCGGCCTCGTACTTCCTCAGCTCGTTCGCGGTCCGGGTGTCGGTGCGGATATTGCCGTCGAGATGGTCGTAGAACCACCACCCCGCCCCGCCGACGGACAGCCCCAGCACGGCCGCGCCCAGCGCGAGCACGCGCAGCCAGCGGCGCCTTGGTCCCGGCGCCGGCTCAGGGCTGTCAATCGTCACGTCCACGTCCTCCCACCCGTCGTCCTCCCACCCCTCCCCGCCCGGTCCGGCGGAGCGGCAGCGCGTGCTGGGCCGACAATGGGACAGACATGCGAACCCCGCACAGGGTTGTACGTATCCGTCGATCATCGCGCGGGGTCGGCGGCGGGGCTCGTGGGCTCGGCCCTCGGGTCCGCCGGACGGGTCAGGCTGGAGGAAGCCGGGACTACCGGTGGGACTACCAGTGGGGGACTGCCAGCGGGGCTATCGGTGGGACTACCAGTGGGGGACTGCCAGTGGGGCTATCGGTGGGACTACCAGTGGGGGACTACCAGTGGGGCTATCGGTGGCTTATGGCTTATGGCTTATGGCGCGGTGGCGGTGACCCGCTCGCTCTCCTTGCGCTTGGCCAGCGTCTCCTCGTCCAGCCGGTCCAGATGGCGGCAGAGCACCACCGAGCCGCCGGACGCCAGCGGGGCGTACAGCCCGTACGACAACCCCTCCCAGGAGTCGTACGGCACCCCGGACAGCAACCGGGAACCGGGCTCCAGGCCCCGCGCGGCAGCGTCGGCCCGCGCCCGCTCGACCAGCTCCGCACCGGTCAGCTCAAGGCCGCCGACAGCGAGCGCGGGCGCGTCCGGGTCCACGGGCGAGTACGGCGCGAAGCGGTCGCCCTGGCTCGGCACATCCACGGCGTAGTCCGCGAAGCCCTCCGGCAGCTGCGGGAACCGGCCACCCAGCGGGCGCAGCGCCAGCGCGACGCGCTCCCCGGAGCACACCCGCGCCTCCTCCAGGCTGTCCGGGCCGCTGACCACCAGATCGGCCGTGGCCGGGTCGCCGCCGACGTCCGCGACGACGCCGACCGACGAGCACGCCACCAGCCACACGGCGGTCTGCCAGTGGGCGGGCAACAGCAGCGCGGCGCGGTCGCCGGGCGCCGCGGCCAGATCGTCCTGGAGCAGATTGGCCGTCTTTGCCACCCAATTGGCGAAGGTGGCCACGGAGAGTTCGACGCGCTCGCCGGTCGCGTCGTCGTAGAAGGTCACAAGCGGGCGGCCCGGGTCCGCGTCGAGCGCGGATCGCAGCAGGTCGGCGGGGGTGCGATCGGTGGCGTTCATCCGCGCAAGCGTACGCCGCGAACGGCCGCCGGCGGAGGGGATGGGCCAAGCCTTCGCGATCGTCGCGGCCGTCTGTCGGGCCCCTCCCGAATGGACAGCTTTGTCACAACATGCACACGATCGTAATCATGCGTGCATTCCTTGCATCATCGATCGGCGTCGTGTGCACCGCCGCCCTCGCCCTCCCGCTCGCCCTCAACCCCGTCCCCGCCCACGCGGAGCCGGCCGGCTCGCGGGGCGGCACCCAGTCGCTGCCCCTGCTCCCCCTCGGCAGCGGAGTCGACCGGGGCGTGGTCGCCTCCGCCCGCGACCAGGAGGGCGCGCCGCAGAGCGTGCGGCCCTTCTCGCTCGTCGGCGTCGTCTGGGACCACCCGTCCGCCGACCTCCGCGCCCAGGTGCAGGTCCGCACCCGGGCGATCGACACCGGGCTCTGGTCCCCCTGGCGCGACCTGGAGCCCTACGGTGACGAGGCCCCCGACCCCGACTCGCCCGAACGCCGGGGCGAACGGGCACACGGTGGCACGGCACCGCTGTGGGTCGGCGCCTCCGACGGCGTCGAGGCCCGCGTCCACCCAAAGGCGCCGGATCCGTCGGACGACGCCGCGGGCCCGTCAGACGACACCACGGGCCTGCCCGGGCCTGCGCCCGCGACCGGCGAGTCCGGGCCCGTGTCCGTGCCCGCGACCGTTGAGTCCGGGCCCGTGTCCGTGTCCGTGCCCGCGAACCGGTCCGTGTCCGTGCCCGCGACCGGGCCCGTGTCCGTGCCCGCGACCGGTGAGTCCGGGCCCGTGCCCGGGACGGCGACCGGCGAGTCCGGGGCGGCCTCGCGGCTGCCGTCCGGGCTACGGCTCGAACTCGTCGACCCCGGCGAGGCCGCCGCCCCCGCCTCGGCCGTCCGCGCCCTGCCCGCGCACCCCGCACCGACCCCTACCCCCGCGGCCACGCCCACGCCGGGCTCTGCCAAGCCCGCCATGAAGCCTGCCGCCCACCCCTCGCCCGACCGCACACCCAGCCCGTCGCCCGACCCGTCCGGCGAACCCCAGCCGGACTCCTTGTTGCCGCGGACCCCGGCCGAACCCCCGGTGAACGCGCCCATGGTGAGCGCCGCCGCCCACACCGCCCCGCGGCCCCGCATCATCACCCGTGCCGGCTGGGGCGCCGACGAGAAGATCCGTGAGAAGGGGCACGTCTACAGCAAGACCCTCAAGGCCGCCTTCGTCCACCACACCGTGACGGGCAATAAGTACAGCTGCTCACAGGTGCCGTCGGTTCTGCGCAGTATCTACCGCTACCACGTCCAGAGCATGGGCTGGCGCGACTACGGCTACAACTTCACCATCGACAAATGCGGAAACATCTACGAAGGCCGCTCGGGAGGTGTGACCAAAGCCGTACGGGGGGCGCACACTCTGGGATTCAACACCAACAGCATGGGCGTCGCCGTCCTCGGCACTTACTCCAGCAAGAAGCCCTCCGCCAAGGCGGTCAAGGCCGTAGCCAAGCTCACCGCATGGAAGCTCGGTCTGTTCAAGCGGAATCCGCGCGGCTTCACGCATCTGGTGTCCGGCGGCGGCAACAGGTACAAAAAGGGCGCCAAGGTAAAGCTCCATGTGATCTCAGGACACCGCGACGGCTTCGCCACCGCCTGCCCCGGAAAGCAGCTCTACGGCAAGCTCAAGTCGATCCGTAGCACAGCCGCCAAGCTTCAGGGACGCTGACCAGGCGCGGTCCGGGGATCTGCCTACACTGGCCGCCGACCGGCGAGCCCCAGCAGGAAGCAGAGACGATACGTGACCAAAGCGCCAGCAACGCCAGAAGCGATCCTCCTGGTCGGCGGCAAGGGGACCCGGCTGCGCCCGATGACGGTGCACACCCCCAAGCCGATGGTCCCGGCGGCCGGCGTTCCGTTTCTGACCCACCAACTCGCCCGCGCCCGCGCCGCCGGGGTCGAGCACATCGTGCTCGCCACGTCCTACCTCGCCGAGGTCTTCGAACCGTACTTCGGTGACGGCTCCGCCCTCGGACTCCACCTGGAGTACGTGACCGAGGAAGAACCGCTCGGCACGGGCGGCGCCATCCGCAACGTCGCCTCCCGGCTGCGCTCGGGCCCCGACGACCCGGTGCTCATCTTCAACGGCGACATCCTCACCGGCCTCGACATCCCCGCCCTCATCGACACCCACCGCCGGGCGGGCGCAGACGTCTCCCTCCACCTCACCCGGGTCACCGACCCGCGCGCCTACGGACTGGTGCCGACCGACGAGGCGGGCCGGGTCACCGCCTTCCTCGAAAAGCCGCAGACCCCCGAGGAAATCGTCACCGACCAAATCAACGCGGGCGCCTACGTCTTCAACCGCTCCATCATCGACACCATCCCCGCAGACCGCCCCGTCTCCGTCGAACGCGAGACCTTCCCCGGGCTGCTCGCCGCCGGTGCGCATCTGCAAGGCATGGTCGACTCCACGTACTGGCTCGACCTCGGCACCCCGCAAGCCTTCGTCCGCGGCTCCGCCGACCTGGTCCTGGGCCGCGCCCCCTCCCCGGCCGTCCCCGGCCGCTGCGGCGACCGCCTCGTCCTCGACACCGCCACCGTGGCGGACGACGCCAAGCTGACCGGCGGCACCGTCATCGGCCCCCAGGCCCGGGTGGGCGCGGGCGCGCGCATCGAAGGCAGCACGGTGCTGGAAGGCGCCGTCGTGGAGGAGGGCGCGCAGGTGCGCGACTCACTTGTCGGCGCGGGCGCGCGCATTGGCGCCCGCACCGTGCTGGAGGGCGCGGTGATCGGGGACGGCGCGCTGGTCGGACCGGACAACGAACTGCGGGACGGGGTGCGGGTGTGGTGCGGGGTGGACATTCCGGCGGGGGCGGTGCGGTTCTCCTCTGACCAGTAGGCCGGTCGTGGTGCGGGTGGCTTCGGCGGGTGCGGGTGGCTTCGGCGGGTGCGGGTGGCTTCGGCGGGTGCGGGGGCCCGGGGGCGCGCCGTGTGGGTGCCGGGGGCGGGGCCTCCGGGGCGGGGGCCCTGGACCGTATATTTACGGCGCCGTTAGCCGGAAGCGTGGGGTGGGCCGGAGATTGGCGCCACAAATACACGTCAGCGTCCAGGACCCCCACCCCTGCACCCCCGCCCCCTCCCGTCCGCCCCCGGCCTCCGGCCCGGTGGCCCCGGCCCACGATGCGATCCGGCTCAGCCGCGTGGGCGGGGGTGGGAGCACCCCCGCCCCCTCCCGTCCGCCCCCGGCCTCCGGCCCGGTGGCCCCGGCCCACGATGCGATCCGGCTCAGCCGCGTGGGCGGGGGTGGGGGTGGGAGCACCCCCACCACCTCCCGTCCGCCCCCGGCCTCCGGCCCGCTGGCCCCGGCCCACGATGCGATCCGGCTCAGCCGCGTGGGCGGTTGGGGGTGGGAGCACCCCGCCCCCTCCCGTCCGCCCCTGTCTGCGGCCCGCTGGTCTCGGCCGACGATGCGGTTCGGCTCAGCCGCGTGGGCGGTGGTGGGGTGGGAGTACCCCCGCCCCTCCTGTCCGTGCCGGGCCTTCGGCCCGGTGGTCGGGTCACTCGCCGCTCCGGGTTCCGCCCGCGGGTGATGGCGGGGCGCCGGCCCCTCCGCTCCCGCGTCCGGCCCGGGTCGCTCACGGGTTCGGGTTCCACCGGGGGCACCCCCGGCCCCTCCCGCCTCGTCCCCGACCTCTGGCCTGGGCCGGCCCGTGGCCGGCGCCCGGGGGCGGGAGAACCCGCCCGTCCATCCGCGGTCTCCGGCGGGTGGGCTGGGTCGTAGGGTGGCGGAGTGTTGGTGAGCCGTACCTGGAGTCCCTCCGGGCCCTTTGACCTCGTGCGCAGTCTGGGCGTACTGCAGCGCGGGCCCGGGGATCCGGCGTTGCAGGTCGGCGCTGACGGGGCGTTTTGGCGAGCGAGCCGGACGCCGGCCGGGCCCGGCACTATCCGTATTACCCGCAGTGGCAACGAGATCGAGGCCCGCGCTTGGGGGCCGGGGGCGGAGTGGTTGCTCGACGGGCTTCCCGCCCTCCTCGGCGCGGAAGACGATCCCTCCGCCTTCACCCCGCGCCACCACCTCGTCCATGAGGCGCACCGCCGTCACCCCGGTCTTCGTCTCATTCGCACTGGCCTGGTCCTGGAATCCCTCATCCCCTCGATCCTGGAACAGAAGGTCACAAGCATCGAGGCGTACCGCGCCTGGCGGTTGCTGCTTCAGCGGCACGGCGAGCCCGCGCCGGGCCCGGCCGGGCGGATGCGGGTGATGCCCGATCCTCGTACCTGGGCGCTGATTCCCTCGTGGGAGTGGCATCGGGCGGGTGTCGACGCCAAGCGCTCAGCGACGATCCTGCGGGCGGTCCGGGCCGCCCGGCGGCTGGAGGAGGCGGCGACCATGGATCTCGCCGCCGCCTCGGCCCGCCTCCAGCTCATCCCGGGCATAGGCCCCTGGACGGCAGCGGAGACCCTCCAACGCAGCAACGGCACCCCAGACGCGATCACGGTCGGCGATCTGCATCTGCCCCGTATCGTCGGCTACGCGCTCACGGGCGAGCTCGGTTCGGACGACGAGACGATGCTGGAACTTTTGGCCCCCTACGCGGGCCAGCGACACCGCGCGGCCCGTCTGATCCTTCTATCCGGCCGCACCCCACCCCGCCGCGCACCGCGTTTCTCGGTGAGGGATTTCCGCGCCATGTAGGTCTGGCCACGTCCGAACCGCGAAGGGGTGGCGGCGGTGTTCCCAACTCCGGCCGACCGTCAACAGGGGTGACGTGACCCTGGCCGGATCGCGGGCTGGGGCCCACTGGCCGCCCCAGCACCTGCTCAAGGGCCGCTGCACGATGTACGACCTGACCAGCCGCCTGGAACTTACGGCCACCTCCGAGGACAGCCGCGTCCCGGACGCGCTCGCGCACGCCCGCCGCCACAAGCACTTACATCGTGGGCCGGGGCCGCCGGGCCGGAGGCCGGGGGCGGACGGGAGGGGGCGGGGGTGCAGGGGTGGGGGTCCTGGACGCTGACGTGTATTTGTGGCGCCAATCTCCGGCCCACCCCACGCTTCCGGCTAACGGCGCCGTAAATATACGGTCCAGGGCCCCCGCCCCGGAGGCCCCGCCCCCGGCACCCACACGGCGCGCCCCCGGCACCCACACGGCGCGCCCCCGGGCCCCCACACCCGCCGAAGCCACCCGCATCCACCACCCACAGAAGCCGCACCCCCGCGCCCAATCCCGCACCCCCACCCCGCACAACGCGCGCCCCCGCATCCAGCGCGCACAACCCACCCGCGCACCCCACCCGCGCACCCCCCCGCACAGCCCCCGCGGCACAACCCACCCGCGCACCCCCGCACACCCCCGCGGGACAACCCACCCGCACAACCCCACCCGCACAACCCCTACCGCACCACCACGAACCCCTCCATGCCCCGCTCCGGCCGCACCGCTGGCGGGGCCGCCGGCCGGCCTACCGCGACCGCGCCCATCGGGTCCCAGTCATCCGGCAGGCCCAGCACCTCCCGCACCACCGACCGGCAGAACATCGTCGAGGACACCCACGCCGATCCCAGCCCCTCGCCCGCCAGCGCGACGAGCAGGTTCTGCACGCCGGCCCCCGCCGCGACCACGAACATCTCGCGCTCCGCCGCGTTCCGCCGCGGGTCCGGGTAGGTGTGGGCGCCGTCGGCGACCAGGCAGGGCACCACGAGGTACGGCGCCTTGCGCAGGACGTCCCCGCGCCGTACGCGCTTGGCGACGCTCTCCTCGGAGAAGCCGTCACCCCGCAGGTCGGCGATCCAGGCATCCCGCATCGCGTCGAGCAGCCGCGTTCGGGCATCGGCGGATTCAAGTAGCACGAAGCGCCATGGGGTCGTGTGGTGCGGCGCCGGGGCGGTGACGGCGGCGGCGACGGCGCGCCGGACCGCCGCGCCGTCCACGGGCTCGTCGGTGAACTCCCGCACCGTACGGCGCAGGGTGACGGCTTCCCGTACGGCCTCGGAGGTTCCCAGCCGGAACATGTCGTCGGCGGCGCCGCGCACCAGGGCCCGCGCACCCTCGTCAGCCTCAGCACCCCCGCCCGCAGCGCCCCCGCCCGCAGCGCCCCCGCCCGCAGCGCCCGCACCCGACGGCTCGCCATCCGCTGTCACCACATGCGGCAGCCCGCGCAACACGGCCACCGGCAGCCCATCGGCCTTGCCCTTGACCAGCTCACCCGCCGCGGCCAGCTCATCGGCGGTGGCGACGATGGTGGCGCTCAGCGGATTGCCGTGGGCGTCGATCCCGCCCCGCAGATCGTCGAGGACGCGGACCCCCGCCGCGCCGATGGCGACGTCGGTGACGCCGGTCCGCCAGGGACGCCCGAAGGTGTCGGTGACGAGGACGCCGACCTGGACGCCGAGCGCGTCCCGCAGCCCGCCCCGCAGCGCCCGCGCCGAGGCGTCGGGGTCCTCGGGGAGCAGGAGCACGGTGCCGGCGGGGGTGTTGGAGGCGTCGACTCCGGCGGCGGCCATGACCAGGCCGTGGCGGGTTTCGACGATCCGGGTCCGTCCGCGCCGGGCGACGATCCGTACCGCCTCGGCGTCTATGGCGGCTTCGCGGTCGGTGGCCTCGACGATGCGTCCCTCGGCCTTGCTGACGATCTTGGAGGTGACCAGCAGCACATCACCGTCGGCGAGCCCCGGCAGCCCGCCGGAGGTAGCGGCGTCGGCGATGAGCTTGGCGAGGTCGTCGCCGGGCCGCACCTCGGGCATGCCAGGGAGGGCCCAGACCCGGTACGAGGGGGCGGGGGACGAGGGTGCGGGGAGCGAGGGGGCGTCGCTCATGCCCGTACCTCCTCGGCCAGGGCCAGCGCCTCGGTGGCCATGCGGGCCGTGGCCTCGGTGTCGGTCATCATCAGCGGTATGGCCCGGCAGCGGATCCCCGCGGCCTCGACCTCGTCGACCGAGGCCGCGTCGACGGTGTCGACAAGCCAGCCGTCGAGCAGCCCGGAGCCGTAGTGGCGGGCGACGGCGGCGGCGGTGGATTCGACGCCGACGGCGGCGAGGACCTTGTCGGCCATGCCGCGTACCGGCGCGTCGCCGACGATGGGGGAGAGGCCGACGACGGGGACCCCGGCGTCGGCGATGGCCTCGCGGATGCCGGGGACGGCGAGGATGGTGCCGACGCTGACGACGGGGTTGGATGGCGGGAAGAGGACGACGTCGGCGTCGGCGATGGCTTCGAGGACGCCGGGGGCCGGCTTGGCCTGGTCGGCGCCGACGGGGACGACGGCGTGGGCGGGGACGGAGGCGCGCAGCCGCACCCAGTACTCCTGGAAGTGGACGGCCTTGCGGCCGTCGCCGTCACCCGCGGCGGAGCCGCTGATATCCGCAGTGTCGATGAGGACGTGCGTCTCGACGCGGTCGTCCGTCATCGGCAGCAGCCGTACGCCCGGCTGCCACCGGGCGCACAGTGCCTCGGTGACGGCGCTCAGCGGGTAGCCGGCGCCGATCATCTGCGTGCGGACGATATGCGTGGCGAAGTCGCGATCGCCGAGGCCGAACCACTCCGGTCCCACGCCGTACGCCGCCAGCTCCTCCTTGACGGCGAAGGTCTCGTCGACCCGGCCCCAGCCCTGTTCCTCGTGAATGCCGCCGCCGAGGGTGTACATCACGGTGTCGAGGTCGGGGCAGACCTTGAGGCCGAAGAGGTGGATGTCGTCGCCGGTGTTCCCGATGACGGTGATGTCGGCGTCGGGGGCCGCCGACTTGAGACCGCGGAGAAAACGGGCGCCGCCGATGCCGCCTGCCAGAACCACAATGCGCATGAGGGACAGTCTGTCAGCCGCCCCGGACATCGAGGACGTTCGGGGCGGCTCAGCCGCCGAGGACGTCGAGGGGGCCGAGGGGTTCCGCGGTGGCCGGGTCGGCGGTCTGGGTGGGGTGCAGCGGCATCTCGGTCAGGCCGGGGAAGTAGATGTGCAGGCTGACGGCGGGTTCGAGTGACTCGTTGACGACGTCGTGGACATAGCCGGGCGCGAAGACCCGCTGTGCGCCGGCGCGCAGCGCGTGCCGCACACTGCCCCGCCGCGCGCCGTCCCGCGCCGCTTCGCCGCGCACGACGCGCTCGGTCAGCTCGCCCTGGAGCACGGTGAGGACGCCGGAGGAGCGTCCGTGGTCGTGGGCGCCGCTGCCCTGGCCGGGCACCCAGCTGAGCAGCCAGACCTCGTATCCGGGGCCGGTGCGCAGCCGGTGGTACCAGCGGCTGGTGGCGTCGTACTGGACGAGGGGCGCCCAGCCGGCGCGGTCGGCCGCGAGGGTGCGGGCCAGGCCCGCGAAGGCGGCGACGGTGGTGGGGTGCGCGGGTACGGGCGGCAGCAGATGAGGGATGGCGAGCGGGTCACCGGCGATCTGGACGTCGCTGTTCATGTGCGTGGTTCCTCGGCGGAAAAGGTGCGGGAATGGCGCGGAGATGGCTGGAGCTCGGGGGCATCAACAGCTGGAACAGCGACAGCGAGCCTGCACGGCGCAGCGGAACCCGTGGGCACGGGTCGGCTCAGGCGCGTGGGTCACTGACATGGGGACAAGGAGACCCGGGCCGTCACCTTCCTGTCAACTTGATCTCCCCTTTGGAGCCAATGTTTCACCTCTTCCGGTTGCGGTACCGGCAGAAAGGTTTGTGCGCGCGTTAGGCGGACAGATGGCGCACCACCCGCCGTCGCATGCAACGGGACCGGCGCCCATGGCGTCCTCCTCGACGAGAGAGAGAAGGGCCCGGTTGTGGCGGACGGGGGAGGTGTCTCGTTTAGGCCGATTTGAACACTTTCCGCGCCGCCTTGGTTCCGCAGAGTGAATAAGAGGCCCAATAGCAGATCTCGGCTTGACTGGCCCGGATCGGCACACTTGTAATTTCACTCGTGTCGTTCTGCCGATGGACCGACGGCACAGGCACGGGGACGTAAAGACAGACGAGGGGCGCACATGACCGAGTTGTTCCAGCAACTGCTGGTCGAAGAGGCGGACGAGGAGCTCGGTTGGCAGGAGCGCGCGCTGTGCGCCCAGACCGATCCCGAATCGTTCTTCCCGGAAAAGGGAGGTTCCACGCGTGAGGCGAAGAAGGTCTGCCTTGCGTGTGAGGTCCGTTCCGAGTGCCTCGAGTACGCCCTCGCCAACGACGAACGCTTCGGCATCTGGGGCGGTCTGTCGGAGCGCGAGCGCCGCAGGCTGAAGAAAGCCGCCGTCTGACATATCCGCACAGCTCACGGCAGAGCGAGCCATCGCGACCGGTCCGCCTCCGCCCCTTGGCGACGGGAGGCGGGCCGGTCGCGTACGCAGCCGTTAGTGTGGGGCCCCGTCCGAGACGCACCAACGCCCCCGTGGGGCGCGCGCGTCCACCGCAGTCCAGCGAACCGGGGCCCGTACCTCGATGTCCGTGCACAGCCACTCGGCGGCCCAGTACCCGGCCGCCACCGCCGCGTTTGCCCAGGCTCAGCCGGCGGCGTCCGCGCCCGCGGAGCCGCCTGAGTACCCGCGCCATGTCGTCACCGCCGTGCTGGTCGCCCACGACGGCGCCCGCTGGCTGCCGGACGCGCTGTCCGGTCTGCTCGGCCAGGAGCGCCCCGTCCAGAACGTCATCGCCGCCGACACCGGAAGCGCCGATGACTCCGCCCGGCTGCTCACCGAGACCCTGGGCGAGGAGCGGGTGCTGCACCTGGCGCGCCGCAGCGGTTTCGGTACGGCCGTCGCCGAGGCGGTCCGCACCGCCCCGGTGCTGGGCCCCGAGGAGCTCACGTACCTCAAGCGTCCCAGCGGCTGGGACCCCGTCAACCGCACCTGGCGCGACAGCGCGTACGACATGCCGGAGCTTCCCTACGGCGAGCCGATCCAGTGGCTGTGGCTGCTGCACGACGACTGCGCGCCCGCGCCGGACGCGCTCGCCGAACTCCTGCGGGTCGCCGACGCCGAGCTGACCGCCAATCGGCAGGCCGCGATCATCGGCCCCAAGCTGCGCGGGTGGTACGACGGAAGGCAACTGCTCGAAGTCGGCGTCAGCATCGCCCGCAGCGGCCGCCGCTGGACCGGTCTTGAGCGGCGCGAACAGGACCAGGGCCAGCACGACCAGGTGCGCCCGGTGCTGTCGGTGTCGAGCGCCGGCATGCTGGTGCGCCGCGATGTGTGGGAGCAGCTGGGCGGCTTCGACCCGAAACTGCCCCTGATGCGCGACGACGTCGATCTGTGCTGGCGCGCCCAGGCGGCCGGCCATCAGGTGCTGGTCGCGCCGGACGCCGTACTGCGGCACGCGGAGGCGTCCGCGCGTGAGCGGCGGCCCATCGACTGCGTGGGGCGCTCGGTGGCCAGTCCGCACCGGGTCGACAAGGCGGGAGCGGTCTACACGCTGCTGGTCAACACCCGCGGCGCCCTGCTGCCGTATGTGATGCTGCGCCTCGTTCTCGGCACGCTGCTGCGCACCCTCGCCTATCTGGTGGGCAAGGTGCCGGGGCAGGCGCTGGACGAGGTCGCGGGTCTGTTCGGCACGCTGCTGCGGCCCGAGCGGATCCTCGCCGCGCGCAAACGCAGAGGCCGCCCCGCCGTGGAGGCGAGCGAACTGCGGCCGCTCTTCCCGCCGCCCGGCGCCACCGTAAGGGCGACGGTGGAGCAGGTCGCCAGCAATATCGGCGGCCGCTCCGAGCCCGAGCTGTCCTCCGGCGGGCGCCACGGAGCGGTGGAGTCCGGGCCCGGCGACGAGGACGCCGACTTCCTGGAGGTCGAGCAGTTCGCCCGGATCAAGCGGATCGCGCGCAAGCCGGGGCCGATGCTCTTCGCCCTCCTGCTGCTGGTGTCGCTGGTCGCCTGCCGGGACCTGCTCGGCAGCGGCGCGCTGGCGGGCGGCGATCTGCTGCCCGCGCCCGCCCATGTGTCCGATCTGTGGGCGAGCTATGTGGACGGCTGGCATCCGGTCGGCACCGGCGGAACGCAGACCGCGCCGCCCTATCTCGCCGCCCTCGCCGCGCTGTCGACGGTCTTCCTGGGCTCCACCGGCTTCACCCTGACCCTGCTGCTGGTCTGCTCGGTGCCGCTGGCCGGGTTCATCGCGTACTTCGCGTCCCGGCCGCTGGTGGAGTCCCGGCTGCTGCGCGCGTGGGGGAGCGTCGCGTACGCCTTCCTGCCGGCCGCGACCGGCGCGCTGGCGGGCGGACGTCTGGGCACCGCCGTGCTCGCCGTACTACTGCCGTTGACGGCCCGCGCGGCGGCGGCCGCCGGGGGCTTGCGGGCCGATGGGAGCACACGGCTCCCGGGCTGGCGCCCGGCGTGGGCGTATGCGTTGCTGCTCACGTTCACCATGGCCTTCACGCCGGTCGTCTGGCCGATAGCGCTCGTCCTGGGCGTCGGCGTGCTCGTGCTGCGTTACCGGCGAAGCGGCACCGAGCAGCTGGTGGGGTACGGACTGCGGTGCCTGATCGCGCTCGTCACCCCGGTCGTCGTCCTCGCCCCCTGGTCGCTCGGTCTCCTCACCGACCCCGCCCGCCTCTTCGAGGAGGCCGGGCTCGGCAAGGGCGCCGGTTCCGCCTCCGCCCTGGAACTGCTCGCGCTCAGCCCCGGCGGCCCCAAGGGCGGCGGCACGCTGTTGCTGCTCGGCTTCGTGTTGGCCGCGCTCGCCGCCCTGATGCGCGGCGAGCGCCGGCTGGCGGTCCGGACGGCCTGGGTCGTGGCGCTCACCGGCTTCCTCTTCGCGGCGCTCACGGCCGGCTCCGGCTGGGCCGGGCCCGCGACCCTCGTCTACGGCCTGGCGCTGCTGACCGCCGCCGTGGTCGGCGCCGAGGGCGCGCGCGAGCGCGTGGCCGCGCAGAGCTTCGGCTGGCGCCAGCCGGTGGCGCTGCTCATCGCGGTCGCTGCGGCGGCGGCCCCACTGGTCGCCGCCGTCAGCTGGATGGCGAGCGGGGCCGACGGGCCGGTCGAGCGGCGCGACCCCTCGCAGGTTCCGGCCTTCGTGGAGGCGGAGAGCGCCACCAAGGACCAGGCCCGCACCCTGGTGCTCGGCGGCGGCAGCACCGGCGCCCACGCCGAGTACGCCCTGGTGCGCGGCTCCGGCGCCCGGCTCGGCGACGGCGAACTCGCCGCGGCGGGCGGCGACGGCACCCGGCTCGACGACGTCGTGGCCCATCTGATCGCGGGCTCCGGCGCCGATCAGACCCGTCAGCTCGGCGGCTACGCGGTGCGCTATGTGTACGTCCGGAAGGGCGCGCCCCGCGAGACGGAGCGGGTGCTGAACGCGACGCCGGGGCTCACCCAGCTCAGCCGGGAGAACGGCGGGGTGCTGTGGCGGGTTGACCAGCGGGTCTCCCGGGTCTCGATCGTCCCGGCCGCGTCCGGGTCGGCGTCGGCGGGCGCCGCGGCCAAGCCGGTGCATGTGGCGTCCGGCCCCGTCGAGGCGCACACCACTGTCCCGGACGGCGCGGCGGGGCGGGTACTGCGCATCGCCGACCGGTCCGCCCCCGACTGGCAGGCCACGCTCGACGGCAAGCCGCTGAAGGCCACGACCGTCGACGGCTGGGCACAGGGCTTCGAGCTCCCGGCCGGCGGCGGCCGCTTGGACCTCACCTACGAGACCCCGATCGCCCACACCGCGTGGGTGTGGACGCAGGGGCTGCTCGCGGTCGTCCTGCTGGTGCTCGCGCTGCCGGGGCGCCGCCGCCATGTCGACGACGATCTGCCGGACGCGGCGGGCACCGCGGGCACCGCCGCGGCGACCATCACCGCCGAGGACCTGGCGGGCGACGGGCGCCGGGCGCGGCGGCTGCGGGCCGCCGCCGAGGCGCAGGCCGCGCAGGCCGAAGCGGACGCCGGGCAGACGCCGGGCACCGACACGGGCCCGGACCCGCACGACGCGGACGGTACGGGCGCGGGCATCCCCGGGCCGCCGTCCGAGCCGCCCATGGTGGCGGACCCGTACGCCGACCAGAGCGCCGGCGCCGATCCGTACGCGGCGGTGCCGCAGCAACAGCAGTACGGACAGCAGTGGGACCCGCAGACGTACGCCGACGACGGATACGGCCAGTACCCGGGCGGCGCCTACCAGGGCGAGCAGTACCAGGGCGGGGAGTACGCGGGCCAGTACCCCGGTGGGCAGTACCCGGCCGGTGACCACCAGGGCGGCTATCAAGGCACCGGCTATCCGGCCGGGTACCAGGACGGCCAGTACCCGGTGGACCCGTACGCCGGCGGGCAGTACGCCGATCCGTACGGCTACGACCAGCAGCGGCCCTACCCCGACGGCACGTACCCCCCGCAGGGCGACACGACGTACGGCGGCACCGACCCCGAGGACCGCCGCGACGGGAGCGAGCAGCAGCGATGAACCGCACCACCCTGTCCCTGATCGGCGCCGCCACGGCGCTGGCCGCCATCACCGGCGTGGCATCCCTGACCGCGGGTTCGCCGGACGACGCGGGCTCGGCGGCGAAGGCGGCCACCCGGCTGCCCGTCCAACGCTCCACGCTGCTGTGCCCGACACCGTCCTCCTCGGAAGTGAGCACCACCACCTACACCGCCTACACGCCCAAGCGGGACGGTGCGGGCGCAAAGAGCGGGACCGCCGAACTCCTGCCCGCTCAGAGCTCTGCTGACGAGACGTCGGGGACGGACGAGGGGGCCAAGGGCAAGAAGGGCGGCCAGGCGGCGCGGGGCGGGAACAAGCCCGTCCTGCCCCTCAAGGCGCCCGGCAAGCCCGTCACGACCGTCACGGACAGCTCCGGCGCCCCCGCGCTCATCGGCACCGCCGACGGCGCTCTGGCGCCCGGCTGGACCGTCCAGCAGACCACCAGGATCGACGCGGGCAGCGGACGCGGCCTCCTCGGCACGGCGTGCACGGCGCCCGACACCGACTTCTGGTTCCCCGGCGCCAGCACCGACCGGGACCGGCAGGACTTCGTCCATCTGACCAACCCGGACGACGGCGCGGCCGAGGTGGACCTCAAGCTGTACGGGACGGGCGGCCGGCTCAAGTCCGCGACCGACGAGTCGATCACGGTCCCGGGCCGCTCCACCGTCCCCGTGCTGCTCTCCACCCTCACCGACCAGCGGGCCGCCAACGTCTCGCTCCATGTGACGGCCCGCACCGGCAGGGTCGGCGCCGCCGTCCAGGCCGTCGACCAGAAGCTCGGCAGCGACTGGCTGCCCGCCTCCGCCGCGCCCTCGACCAGCGTCGCGCTCCCCGGGATCCCGGCCGACGCGACCTCGGCGCGGCTGGTCGTCTTCGCGCCCGGCTCCAACGACGCGGACCTCAAGGTGAGACTCGCCGGGCCGACCAGCTCCATCACCCCGGCCGGACATGAGTCGCTGCACGTCAAGAGCGGGATGAGCACCGCGATCGACCTCGGCGACGTAACCAAGGGCGAACCGGGCTCGCTGCTGCTCACCCCCGAGGGCGGCGAGGGCGCGGCCACGCCGGTGGTGGCGGCCCTCCGGGTCACCCGGGGCGAGGGCAGCGGCCAGGAGACGGCCTTCATCCCCGCCACCGGGCAGATCGAACGCAGCGCCACCGCGGCCGACAACCGCGCCAAGGGCTCGACGCTCTCCCTGGTGGCACCGGGCGCGACCGCGAAGGTTCGGGTCACCGCCTCGGCGGGCAGCGACGGCGGGAGCCCCGTCAGCAAGACCTATGAGGTCAAGGGCGGTACGAGCATGAGCGTGCCGGCGCCGCGCCCGGCCTCGGGCAAGGGCCGGTACGCGGTGACGGTCGAGCGGCTGTCGGGCGGCCCGGTGCACGCCTCCCGGATGCTGGCGCTGCCGCAGGGTGGGATCCCGATGTTCACCATCCAGCCGCTGCCGGACGACCGGGGCATGGTCGCGGTCCCCGAGGCGGGCCAGGACCTGTCCCTGCTCAGCGGCGACTGACCCGAGCGCCCCGGCCCGGCCCAAGGAGGCCGGGGCGCGCCGCGCTACTCCTGGCCGTACCGCGGGTCCACCGACTCCGGGGCGAGCCCCAGCAGCTCGGCGACCTGCTCGACCACGACCTCGTGCACCAGCAGCGCCCGCTCATCCCGGTTCTTCGCCCGGATTTCCACTGGGCGCCGGTAGATCACGATCCGGTCCGGGGTGTCCCCGCGGCCCGCGATGAAGCGGCCGAGCGGTACGGACTCGCCGTCCCATCCGTCCGGCCCGCCGTGCGCGTCCGGGCCGGTGGCGGCTCCGTGGCCCGACGTCGGCACCTCGAGCACGGTGAAGTCCACGCCCGACAGCTGTGGCCAGCGTCTCTCCAGCCGCTCGGCGGAGTCCTGGACGAGATCCACGAAGGACTCCGCACGGCTGATCGACAGCGGGACCTGGGGTGGCGCAACAGGGCCGCGCATACCGCGCCCGTGCCGATCGCGACGACGGGGGCGCGGCTCGGACTGGTGGGGTGGTACGGGCTTGGTCATCACTCACGAGGGTAGCTGTCGCCGGGCCACCGTCACGCGCTTACTGCACAGCCGTGGCCGATGTCGCCAAATGAACATTCCGGCCACTCTTGCGCTCATAAACGGACGTCTCTTGGGCAGCTTCCCTGGCCCAGGATGACGCCTCTCGGTTCGACTGCTGACCGAAATCTCCATCGGCGCTTTCCGTCCTTCGGGGAGTCCGTGCTGGTCAGCGGGGAAGTTCACGTATCGGGTGCACGGGGCGAACCAGGACGACACGGCGGAGTGAGCTGGTGGAGAGTCGTCGCGGCCCGCTCAAGAGTGCGGTACCGTCCAACGTCGTGAGCCCTGTACGTCGCTGTTCGCGCACCGCCTGCGGCCGCCCCGCCGTCGCGACGCTGACGTACGTCTACGCGGACTCGACCGCCGTTCTGGGGCCGCTCGCCACCTATGCCGAGCCGCACTGCTACGACCTGTGTTCGGAGCACTCGGAGCGGCTGACCGCCCCGCGCGGCTGGGAGGTCGTACGGCTCGCCATCGACGCCGGACCGGCGCGGCCCAGCAGCGACGATCTGGAAGCGCTTGCCAACGCCGTGCGCGAGGCCGCCCGCCCCCAGGAGCGCGCGGCCGGCGCAGCGGGAGGGCATGGATCCGGCCCGGGCCAGAACGGCCGTGAGGCCGACCCCCGCGAGGTCGCCCGCCGCGGCCATCTCCGTGTCCTGCGCTCCCCCGACTCCTGAGGCGACTTTCCCCCGATCACTTACTGCCGGGGCATTGACTGGAACTTGTCGGGGACACGACCATTCCTGCACCCCTGAGTCCTCCGTTTCCGCATCACGGATGTGATCTTCCAGGGATGGACCACGCCGGGAGGCCCGTGTGTTCGTGCAGCAGTTGGAGCCCGTCGCCGATTCACTCTCCCTGTCCGCCCTCGTCGCCGCCCTTCCCCTCGTCACCGTTCTCGTCCTGCTCGGCGGCGTGCGGATGCGCGCCCACTACGCGGGACCCCTCGGCCTCGCCGTCGCCGCCCTCGTCGCCTGGCTGCCGTACGGAATGCCCCTCGGCCAGACCCTGTCCAGCGCCGCGCAGGGGGCGCTCTTCGGCCTCTTCCCCATCATGTGGATCGTCGTCAACGCCCTGTGGGTGTACCGGATGACGGTCCGCACCGCACACTTCGACGTGCTGCGCCGCTCCTTCGGCCGGCTCTCCGACGATCCCCGCATCCAGGCCCTCGTCATCGCGTTCTGCTTCGGCGCGCTCCTGGAGGCGCTCGCAGGATTCGGCGCTCCGGTCGCCATCTGCTCGGTCATGCTCGTGGCGCTCGGCTTCGACCCGGTCCGCGCCGCCGTCGTCGCGCTCGTCGCCAACACCGCGCCCGTGGCCTTCGGTGCCATGGCCACGCCCGTCGTGACGCTCGCTCAGGTCACCGGGCTGCCGCTGCACTCCGTCGCCTCCGTCGTCGGACGGCAGACCCCGCTGCTGGCCCTCGTCGTCCCCCTGCTGCTGGTCGCGCTCGTCGACGGCCGGCGCGGGCTGCGCGAGACCTGGGTGCCCGCGCTCGCCTGCGGAGTGGCCTTCGCCGCCGCCCAGTTCGCGGTCTCCAATCACCTCTCCGTCCAGCTCGCCGACATCGCCGCGGCACTGATCGGCGCCGCCGCCCTCGTCGCCGTACCGGCCGCCCGGCGCCCCGCCGAGGAGCGGGTGCGCGCCGCCGTGCTCACCGGCGTCCGCAGCGACGACCTGGACCATGACGACCCGCCCCCCGAGGTGCTGCGCGCCTACGCCCCGTACGCGCTCATCGTCGCGGTCTTCTCCCTCGCCCAGGTCGGGCCGGTCAAGGAGCTCCTGGCCAAGGCCACCCGGACCTTCGACTGGCCGTTCCTGGCCGTCGCCGCCCCCGACGGGAAGCCGGTCGGCGCCAACGTCTTCACCCTCCCGCTGATCGTCACGGGCGGCACCCTGGTGCTGCTCGCGGGCGTCGCCACGGCCGCCGTACTACGGGTGTCCGTCCGCGACGCCCTCGGCGAGTGGGCGGCCACCGTGCGTGAGCTGCGCCATGCGATCCTCACGGTCACCTCGGTGCTCGCCCTCGCCTACGTCATGAACCTCTCCGGGCAGGCCGCAAGCATCGGCCACTTCGTCGCCGCGGCCGGTGCCGGACTCGCCTTCCTCTCCCCGGTGCTCGGCTGGTTCGGCGTCGCCGTCTCCGGCTCGGACACCTCCGCGAACGCCCTCTTCGGCGCCCTCCAGGTGACCGCCGCCCGCGAATCCGGCCTCTCACCCGAGCTGCTCGCCGCCGCCAACAGCTCCGGCGGCGTCCTCGGCAAGATGATCTCCCCGCAGAACCTCACGATCGCCTGCGCCGCGGTGGGCCTCAAGGGACGCGAGGGAGACCTGCTGCGCAAGGTGCTGCCATGGAGCCTCGCCCTGCTGCTGGTGATGTGTCTCATCGTGGTCGCGCAGTCGTCCTCCCTGCTCGGCTGGATGCTGCCGTGAACCCGCGCCGCGCGACGGGCCTCACAGTTGGCGCCCAGCCCGGGCGGGTAGGTTTTGAGGTGCGTAGACACATACCACCAGGACCTCCAGAAGGGGTTGGCTGTGCCCGACTTGTCGCAGATCGTGAAGGCGTACGACGTGCGTGGTGTGGTCCCGGACCAGTGGGACGAGCCGCTCTCGGAGCTGTTCGGCGCCGCCTTCGCCCGGGTGACCGGCGCGGACGCGATCGTCGTCGGCCATGACATGCGCCCCTCGTCACCCGGTCTCTCGCGGGCCTTCGCACGCGGGGCGGCCGCCCTCGGTGTGGACGTGACCGAGATCGGACTCTGCTCGACCGACCAGCTCTACTTCGCCAGCGGACACCTCGGCCTGCCCGGCGCCATGTTCACCGCCAGCCACAACCCCGCGCAGTACAACGGCATCAAGATGTGCCGCGCGGGCGCCGCCCCCGTCGGCCAGGACAGCGGCCTCGCCGACATCCGAGCCCTGGTCGAGGAGTGGTCCGAATCCGGCGCCCCCGAGCCCGCGGCCACCTCCGGCACCATCACCCAGCGGGACACCCTCGCCGACTACGCCGCCCATCTGCGCTCGCTCGTGGGTCTCACCGACATCCGGCCCCTCAAGGTCGTCGTGGACGCGGGCAACGGCATGGGCGGCCACACCGTCCCGACCGTCTTCGAGGGGCTCCCCGTCGACCTGGACCCCCTCTACTTCGAGCTGGACGGCACCTTCCCCAACCACGAGGCCAACCCCCTCGACCCCAAGAACATCGTCGACCTCCAGGCCCGCGTCCGCGAGACCGGAGCCGACATCGGCATCGCCTTCGACGGCGACGCCGACCGCTGCTTCGTCGTCGACGAACGCGGCGAGCCGGTGCCCCCCTCCGCCATCACCGCCCTGGTAGCCGCCCGCGAACTGGCCAAGCACCCCGGCGGCACGGTCATCCACAACTGCATCACTTCCTGGTCTGTCCCCGAGGTCGTCAAGGAGAACGGCGGCACCCCCGTCCGCACCCGCGTGGGCCACTCCTTCATCAAGGCCGAGATGGCCCGCACCGGCGCCATCTTCGGCGGCGAGCACTCCGCGCACTACTACTTCCGCGACTTCTGGAACGCCGACACCGGCATGCTGGCCGCCCTGCACGTCCTCGCCGCCCTCGGCGGCCAGGACGGTCCGCTCTCCCAGCTGGTCGAGCAGTACGACCGCTACGCCGCCTCCGGCGAGATCAACAGCACCGTCGACGACCAGACCGGACGCATGCAGGCCGTCAAGGCGGCGTACGAGGGCCGCAAGGCCGAGGGCATCGAACTGGACGAGTTGGACGGCCTCACGGTCACCAGCGCCGACTGGTGGTTCAACCTCCGCCCCTCCAACACCGAACCACTCCTGCGCCTGAACGTGGAGGCACGCGACGCCGAGACGGTGGCCAGGATCCGCGACGAGGTCCTCGCCACGGTCCGCGCCTGACAACAGGGGTGCGGGGAGCGATCAAGGCCGGACGCCCACCTCAGCCTCTTCCCCGGCACGCCTTTCGGGCGTGTCCTCAAACGCCGGACGGGCTGGAATGCGGTCTGAGCCGGAAACGCACCGCGGGCCGGAACCGCCAGGCCGGGGGCGGACGGGAGGGGGCGGGGGTGCTCCCGCGCCCGGCCGTCGCCCACGGGCCGAGCCAGGCCGGATCGCGGGCCGGGACCAGCGAGCCGCAGGTGGGGACGGACGAGAGGGGTTGGGTGTGTTCCCACCCCCAACCGCCCACGCGGCTGAGCCGGACCGCATCGTGGGCCGGGACCACCGGGCCGCCGGGCCGGGGCGGACGGGAGGGGGCGTGGTGCTCCCACCCCCACCCCCACCCCCACCCCCGCCCACGCGGCTGAGCCGGATCGCATCGTGGGCCGGGGCCAGCGGGCCGGAGGCCGGGGGCGGACGGGAGGGGGCGGGGGTGCTCCCACCCCCACCCCCGCCCACGGGGCTGAGCTGGATCGCATCGTGGGCCGGGGCCGCCGGGCCGCCGGGCCGGGGGTGGACGGGAGGGGGCGGGGGTGCAGGGGTGGGGGTCCTGGACGCTGACGTGTATTTGTGGCGCCAATCTCCGGCCCACCCCACGCTTCCGGCCAACGGCGCCGTAAATATACGGTCCAGGGCCCCCGCCCCGGAGGCCCCGCCCCCGGCACCCACACGGCGCGCCCCCGGCACCCACACCCGCCGAAGCCACCCGCACCTGGGGAAGCCACCGGCACCTGGGGAAGCCACCGGCACCTGGCGAAGCCACCCACACCAGCCGAAGCCACCCGCACCCGGCGAAGCCACCCGCACCCGGCACCGGTACGCCCCCAAGCCCCCGCAGTCCGCAGAGCCACCCGCACCCCGACCGCCCCCGGCGGTACGCTGACCACGCCGGAGTCATGTCCGGTCGGACCCATACCCGAAGGGACACCCCATGCCGCTCGAACCCGGTCTTCTGGAGATCCTCGCCTGTCCGGCGTGCCACGCCCCGCTGCGCGACGAGCAGACCCCGGAGACCCCCGAGCTGGTGTGCACGGGCGAGGGGTGCGGCCTCGCGTACCCCGTCCGGGACGGCATCCCGGTGCTGCTTGTCGACGAGGCGCGTCGCCCCTCCTGACCGGCGCCCTCGCGCGAATGGCGAACCGCGAACCGCGACCGCGAACCGCCCCACCACGGCGATCGGAGGCCGAAGCACCATGCTCGACGAATCCCTCCTCGACGCCCCTGAGGCCCTGGCCCGCGCCGATACCCGCGGGCTGCTGCGCGGAGCCGCGGAATCCGGTGCCCGGGTCCGTACCGCCGCCCGGCACGCGGCCGAGGCGGGTATAGCCGATCTCAAGCCGGACGGGCGGCCGCGGGCCGTCTTGGTCGCGGGCCCGGGGGCGGCCGGGAGCTGCACGGCGGATCTGCTGGGCGCGCTCGGCGGCGGCAACTGCCCGGTCAGCCTGATCCCGCCCGCGGGCGTCGCACCCGCGCCGGGCGCGCTGCGCTGGGCTCTGCCCGGCTGGGCGGGCCCGTCGGATCTGCTGGTCATCGTGACGCCGGACGGTACGGAGCCGGGGCTTCCGCTCCTGGCCGAGCAGGCGTACCGCCGGGGCTGCACGATCGTCGCGGTCGCCCCGGGAAGCTCGCCGCTGACCGGCGCGGTCGCTCAGGCGCGCGGTCTGCTGGTCCCGCTGGCCACGGCCCCGAACGGAGCGGGGGCACCGTACGGGACAGGCCCGCACACCGCCCATCCGTACACAGCCCAGCGGCCGACACCCGCGGACGCCGCCACCGACCCCGACACCGAGGGCACCCTGGACGAGCCCTCCGCCCTCCACGAGGCGGCCCCGCCCACCCCCCAGCACATCGAACCGCCCGGCACCGCGCCCGACGAGGTGACCGACCCGGCCCTGCCCGGCACGCTCTGGGCCCTGCTCACGCCACTGCTGATGCTCGTCGACCGGATCGGCCTGGTCTCCGCGCCGCCCACCGCGCTGCAGCAGGTGGCCGACCGGCTCGACCAGGTGGCCGAGCGCTGCGGCCCGGCCATCGCCACGTACACCAACCCCGCGAAGACGCTCGCGGCCGAGCTCGCCGAGTCGCTTCCACTGCTGTGGACCGAGGGTGCGGTCGCGGCGGCGGTGGGGCGGCGTTCCGCGGGGCTGCTCGCGGCGCTCGCCGGGCGTCCCGCGCTGGTCTCCGAGCTCCCCGGGGCGCTCGCCACCCACGGCACGCTGCTGACGGGGGCGTTCGCGGGCGGGGCGGACCCGGATGATTTCTTCCGTGACCGGGTGGAGGAGCCTGAGGCGCTACGGGCCCGGATCGTGCTGCTTCATGAGGAGCCGGTGGGCCCGCTCTCGGCCGTGCCGACGGCCCGGGAGCTGGCGCTCGCTCATGACACGGCGTTCAGCGAGCTGGAACCGACCGAGGGCACCAGCCCCCTGGAGGGCGCGGCGGAGCTTCTCGCCATCACGGATTTCGCCGCTGTTTACCTCGCGCTTGCTTCGGCGGATAGAACATGAGCCCGTAGACCGCAGACGCTCAAACGGCAGACGCTCTAACGGCAGACGCTCGTCCACCGTCCGCGAACGCAGACGCTCCCGTCCGTACAGTCAGGAAACCGCACCGCATGGACCGCCTCGTCAACACCGTGCGCCCCTACGCCTGGGGCTCCACCACCGCCATCCCCGAGCTGCTGGGTGTCCGGCCGACCGGTGAGCCGCAGGCCGAGATGTGGATGGGGGCGCACCCCGGGGCACCGTCCCGGGTCGACCGGGGCGAGGGCGCCGTCGCGCTCTCCGAAGTGATCGCCGCCGATCCCGAGCGCGAGCTCGGTCCGCGGGCCGTACGCCACTTCGGACCGCGGCTGCCGTTCCTGTTGAAGGTGCTGGCCGCCGCGTCGCCACTGTCGCTGCAGGTGCACCCGGACCTGGACCAGGCGAAGAAGGGGTTCGCGGACGAGGAGGGGCGCGGCGTTCCGGCCGACGCCCCGCACCGTAACTACAAGGACGCCAACCACAAGCCCGAGCTGATATGCGCGCTCACGCCGTTCGACGGGCTGTGCGGCTTCCGCGACCCGGACGAGGCCGCCGGGCTGCTGGCGGCCCTTGAGGTGGACTCGCTCAAGCCGTACGTCGACATCCTGCACGCGCATCCCGAGTCGCACGCCCTGCGCGAGGTACTGACCGCGGTCCTGACGGCGGACCCCGAGCCCATGGCCGAGACCGTGCATCAGGCCGCTGCCGCCGCCGAACGGCTCGGCGCGCTCGACGGCCCGTACGCCCCGGCGTACGCGGCGTACGCCTCCATCGCACGGCACTACCCGGGCGACCCCGGAGTGATCGCGGCGATGCTGCTCAACTTCGTCACGCTGCAGCCCGGTGAGGCGCTCTACCTGGGCGCCGGCGTCCCGCATGCCTACCTCGACGGGCTGGGTGTCGAGATCATGGCCAACTCCGACAACGTGCTGCGCTGCGGTCTGACCCCCAAGCATGTGGACGTCCCCGAGCTGCTGCGCGTCGTCCGCTTCGAGTCCGAGGCGCCCGCCGTACTACGGCCGGAGGCGGACGCCTCCGGGGAGGAGCTCTACGCCACCCCGATCGATGAGTTCCGGCTCTCGCGCTACGTGCTGGCCGAGGGCGCCGCACCGCGCACGCTGCCCTCCGCCACCCCGCAGATCCTGCTGTGCGCCTCGGGCGCGGTCGCGCTGCGCGGCGCCGGGGACGACGGTGGGGTACTGCGGCTGGCCCGCGGGGAGTCGGCCTTCGTACCAGCGGGCGAGGACGTCGAGGTGACCGGTGAGGGCACGGTGTTCAGGGCCACATTGGTCGCCTGACGTACGGCCCGTTCGAACCGCTGGAACCGGGCTGGAACAATGACCCGCCGTGCGCGGTAAAGCACAAGCAAAGCTGCCAGCAAGCGGAAGGGACATCCGGCACATATGAGTGCATCAGGCGGAACCAAGGCGATCGTTGCCGCACTGGGCGCGAACCTGGCCATCGCCGCGGCCAAGTTCGTGGCGTTCGCCTTCAGCGGCTCCTCGTCGATGCTCGCCGAGGGCGTGCACTCGCTGGCCGACTCCGGCAACCAGGGGCTGCTGCTGCTCGGCGGCAAGAAGGCCCAGCGCGACGCGACCCCTCAGCACCCCTTCGGCTACGGCCGTGAGCGCTATATCTACGGCTTCCTCGTCTCCATCGTGCTGTTCACCATCGGTGGCGTCTTCGCGCTCTACGAGGGCTACGAGAAGATCAAGCACCCGCATGAGCTGGAGCACTGGTACTGGCCGGTCGGTGTGCTGGTCTTCGCGATCATTGCCGAGGGCTTCTCGTTCCGGACGGCCATCAAGGAGTCCAACGAGATCCGCGGCAAGCTGAGCTGGCCGCAGTTCGTCCGCCGGGCCAAGGCCCCCGAGCTGCCCGTCGTCCTCCTGGAGGACTTCGGCGCCCTCGTCGGCCTGGTGCTCGCGCTCGGCGGCGTCGGCCTGGCGCTGCTGACCGGAAACGGCGTCTGGGACGGCATCGGCACCGTCTGCATCGGTGTGCTGCTGGTGGTGATCGCGCTGGTGCTGGCGTCGGAGACGAAGTCGCTGCTGCTGGGCGAGGCGGCGGACGCGGAGCAGGTCGCCAAGATCCGTGAGGCCCTCGTGGACGGCGAGACGGTCACCGATCTCATCCACATGCGGACGCTCCACCTCGGCCCCGAGGAGCTGCTGGTCGCCGCCAAGGTCGCGGTGCAGCACGACGACACGGCGGCGGAGGTCGCCCGCGCGATCGACGCGGCGGAGTCGCGGATCCGCGAGGCGGTGCCGATCGCCCGGGTGATCTACCTGGAGCCGGACATCCTCCGGACGTCCTCCTCGGCCTGATGCGAAGCCGGCGTCGGCTCCTCGCTCCGCACAGTCGGAGGCGAGGGGCCGACGCCGTCTCGGGGGCATGCTCGGCCGGGCCATCTTCACGGGCCGGACGTCCGCCTGCGGCCCATACCCCCTGCGGCTCCGCCGCGGGGGCTCGGCAGACCTCCGCCGCGGGGGCTCGGCAGACCTCCGCCGCGGGGGCTCGGCAGACCTCCGCCGTGAGGGCTCGGCAGACCTCCGCCGCGGGGGCTCGGCAGACCTCCGCCGTGAGGGCTCGGCAGACCTCCGCGGCGCTGGTGCCGCGGAGAGCCGCATCCGACGTCGTGGGCTGACCCCCTGACCGCCGCCCTGACGGGCGCTAAGCGGATGCGGTGAAGTTCGCCGCTGATCCCTCGCCGTTCGGCCTGGCCGAGGGCTTGGACGCCAAGAAGGATCAGCACTTGACTTCGCCGTAACCGCTTAGGCGATCTCGCCCAGTACCCGCAGGATCCCCGCCGTGTCCTCGGCGTTCAGCAGCCGCTCCCGGAACTCGGCGGACATCAGCTTGCGCGACAGCAGCGCCAGGATCCGCAGATGCTCATCGCCCGAGGCGGCCTCCGGCACCGAGATCATGAAGATCAGCCGCGCCTTGGTCCCGTCCGGCGCGCCCCACTCGATGCCCTCGGCGGAACGTGCGAAGCCGACGACCGGGGCGGTCACCGCGTCCGTCTTGGCGTGCGGAATCGCGATCTCCTCGCCCAGCCCGGTGGTGCCCAGGTCCTCCCGGGCGAGCGCGGCCCGCACCAGCTCCGCCGCGTCCGCGACCTTGCCGGTCGTGGCCAGGAGCTCGGCCATCTCCCGGATGGCGGCGTCCTTGTCGGCCGACGCCAGCTGCTCCTTGACGGTCTGCCCGGTGAGATGACCGGACAGCACCTCGCCCGGCCCGGCCGCGCCCTCGGCGTCGGCCGCGCCCTTGGCGTCGGCCTCGGCGTCGGCGTCGGACTCAGCCTCGGCCTCGGCCCCGATCCCGTTCGCGCGGACGGTCGTCGCGACGGCAGCCTCTGCCCCGGCCTCGGGCGCCGTCCCGGTCGCGGTCCCGCCCTCAGCCGCGGCGGCGGGCTTGGTCGCGCCCTCGGATACGGAGGCGGCCCCCGCCTCCGCGCCCTCGGGTACGGAGGCGGCCCCCGCCTCGGCTTCGCGCGCCGTCCCGGCCCCCGTCCCGGGAGTGGCCGTACGCCTCGCCGTCGGCGCGGCCGCGGCCCCGCCAGGGCCGCGGCCCGCGTCACCGTCCGTACCCGCGCCGCGAAGCGCCGGCGCACCCGCACCCGCCCCGCCGCTCGCCACTCCGGCCAGGGCCGGCTCGGGCGCGGGGGCGGGCACAGAGCCCGCTCCCGCGCCCGCCCCCGCCAAAGCCGCCCCCGCCCCCGCGCCCGAGCCGGCCGGGGTCTCGCCACGGCCACCGCCGGCCGACATCAGCGCGACCGTCACCAGCCCTGTCACCGCCGTACCGACGACCACGGCGACGAAGAACATCGGCACGCCGTTGACCGCCCCGAGCACGGCGACGATCGGCCCGCCGTGCGGCACGCTGTCCTCGACCGACGCCAGCCCCGCTATCGCACCGGCGACCGCGCCGCCGAGCATGTTCGCCGGGATGACCCGGGCCGGGCGCGCCGCGGCGAACGGAATCGCACCCTCGGTGATCCCGAAGAAGCCCATGAACAGAGCCGCTAGCCCGGTCTCCCGCTCCTGCTCGTCGAACATCCGGCGGCGGATGAGCGTGGCCAGCCCCTGGCCCAGCGGCGGGACCGGAATGGCCGCCGCGCACGCCCCCATGACCTCCGGGTTCTTGGACACCAACCCGGCGCCGAAGAGGAACGCCGTCTTGTTGACCGGACCGCCCATGTCGAAGGCGATCATCAGCCCGAGGACGATGCCGAGCAGCGCCGCACTGGTGCCGGTCAGTCCGCCGAGCCAGTCGGTGAGGTGCTCGAACACCCAGGAGATGGGCTTGCCGAGCACTGAGATGAAGAAGAGACCGAGAGCCGAGGTCGCCACGATCGGGATCACGATGATCGGCATGATCGGCTGCACGAACTTCGGGACCTTGATCTTCTTGATCCCCAGGACCAGATAGCCGGCCAGGAAGCCGGTGACGATCGCGCCGATGAACCCGGCGCCCGCCTCGCTGTCGTACAGCTCGCCATGGGCCGCGATCCAGCCGCCCACCATGCCGGGCACCAACGCGGGCCGGTCGGCGATCGCGTAGGCAATATAGCCGGACAGCGCCGGGATCATCAGCTGGAAGCCGATGCTGCCGATGTCGTTGACCGTCTTCCAGAAGGAGCCGTCGGGGATGACGATTCCCTTGGACGTCGTATCGCCCCCCAGGGCGAGCGAGACGGCGATCAGCAGACCGCCGACCACGACGAACGGGATCATGTACGAGACGCCGTTCATGAGCGCCTTATAGGTGACGCTGCGCCCCTTACCGCCGCCTCTGCCGCCACCGGAGACCGCCGCGGCGGCGCCCCGGCCGGAGTCGCCGTCGCCCTCGTACACCGGCGCGCCCCGCACCTGCTCGATCAGCCGCTCGGGGTGGTGGATGCCCTCGGCGACCCCGACGACAAGCACCTTCTTGCCGAGGAACCGGCTGCGGTCGACGTCCTTGTCGGCGGCGATGATGATGCCGTCGGCCTGCCTGACATCGTTGTCAGACAGCACATTCTCAGCCCCGATCGAGCCTTGTGTCTCCACCTTCATGCTGTGGCCGAGCGACTCCGCGGCCTGGGAGAGCTTCTCGGCGGCCATATAGGTGTGAGCGATCCCTGTGGGACAGGCGGTCACCGCGAGCAGCTTGAGCACGGCTCCGGGCCCGGCTTCGATCCCGGCTCCGCCGGCCCCGGCACCACCCGGGGATTCGGCTGGACTGGTCATGTGGTTCTCCTTACAACGCGTTGAGCGGGCGCGGGAGTGTGCAAGCGTCCCCGCGCTCGCGGCATCCTGCAATAGATGCGGCATCCTGCGATAGATGTGGACGGGATCAAAGCGACCGGTACCAGGAGCCGGCACACCGTCTCGTCCTGCGCTCGCGCCCGATCGCGGCCGAAGAGGGCCCATCCGGGCTGGGGCTCACTGCGCCGATCGGTGTAGATTCGTGACCGAGCCAGACGTCGCTGCTGATGGCGGTCGGGCGGTCCGCCCCGTGGACCGGCCGAGGGAGAGAGGGCCCCGGACGGACTGCGCAGTGCGAGGACGGGACAGGTGCGCCCGCCGGCCGGTATGTATCCGCTGGCCGGTATGACCTGCTCCGTTTGAATCGCATGCCCAGCCGAAACCACTCTCGCTCGCAACACGATCGATGAGGAGCAGCACCCATGACGACAGCCGTCTCCGGCCAGGACTTCAAGGTCGCGGACCTCTCCCTGGCCGCCTTCGGCCGCAAGGAGATCACCCTCGCCGAGCACGAGATGCCCGGCCTGATGGCGATCCGTAAGGAGTTCGCCGCTTCGCAGCCGCTGGCCGGCGCTCGTATCACCGGCTCGCTGCACATGACGGTGCAGACCGCGGTCCTGATCGAGACCCTGGTCTCCCTCGGTGCCCAGGTCCGGTGGGCGTCCTGCAACATCTTCTCCACCCAGGACCACGCGGCCGCGGCGATCGCCGTCGGCCCGAACGGCACCCCGGAGAACCCGCAGGGCACCCCGGTCTTCGCCTGGAAGGGCGAGACCCTCGAGGAGTACTGGTGGTGCACGGAGCAGGCGCTGACCTGGCCGGGCACCGCCACCGGCGGACCGAACATGATTCTGGACGACGGTGGCGACGCCACCCTCCTCGTCCACAAGGGTGTCGAGTACGAGAAGGCCGGTGCCGCCCCTGACGTCGCCACCGCCGAGAACGACGAGCACCGCGTCATCCTCGAGCTGCTGAACCGCACCATCGCGGAGAACCCGCGGAAGTGGACGCAGCTGGCCTCCGAGATCCGCGGGGTCACCGAGGAGACCACCACCGGCGTCCACCGCCTCTACGAGATGCAGCGGGACGGCTCGCTGCTCTTCCCGGCGATCAACGTCAATGACGCGGTGACCAAGTCGAAGTTCGACAACAAGTACGGCTGCCGCCACTCACTGATCGACGGCATCAACCGCGCCACCGACGTGCTGATCGGCGGCAAGGTCGCGGTCGTCTGCGGCTACGGCGACGTGGGCAAGGGCTGTGCCGAGTCGCTTCGCGGCCAGGGCGCCCGGGTCATCGTCACCGAGATCGACCCGATCTGCGCGCTCCAGGCGGCGATGGACGGCTACCAGGTCGCCACCCTTGAGGACGTGGTGGACACCGCCGACATCTTCATCACCACGACCGGCAACAAGGACATCATCCTGGCCGCCGACATGGCCAAGATGAAGCACCAGGCGATCGTCGGAAACATCGGCCACTTCGACAACGAGATCGACATGGCCGGTCTCGCCGCCATCCCGGGCATCGTGAAGGACGAGGTCAAGCCGCAGGTCCACACCTGGACCTTCCCCGACGGCAAGAAGATCATCGTGCTCTCCGAGGGCCGACTGCTGAACCTGGGCAACGCCACCGGTCATCCGTCGTTCGTGATGTCCAACTCGTTCGCGAACCAGACCATCGCGCAGATCGAGCTCTTCACCAAGCCGGAGTCCTATCCGACGGACGTCTATGTGCTCCCCAAGCACCTGGACGAGAAGGTCGCCCGGCTGCACCTGGACGCCCTCGGCGCCAAGCTGACGACGCTCCGGCCGGAGCAGGCGGCGTACATCGGCGTCCCGGCCGAGGGCCCGTACAAGCCCGACCACTACCGCTACTGATCGCATCGGCGCCGCCGGCCCCACCGGCCGGCGGCGCGGGTAACCGTCCTCGGCCCGTGCGGGCCAAGGACCCCGGGCCCGTCCGCGCCACCCGGCCGGGCGGGCCTCAGCTCGTCAAGGACCTCACCATGCCCCGCGGCCGCTACTCCCTACACGACCCGCATGATCACGCCCCGCTCGGTGAAGAGCACTTCCAGTGCGCGCCCGGCCCCAACGGATGGCGCTATGTCGCGCAGCGCACCGCCCCCTCGGGCGACCACGCGGGGTCAGTGGACCTCACCCTCGATGAGCTGGGCCGCCCCATCCGCGTCGAGCTGCACGCCGCGAGCTGGCGCGTCCGTGGCGCCGCGCTCGAGGGTGTGACCTGGGTGCGTACGGACCCCTCCGGGCAACACGCGACCGAGGGCAACGTCCGCGCCCACTCCTTCACCGGCGCCTCCCCGGCCTTTCTCGTCGCCGTCTCCCGTCTGCTGCGACTGGAGCCGGGGGCTCCCGCCACCCGGGTCCGGCTCGTCGCCTTCACCGATCCGGTGCTGGCACCCCGCACCCTGGATCAGTCCTGGGCACTTCTTGACAGAACGGTGCATACCACCGAGACTGGACAGCTCGCCGTGGACGAATACCAGGTCAGCGAGCTGGACACCGGCGAGCGGCATGCGATCCACATCGCGGGTGACGTGGTGCTCGCCGCCCCCGGCATCGAGCTGGAGGAGCTGGAAAGCCCGCCGTCGTCCTTCGCGACGTGAGGGAAGTGCGGCCTCGTCGCGCCGGACCCTCGATCGATCGAGGGTCTTGCTTGACAGAACCGGACATACCGTCCATAGTGGACAGTCGCTGTGGATGGGTGCCGGCCCAGTGGGCAGGCACCGGAAGAGCGGGCCGTCGCCCCGCGTGGCGCGATGTGCGTCCGGCCTCTCCGTCCTGCTACGGTGTACACCTTCCCGGCCACCCCTTGACAGGGGGTGTGTGGGGAGGTAGATTTTAACGGTTGGGGATGAGCAGCAGATGCTCATCGACAGCCGTTGGTATCCAGCATCGCTCGGTTGTGAACGTCGTGAATCGAATTCCAACCGGAGCATTTTGACCCCCGTGGACAGTCGCGAAGCCGATTAGGTTCGGCAGGTGCGGGTCTGCTAAAGTCGAAAACACGCCGAAAGGCAAGGCCCTCCAAGCGGCCACCAGAAATGGTATTCGAACCGGAAACGGAACGGAAAACGGATCTGGTAAGGTTGGAAACACCGAAGGGAAGCGCCCGGAGAAACCGGTGAAACGGTTTCGAAGGAAGCGTCCGTTCCTTGAGAACTCAACAGCGTGCCAAAAGTCAACG
>NZ_JBEXHC010000023.1:0-44485 GCF_040607655.1 Streptomyces sp. NPDC005266
GTGGAGCCGGGGGGGGGTGGGGGCCGAATAAGTACCTGTGCTGAGGGCGGGGGGGGGGGGCTCTTGCCCCCACCCGCCGTCGGCCCGAGACGCCCTCCGCCCGTGTCCTCAATCGCCGGACGGGCTGAAGCTCACGGCCGCAAGGCTCGCAGCAGCAGGTCGGCCAGGTGGTCGGCCACCTGCTGGGGGGTCAGGGGGCCGCCGGGGCGGTACCAGGTGCCCAGGTGGTGGACGGAGCCGAAGTGGTAGTCGACCACCAGGTCGGCCGGGGTGTCCGCCCTGAACACCCCGGCCCGCTGGCCCTCCTCGACGAGCGCGCGGAACCGCTCGTGGTAGCGGCGGCGCTCGGCGCGTACCTGCTTGTGCTTCTCCGGGCTGAGCTGGTGCATGGACCGGAAGAAGATGGTGGCGTCGTCGAGGTTCTCGATCGTGGTGACGACGACATCGGCCGCCGCGTCGCGCAGCCGCCGCTCCACCGGGGCGTCGGCGTCCGCGACGGCGTCGAGCCGCGCCTGCTGGAGCCTCAGCAGGCGGCCGTAGATCTCATGGAGCAGATCGTCCTTGGAGCCGAAGTAGTGGTAGAGCGCGCCCTTGGTGACGCCCGCCGCCTCGACGATCTCCTGCACGGACGTCCGGTCGAATCCACGCTCCGCGAAGAGGCGGGTCGCAGCGGCCAGGAGCCGCTGTGGCACCGGTTGTCCGTCGCCGTCCGTCGCTTTGGCCATGGTCGCCACCGTTCTCTCTATCCTCGCAGTTCCCGTCGGAGGATCTTGCCACTCGTCGTCTTCGGCAGCTCGGGCAGGATCTCCACCTCGCGGGGGTACTTGTACGCGGCGAGCCGCTCCGCGCAGTACGCGGACAGCTCCTCCGACGTGGCCTCCGCCCCCGGTCGCAGGCTGATGTACGCCTTGACCGTCTCGCCGCGGTAGGCGTCGGGTTTGCCGACGACGGCCGCCTCACGAACGGCCGGGTGAGTGTAGAGCACGTCTTCGACCTCACGCGGCCACACCTTGAACCCCGAGGCGTTGATCATGTCCTTCTTGCGGTCGACCACATAGAGCCAGCCGCCCTCGTCCATGAAGCCGATGTCACCGGTGCGCAGTTCTCCGTCGGGGAGGGCGGCGGCGGTGGCCTCGGGGCGCCGCCAGTAACCGGGGACGACCATCGGGCCGCTCACGACGATCTCGCCCGCCTCGCCGAACGGCACCTCCCTGCCCTCCTCGTCCACGATGCGGACGACCGTGTCCGCGCCGGGGACGCCGACGGCGAGAGTGCCGGACGCCGGGTCGACGGGGGCCCGGACGCCGGGCGGGACGCTGGCGCACGGGGCGGTGCACTCGGTGAGTCCATAGCCGTTGTGCAGATACGGGCCCAGCGCCGACTGGAACCGCTCGACCAGCGCGGGCGGCAGCGGGGCGCCGCCGGAGGAGATGATCCGGAAGGACGAGAAGTGGTCGCGGGTCGCCTTGGGGTGGGCCATCAGCGCCATGAAGGCGGTGGAGGGGCCGACGGTGTAGGCGGGGCGGTGCTCGGCGAAGGCGTCCAGGACGACACCGGTCTCGAAGCGGTAGGCGAGGGCCAGGGTCCCGGCGCCCGCGATACACGCGGCCAGTTCGCAGACCATGCCGGTGATGTGGAACAGCGGCGCCAGCGCGAAGATCGTCGTGCCTGCCGGCAGCTCATGGAGCAGGTGCTGCCGCTCGGCGTTGTAGGAGATGTTGCCGTGGGTGTTGGTGGCGCCCTTGGGGGTGCCACTGGTCCCGGACGTGTAGCTGATCAGCGCGATGTCGTCGGCGCCCGGCTCGGGGACGGCGGGCGGGCGGGCTCCGGCGCGGGCGACCGCGACCAGATCGGCGGTGTCCTCGGGTACGGGGACGGGCCCCTCGCGCAGCACCCGCTCATCGTCGCGGGTCTGGAAGTCGCGGGCGTCGGCGGTGAGCGCGATGCGCACGGGGGACGCGGCGGCCGTCTCGCGGACGTACTCCTCCCAGGCGCGGCGGGAGCACACGACGGCTCTCACCTCGGCGTCGCCCAGGATGTGCCCGAGTTCCCCGCCCTTGTACATAGGGTTGACCGGCACGACGGTGCCGCCCGCCTTCCAGGCGCCGATCAGCGCGAGGACGAAGTGCGGGGTGTTCTGCAGCATGATCGCGAGCCGGTCGCCGGGCCGGAAGCCGCGCTCGGCGAGATGGCCGGCTATGCCGTCGGTGAGCTCATCGGCCTCCCGGTAGGTCAGCCGTCCGTCGAAGTAGGCGATCGCCGGGTGGTCCGGGGAGGTCCGCACGGCGTCCCGGAAGGCGTGCAGCACGCTCGTCCGCGGGGTGATCGGCGCGCGCTGTGCCTCGGTGAGCTGAGCGAGCCATGGCTTGTCCTGATACGACGTCATGCGGAGCGGCCCCTGTTCTTCGGTGAGGGTGGAGAGGTGCGGGGGGGCGGGTCAGTCGGTTGCCGTGGAGAGCGCGCCTTGCTCTTCGAGCGTGCGCTGCACCTCGTTCATACCACTGAGCCAGCGGTCGGTGTCCTTGGCCCGGCTGGCGTAGTAGCGGCCGACCTCGGGGTGCGGGAGGATCAGGAAGCGCTCCTCGGCGATGCCCTCGAACAGCGCGTCGGCGACCTGCTCGGGTTCGATCGCGGTGGGGGCGAGGACCACTTCCCCGGTGGCGCCGCTGGCCGTCAGCATGTCGGTGCGCACGCCCTGCGGGCAGATGGCGTGCACGCTGATGCCGCGGTGGCGGTAGGTGGCCGAGAGCCATTCGGCGAAGGCGAGAGCGGCGTGCTTGGAGACGCTGTAGGGGGCCGAGCCCAGCATGGTGAGCAGTCCGGCGGCGGACACGGTGGAGACGAATCGGCCGCTGCCGCGCTCCAGCCACTCGGGCAGCAGCTCACGGGACGCCCGGACGTGGGCCATCACATTGACGTCCCATGCCTCGGCCCACAGCCGCTCGTCGGCCTCGGGCCCGCCGCCGTGGCCGACCCCGGCGTTGGCGCAGAAGACGTCGATGGTGCCGCCGAGCGCCTCGCGGGCCTCGGGCACGATGCCGGAGGCGTCGCCGGGGACGGAGGTCCCGCCGATCTCGTCGGCGACGGACTTCGCCTTGGCGGCGTCGAGGTCGTTCACCACGACCTGCGCGCCCTCGGCGGCGAAGCGGCGGGCCAGGGCTGCGCCGATGCCGCCGCCCGCTCCGGTGACGACGACACGCGCTCCACGCACGGTACCCACGATCGGACGCTCCTCGGGATCGACGGCTCTGCCGCGCACACCGCACCGTGCTGCCCCGCACCGCGCCGTGTCGCAGCGGCAGACTAACCAGTCGGTATGTGGAAACGGAAGAGGGACGCCCGCTGACCAGCCGATGACCGATGCCGACCGATGCCCTACCGCCCCGGCTCGCCCTTGCGCATCACCCGGCGCCATCGGGCGTTCTCCCCCGCCAGCGCGTTCCACACCACATTCAGCGGATGGGCGGCGTCCAGGGCGGCGCGCTCCCCATCCCGTACGAACACCCCGACCAGCACCTCCAGCTCCGGCCCGATGTCATCGGTCAGCTCCAGCGTCCGCAGCCCGGCGCTGGTCTGGAGCCGGCCGTCGGCCACCGCGTCGCCGATGTGCTGGGTGACGAACACGCAGCCGCGCACCACCCCGGAGGAGAGCAGTTCGAGTCCGTACTGCACGGTGTCGATCTCGGCCGCGATATGCAGCTCCTGGCGGAAACGGCTGCCGAACCAGCCGCGCAGAAAGCCCGGTATGAGGCCGTCGGCCTCGGATTGGAAAGGGCTCAGTGGCACCCTGGCCGTCTTCGGCTTTCTGGGCCTCTCGCTCTCACGTGATGCGGCGGAGCCAGTCCTCCACCCGCTCGCCCACCTCGCCGACCGTGGTGACGTCGCCATGCCCCGGGCACACCACCGTCTCGGGGGGCAGGGTGACGAGGCGCTCGCGGATCGAGTGGGTCATCGCCTGGAAGTCGGAGTCCTCCGGCCCGATGGCTCCAGGGCCGCGCGAGAGCAGCATGTCCCCGGTGAAGACGCTGCGCAGCGCCGGATCGTACAGACTTACGGATCCCGGCGTGTGTCCCGGAGTGTGACGCACCGTCAGAACAGTTCCGGCGACATCGATCACCCGGCCGTCGACGAGTTCCTCGTCGGGGACACGGCTGGGAAAGCTGCGGCGCCACAGCTCCAGGTCGTCCGGGTGCAGCATGATCGGAGCCCCGGTGCGGTCGGACAGAGCCACCGCTGCGTCGACGTGTCCGCTGTGTGCGTGGGTGCACGCGATCGCCACCACGCGGCGGTCGCCGAGCGCCGTGGCGATGACGTCCGGCTCGTGTGCGGCGTCGACCACCAGCGCCTGCTCGTCGTCACCGACGATCCACACGTTGTTCTCCATCGGCGTGGTGTCCGCGTCCGGCCCGGCCACGACGCCGGTCGTCACCACGCACTCGACCCGGGCGGTCACGACATCACCGCCGGGAGTGCTCGGCCGCGGGCAGTCACCCGCGTTCTGGGGTCCTTTGTTTGCCGCTGCATGGAACAGCCCCTTTCCGGATGAGGCCCTCTACCCCCCAGTGGACCCCGCCGGGCATGCGGCAGCAACCGGCAGGTCATCCCTCACTGGGGCGTATACGCTGACCTGCAGGAACTCATGGCCACTCCGCGACACGGCGGGATCGATGCCGGCCCTGCCCAGTGGCCGAGGCGACAGGTATGGGTTTGACTGGATCTGTTGGTGATCACGCCGACGGACGGCCTGACGACGACTGGGGCAGGGTCGCATCGAGTACGACGCATTCCTGGCGAAGGCAGCCGAGCGGGCGGGCGTCTCCCTCGACGTTGCGGAGACCCTTACACGCGCCACCTTTGAGGTGCTCGCCGACCGGATCAGCGGCGGAGAGGCCCAGGACCTCGCGGAGCCGCTGCCGGAACCGCTGAAGAGCTGGCTGCGCACGGACGAGGAGATCGCGAAGGGCTACGGGGCCGACTCGTTCGTGCGGCGTGTGGCCGACCGCGCGGACGTGCCCCGCGAACTCGCGGAGGCCGGGATCCGCGCGGTCCTGGCCACCCTGAGGGAAGCGGTCGGCGACCAGGGGTTCCGCACGCGACCGCCCAACTGCCCAGGGAGTACGACGTCCTGCTCTCCAAACCCGCGGGCCCGGCCGGCGCCAGGTAGCGACCGTCTCGCGAGCCGCGTCGTTGCCGCGATCGGTTGTCAGCGACTGTCGACGGCAAGGCTTTTCCATCATCGGCCTGAGCTGGTCAGATGCAGAGTGAGGACGGCCTGGACACGGCAGTGACCCGGGTGGACGAGCACCGGAACTTGCGGAGGAGTCGCCAGGACTTCAGGGTGACCATGGCCTCCTCGACGAGTGCACGGATCTACGCATGGGACCGGTCCACCTGCTGACCGGGCTCTGACCGCGCAGTGGCCGTCGGCGAGGCCGACGGACCGCGCGCCGGGCTGGCGGCGCTCGCGACGCTGAACGACTCACCGCCCCCGCCACACCGCCGTGGCGGCGTACCCGCACGAGCGCGACGGCGACCTGGCGACGGCGGCACGGCTGTACGCCGAGGCGGCCCAAAAGGCGTGCGGAGCTGGTCCATCGTGGTGTCCAGCAGCGCCGTGGGGTACTGCCACCGATCGCTTAAGGGCATGGGGGGCATTGCCTTTCGCTGGGAGTATTCCGCGCCGCGACGACGATTCGGCAGCATAGTGCAGCGTCTTCGGCAGAACTGATCCAGAACCGTCCCGGAACGGTCCCGAAACGCGATCAGGAACTGATCTTCGGAACAGCGGCGATATCCTCGCGATGATTTCCGGGAATTCGTTCCGCCCGGCCGCATTCGGGGTAAGGCGAACGGCTGGCGGATTGATCGACGCCGACCGTACGCGTGTCGTATGGCCGGCGGAGCGGCCGATTGGGACAATGCCCGCACATCGGGCCACCCGAGGGGAACAGCTTGACGGGGATGAGCGTAGGACCGTACTGGGAGTTGGGATTCGACGCCGACGGGGACGTCGACACCCGGCAGCGTGACCGGCTGCTGGAAGGAACCGCCCGGCAGGGCATCACCGATCTGGTGGTGTTCTCGCACGGCTGGAACAACACCCGTGCCATGGCCACCGGCCTCTATGACCGCTTTTTCGCGCCCTTCCCCGGCCTGCTGGGCACGGCGCCGGACAGGCGGCTCGGCTATGTGGGGGTGATCTGGCCCTCGATGCGGTTCGCCGACGAGACCCTCGCGGGCCTTACCCGGGAGCCGGCGCCCGGCGACGGGCCGGGACTCGACGCGGAGACCCGCCGCGCGCTGGACGCCGTCTTCCCCGGGCGCGGGCAGCTGGTGGCACGCCTCACCGAGCTGCTGGCCGAGCGGCCCGAGCGGCCCGCGGCCCTGGACGAGTTCGGTGTGCTGGTGCGCGGTCTGGTACGCGCCCCCGAGGGGCCCGGCGCGGCCCGGTACGCGGCCGACATGGACGGGGACGGCGAGCCCGCGATGCTCGTGGACCACACCGCCGCCGTCTGCGAGCGGTTCGCCGGCGCGCTCGCCGAGGCACGGAAGACGGCCGGCGTACGCTGCGCACTCTTCAACGGCGGGCCCGGCGGGCTGTGGGACGGGGCGCGAGAACTCCTGCGCCACGCCACGTACTACGCCATGAAGCGCAGGGCCGGAACGGTCGGGCGGGACGGCCTCGGACCAGTGCTGGGCGCCCTGGCCGCCACCCGCCCCGCCCCGCGGCTCCACCTGGTCGGCCACAGCTTCGGCGGCCGGCTGGTGTCGTACGCTCTGGGCGGGCTCCCGGGGGAGACCACCGTCGCATCCGTGACGCTGCTTCAGGGCGCCTTCTCGCACTATGCGTTCGCCGAGCGGCTGCCGCACGCCACCGACCGCGGCGGTGCGCTGCGCGGTCACCGCAGCCGGGTCAGCGGGCCGCTGGTGTGCTGCCACTCGCGCCATGACACCGCGCTCGGCGTGTTCTACCCGGTCGCCTCCCAGCTGGCCGGGGACGATGCCTCACTGCTGCCGGGCAGCGACACCCGCTGGGGGGCGATGGGCCACACCGGCATCCAGGCGGTGGAGGGCATGAGGCGGCTGGATCTGGCCACGGCGCTGGGCGATCCGTTCCCGGCCGACGGCTGTGTGAGCGTCGATGTGTCGGACGTCGTGCGGGAGGGCCCTCCGGGCATCGGCGGGCACAGCGACATCTGTCATGAGGAGCTGGCGCGGGTGGTGCTGCGCGCGGGCCGGATCACGAGGTAGGGGCGGGCCCCACCCTCGATCGGGGGCGGGGGCCGCACGCGGCGGGCCCCGCCCCAGCGGTCTCGGCGGTCCCGGCGGTCCCGGCGGCCTCAGCGGTGCGCCGGGAACTCCACGACCTGCTGATAGGTGGGCCGGTTCTGCCAGCTGATCTTGTCGTGGGTCAGCCCGCCGACCGGCCGGTGGACGATGGCGTCCGCACACCACTGGTCGCCCGCCGCGCAGCTGTCGTCGCCGGGGTAGACCTCGGCCGCCGTCTTGACCACGGCCTTCCGCAGGCTCGTCAGCAGGGCCTCACGGCAGGCGGCGAGTTCGCCGCCGCCACAGTACCGCTTGGCGAGCGAGCCCTTGACGTCCTCGCCCAGGACGCTGCGCAGATCCTTGTCGACGTAGGACCACCAGCCGTACTGGAAGGACGATCCGGCGTGCGAGCCGGTGGGCCCGTGCCCGGCCGAGGGCGCCTCGTCGACCCCCAGATTGGCGCGCAGCGCGTCGTAGAGGCCGTCGCCCAGCCCGGGCTTGAACTCGGCCTCCACCAGGAGCGGCCACCAGGCGTCCATGATCCGTACGGCGTCCGGATGCCCATAGGTGTGCGAGCCTGGGCTGGTCTCACGGCGCTGTGCGCCCGCCGACCGCCAGACCTCCAGCTGCCCCACCGCGGTCGCGAGCTTCGGGTCGTCGATGGGCGCCGACCGCACCACCTTCAGCAGCTCGGGCAGGACGTCCTCGCCGCGCAGATCGGTGAGAGCGGCCTCGGCCATGGCCCGGGTGAGCGCGGCACGGGTGACACCGCCCTTGTCGACCAGGGCGCGCACCCGGTCGTCGAGGAGGTTGCCGCGGTGCACCGAGCCGTTGCCGAAGCCGGCCGCGCTGTAGTCCTTGGCCAGCTTGTTGTTCCAGCTGATGTAGTAGTCCTGGTCGATGGACTGGGGGTGTTCGGCGGGCGGCGTGTAGGCGGCGGTGTTGGCCGTCGGGTCGAAGTCCCGCCACTCGTACGCCGCCTCGCCCCTGACCGGCAGGGTGGCGTCCACGTCCGCGGCGCGCGCCGGGTTCAGCCCGCTGTTGTAGTAGGCGGTCTGGCGGGAGTCGGCGTAGAACCAGTTGAAGGTGTAGTTGATGTGCTGCACCGCGCCCTGGAAGGACTTCGCGTCCCGTACGTAGCCCGGGTCGTTGAGCATCTGGAAGCCGATGATCGAGTCGGCCTCATGGCGGTAGGTGGCGCGCAGCGAGGTGTAGGCGACGGGTTTGCCGCCGACGGTCGCGCGGTGTGTCACCAGTCCGTACCTGGTGCGGTAGACCTGCATCCGGTACGAGCCCGCGGCGGTGGAGTCGGCGACGGTGGGCTTCCACGCGTTGCGCCGCTCCAGCTTGTCCATGGCCACGCAGTCGCCGTGGAAGCGGTAGTACGTGGCGTCCTTGCCGGGCGTGCCGCCGTCCGGGGAGCACAACTCGACCGCGTAGGTGTCGGTGATGTCCTGGGCGGAGGTGGTGGCGCTCCACGCGTAGTCCTGGCCGCGCCCGAGCTGGACGTACATCCCCACGCCCGCGAAGGCGGCACCGCGTGCGCTGATCCCGGGGCCCTGGAGCTCCTGGAGCATCAGCAGCTGGGGCGCGAAGTAGCCGGTCTGCGGGCCGAAGACGGCGACCGGGTGGCCGCCGGCGGTGTACTTGCCGGAGACGACGAGCGCGTTGGACATGCCCTTCTTGCGGCTGAACAGATCGCGGGGCAGCACCCCGTGGTCGTAGATGCCGCGCAGCTTCTCGAGGGAGCCGGGCGCCTTGACCGCGGTGCGCGCCTTCGTCGCGGCGCCGCCCCGGCGGTCGTGGACGAGCTGTTCGGGGGTGACCGAGCCGGGGTCGGGCATGGCCACTCCCTTGGGCACAGCGGGCTTGTCCGCGTACGGGAAGCTGCCCTCGCGCACGGTCAGCACCGCCTCCGGGTCGTTGCGCTCCCGGAAGGACTCCCACACCTTGGTGCCCTCGGCGAGGCCGTACTTCTGCTGGGCGGCGAGCAGCGAGAGCGCGCTCTCCACCTCACCGCCTCCGCCGTTGCCGAAGAGGGCTCCGACGACGGAGGCGAGGGCTATCAGATCGGTGAGCTCGAAGGGCTGGATCTCCCCGGCGTTGGTGATGGCGTCGATGTGCCCGGTGAGCACGTACTCGCCGGGGAAGTAGCGGCCGTGCTTCGCCTTCTTCGCATAGGCGTTGATGCCGTCGACATACGCCTGGGCGTCGGCCAGCGCCTGCCGGCCGCGCTCGCCGCCGTGGGAGAGGATGAAGTCGATCTGTCCCTGGTAGTCCTGCTCGGCGTACGGCGCCTGCCGGAAGAAGTCCTGCTCCAGGCCCTGGTTGGCGGCGGCGCCGCCGGCGAAGGGGGTCAGCTCGCCGCGTCCGACGTGGCGGAAGAGGTCCATCAGCCACAGCCGGTCCTGGGCGGCGGCATATCCGGCGCCGAACTCGGTGCCCTCACGGGTGGTGCCCTGGATGTGCGGCACACCGGTCTTCTTGTCGCGGGTGATGGTGACGTCGTCACGCGGCTTGGTCACGGAGGCCACCTGGTCGGTGGGCACTCCGAAGGAGGAGTCGTTGAAGAAGCCGGCGAGCTTGTCGTCGGTGAGGGTCGGATAGCCCCCGGCCAGGTTGCTGTACGGGCCGAGTTGGTCGGTGCTGTGCTCGGGGTGGGTGCCGAACGCCCGGTTGCCGAGGATCTCGACCAGCGTCGCGTTGCCGTTCGCGCCGGGCGGGAGGACGTCGGCGCACTGGCCCCGGCAGTAGTCGGTGGCGGCCGCGGCGGCGGGCTCCGCGCGGGCCGGCTGCGGAAGCGGCGCCACGAGCGCCGCGCCGAGCCCCAGCACGGCGGCCGCGGCGATCACGGTGCCGGTGAGGGTGCGGTTTCTGACGGGCCTGATGGGGTTACGGGATCCGATGGGGTCGCGGGTCCTGGTGGGCTTGGCGATTCGTGGTCGCATATCAGCTCCTGGCGGTAGCCGTCGTGACGGAGGTTACCGACGGTTCAACCACCCCGGAAGATGAGTGGGCGTCACCTTATTTGATTGGCCTATCCGCGAACTTCCTGGGAATCCGATGGATCCGGATCGCAGTGCGTTACGTCCATTTGACAACGAGTCGGGTCCGCACTCGCGGAGGTGGTATGAAGTGGCCGGTTTCAGAGCACTGGCACGAGAGGTACGCAATCCACGCAGACACGTCACCGCCCGGCGCACCTCGCTGCGCAAATGTCTCGAACGGTTCGCGCCGTACGGGCACCGGGCGACCTGGCATCATCTGTGCACCCGGAGCGGGATCATTCCGGAGGACCGTAAACCCGAGCCCCTGCGGCTGATCGCGGCGCTGGAGGAGCTCGAGGAGGCCCGCACCCTGTGGCTCGCGTACGAGGCGGACTTCGCCGCCCGGCGCAGGCAGGAGAAACTCCTCGGGATCCGCCAGCCGAGCGCCGTCGACGACTGGCATCTGCACACCTGGGGCGGGTGCGACATCATGCCCTGCGAGAGCCCCTCGGCTCACCCCGACGGCCGGCTGGCCGATGTACTGCGCCGGCTGATCGTGGCGATGGAGTCGGGGCCGGGGTCGGCCTGCCCCATCTGCGCGCAGGAGCGTCTGGTCTGGCGCGGGGACCTGGACCGCTATCCGGCGGCCGGTCCCGTCTGCGGGGACTGCGGCATCGTGGTACCGGTGCCGCTCCTGACCACCGAAGCCCTGGCAGCGTCCAGGCGCGCCCGGTTCGAGAGGCGGTACGCGGCCGCGTGACCCCGGCCGCCGCGGCCCAGGGCGGCAAGCGCGTCCTGGGCGGCGGCAGCCGCCACGCCCGCGGGTGCCTCGCTCTCTCCGGCGCCCCGCTTGCCCCCGGCCGCGCACGCGCGACGGCCGCGCCGCCAGGGCGGGAAGCCGGGCGGCGGCTCGCCGCGGCCGGCGCCACGCGTTGACAGCGGCGAGCCTTCCCCCGCATGCTGAGCAAGCGCTTAGTGAGTGGTTGCCCAGGAGGCATGCATGGCAGAGCCCAGGATCTTCACCTCGCCCGACGAACTGCGGTCCGCGGTCGGCGAGGAACTCGGCCCCAGCGACTGGCTGGAGATCGACCAGAAGCGGATCGATCTGTTCGCCGACGCCACCGGCGACCATCAGTGGATCCATGTGGACCCCGAGAAGGCGGCCGCCGGCCCCTTCGGCACGACGATCGCCCATGGCTATCTGACGCTGTCCCTGCTGCCCTCGTTCACCCCGCAGCTGCTGCGGGTCGAGGGGGTACGGATGGCCATCAACTACGGCCTGAACAAGGTGCGTTTCCCCTCCCCCGTCCCGGTCGGCTCCCGACTGCGGGCCTCGGGCCGGATCATCGAGGTCGCCGAGGTCAAGGACGGCGTGCAGATGACGCTCGGAGTGACCCTGGAGCGGGAGGACGGCAGCAAGCCGGCGTGCGTGGCGGAGTCCGTCGTGCGCTTCTACCCCTGACGGGCCCGCAGGGCGGGGCGGGGTGCGCGTCAGGGGCGCCCCGCCCCGACCATCCGCAGCACCAGTCCGGCGTAGAGCTCGCCGACCTCGTCGGGGGTGCTGCGGCCCTCGACGTTGAACCAGCGGGCGACGTCGATGCACAGGGACAGCACGGCGACCGTGGCGCCGCGGACGTCCGGGACGTCGAAGTCGCCGGTCTGCACCCCGTCCTCGATGATCGAGCGCACCGCGCCGTCGGTCGCCCTGCGGATGGCGATGACCTCGGCGTGGTGCTCCTCGGCGAGCGCGCCGAGCTCGTACTGGACCACGCGCGCGGTCATATGGTGCTCGGCGTGCCAGCGGACGAAGGAGCGGACGGCGTCGGCGAGCCGCTCGACGGGGGTGCCGCCGCTGTCCCGCGCCCGCTCCAGGATGTCCAGGGCGCGCCGGTGTCCGACGTTGCTGATCTGGTAGAGCAGCTCTTCCTTGGTCTTGTAGTGGATGTAGAGCGCGGCGGGGCTCATCCCGGCGCGGCCCGCGATGTCCCGGGTGGTAGTGGCGTGGTAGCCGCGCTCCGCGAAGGCGTGCACCGCGGCGGTCACCAACCGCCGGGCCGCGTCCGGGGTGATGTCGCGCCACACCTCGGCCTTGCCCTCGGTATTCTTCGGCTCCGCGTCCATGGCGCACACCCTACACGGAGAGTGAGCAAGCGCTTAGCCCCTGTCCGGGTGCCGCGGCCCGGAAGGGGTTCAGAAGGCCGCGACTCCGGTCAGCGCCCGGCCAATGAGCAGCTTCTGGATCTGGCTGGTGCCTTCGTACAGGGTCATCACGCGGGCGTCGCGCAGCAGTTTGCCGACCGGGTACTCATCGATGTAGCCGTATCCACCGAAGACCTGGATCGCGTTGTTGGCGCAGCGCACCGCCGCCTCGCTCGCGTAGAGCTTGGCGACGGAGGACTCGGTGGCGAAGGGCAGGCCGCGGTCGATGTGGTCGGCCACCCGCCAGGTGAGGAGCCGCGCCGCGTCCACGTCCACCGCGATGTCGGATATCAGCTCCTGGACCAGCTGATGGTGGGCGATGGTGCGGCCGAACTGCTCGCGTTCCCCCGCGTACGCGACCGCCGCGTCCAGGGCCGCCTGGGCGATGCCGACGCACCCGGCCGCGACCGACATCCGCCCCTTGGCCAGGGCCGACATGGCGACCGAGAATCCCTTGCCCTCGGGGCCGACCATGGCGGAGGCGGGCACCCGCACCCCGTCCAGGGTCAGCTCGGCGGTGGCCTGGCCGCGCAGCCCGAGCTTGCCGTGGATCTCGCGGCGGGTCAGGCCCGGCTCGTCGGCGGGGACGAGGAAGGCGCTGACGCCCCGGTGGCCCTCGTCCGGGCCGGTGCGGGCGAAGAGCAGCACCACGTCGGCCCAGGTGCCGTTGGTGATGAAGGTCTTGGCGCCGCTGATCACATAGCTGTCGCCGTCCCGTACCGCGCGCGTGGTCAGCCGCGCGGCGTCGGAGCCGGTGCCGGGTTCGGTGAGCCCGAAGCAGCCCACCGCCTCGCCCGAGCACAGTCTCGGCAGCCACTCCCGCTTCTGCTCCTCGCTTCCCCACGCGGCCACCGACTTGGCGACCAGGCCGAGCGAGACGGAGACGATGCCGCGCACCGAGGAGTCGCCGCGGCCCAGCTCCTCGGTGACCAGGACATACGCGAGGTGGTCGCCGCCGCTGCCGCCGTACTCCTCGGGGACGGTCAGCCCCAGGAAGCCGAGCGCGCCGAGCTTGCGGACGATGTCCTGGTCCACTCGCTCCGCGCGGTCCCACTCGGCGGCGTACGGGGTGACCTCGCGGTCGACGAAGTCCCTGGCGAGCCGCCGCACCGCGATCTGCTCCTTGGTGAGCGCGAGATCCATGGGGCACCTTCCCTGTGAGAGTTACCGGCTTAACTACCGCTGCTAGTTTTATAGTGGAGCTCTACTATGTGCTGCATGGCACGCCCCCGCAAGCCCCTGCTCAGCCGCGAGCGCATCGTCACAACCGCCCTCGCGCTGGTGGACGCCGAAGGGCTCGCGGCGCTCTCCACCCGGCGCCTGGCCGCCGAGCTCGGGGTCAGCGGGCCGTCGCTCTACAACCACTTCACGACCAAGGACGAGATCCTGGACGCGGTCGCGGACACGGTCATCGCCCAGGTCGACATCTCGATGTTCGACGACGGCGAGGACTGGCGGACGGCGCTGCTGGAGTGGGGCCGTTCCTACCGCGCGGCGCTCGCCGCCCATCCACACATCGTGCCGTTCCTCGCCCAGGGGCCCGGCCGCCGCCCGGCTGGGCTACGGATGGCCGACGCGGTCTTCGGCGGCATGGTCAAGGCGGGCTGGCCGCCCACCTACGCCACCCGCATCGGCGCCCTGATGCGCTACTTCGTGGCCGGCTCGGCGCTCGGCTCCTTCGCGCGCGGCTTCGTCGACGACCCGGGCGCCTACGACCCCGCCGACTATCCGCATCTGGGCCAGGCGCATCTGCTCGCGGAGCACCAGGAGCGGGTGGACGAGGGCGCCTTCGAGACGGGGCTGCGGGCGCTGGTGGACGGGCTGGCCCTGTGGCACCCGGAAACGGCCAGGTGACGGCGGTGGGCGACAGTTAGGCCCGGTCCGGGCCTAAGAGATATCCCGTAGTGCCAGGTCAGACGTGCTTTCCTGTGGGCAGTTGCGGGTCTGTGGTCAGACGTTGATCTCCAGTTTCAGGTTGTGCAGGGCGGCGATGCCGGCGACGGCGTGGTTGATCCCTTCTCTCTTGCGGCGGCAGTGGCGGAGGACCTGGTGGCTTTGAGGTGCGCGATGGCGTGTTCGGCGACGGCGCGGCGCTTGCGGAACTGCCGGTAGGCCCGGTCCTTGATGATCTTCCGGTCAGGCCCGCGCCGGGGCGAGCGGATCCGCGTGATTCCTTGATAACCACTGTCGCCGGACAGGCGGGGGTGATCGGGCAAGGTCTTGCCGACGGTCTCCCGGAAGACCACCACATCGTTGCGGTTGCCCGGCCAGGTGTCTGCCGACCGCGACGATGCGGCGATCACGGGCCCGGCAGACGTGCACATGCACACTGCGTCGACAGTTCTTCGTCTTCTGCTGGTCGTGCACCGGAATGAGGGTGTCGTCCGCCAGGCACAGCTCCCGCCGGTTGGTGGGCGGCGGGCCGAGCAGGCCGGCGAGGTGCGGCGCGAGGTCGACGGTGACCCGGTGCACGGTGGAGTCCGTGGTGGCGAACAGCCCGGCCAACGGCTACATGGTGAGGTTCGTGCGGTAGCTCAGGACGACCCGCAGCACCCGGTCGCCGAAGGCAAGTGACCAGGGCCAGCCGCACCCGCTGTCCGGGCGGCGTCGCCACAAACGGGTGATCAGGGCGTGCAGCTGCGGCCCGGACAGCCCCGTCCACGCCTTCACATGAGCTGAACGGCAGGTGGCGAGACGAAGTTCCATACAACTGGCCGTGACCCGAACAGACTTCATGACGTTATGCCTGACGCTGGTCGGGAGAGAGGGAAGGGGGAGAGTGTGGTGAGTCGGTCATCGGCTGCGCCTGGGTCGGGGCGGCGGTTTCGGGGGCCGAACCGGGGTGAGGTGTGGCGGCGGGCGAAGGATGCGCCGGTGTCGGTGATCCGGCTGCCGCTGGTTGTTGGCGATGCGGCTGACCGCCGTCGGGTGGAGCAGTTGTTTTCGGCGATGTGGCAGGTCAAACGCGCCCTGCAACGTGATGCGCGGGATGTGGTGGATGCCTACTGGGCCGGTGAGGTGCGGCGTGAGAGGGACGTGAGGGCATGGCGGGCGGAGCTGGGCCTATCCCGCACCGGGCTGGAGCACCGCGCGTATCAGCATGTGGAACACTCACGCTGGCTGAGCGATCACGTCTCCAAGGCGCTGGCGATGCATCAGGCCGATGAGGTGTGGGCCGGGGTGGCCCGGCACCTGCACCCGGACGCGTCGGGGCGGCGGGCCGGACGCCCCAGGACCGGGACTTGGTGGGAGTACACCCGCATCCCGGGCCGGGCCCGTTCGCACACCACCGAGCGTAAGTGGGAGACCTTCCGCCTGCACGGCACCCTCGCCGGACACCTGGACACCTTCCGGCACCCCGCGCTGCCGCCATCGGTCACCACCCCCGCCCAGGCCGCCCGGCTCCCGCCGGGCATGCGGGTGCTGGCCCAGCCGCGCCGCATGCCCACCCTCGCCCGGCCCACGGGAGGCATCCCCACCGGGACCACCGATGCCCGGGGGCGCCCGCGCGGCAGGGCGGCGACCTGGTTCGACCACACCGGGCCGCTGACCGTCGTCTTTGCCGGAGGGCCCACCGGACGCGGGGACATCGTCCTACCGGTACGGCTGCCACAGGGCGCCGGACGCTGGCCCTATCTGCTGCACTACCTGAACGACCCGAGCCGGTGGCACAAGATCGACTTGGTGCGGCGGCGGGATCCGGCCGCCCCCGGCGGCTGGTCCTACGAGGCCCATCTGATGGTCCTGGCCCCCGGTTACGCTTCCACCGCCACCCGTACCCGGCGCCGGCAGGCCGCCGCCTGGCAGCGTATCGGCGGGGTGGACGGCAACGTCTCCAACCTCACCGTCGTCTCCCTCCCCATCACCGGTGACGAAGGTGACGGGCCCATACGATCCTCCCGGATCACCCTGAGCGAGCAGGAGCAGCAGGCCCTGGCCGCAGCGCGCAAGAAGGCTCGGGGGCGCCAGCGCGCCTTTGACCGCTCGCGGCGCGCCACCAACCCCCAGCAGTACCAGCGCTCCCGCCGCCAGCAGGCCCGCGACGAACGCCGGCTAACGGCAGGCCTGCCCCCCAAGACCGTCGCCGTCCCGGCCGGATCCCGGCGCACCACCGCGAGCGGAAAGCCGCAACAGGCCTACCGCCGCGACACCGTCAGCATCAGCTACCGGAATCTGCGGGCCCGCCACAGTGCCTCGGCCGCGAGCGCGGCCGAGGCTTCCCAGCACCGCGCGAAGAAGATCGCCGCCGCTCTGGTCGACGCCCACGGGCCGAACCTGACCATCGAGGACTGTGACATCCGCACCTGGTTCCGCCTGTGGGGCCGTGCCTGCTCAGCCACCACCCCCGGACGGCTGATCACCGCACTCGCCGCCGAGTGCACGGCCACCGGCGGACGACTCCTGCGCGCCTCGACCTTCACCACCGCCCTGTCCCAGCACTGCCTGTGCGGCCGACACGTACCCAAGTCCCTGCGCCAGCGCACCCATCACTGTGATCCGGCCGAAGGCGGCTGCGGGCTGAAAGGCGACCGCGACCTGGTCTCCGCCGCCCTGGCCGCCTTCACCACCCTCACCGACCCCGACGACCCCACAACCGCCCGCCTGGACCACACCCGCTCCCGCACCGCCCAGATCCTCTTCACCCAAGGGCTGCAAGACGCCCTGACCGAGTCAACCGCACCGAAGTCCGCACCCTCGGGCCGGACCCACGCGGCAGCCGAACCCCGCCGGAACACCCTTCCCCAGCAACGGACGGCCTCTGCTCGGCGAAATGCCGGACCCTGCACCGTGGCAACCCCGGATGAGACCCGACCCGCACCCAAGCGGCCCAAGGCCCACGCCGGAACGACACGACCGCACACCGGCCGCCCCCGCACACACGTACGGGATAAGTCTTAGGATCGCCCCATGTCACAGCTCGTATCGGTCAACTACCGCAAGTATGACGGCACTTTGCACTGGAATCAGCGCATGCGCAGGCTCGGCGAGGACGAACACGGCGTCTGGCTGGGCCTGCCCGGCGGCACCGTCATGCGCAAGGGTTACGGCCCCATGGTCCCCATCGCATGCGCGCATGTGCTCCTCTTCCCGCGCGAGGCATGGTGGACCGCGGCCTTCAACGCCCCGCCGCGCGCGACCGAGATCTACTGCGATATCACCACACCGCCCGAGTGGGTCTCGCCGTACGAGGTCACCATGGTGGACCTCGATCTCGACGTCATACGCAGGCGGACGGACGGCTCGACGCGGATGGTCGACCAGGACGAGTTCGCCGAGCACCAGGTGCGGTACGGATACCCGGCGGAGGTCGTCACGGAGGCCGAGGCGGCGGGGCGATGGCTGCTGAAGGCGGTGGGCGACGGGGCCGAGCCGTTCGGGGACGCCTACGGCCGCTGGCTGAGCATGGTGGACGGTAACGGCGAGCGGCCGTAGAGCGCCCTAGAACACCACCAGGGCCCGTCCGCCCTTCCCCTGGAGCATCGCGTCGAACGCCGCCGGGATGCCGTCCAGGCCGATGCGCTCGGTCACCATGGCCGACAGATCGAGCCGCCCCGCCCGGATGTGGTCGGCGAGCACGGGGAGATCGCGGGCCGGGTCGCTGTTGCCGTAGACGCAGCCGGAGAGCGTACGCCCGAAGTAGAACAGCTCCAGCGCCGAGAACGAGACCTGCTGCTCCTTGCCGCCGATCCCTACGACCGTCGTCCGGCCCCCGCGCCGGGTGGCGGACCACGCCGTACGGATGGTGTCGGCACGGCCGACGCACTCGATGGCCACGTCCGCGCCGTGGCCGCCGGTGAGGGCGCGGATCCGCTTGGCCGTCTCCTCGTCGGCCGTCACGAACTCGGTGGCACCGGCCGCACGGGCCAGCTCCTCCTTCGCCGGGGAGACATCCACCGCGACAATCGTCCCCGCACCCGCGATCCGGGCCGCCTGCAGCACGGCCAGCCCCACCCCGCCGACGCCGAACACGGCGACCGACTCGCCCTGCCGGACCCGCGCGCTGTGGTGCACCGCGCCGTACCCCGTGAGCACCGCGCAGCCCAGCAGGGCGGCCTCGGTGAGCGGCACCCCCTCGGGCAGCGGCAGCAGGGCGTGCGCCGGTACGACGGTCTCCTCGGCGAAGGCGGCCGTGCCGAGCCCGGGGTAGAGCTCACTGCCGTCGGAGCGGAGCCGCGCGTAGGGGGCGGTGGCGGCGATTCCGGCGTTGGCACACAGCCAGGGCTCCGCCAGCCCGCAGAAGTGGCAGTCGTCGCAGGAGGGCGCCCAGTTGAGCACGACGGCGTCCCCCGGCGCGACCCCCGTCACCCCCTCGCCCACCGCCGTCACCGTGCCGGACCCCTCGTGCCCGAGGACGGCGGGGGCGGGCTGGCGCAGCGTGCCGTTGGAGAGCGACAGATCCGAATGGCACACCCCGGCGGCCGCGAGGCGCACCCGCACCTGCCCGGGGCCGGGGTCGGGCAGATCGATGTCGGCGAGCCGGAGCGCGGTGCCGATGGCGGGGAGGACGGCGGCGCGGGTCATGGGCGGTGTCTCCTCGGGTTGGCGGATGAAGGCATTGTCGCGGCCGGGGGCGGGCACGGTGCGGCCCGCCCGAGACCCGGGGGCAGGCACGGTGCGGCCCGCCCGAGACCCGGGGGCAGGCACGGTGCGGCCCGGCCGAGGGGCATCAGAACTGGAGCGACTTCGTCTGGAGGTACTCCACCAGACCGTGCGCCCCCAACTCCCGTCCCACTCCCGACTGCTTGTAGCCGCCGAAGGGGGCCAGCGGGTTGAACCGCCCGCCGTTGATGTCGACCTGTCCCGTCTCCATCCGGCGGGCGAAGGCGACGGCCGTCGCGTCGTCCTCGGCCCACACCGCGCCCGCCAGCCCGTAGACGGTGCCGTTGGCGATACGGAGCGCGTCGTCCTCGTCCTGGTAGCGCATGAGGCAGATGACCGGGCCGAAGATCTCCTCCTGGGCGATGGCCATCTCGGGGGTGACGTCGGCGAAGACGGTCGGGGCGATGTAGTAGCCGGTTTCCCGGCCCTCGGGCGCCTGGGGGCCGCCGGCGACGAGGCGGGCGCCTTCCGCCACTCCGCGTTCGATATAGCCGCGCACCCGGTCGCGCTGGGTGGCGTTGACGACGGGCCCCAGGCGGGCGCCCTCGTCGTGGGGGTCGCCCGGGACGTACTTCTTCGCCGCGGCCCCCGCGAGGGCCACGGCCTCCTCGTAGCGGTCGGCGTCGATGAGCATGCGGGTCCAGGCGCTGCACGTCTGGCCGGAGTTGGCGAAGACGTTGGCGACGCCCATCTTGACGGCCTTGGTCAGATCGGCGCCCGGCAGAATGACGTTGGCGGACTTGCCGCCGAGTTCGAGGGCGACCCGCTTGACGGCCGCGCCCGCGACCGCGCCGATCCGCTTGCCGACGGCCGTGGAGCCGGTGAAGGAGACGAGGTCGACGTCCTCGTGTGCGGCCAGGGCCTGGCCGGCGACCGGGCCGAGGCCGGTGACGAGGTTGAACACCCCGGCCGGGAGGCCCGCCGTGTGCACCGCCTCCGCGAAGAGCTGGGCGACCAGCGGGGTGTCCTCGGCGGGCTTGAGGACGACCGTGCAGCCGGCCGCGAGCGCGGGGGCCACCTTGGCGACGAGCTGGTGGAGGGGGTAGTTCCAGGGTGTGATGGCGCCGACGACGCCCACCGGCTCCTGGAACACCGTCGAGGTGCCGACCTTCTCCTCGAAGGCGTACGAGCCCGCGAGCTCGGCGTACGATCCGGCGACCGTGATCGGCACGTCGGCGTGGACGGCGCGGGAGAAGGCGAGCGGCGCGCCGAGTTCGGCGGTGACGGTTTCGGCGATCTCCTCGCGCCGGGTGGCGAGCGCGTCGCGCAGCGCCGCCAGCCGGGCGGCGCGTTCGGCGGGCGGGACGGCGGCCCAGCCGGGGAAGGCGGCGCGGGCGGCGCGTACGGCGGCGTCCACGTCCTCGGCGGTACCGGCCGGTACGGCGCCGATGACCTGTTCGTCGGCCGGGTTCACGACCTCGATGGTGTCGGAGCCGGCGGACGGCCGCCACGCTCCGTCGATGTACATCCCGTCATGGGCCTTCATCGCACCCTCCCGCATCGGCACGTTCCTGGGTCTTCCTGCCGGCCTGGACTTTCCTGTCGGGAAACAAACTAGCGTCGGTAGTTTTCCGGGAACAGAGGGCACCGGGCGTGCCCTCCGTCACCTCACCGCGTACCGCTGTCGCCGCCGAGCCGAGGAGCAGCCCGCCCAGCATGATGAACGGGGCGGCCGTGCCCGCGAGCCCGGCGAGCACACCGGCGGAGGCGGGCGCGGCGACCTGACCGAGCCGGTTGCCGGTCAGCCGCAGCGCCAGGGCGGTACTGCGCGCCCCCTCGGGCGCGGCCTGCACGACCGTGGTCATCGACAAGGGCTGACCGACGCCGAGGCAGAAGCCGAGCCCGGCCAGCAGCGCCCCGAGCGCCCAGGCGGGCACGGGCAGGGCGATGCCCGCGCACAGCAGCGCGGCGCCCAGACAGCTGACGGCCATCAGCACGGTGCGGCCCAGCAGCCGGATCATCGGGGTCATGACGAGCCGGCAGGCGACGGTGGCGGCGGCGCGCAGGCTGAGCAGCAGTCCGACGACCGAGGGCGAGATGCCGCGCTGTTCACCGACGACCGGCAGGTACGCGGTGAGGATGTCGGTGGCGGAGAGCACGGAGAGGCTGATGAAGATGCCGGACGCGACGCCGCGGGTGGTCAGGATTCCGCGCACCGGCACCCGCGGCGAGGGCGTCTTCCCGGCGGGCGCGGCGGCCCGCCCGGCCGTCCGGTGCTCGATGCGCCACAGCGCGGTGAACGAGAAGGCCGCGCCGGCGGCGGAGACGAAGAGCGCGGCGGCGCTGGTGCGCCCCAGCGCGCCATCGTGCCCGGAGACCACCAGACCGGCGGCGATCGGCCCGATGAACTGGCCGAGCGAGGCGCCGATGGTGAAGTGGCCGAAGTTGCGGTCCTGGTCGGCCGGGGCGCTCTGGCGGGCCACGAGGGACTGGGCGCCGATGACGAATGACAGATGGCCGAGCCCCATCACCCCGCTCCACGCGGCCATTTCGGGCAGCGTTCCGGCCGAGCCGCTGAGCGCGCATCCGGTGGCGATGAGCGCGACGCCGATGGGCAGCAGCGGGGCGCACCGTCCATGGTCCGTGCGGCGCCCCAGCGGTACGGCGGCGAACAGCGGCAGCAGGGCGTAGATTCCGGCGATCACCCCTACCGCGCGGGCGTCGGCGCCGAGCGCGAGAGCCCGGTAGGAGACGGCGGGCCGGGCCATGCTCACCGCCCCCTGCGCGAAGGAGAAGGCGATGACCAGGCGCAGCAGCCAGCCCCTACCGGGCTGTGGGCTCGTGGTCTCCACGGGTCAGATGATGCCGAACGCGAGTCCCGCGGCCAGCACCACCAGCGAGGTGAGCGCCGCCCACTTCACCGTGAACCGGGTGTGGTCGCCGAATTCCACCTTCGCCATGCCGACGAGGACGTAGACGGCGGGGACCAGCGGGCTGGACATGTGCAGGGCCTGTCCGACGAGCGAGGCGCGGGCGATCTCCAGCGCGGAGACCTCGTGGGCCGCCCCGGCCTCGGCGAGGATCGGCACGATGCCGAAGTAGAAGCCGTCGTTGGACATGAAGTAGGTGAGCGGGATGGACAGCACACCGGTGACGACGGCCATGTGCGGGCCCATGCCGTCGGGGACACCGTCCACGAGCCAGCGGGCCATGTGCTCGACCATGCCGGTGCCGGTGAGGACGCCGGTGAAGACGGCCGCGGCGAAGACCATGCCGGAGACGTTGACGACGTTCTCGGCATGGGCGGCGACGCGGGCCTTCTGGTCGGCCATGTGCGGGAAGTTGACGGTGAGCGCGATAGCGGCGCCGAGCAGGAAGAGCACCGGGATCGGCAGCGTCTCCATGATCATCAGGGTGAGCAGGACGACGGTCAGGGCCGCGTTGAACCAGTAGAGCCTGGGCCGCAGGGTGGGCCGGTTCGGGTGGAGGCCCTTGAATTCCTCGTCGTCGCCGTCCGGACCGTCGGCGACGTCCGTCGCCGGGCCGCCGGTCACCGCGCCCTTGGAGCCCTTGGCGCCCTTACCGTCCTTGCCGCCCTTGGCCCCGGAACCGGCGCCGACCAGCACCTGCTCGGGCTCGCCCGCGGTGACCTCCTCGAGCGCCAGCACGCCCAGACGCTTGCGCTCGCGCAGCCCGAGGCCGTAGGCGAGGGCGAAGACGAAGACCAGGCCGACCGCGAGGGCCGGGATCATCGGCACGAAGATGTCGCTCGCGTCGACCTTGAGCGCGGCGGCGGCGCGGGCGGTCGGGCCGCCCCAGGGCAGGGTGTTCATCACGCCGTTGGCCATGGCCGCGACGCCGGTCATCACCACGAGGCTCATCTTCAGCCGCCGGTAGAGCGGCACCATCGCCGAGACGGTGATCATGAAGGTGGTGGAGCCGTCGCCGTCGAGCGAGACGACCGCCGCGAGCACGGCGGTGCCGACGACCACCCGCATCGGGTCCGCCTTGCAGAACCTCAGGATGAGCCGGACGATCGGATCGAAGAGGCCGACGTCGATCATCACCCCGAAGTAGATGATGGCGAACATCAGCATGGCGGCCGTGGGCGCGAGGTCGCCGACGCCGTCGAGGACATAGTCCCCGAGGTGGGCGCCCTTCCCGACGAGCACGCAGAACAGCGCCGGGATGAGCACCAGGGCACCCATCGGGGACATCTTCTTCATCATGATCAACACCAGGAATGTCGCGATCATGACGAATCCGAGGATGGTCAGCATGGTTTGGCTACCTCACGTTCGCCTTCGAACTCCCCCAGATATGGCGGTCGAGGTGACGTTAGGTGGCGCGACTTTTGGTTAACAAGGTCTTGACGCGTGAGCAATAAGCGCAAAACCCCAGGTCAATCAGGTTGGGTGACGGTGAGCTCAAGGGCGGCGGGTGCACACGCGCTCACCCGCACCGGGAGCCCGTTGAGCACGGCCGTCCCCGACAGCGGATCGAGCCGCGCGCCGTCGATGAGCTGATTGACGTTGACCCCCGGATCGGCCTCGGCCACGGACAGCCGGATACCGGGACGGCTATGACCCCAGCCGTGTGGAAGGCTCACCACCCCGGTCCGTACCGCGTCCGTGACCTCGACCGGCACCTCCACTTCCCCGCCGTCGCCCGTGACGCGGGCCAGGCCACCGTCGGTCAGGCCCAGCCGGGCGGCGTCCTCGGGGTGCACCTGGAGCGTGCAGCGGTTGCTTCCGCCCATCAGCGCCGGGACGTTGTGCATCCAGCTGTTGTTGGAGCGCAGATGGCGGCGGCCGACGAGCACGAGCCCCGCGGGCCGGTCGGCCAGTGCCCGCCGCAGCCGGCCGACGTCGGCGGCGATGGGCTCCGGGCACAGCTCCACCGTGCCGCTGCGGGTCCTCAGCAGACCGGGGATGCGCGGGCTGAGGGGTCCGAGGTCGATGCCGTGCGGATGGGCGAGCACCTTCTCCAGGCTCAGCCCGTCGGGGTCGGCGCCGAATCCGTCGCCGTACGGGCCGAGCCGCAGCATCATGTCCAGCCGCCGCTCGGCGCCGGTCAGCCCGGTCAGCAGCCCGGCCAGCTCGGCGCCCTTCCGCCCGTACACCGGCGAGCCCGGATCGGCGACCTCCTTGCCGAGGGTCATGTCGATCGCCATCGCGTCCACCACCGACGGATCGGCCGCTCCCTGGCCGCTGACGCACAGCACCAGCCGCGCCAGGATGTCGGCCTCGCTCATCCGGTCGGCGTCGAGCGGGACGGCGGGACGGGTGTAGCGGACCTGGTTGCGGACGGCGAGGCTGTTGAAGGCGTAGTCGAAGTGCGGGCTCTGGCTGGGCGGGGGCGGCGGCAGCACGACATGGGCGTGGCGGGAGGTCTCGTTGAGATACGGATCCACGCTGACCATGAAGTCGAGCCCGGCCAGCGCCGCGTCGAGGCGGTCGCCGTCCGGCGCGGACAGCACGGGGTTGCCCGCGATGGCCAGCACCGCCCGGATCCGCCCCTCCCCCGGCGTCTCGATCTCCTCCGCGAGCGCGACCGCGGGCAGTTCGCCCTTGGCCTCGGGATGCCCGCTGACCCTGGAGTGCCAGCGGCCCAGCGCGAACCCCTTCCCGGGGCGCGCCGGGCTCTCCCGCCGGCCCGTCGCGGGCAGCGGGAACATCGCGCCGCCGGGCCGGTCCAGCTGCCCGATGAGCGCGTTGACCACATCGACCAGCCAGCTGGTGAGGGTGCCGAACTCGACGGTGGTGGAGCCGATCCGGCCGTAGACGACGCCTCGTTCCGCCGCGGCCAGCTCCCGGGCGAGGGTACGGATCTCCTCGGCCGTCACATCGCACGCCCCGGCCACCGCCTCGGGCGGGAAGCCGTCGGCCAGCCGCCGGACCTCCTCCACCCCGCTGAGATGCTCCGCGAGCGGGCCCAGCGCCACCAGGTCCTCCGCGAACAGCACCTGCACCATGGCGAAGAGCAGCAGGGCGTCGGTGCCGGGCCGGATCGCCACATGGCGGTCGGCCAGCTTCGCCGTACGGGTGCGCCGCGGATCGACCACCACCAGCCGGCCGCCGCGCCGCCGCAGCGCCCGCAGCCGGCCCGGGAAGTCGGGGGCGGTGCACAGGCTGCCGTTGGAGTCCAGCGGGTTGGCGCCCAGCATCAGCAGATGGTCCGTACGGTCCAGGTCGGGCACCGGTATCGCGTTCGCGTCGCCGTACAGCAGACCGCTGGAGACATGCTTGGGCATCTGGTCGAGGGTGCTGGCGGTGAAGACATTGCGGGTGCCCAGCGCGCCGAGCAGCAGGGGCGGATAGAGCCCGCCGGCCACGGTGTGCACAGTGGGGTTGCCGAGCACGACCCCCACGGCCTGCGGTCCGTGCTCCCGCAGCAGCGGCCCGAGCCCCGCCTCGACGGCCGCGAACGCCTCGTCCCAGCCGGCCTCCTCAAGCCGCCCGTCACGGCGTACGAGCGGTCGCCGCAGCCGGTCGGGGTCCGCGTCGAGCTCGCCGAACGACGCGCCCTTGGGGCAGATGAAGCCGCGGCTGAAGACGTCCTCACGATCGCCCCGCGCCGCGGTCACCCGGCCCTCCTCGACGGTTAGGGTCAGCCCACACGTGGCCTCGCACAGCGGGCAGATACGCAGGGCGGTACGGGCAGCACTCACGGGTCCCTCCCGGGGACGACGGGGACGACGACGGCGGCAGCGTGACGCGGCGGGGACCCCTCACCATACCGACCGGTAGGCACGTTGGGGAGGTGCCGACGGGAACTCCCGCCGGGCTTCTCGCGTCAGTCCAGCACCCGGGCCAGATACGCCCGCAGCAGCTCCTTCGTCTCCGCCACGATCGCCGGATCGCCCGCCGGGTCCACCCGGAACGCCAGCCGCAGCAGCGCGTCCGCCGCCTCGACCGCGAGCAGGAAGGCGACCCGCAGCCGCTCGTCGGCCTCGGTGCCGCCGTCGATTCCGAGGCGGTCGGCGAGCAGGGCCCGCAGCCGGTCGGCCACCAGGTGGTTGGGCTTGTCGGGCACTCCGGTCGCCGGGACCGGCATGCCGAACTCGATGAGCGCGAACCCGGGGGCCCCGCGCTTCATCGCCAGATATTCGTCGACCACGACGTCCATGGCCTCCCGCCAGCCGGCGTCCGGGCCGGACTCGGCGAGCCGCCGGGTGATGCGTGCGGCGTACTCGTCGAGATTGCGGTGGGCCAGGGCCTCGGCCATCGCTCTCTTGTTGGAGAAGAATCGGTAGACCGAGCCGATGGGGACCTGGGCGCGCTCGGCCACCGCGCGGGTGCTCAGTTGTTCATAGCTGATCTCGTCGAGCAGCTCGGCGCAGGCGTCGAGGATCCGGCCGAGGCGTTCGGCGCTGCGGCGCTGGACCGGATGGCGGCGGAGGGGCGGTATGGGCACGCCACCATCCTGCCCGATCATTGACGCACCCCGTCTTCGATTCCTATCGTCTGACATAGGAATGAAGAAGCGGCAGGAGGCGTGCGATGGGCGACGGCGCGGGGATCGAGCAAGCTCGGAAGACGGCCGAAAGACTGGCCTACGCCTCCGGGTTCGGCAATGAGCACACCAGCGAGGCCGTTCCGGGCGCGCTCCCCATTGGCCGCAACTCCCCGCAGCGCGCCCCGCTCGGGCTGTACGCGGAGCAGCTGAGCGGCACCGCCTTCACCGAGCCGCGCGCCCACAACCGCCGCTCCTGGCTCTACCGCATCCGCCCCTCCGCCGCGCATCCGCCGTTCGTCCGCATCGACAACGGCGCGGTGCGCGGGGCGCCGTTCACCGAGACCGTGCCGGACCCCAACCGGCTGCGCTGGGACCCGCTGCCGGAGCCCGACGCCGGCACCGACTTCCTGTCCGGTCTGTGGACGCTCGGCGGCAACGGGGACGCCACCCAGCGCGCCGGCATGGCCATCCATCTCTACGCCGCCAACGCGCCCATGACCGACCGGGTGTTCAGCGACGCGGACGGTGAGCTGCTGATCGTCCCCGAGCGGGGCGGGCTGCTGCTGCGCACCGAGTTCGGGCTGCTGCGCGCCGAGCCGGGCCATGTGGCGCTCATCCCCCGCGGAGTACGGTTCCGCGTCGAGCTGCTCGACCCCCTCGCACGCGGCTATGTCTGCGAGAACTACGGCCGGCCCTTCGTCCTCCCCGACCTCGGCCCGATCGGCGCCAACGGGCTCGCCAACCCCCGTGACTTCCTCGCGCCCGTCGCCGCGTACGAGGACGTGGAGCGCCCCGTGGAGGTGGTCAACAAGTTCTGCGGCAATCTGTGGTCCGCGACCTATGACCACTCCCCGCTGGACGTCGTCGCCTGGCACGGCAACCACGTCCCGTACGTGTACGACCTGCGCCGTTTCAATGTGCTCGGCACCATCAGCTACGACCACCCCGACCCCTCCATCTTCACGGTGCTCACCTCGCCCTCCGACACCCCGGGGCTCGCGGGCGTCGACTTCGTGGTCTTCGCCCCGCGCTGGCTGGTCGGCGAGGACACCTTCCGGCCGCCGTACTTCCACCGCAATGTGATGAGCGAGTACATGGGGCTCATCGAGGGCGCGTACGACGCGAAGACCGGCGGCAAGGGCGGCTTTGTGCCCGGTGGTGGCTCACTGCACAACATGATGTCCGCGCACGGCCCCGACCAGGAGACGTTCGAGCGAGCCAGCTCCGCCGAGCTGACGCCGCGCAAGGTGGACGACGGGCTGGCCTTCATGTTCGAGACGCGCTGGCCGGTCACTGCCACCCGGCAGGCGCTGGAGGCCGACCACCTCCAGGGGCGGTACGACGACGTATGGCAGGGTCTGCAGCGCCACTTCCGTCCGTAACGCCCGCTGTGACCGGAGACCCGTGTCGTGACGACCTTCGCCCCCGACTCGCTCGCCCTCAACCGCAAGCTGCCGCTGTGGTATCAGGTCTCGCAGTCGCTGCGCGCCTCGATACTCGGCCGAGGCCCGCACGACCCGCTGCGGCTGCCGACCGAGGACCGGCTCGCCGAGCACTACGGCGTCAGCGTCCTCACCATGCGGCAGGCGCTCAAGGAGCTGGAGTCGGAGGGGCTGATCAGCCGCCACCGGCGGCGCGGCACCTTCATCGAGCCGAGCGCGCGGCGCGGCTCCCCGGTACGGCTGCTGGGGTCGGTGGACGCCATCGTGGCCCAGCAGTCCGGGGAGCGGACGACCGTGCTCGACCACGGCCGGGCGCCGGTGCCGACCGAGCTGGCGGAGCACTTTCCCGGGCTCGACGAGGCGGCCGCCTACCGCAGGCTGCGCAGCGACGGCCACAGCGGCGAGCCCACCAACTGGGCGGAGAACCTCGTCCGTCCCGAGCTGGCCGACCGCATCGACGTCGCCGACCTCGCGCGCTGGCCGATGACGAAGGTGCTGCGGGACGCGGTGGGGGTCCGGATCAGCCGGATCACCGACACGGTCGAGGCGCGCCTCGCGGACCCGGAGACGGCCCGCCTCCTCCAGGTCCCGCTGCTCAGCCCGATCCTGCACTACACGGGCGTGACATACGACGAGAGCGGCCGGGTGGTGGACGTGGCCCGCATCAACTACCGGGGCGACCGCTTCTCCTTCACGGTGACCCTCGACGCGGAGTGACTGCCGTCCGGTTCTCGGCGTGGGATACGTGGTTGGCGGGCCGGGGCTTGTTGCCGCCCGCGGCGCCACGGGGGCCGAGCCCGGTGCCCGGATGACGGCCCGCACGGCCGCGGGACCGAGCCCGGCACCCGGATGACAGCCCGCACGGCCGCGGGACCGAGCCCGGCACCCGGATGACAGCCCGCACGGCCACGGGACCGCACCCGGCACCCGGATGACAGCCCGCACGGCCACGGGACCGCACCCGGCACCCGGATGACAGCCCGCACGGCCCCGGGACCGAGCCCGGTGCCCGGATGACGGCCCGCACGGCCGCGGCGCGGGGCCGCACTCGGCGACGCGCCCTGATCCATGACCAGCTGGGCCGTACGGGGACGCCCGTCCCGGGCCGGGGTTTCGTCGCCGGGTGCGGCCCGGTGGCCACTCCGTCACCAGCCGCCACAGCGCCGGCGGCGGCTCGGCGGCGGCCGGGGCCCGGTGGGGGCCGCACTCTCCCGGCGACCGGGGTGGCGATGGATACCATGCCCGGCGTGGGAGAACGCGAGGCACCGCTGCTGGGGGACCTGATGCCGTGGTCCGTGGGGCCGCTGCGGCTCGGGCGGGCGTGGGTCATGGGGCCGGACGCCGCGTCGCTGGCCGCGCGCTGGGAGCGGCTGGTCGGGGCCGAGGACGAGGCCGGGCGCGCGGCGCTGTTCCGGCCGAGCCGCGCCCGTACGCTGCACACCTCCGTACCGCAGCTGCCCGGCCAGGCCACCTCCACCGCGCGGCTTGCGCGTGCGGGCGGGCCGTGCCCCGCGCCGGTGCGGGTGACGCACGGGCCGTTCGACCAGCAGTGGCTGATACCGGACCACCGGTTGATCGACACCGCCCGCCCGGAGCTGTGGCGGGTGGCGGACGACCGGCAGATCCATGTCGTCGAGGCGGCCGGGCCGGACCCCGATCCGGTGCTCACCTTCTCCGCGCTGCTGCCCGACGGCCACTCCCCGGCCGGCCGTCCGGGCCGTATCCGTCCGCTCTACCGCCGCCCCGGCGGGCAGGAGCCCAATCTCGCGCCCGGTCTGCTGGACCACCTCTCCACGCGGCTGGCCCGCCCCGTAACCGCCGGGGACTTTCTCGCCTGGACCGCCGCCGTGGCAGGGACGCACCCCTGCGCCGTGCCCCTCACCACCGACACCGAGGCGTGGGAAACAGGCGTGGCGCTGGGCCGCCGGGTGCTGTGGCTGCATACGCGCGGGGCGCATCGTGGTGAGCGCCCGCGTATGCCGGGCGGCCGGCGCCCCTACGTGCGCGCCTCGCTCCCGGCGCGCGGGCTGCCGGACTCCCCCCTCCGCTATGACCCGGACGAGTCCGCCCTGCTCCTCGGCGAGGGCCGGATCTCCCCCGTACCGCGGGCCGCGTGGGAGTTCCACGCGGGCGGGGCGCGGGTGCTGGAGACATGGTTCGAAGGGCGTACGGCCCGAGGCGAGCCCGGCACGCTTGAGGCGATCGGCCCGGCGGGCTGGCCGTCCGCGTGGACATCGGAGCTGCTGGAGCTGATCACCGTGCTGGCGCTGCTCGCCGAGCTCCGCCCGGAGCGGCGGGCGCTCACCGACCGGCTGGCGGACGGGCCCGGCATCGACGTGGCGGAGCTGCGTGCGGTGGGGGTGCTGCCGGTGCCGGGCGCGGCCCGGCGCCCGGCGTCGGTGCTGGACCATCATGAGGAGGGCCCGGAGGGGCAGTTCGCCCTGCTGTGACGCCTGTTACGTCAGCGGGGCCGCCCACAGCACGGAGACAACCGGCTGGAGCTGGCCGGTTGTGCCCGTGTGCGCCCGGGATGCGGACGGCACCTCGTACGGGCCGGTCGGATCAGCCGTGGTTGCCGAACAGCGAGCGACGCAACCGGCGCAGCGGCGCGAACAGCGACACCCGCGCGCCCCGACTGTTCTTCGCGCGCGTGTGATCCCGCGCGGTCAGCTCCTGCATCAGCACCGTCGCGCCCTCGGCCTCCCGCTGGGGGACGGCAGGGCCGCCCATCACCGCGAGATGGCGCTCGAGACGCGCGCTGGACGCACCGCTCCGGCAGTTGATGGCAGGCACTCGTGGCCTGCTGCGTACTGTTATCTGCTCCATGACACTCCCCACCCGTACGAGGGCACCCGCCCCGGGCAGACTAACCCTACCTCCCCGAGCGGGCACCCACGTATCCCAGGTTACCGATTCACCACCGCGTCAAGGGTGTTGACGGCACCTGTCATCCGCGGACAAATTCCGGAACCGACCAAGCCATCGTCCCGTCGGCCCCGAATAGCTGCTTGAAGGAATGCTCCGACAAGCGTGCGAAGGACCGACAGGATGACCGCAATCACCAGGAGCTTGGCCGCGCTGGTCAGCTGCGCACTGGCCGCGGGCGGGCTCACGGCCGCCGGTGTGGCCGTGTTGCAGCCGCAGACGGCGCAAGCGTCCTCCCACCGCGAGGCGCCGCTGATCTCCGGTCAGCCGCAGTACGACACGACGGACGTCTACGCGTTCGTCAGCCCCGACAAGCCGGACACGACCACCATGGTCGTCAACATGCTGCCGATGGAAGACCCGGCGGGCGGGCCGAACTTCTTCAAGTTCGCCAACGACGCCCGCTACGACCTCCACGTCGACAACGACGGTGACGGCCAAGGCGATCTGCTCTTCCGGTGGACCTTCAAGGACCACCTGAAGAACGGGGACACGTTCCTCTACAACACCGGCCCGGTCACCTCGCTGGATGACCCGGACCTGAACTTCACCCAGACCTATGATCTCGAAGTCATCAAGCTGAAGCACCAGAAGGCCGTCGCCAGGGCCATGCTCGGCCACAACCTCCCGGTCGCCCCGTCGAATGTCGGCAAGGCGTCGATGCCGAAGTACCAGACGCTCCGCGACCAGGCGGTGCAGAAGATTGGGTACAGCGGCGGCTCGACCGCCTTCGCCGGCCAGGCCGACGATCCGTTCTTCCTCGATCTGCGGGTCTTCGACCTGCTCTACGGCGGCGACATGTCCGAGGTCGGGCAGGACAGCCTCAAGGGCTACAACGTCCAGTCCATGGCTCTCCAGGTGCCGACGTCGGCGCTGACCCAGTCCAAGGAGCAGCCGGTCATCGGGCTGTGGTCCACCACCCACCGCAGGACCGCGAACGGCGACTGGGCGCAGGTCTCCCGGCTCGGCAGTCCGCTGGTCAACGAGGTGGTCATTCCGCGTAAGGACAAGGACAAGTTCAACGCCTCCTCGCCGTGGGACGACGCGCAGTTCCTGAAGTTCGTCCAGGACCCCGAACTCCCCAAGCTGGTCGAGCAGATCTACAAGATCAAGGCACCGGCCACCCCGCGCGACGATCTGGTCCAGGCCTTCCTGACCGGTGTGCCCAAGCTCAACCAGCCGCCGAATGTCAAGCCCTCCGAACAGCTCCGCCTCAACACCTCCATTCCGCCGACCGCCAGTCCGAAGCGGCTGGGCGTGCTGGACGGAGACAACGCCGGATTCCCCAACGGCCGGCGGCTGACCGACGACGTCCTCGACATCGCGCTGCAGGCCATGGAGGGCGAGCTGCTCGGCAAGAAGAACGACCTGGGCGACGCGGTGGACGCGAACGACCAGAAGTTCGGCGGCTCCTTCCCGTATGTCGCGAATCCCAACTCCGGTTCGGACGCCACCGCCACCGCGAAGAGCGCCGGTCAGTCGCTGCTGAACGGCGGTTCGGGCGTCGGCTCCGGCTCCTCCGAGGACAACATGCTGCTCGCCGGGTCCGCGGCGGCCGGTGGCGGGGCCGTGCTGCTGCTGGGCCTCGGGTTGCTGTGGATGCGGTCACGCCGGCCGGCCCGCGTCCGCGTGCGTCGGCACTGACGCTCGGGTGCGATCGGCTCCCGCGCCCGGGCGCGCCCCGCGCCTCCGGCCCGGGGCCCGGGCGCAGCCCCACACCATCGGGCGCGCCCGGCCCCGGACGCGGGCCCCGGCCCCGGACGCGGGTCCGCCGACTCCCGTGCGGCGGCCGCGTCCGCCCCCTGTCCCCCCTCACTTCCGTAATCCTGATGTGTCGAAAGGCAGCTGTCGCCATGGCTCTACGGCCACCCCTCCCCCACACGGCCCGGACCGCGGCCGTGGTGTTCACGCTCGCGGTGGGGCTGACCGCCGCCTCGATCATGATCGACGCGTCGGACGGGTCCGGCGGCCACCAGGACACCGCCCGTGACGCGCGGCCCGCCGCCGCGCGGCTCGAGCAATTCACCGCCGACGGCCTCGGCCGGCAGATCAGCACCATGCAACGGCATCTGCGCGCCGAACCGAAGGACGCGACGGGCTGGGCCGGTCTCGGCTCGGCCTATGTCGAACAGGCCCGCGCCACGGGCGACCCCACCCGCTATCCGCAGGCGCAGAAGGCCTTCGCCCGCTCCCTGTCCGTCCAGCCGCGCGACAACGACACGGCGCTCGCCGGGCGCGCCTCGCTCGCCGCCGCCCGCCACGACTTCCGGGGCGCGCTGCGCGACGCCGACAAGGCCCTGAGGGTGAACTCCTACAGCCAGGGGGCGCTGGCGGTCCGCGTCGACGCCCTGGTCGAACTCGGCCGCTACAAGGACGCGTACACCGCCGCCCGGAAGGCCGACGCGCTCCGCCCCGGCATCCCCGTCTTCACCCGCCTCGCCTACGTCATGGAACTGCGCGGTGACCCGGCCGGGGCGCGCCGGGTGTTGCTGCGCGCCAAGGCCTCCGCGACCTCGCCCAGCGATATCGCCTATGTCTCCACGGCGCTCGGACAACTCGCCTGGGGCCAGGGCGAGTACGGCGCCGCCCGCGCCGCCTACGCCAACGCCCTGCGGGCCGTCCCCGGCTACCTCCCGGCCCTGGAGGGCCGCGGCCGTACCGCCGCCGCGACCGGCCGCCTCGGCACGGGCATCCGGGATCTGGAGGAGGTCGTACGGCGCTACCCGCTGCCCGCGGAGCTCTCGGCGCTGGGCGAGGCGTACGAGGCGCGGGGCGACCGCGCCAAGGCACGCCAGCAGTACGCCGTGGTCGACACGTGGATCACGCTCGCCCGGGCCAACGGCGTGGCCACCGACCTCGACAGCGCGCTGGTCGCGGCCGACCACGGCGACGCCAAGGAGGCGCTGAAGGCGGCCCGCGCCGAGTGGGACCGCCGCGAGACCGTGCACACCGCGGACGCCCTGGCCTGGGCCCTGCACCGCAACGGTGACGACAAGAAGGCCCTCACCTACGCCAAGCGCGCCGCCGCGCCGGGCTACCGCAACGCGGCGTTCCTCTACCACCGGGGCGTCCTCGAGAAGTCCCTCGGCGACACCGCGTCCGCCCGCCGCCACCTCAAGGCGGCGCTCGACCTCAACCCGGGATTCTCGCCGACGGGCGCGCGGGACGCGAAGGCGGCGCTGAAGGCGCTCGGAGGTGAGCGGTGACCTGGCGCCCCATGAAACGGCTGACCCGGCGTGCGCGCCGGATGGCCGCCGCCGCGGGCGTACTGGCGGGGGCCGTGGGCCTCGTGGTCCTGCCCGCCGGCACCGCCGACGCGCATCCGCTCGGGAACTTCACCGTCAACCGCTACGACGGGCTGGTCGTCGCCCCCGGTGCGCTGCGGGTCGACCATGTGGAGGACCTCGCCGAGATCCCGGCCGCCCAGGCCAAGCCGCAGATCGACCGGGACGGTGACGACACACTCTCCCAGCGGGAGCTGGCGGCGTGGGCACAGCGGCGCTGCGCGAGCGCGGCACGCGGGGCGCGGCTGGCCGTCAGGGGGCGCGAGGTGCCCGTACGCGCCGGGCGTGCCGAGGCGCTCAACCGGCCCGGTCAGGCGGACCTGCCGACGCTCCGCGTCGAGTGTCGGCTGACGGCCGCGCTGCCGCGCGGCGAGCGGGCGACGGTCGCCTACCGGCCGCAGGACATCGGGGGCGGACCCGGATGGCGGGAGCTGACCGCCCAGGGCGACCGGATGACCCTCACCGACTCCGATGTGCCCCAGGACTCCGTCTCACGGCGGCTGACCGGGTACCCCAAGGGCCAGCTCGACTCGCCCTCGGATCAGCGGTCGGCCACGCTGCGCGTCAAGCCCGGCGGGCCCGCGCTCGCCGCGTCGGCGGCCGAGCGGGAGGAGCCCACGGGTTCGGGGGTGCTGCCACGCGGCGCGGACCGCTGGACCCAGGCGCTCACCTCGATGGTGGCGCGCCATGACATCACCTTCGGCTTCGCCCTGACCGCCTTCGCCACCGCCGTACTGCTCGGCGCGATGCACGCGCTGGCCCCCGGCCACGGCAAGACGATGATGGCGGCCGCCGCGACGGCGGGCGGGCGCAGCGCGCTGCGCGATGTGCTGTTGCTCGGCGCGTCGGTGACGGTCACTCATACGCTGGGGGTGTTCGCGCTCGGGCTGCTGGTCACGGCGGGCTCGGCCGCCGCCCCTTCGGTGATCTCGTGGCTGGGCATCGCCAGCGGGGTGCTGGTCTCGCTGGCCGGGGCGGGGCTGCTCCGCAAGGCGCTGCGCCACCGTCGCCACGTCCAGCGCCGGCGCCTGCACCAGCACCACCACGACCACTCCAGTGACCACGACCACGAGCGTGCCCATCACCACGACCACGACCGCGAGCATGCCCATCACCACGACCACGACCGCGAGCATGCCCATCACCACGACCACGACCACGAGCATGCCCATCACCACGGCCAGGAGCACGACCACACCCATGACCACGGGAATGTGCTCACCCATGACCACGGGGACGGGCATACGCACAGCCATGAGATCCGGCCCACTCTCCGCGGCACGCTGCTGCTCGGCTTCGCCGGGGGCATGGTCCCCAGCCCCTCCGCCGTCATCGTGCTCGTCGGCGCCGCCGCCCTCGGGCAGGCGTGGTTCGGCTTTCTGCTGGTGCTGGCGTACGGCCTGGGGCTGGCGTGCACCCTCACGCTGGCCGGGTTCACGGTGGTGCGGCTGGGCGTGCGGGTCACCGAGCGGCTGACCGCCCGCAGGCAGCGGGAGGGCCGCGTCAACCGGCTGCTGGGCCTGGTGCACCGGGCCTCGCCCATCGGCACCGCCGCCATCGTCCTCGCACTGGGCTGCGGATTGGTGCTCAGGGGGGCGGCGACAACACTCGGTTGAGGTACATTCAGGGCCCGCCGATGAGCCGCGCCTCCCCATCGGCCCCGGCGCGCGATGGCCGTGGTGGTGGCCGGGGCGCTGCTGGCCGTACTGGCGCTGGGCGGGGTGACCTGGACGCTGCTGAACGACGACGGCTCGGGCGGCAAGGGCGCCACCACGAGCGGTGGGCGCCCCGACGACGATTCCGGCAAGGCCGGTGGCACGACCTCGCGTTCGACGGGGTACGTCCCGGACCGTGCACCACACCGAACTGACGTACCGTGCGGGCGGCGCCCATGAGGACTGGAACGCCGTGGAGACCAGGGCCCCCAAGGCCGTGACCTCCGCACGGGTCTCCCGCACCACGGCGTGCGAGGAGGCCCCGACGGACGGGGCCTCCTCTTCGGCCGGTTCAGCCAGTGGTGACGCGGAGCGATCAGGCGGCTGAGGTGAAGACCGGGAGGTAACCGCCGGACTGACCGGCGGCGTTGGGGTGGTAGGACTCGTCGATGGGGAAGGTGACGCTGTTCAGCCAGGCGCTGCCGGAGCAGAGCTCATGTCCGGTGAAGCGCGGGATGACATCGCCGAAGCCGAAGCCGTGGTCGGCCGCGCGCTTGGAGATGACCGAGTTGAGGAAGTCGGCGGCGTTGTTGATGGCGGAGCGCTCCGCCTCGGTCAGGCCCAGGATGCAGGAGCCGTTGAGCTTGTAGAACCGCGGGTAGCCGAGGACGACGACATGGGCGGACGGCGCCTTGGCGCTGATGGCGTTGTAGACCTGGTCGAGCTTGCCCGGCAGGGTGTTCTGGGCGTAGGTGCGGGCGTTGGCGATCGCGTTGAGGCAGGCGCTCTCGCCGGGGAGCACGCAGGTGGTCATGACATCGCCGAATCCGGCGTCGTTGCCGCCGACGCTGATGGAGACGAGGCCGGTGCCGGAGTTGAGCGGACCTAGCTGATTGTTGAGGACATCGCCGGTCTTGGCGCCCGAGCATGCGGTGAAGTTGAAGCCGGAGGGGGCGTGGGACGCGGCCCAGAGCGCGGGATACGCCTTGGTGCTGCGCTTGCAGCTGCCGCTCGCACCGTCGTAGCTGCCCGCGCCGACGCCCGATGAGTAGGAGTCACCGAGCGCCACATAGGCGGGGCCTGCGCTGTTCCCGGTGGCATGGGCGGCGCCGGCCCCGGTGAGGGCGAGGACGGCACCTACGGCGAACGCACTGGCGCTCGCCGCGAGTCTGGACAGTTTCATTCGATCTCCCTAGCAGGAAGCCTGCTTGCCGATGTGAGGCGCGATCACCCGGGTCAGGGCAAACGCGTTCGAAACCGTCAGTCAGGCCGCCGGCCGGGTTGTTTCAGCGGCATGACGTGCATATGTCATGCCGTCGAAACCGGCGATCCATGCGCGTAGTTGGCAAAATTCTCGCGGTGGCCCCGAACGTCCCTGAACGGGTGAACCCGGCGCACACCCGGCGCACACGGCGCCATTCGCGTAGGCGAGCCGTCAACCATTCACTCTCATACGGCGCGTTCGCACACTTTCGCCGTCTTGACGTGGATCCGCCCACTGCGCGACATTGAAGCCCGGCATCCGGCGCTTCGGGGGGCAAAGTCGCCAATGCAGACGATCACTGACAAGAGACCGGCGGGCGCGGCGTTTCCGCTGGTGATCGCGGGGGCCGCCGCCGGCGCCGGAGGGGTCGGCGCCGCACTCGCGCTGGCCGACGTCGACTCGCCGCTGCGCGCGCCGTTCACGCTCTTCTTTCTCCTGGCTGCGCCCGCGTCGGCCATCGGCGCCACGCTGCGCGGCCTGGACCCGCTCGTCCGTCCGGTGCTCGCGGTGGCGGGCGCGCTGGCGCTCGATCTGCTGGTGGCGCAGGCCATGCTGGCGCTGCATCTGTGGTCGGTGCGCGGCGGGGTGGCCACGGTCACGGCGCTGAGCCTGCTGATCCTCCTATCCACGTTGACGGCCCGCCACGCAGGGCGTCGGGGCCGCGGTGTGACCAGGGAGCCGGGCCGTTCGACGAGAAGTCAGGAATGACGACGTGGACATCGGCGTATACCGCCCGGGCGAGCTGACGGCCGCGGACCGGGCGGCCTGGACGGCCATGCAGTCGCAGGCGCATCTGCTGGGGGCGCCGGAGCTGGCGAATCCCTTTCTGTCCCCGGAGTTCACCCTGGCCGTGGGCCGCTCCAGACGCGGGGTGCGGATCGCGGTGGTGCGCGAGGAGGGCGAGCCCATGGCCTTCTTCCCTTTTCAGCGGACCCGGCTCGGGGTGGGGCGGGCGATCGGTCTCGGCCTCTCGGACTCCCAGGGTCTCGTGCACCGGCCGGGGTTCCAGTGGGACGCGCGGGAGCTGCTGCAGGCATGCGGGCTCGCGGTCTGGGAGTTCGACCATCTGGTGGAGGGGCAGAAGCCGTTCGAGGTGGGGGCCCGGGGCTCCTTCCCCTCCCCCGTGATCGACGTGGATCAGGGCTATGAGGCGTATCTGGCCCGGCTGCGCGCGCGGTCACCGAAGTTCACCCGCACCACGCTCGCCAAGGAGCGCAAGCTGGGCCGGGAGATCGGGGAGGTGCGCTATGTCCACGACGAGCGCGACCCGGCCGTGCTGCGCACGCTGATCGGCTGGAAGTCCGCGCAGTACCGCAGGACCGGGCGCAGCGACCGCTTCGCCCATCCGTGGATCATCCGGCTGGTGCAGCAGCTCTTCCACACCCGCGGGCCGTCCTTCGAGGGACTGCTGTCGGTGCTGTACGCGGACGGCCGGCCGGTCGCGGCCCATTTCGGGCTGATCTCCGAGCGCGTCCTCGCCTGCTGGTTTCCGGCGTACGACCCGGCATATGCCAAGTTCTCACCCGGCCTTGTGCTGCATCTGCGCATGGCGGAAAGCGCCGCCGCACAGGGGGTGGCCTATCTCGATCTCGGGCGGGGCGAAAAGGAGTACAAGGACTCCCTGAAAACGCGCGATCTCAGCGTGTCGGAGGGGTGGGTGACGCGCCGCCACCCGGTGGCGCTCGGACATCGGGCGCGGCGCGCCCCGGTGCGGGCGCTGCGCAATACGGTGCTTTCCCGGCCGGAGCTCTTCGGGCCGGCCGATCGGCTGCTCAAGCGCATGGGCTCCATCCGGGAAAAGACTTGACGAACAAATAAGCTAAGGGGGTGCCACCGTCAGCGTCTTGCCATAGAGTTCCCACGGTTAATACCGTCGTACTTCCACCCGCATCGGATCACCACGCAAGGCGGCTCTAGGGGAGGGCTTCAAACGTCGCGATGGTCTCCGGGGCGGGAAACGCGGTAGGGGGGTGCCGCGTCCGGCTGTCCTGATCCATGGGCATGGCCGCGTCGCGGGCCGCGAGGCCAGTAACACCAAGCCAGCTTGCCCGACCTTGTTCGACAGTCGATGCCGTCACAGGCGGGTGAGAACCCCCCTTTCGAACCGGACACACCAAGGGACCGCCCGTGGGGCGGACGGTCCACCGGACGAGAGGGAAAACAGACTCATGAGCTCCTTTGTGCGCGCGGCCGCGTCGGATATCGTTCCGCCGGCCGAACCGCACCAATACCGACCGGTGTCCTCTCATCTCGCGATCGCGCCACCGGTGAGCGTCGTGATTCCGGCGATGAACGAGGCCGAGAATCTTCCGTACGTTTTCAAAACCCTTCCCGACTGGATCCATGAAGTGGTCCTGGTCGACGGCAATTCCACCGACGATACGGTCCGGGTGGCCCGGGAGCTGAGGCCCGATGTGAAAGTCGTGCCGCAGTCCGGCAAGGGCAAAGGGGATGCCCTCATCACCGGATTCGCCGCCTGCACCGGTGACATCGTGGTGATGGTCGACGCCGACGGATCGGCCGATGGAGCCGAGATCGTCAGCTATGTCTCGGCGCTGGTCTCGGGCGCCGACTTCGCCAAGGGGTCGCGGTTCGCCAACGGCGGCGGCACGGACGACATGACGCCGATCCGCAAGCTCGGCAACCGCGCGCTCACCTCGCTCGTCAACCACAAGTTCGGCGCCCGCTACACCGATCTGTGCTACGGCTACAACGCCTTCTGGCGCCGCTGCCTCGATGAGATCGCGCTGGACTGCGCGGGGTTCGAGGTGGAGACCCTGATGAACATCCGGGTGGTCAAGGCGGGGCTGCGGGTCCAGGAGATCCCCAGCCATGAGTACGAGCGCATCCACGGCGCCAGCAATCTGCGGGCCGTTCGCGACGGGCTGCGGGTGCTCAAGGTGATCCTGCGCGAGCGCGGCGCCAAGCGGCCGCGCCGCCCGGCGATGGCGCCGGCGGCGGTCCGGGGGGAGGCGTCTTGACGGTTCGGCCCACCGCGGTGCGGATCTCCGTGGTGATCTGCGCCTACACCGAGGACCGCTGGGACGACATCCTCGCCGCGGTGGCCTCGGTGCGCGACCAGTCGCTGCCCGCCCACGAAACGCTCCTGGTGGTGGACCACAACCCGCGGCTGCTGCGGCGGCTCGCGGACCACTACCGGGGCGATGGGGCGGCGGCCACGGACGCGGGTCAGGGGGTGCGGGTGCTCGCCAACGCGGGCCCCCGCGGCCTGTCCGCCGGCCGTAACACCGGTGTCGCGGCGGCCGGTGGTGAGGTGATCGCCTTTCTCGACGACGACGCGGTCGCCGAGCGGGACTGGCTGCGCCACTTCGCCGCCGGATACGCGGATCCACGCGTCATGGCGGTCGGCGGGCGCACGGTCCCGGTGTGGGCCTCGCGCCGCCGGCCGGCCTGGTTCCCGGAGGAGTTCGACTGGGTGGTGGGGTGTACGTACCGGGGGCTGCCGCCCGGCCGGGTGCGGGTGCGCAATGTGCTGGGGGGCAACGCCTCGTTCCGCAGGGAGGCGTTCGAGGTCACCGGCGGTTTCGCCAGCGGGATCGGCCGGGACGGCGACAAGCGGCCGCTGGGCTGCGAGGAGACCGAACTGTGCATCCGGCTGACCCGGGCCCGGCCGGACGCGGTACTGCTGATCGACGATCGCGCGGTGATCCACCACAAGGTGCCGGCCGCACGGGAGCGGTTCGCCTACTTCCGGTCGCGCGCGTACGCCGAGGGCCTCTCCAAGGCCCTCGTCGCCCGCAGCGTGGGAGCCCAGGCGGGCCTTGCGACCGAGCGCCGCTACACCACCCGGGTCCTGCCCGCGGGCGTCGCCCGCGGGCTGCGGGACGCGCTGCTCGGCCGGGCGGGCGGAGCCGGCCGCGCGGCCGCGATCGTGGCGGGCGTGGCAGCCGCGACCGGCGGCTACGCGGTGGGCACCGCACGGACCCGCCGCGGCACCGGCCCCCGCTTCTCGATCGCCACGATCCCGCGGCAGGCGGTGCCGGACGGGGTCCCCGACCGCGGACAGGAGGGGGCCGCATGACCGGGGTACTGGTGGCATGGGGGCCGCGGCGGGCAAGGGCCGTCGCCGCCCCCGCGAGCGGGGTGACCGGCCGCTCACCGGCCGGGGCGAGCGCGCCGCCCTCGCCCACCCCGGCGGCCGCCTGTGTGGGCGGCCGGGCGCCGGGCCGCCCGCGCGGCCCGGCCCGGCGCGGCCCGGCCCGGTACGCCGACGGCGGGCGGCCGCGAGACGTGACGGCTGGGGACGCCCCATGACCACCGGGGCGGTGCCGATACTGATGTACCACGCGGTGTCCCACGCACCTACGCGGGCCACCCACGGGCTCTCCGTCCCACCGGGCGCGTTCGCCGAACAGATGGAGCTGCTCGGGGCGCGCGGCTTCACCCCGGTGACCTGCGGCCGGCTGGCCCAGGCCTGGCGCGGCGGCCCGGCGCTGCCGCCCAGGCCGGTGCTGATCACCTTCGACGACGGCTACGAGGGCGTACACCGCTACGCCCTTCCCGCCCTGACCCGGCACGGCTTCACGGCCACACTGTTCGCCACCACGGGCTGGCTGCGGGGCCCCTACGAGACGGACGGCGCGCTGGATCTGATGCTCGACTGGGGCCAGGTACGCGAGCTGGCCGAGTCCGGGGTGGAGATCGGCGGGCACAGTCACACCCACCCCCAGCTCGACCAGCTCACCGACGCGCGGCTCTGGTTCGAGGTGGCGCGCTGCCGGGAGATCCTCACCGGCGAGCTCGGCCGGCCGCCGGTGTCCTTCGCCTACCCGTACGGCTACTCCAGCCGCCGGGTGCGCCGCGTGGTGCGCTCGGCCGGGTTCGGGGTGTCCCTCGCGGTGGGCAACGCACTGGCGGCGCGGCGCCAGGGGCCGTACGCGCTGCGCCGGGTGACGGTGCGGCGCACCACCCGGATCGAGGAGTTCGAGCGGCTGGTCTCCGGCCGGGCCATCGGCCGCGACTTCGTCCAGGACCGGGCCCTCACCAAGGGATACGCCCTGGTCCGCAGATCACGTCAGATCTCACATCAGGTTCTACGGAAGGTGCACTGAGCCCGTGTCCGACACGACCACCCGGGCCGAGGAGCGGACGGCCGCCGCCGAGCGGCCGTCCGCCGGCCGGAGCGGCGAGCGCAACCAGCTGTTCCGCAACGCCTACGCGCTGATGTTCAACACGGGCATCTCCGCGGTCCTCGGCCTCGGCTTCTGGCTGGCCGCGGCCCGCTACTACTCGGAGGACGCGGTGGGCCAGGGCTCGGCGGCCATCGCCGCGATGAAGCTCCTCGCGGGGCTCACCGCGGTCACGCTGACCGGTGCGCTGGCCCGCTTCATCCCGGTCGCGGGGCGTACGACCGGGCGGCTGGTCTCCGTCACGTACGCGGGCAGCTCGGTGGTCGTCGCGCTCGCCGCGGTGGTCTTTCTGCTCACCCTGAACACCTGGGGGCCCTCGTACCGCTTTCTGCACGGTCCGGTCAACGGCCTCGGCTTCATCGTCGCCGTCGTCGCCTGGTCGCTGCTGACCCTGCAGGACGGGGTGTTGACCGGGCTGCGCAGCGCGCTCTGGGTGCCGGTGGGGAACACGGGGTTCTCGGCGGCCAAGTTGCTGCTGCTCATCGCGCTCGCCGCAGCGATACCCACCGCCGGGGTGTTCGTGTCCTGGGTCGCCTCGATCGCGGTGTCCGTGCTGCCGCTGGGCTGGCTGGTCTTCCGCCGGCTCGTCCCCCGGCATGTCAGGACGACGGAGGGGACGGCGCGGCCCGCGACCTACCGGGAGATGGGCCGCTTCCTCGCCGGGGACTACACCGGGTCGCTCTTCTCCCTGGCCGTGGTCTACGCCGTGCCGGTCATCGTCGCCTCGCAGGTCAGCGCCGCCGACAACGCGTACTTCTACATCACCACCACGATCGGCGGCACCGTCAATCTGCTCGCCATCAACATGGGCGCGTCGCTGACCGTCGAGGGCTCGCACGACCCGGCCCGGCTCGCCGAGAACTGCCGGGCGGCGCTGAGCCGGATGGCCCGCATCATGATCCCCGTCTGTCTGGTCCTGTTCGTCCTGGCACCGCGGATCCTCGGGGTCTTCGGGGACAGCTACGCGGACGCGGCCGCGCCACTGCTTCGCTGGTTCGCGGTGGGCGCGGCGCTGCGGGTGGTCATCGAGGTGTACTTCGCGGTGCTGCGGGCGCAGAGCCGCACCTCTGGGCTGGCGCTGCTCCAGGGCCTGTTGTGTGTGCTGGTGCTGGGTCTGACGTTGCTGCTGCTGCCGCGGATGGGTCTGACGGGGGCGGGGGTCGCGGAGATCTCCAGTCTGTCGGTGATCGCCTCCATCGCGGCGGTGAAGCTTTACCGAGTGGTGCGGGTGAAGCCCGCGGCGGCGGCCGGGCGGACTTCTGCCGAGCCGTCGGCTGCGGCCGCGGCTCCGGCCGCGTCACTGCCGGAGCCGCAACCGGAGCCCCGCACCGCGCCCGATGGCGACCTCGCGGATCTCGCGGTCGGCGGGGACCGGCGGGAGCGCCGTGAACGCCCGCGGCGCGGTGAGTACGACTCCCGCTACGGCACCCGCTGGGCGCTGCGCGCCGCACTCGACGCGGACACGCTGGCGCTCGGCGTCCGCATGGACTTCGACCACCCGGAACGCCGCCCCGACAAGCGGTACGGCCCACCGGGTGCGGAGGCGGGCGCCGCCGCGCCCGGCGCGGACCGCGCCCAGGTGAAACGCGAGGCCGGTGCGGGCGGTTGGCGGCCGGGGGGCGCGTCGCGCCCCGGGCCCGTCCACCCGGCCCCGGCCGACGCGGGGACGCGGCCCGACACCACCGGGGCGGCCAGTACGCGTGCGGAAGCCAACAGGGCCACCGGTCCCACTGACGAGGCATCCGACACGGACCGGGACACGGCTCCCATGCCCCGCAGGTCGGCTCTCCCGTCGTGGCTCGCCGGCCCGGCCGACGCGGCGTCGAGGGAGGCCGCACGGGACCTGGCCCCGGATGACGAGCCCATCGGCACGACCGTCTCCGGCCCCGGCGGGGCCGAGGACCACCGCCACGCTCTCACCTCCGAGCCCAGCGCACCGGCTGACGCGAGGTCGGCAGGCACAGGAAGGGACCCAGGTCCGGACGACGAACCCACCCACGCGGCAGAGTGCGCCCGACCCACGGACCACCAGCCCACCCCCAAACCAGACCCCACCCCACCAACTGACACGACGTCGGCAGGCACAGGAAGGGACCCAGGTCCGGACGACGAACCCACAAACGCCGCCGGACGCACCCGACCCACAGACCACCAGCCCACCCCCAAACCAGACCCCACCCCACCAACTGACACGACGTCGGCAGGCACAGGAAGGGCCCCAGGTCCGGACGACGAACCCACAAACGCCGCCGGACGCACCCGACCCACAGACCACCAGCCCACCCCCAAACCAGACCCCACCCCACCAACTG
>NZ_JBEXHC010000023.1:44584-101982 GCF_040607655.1 Streptomyces sp. NPDC005266
GACACGACCTCGACAGACACCGGACCCGAGCCCGAACCCACCAACGCCGCCGGGCGCACCCGGCCGGCGGACCGCTGGCCCGTCCTCACATCCGGGCTCATCGGGGCGGCGGGCTCGGCGCCCGCAGGGGACTGGGGGATCTCCCACGCCTCGCAGGCGCGGAGTGGGGCGGGCGGGACGCGGTCCGGGACCGCGCCCTGGGAGCTGCCCGGGGCCGGGCCGCAGGGCCCGGGCGCGCCGCTCGGGCCCTCGCCGGCGCCCCGCCCGCCGGCCGGGGCGGGCGACGGCGCGCGGCCGGGCCCGGGGCCGGATGCGGCCCCGGCCCGGCGGCGGGCCCGGGTGGCCACGGCCGCCCTGTGGGCGGTCGTGGCCACCGGGCTCGCCCTCTACTGGCTCCCCCTCATCGGCATGGGCGACGCCGAGCTGGACGGCATGGGCGGGCTCGGGCTGATCTCCGTCCTGCCCAAGGCCACTCTGGTCGGCGCCGCGCTGCTGATCGCCGCGTTCGCCGCCGCGCTCCGGCTGGACCGGCCGCGGCGCGGGCTGCTGACCGTCGTGCTGCTCGCCACCGTCGTGTCGCTGCACGCCGTGCCCGCCGTGCTGGAGGCGCAGCCGCGGTTCCCGACCGCGTGGCAGCACCTCGGGTTCATGGACTACATCGGCCGGACGGGGGACGCGGTACCCGATCTCGACGCGCGCTGGAGCTGGCCCGGCTTCTTCGCGGGGGCCGCGTTCGTCGCGCGGGCCTGTGGCGTACGGGATCTCACCGAGGTGCTGCGCTGGTGGCCCACGCTCATTCAGCTGCTCTATCTGGCGCCCCTGATGGTGCTGGTGCGCGCCCTGCGGGCGAGCTGGCGGGCGAAGTGGACGGCGGCGTGGCTGTTCGCGCTGAGCGGCTGGGTTGGCCAGGACTACTTCTCGCCGCAGGGGTTCACCTATCTCTTCTATCTGGTCTTCGTGGCCGTGCTGCTGGTCTGGTTCCGCGAACCGCGGGTGCTGCGCGGCAAGCGGTGGCCGGGCGAGGCCGAGGTGGCGGACGCCACGCGCGGTCAGCGCACGGCGCTGCTCGGGCTGCTGATCGCGCTGTTCGCGGCGTCGGTGGCGGCGCATCAGCTGACCCCGTTCGTGATGCTGGGGGTGGTGAGCGCCCTCGTCCTGGTCCGGCGCTCGAATCTGTACGGGCTGCCGCTGCTGTGCGGGGTCATGGTCGTCGTCTGGGTGGGCTTCCTCGCGGAGCCGTACTGGTCGGGCCATTTCGATGAGCTCTTCGGCGGGATGGGCGGGGTGGGCGGCAATGTGTCCTCGTCCGTCTCCGGCCGGATCGAGGGCGGCAGCAGCGTGCACAAGCTGGTGCTCTACGTCCGGGTGGCGCTGGCGGGCGGGGTGCTGGCCCTCGCCTGTTGGGGGGTGCTGCGGCGGCGGATGGCGGGGTTCGCGGAGCGGTCGCTGCTGGTGCTGACCTTTGTGCCGTTCCTGGGCTTCGGCATGCAGTCGTACGGCGGCGAGATGGCGCTGCGGGTGTTCATGTTCGCGCTGCCGGGGGCGTGCGCGCTCGGGGCGCTGGCCCTCTTTCCGCGGGTCGGCGCGGACCGCCGGCGGCTCGGCCCGCTCGCCGCCCTGGTGGCGGGTCTGACCCTGATGTTCGGCTTTCTGGTCGCCCGCTGGGGCAATGAGACGTTCGAGCGCGTGCGGCCGGGCGAGGTGGCGGCGATGGAGTACCTCTACGCCCACGACAAACCGACCGTACGGGTGCTGTGGATGAGCAACGACACCGTCAACAACGTGACCCCCGCCATGCCGTGGGGCGAGCGGGACATGGAGCGGGTGAGCTACGAGCCGACGCTGGCGCCGCGCGATCCGGTCCGGGTCTCCGGCCTCGTCACGGCGCTGCGGGACGCCGGGCCGCACTCGTATCTGATGGTGGGCCGCGGTCAGTCCGTCTATCTCACCCTGGACTCGGGCTACGCGGCGAACTGGCAGGAACGGCTCATCCGCTCCCTCGACGGGCGCACCGAGCTGCGCCGGGTGCTGTCCAACGAGGACGCGGCGCTGTACGAGCTGAAGCGGCAGCCGCGCGGGGCGGTCCCCGAGCCCAAGCCGGGACCGGCCGGGCCGCTGATCACCTGGACGCCGTGGTCGGTGGTCGGCGCGCTGTCGGCGGTGGCGCTGATGATGCTGCTGGCGGCGCGCGAGGTGGTGCGGGTGGCGGTGCGGCCGAGCGTGCGGCGGCTGCGCCGGCTGCAGAGCTCGTTCTGGTTCGCGCTGCCGCTGATGCTCGTTCTGCTGGCCTCGCTGGTGCAGCGCTTTGTGACGATGTCGTAGCCGCGCCGGCCGCCCGGGCTGCCGGGGCGTGTCCCTGAGCGGATGCGGTGAAGTTCGCCGCTGATCCCTCGCCGTTCGGCCTGGCCAAGGGCTTGGACGCCGAGAAGGATCAGCACTTGACTTCGCCGTAACCGCTTAGCGCTTGAGCCAGCGCACCTCGTACGCGTCCATCCCGAACGACCGGCCGTCGACCTTGGCCTTGATGGGGCGGCTGAGGGTGTTGACGACCAGCACCGCGTCGTCGTCGGCGAGGACCCGCACATTCGGCCGGTCGTCGGCGGCGATGTCCACGGACCGGAAGGCGGTGCCCGGCGGGAACTCCCGGGTGAACCGGCCGAGCAGCTCCATCATGGGCAGCGCGCCGCCGCCGTCGTCCAGCTCGGTGGGGCGCCACAGACAGCCGGGGCACGTGCCGCCCGTCTGCTGCGGGTTCCAGTAGAGGGCCGTGGCGGTGCCGCCCTCGGCCAGCCGGATCATGGCGGTGGCCTGGACGGCGGTGCGGCGCGGCTCGCTCCAGCGGGCGCGGTCGTCGTCCCCGTCGGATGGTTCGACGTACCACTCGGCCCACCACACCGGCAGCTCGGTGATCTTGCTCAGCCAGCGGGTGATGTCCTCGAACTTCTGCGTGGCGCCGAACGCGTCCGGCAGCAGCCGGTCGCCCTCGCGGGTGTAGCTGGAGCCGTCGACGACCACGAAGTCCGCGCCCGCCTTGTGCTTGTTCCAGTACGTGATGGCGTCGGCGGACCGCTGGTCGAGCGTGCCCCAGGAGCCGCGCACCGCGGTGGAGCCCCCCGACTCGCCCGGCGGATCGCTGTCGGCGACCACATACGGCCCACCGACCCGGTTCTTCGGGTTCCGCTTCTTCAGCTCCTTGTAGACCAGGTTGTAGAGCTGGGTGTAGCCCTCGTAGTTCCAGCGCTTCTTGGCCTCGTCATAGAAGCCCTTGAACTCGTTCCACACCAGGAAGTGGCGGACATCCGGATAGCGCTCGGCGATCTTCCCCGCGAGCTCGGCGAAGTCCTTGTAGTGCTCGGGGGTGGGCGCGGTCTCCAGGGACTTCTGTGACCAGTCGGTACGCCCGGGCTCGCCGCCCTTCATCCAGTCGGGCGCGCAGCACAGGGTGATGACGGGCGCGGTGCCGGTCTTGCGTATCAGGGCAACGCGGCGGTCGAGGTCCGAGAAGTCGTACCGGCCCGGGGACGGCTCGGGATTGCCCGCGCCCCAGCCCATGATGTGCTGGTTCTGCGCCATGGGGTGGCCGGACAGCAGCGCCTCCGCGGTCTTCCGGCCGCTGTCGGTGCCGCGGTCGGCGCTGTACTGGGTGTGGGTGAATCCCCAGCCCGGACCGGAGGCGGCGGCCTGGTCCCGCGCCTCGGTCGAACCCCGTCCGTCCGCTTGGCCGCCGGGCCATCCGGCGCAGGTGGTCAGCAGCAGCGCCAGCACGGCCATGCCGACGCCGAACAGCGCGCCGACCCGCAAGCACCTCGTGGCCCCCGACCCGCCCCGTCCCCCCACCCTGCCCCCATTCGGTGCCCCAGAAGGGTAAGAGTATCCCTGAACGCCCCCATTCCGGTGGGCTTCCGCGGAACAGCTCGGTAAACGGCCGCAAACCCCAGTGCGTCCGCGGCTCTCGTGCTGGATCATGGGGGCCGGTGCGCTGACCGACGCACCGGTCCCGCGTTCTCAGGAGGCAGACCCTGCCCGCCACACCCGCCGAAGAGTCCCTCCCGATCCGGCTGAACGTCGATGACAGCGATTCGCCGTCGGACGTCGTCGACGCGCTCTTCCTCGGGCGCTTCGCCACCGGTGAGCAGCCGTACGCCCGCAGCCACTCCGTCGACCGGGTGCGCTCGGGCGCGACGCTGCTGCCGCCCGCCGCGACCGTGCTGCGGGCCGCCCGAGACGACGACCGCAGCGCGACGCTCGCCGAGGGCGAGGGCTGGACGCTGCTGGTGTCCCGGTGGAACCGGGGCGCGGATGTGACCGTGACCGCGGTCGAGGACGATCTCGCCGAGAAGGTGCTGCGGCAGGCGGTCGACGGCGCGGAGGACGAACCGGAGCCCCAGCCGGAGAACGTCTCGATGGGCTTTTGGTACGTCTCCCCTCGGCGCGGCCCGCACCGCACCACCCGCCAGATCGCGGCCGGCACCTGGGACGAGATCCGCGACAACTACACGGCACCGGTCGCCGAGGCCATGGACGGGCTGATGAAGGTCACCCCGGACGACATCGCCGGCCGGCTCCTGCTGCTGCACGGCCCGCCCGGCACCGGCAAGACCTCGGCGCTGCGCACCCTGGCCCGTGCCTGGCGGGACTGGTGCCAGGTGGACTGCGTCCTGGACCCCGAGCGGCTGTTCACGGACGTCGGCTATCTGATGGACATCGCGATCGGCGAGGACGACGGCTCGGCCAAGGGACGCTGGCGGCTGTTGCTGCTGGAGGACTGCGACGAGCTGATCCGCGGCGAGGCCAAGCACACGGCCGGCCAGGCGCTGTCCCGACTGCTCAATCTGACGGACGGCCTGCTCGGCCAGGGGCGCAATGTGCTGGTCGGCGTGACCACCAACGAGGACCTGGAGCGGCTGCACCCGGCCGTCGTCCGACCCGGCCGCTGTCTGGCCCGGATCGAGGTCGGGAAGCTGACCCGTACGGAGGCGGTCAACTGGCTCGGTACGGAGGAGGGTGTCGGGCGGGACGGGGCAACGCTCGCGGAGCTGTTCGCGCTGCGGCGCGGCACCCGGCCCGCCTCGGTGCCCCCGCAGTCGGGCGAGGCCGACGCGGGGCTGTATCTGTAGGGGTGCTGTATCTGCAGGACGCTGTATCTGTAGGGGCGCTGTATCTGCAGAACGCTGTATCTGCAGAGGCGCTGTTATCTGCAGAACGCTGTATCTGCAGGGGCGCCGCGCGCCCGGGCGCTCAGGCGTACAGCTCCCGCAGCCGTACGGACAGGCAGGTCACACAGCCCTCCATCTTCTCGAACTCGCTGATGTCCACCGGCACCGGCTCATAGCCGAGGTCGGCGAACAGCTCGGCGCTCTTCGGCGCGCTCGCCGCCATCAGCAGCTTGCCGCCGCCGAGCAGGACCACATGGGCGCCCGACTCCTCGGGGACGGGGAGGAATCGCGGGAACGCCGCCGGGTCGTCCACCAGCGGCGGATAGCCGATGACGGTGCCGTCCGGCAGCGCGGTGACCGCCGACTTCAGGTGGAGCACCTTGCTGACCGGCACGGCCACCACCCGTGCGCCCAGCGGCTCGAACGCGGCGCGCAGCTGCCGTACACCCTCGCCGTTGGTGCGTCCGCCGCGTCCCACGTAGACGGTGTCGCCGATCTTCAGCACGTCACCGCCGTCCAGGGTTCCCGGCTCCCGGACCCGGTTCACCGAGCAGCCGAGCCCGGTCACCGCCTCCTCGACGGCCGCCGTCTCGGGGCGGCGGGACTCGGCGCCGGGGCGGGAGATGAGCGCGACGTTCTTGTAGACGACCATGGTGTCCTCGACGAACACCCCGTCCGGACAGTCGTCCAGCGGCGGCACCTCCACCGGCTCCCAGCCGTGCGCCCGCAGCGCCACGACATAGACCTCCCACTGACGCAGCGCCAGCGCGGCGTCGACCGGTGTGCGGTCGATATGGGTCACCAGACCGTCGGCGAGGCGCGGGCTGGGTCGTCGGACGAGGGCTTTTCGGCTGGTCATGGGGCTCCTTGTGAAGGCGGTGTGCGCGCTGGACAGCATCTCAGGCCACATCTCAGGCCACGTCGCCGTAGGCCGCGCGCAGAGCGTCCTCGACCACGGCGGACGCGGCGGCGCGGTCCAGCCCGAGCCGTACCGCCCGCTGGGCGTAGCTCCGCGCCGCCTCGGCCGCCTGGCGCTGAGCCGCGTCGCCCGCGGCGGCGACGAAGGTGCCGTGGCGGCCGCGGGTCTCGATCACACCGTCCGACTCCAGCGCCCGGTACGCCTTGGCGACGGTGTTCGCCGCCAGCCCCAGCTCCTCGGCAAAGCCGCGCACGGTGGGCAGCTTGTAGCCCACGGGCAGCGCGCCGGAGCGGGCCTGTTCGGCGATCTGCGCGCGGATCTGCTCGAAGGGGGCGGTGGCGGCGTCGGGTTCGACGGTGATCTGCAAGGCCACGTGGGGCTCCTGGGGCGTGTGTGGTGCGGAGTGTCTGCACCCATGGTGTCGTGCCGTGCGCGGGGTGCGCGATCTCACGAGTTCCGGGATGGCGGGTGGGAGAAATCCAGGGAGCCGGGTGGGAGAAATCCGGGTGAGGCGGGTGGGAGAAAAGGGGAGGCGGACGGGGCGAAGAGGACGTAGCCTGCGAGACCATGACCATGATCGTGCGCGATTTCCGCACCGCCGACGCGGAGGCCGTCGCGGCGGCGCGGCGCTCAGCCTTCCCCTATCTGGTGACGACATCGCGGACGGTGGTCTGGGAGGCCGAGAGCGCGCCCGCCGAGCGGCAGTACCGGCTGCTGGTCGCCGAGGAAGACGGCCGCGTGGTGGGCTCGTCCGAGATCGGGATCTTCTACGACAGCGACCAGCCGGGGCTGGCCTTCGCCAACACCACGGTGAGCGGCGACGCGCTCGGCCGGGGCGCCGGATCCGCGCTGGTCACTGCCGCGGAGGAGTATCTGGCCGGGCTCGGGGCCGCCCAGGTCTTCGCGTGGACGCTCGACGCACCGCACGCGGTGACCTTCGCCGAACGCCGCGGCTACCGCCGCAGCCGCTCCTCCCGCATCGGGCGGCTGGATCTCACCACGGCCGCGCTTCCGCCGCTGGACCGCGGGGCCTTCCCGGACGGCGTGGAACTGCGGACGGCGGCGGACTTCGCCGACGATCCGCGTCCGCTGTACGAGGCGGACGTCGAATGCACGGAGGACGAGCCGGGGGACGTCGACGCGGGCCGTCTGCCGTACGCCCAATGGCTGGCCCTCACCTGGGAACACCCGGCCCTGGACCGCGAACTGACGTCGGTGGCGGTCGTGGACGGCACCGTCGCCGCCTACAGCGTCGCCCACACCGACGGCCACGGCCGCTACTGGTCGGGCATGACCGGCACCCCGCGCACCTTCCGCGGCCGTGGGCTGGCCAAGCTCGCCAAGAACGACTCCCTCCACCGCGCGCGGGCGGCGGGCTGCCGGGTGGCGTTCACCGGCAACGACGGCGACAACGGCCCGATGCTGGCGATCAACAACTGGTTCGGCTACGAGCCGGCGGCCGTGGAGTGGCGCTACGTACGGGAGCTGGCGGCGTAACCCCGGGCCGTTTCCCCCGCCCTGCCCTGCCCTGCCCTGCCCTGCCCTGCCCTGCCCTGCCCTGCCCTGCCCTGCCCTGCCCTGCCCTGCCCTGCCCTGCCCTGCCCCAAGGATGCGTGCGCCCTGCACCCAGCCCGTCAAGCGTTCGAGGACACGCCCGAAGGGCGTCCGGGGCTCGGGGCGCAGCCCTGAGTGGGGTCCCGGGGCACGCACCCGAGCGGCCATGTGAAGCGGCCCCAGCGGACCCGGGACGCATCCCGAGTGCGGCCCGGGCCACAGCCCCAGGGGGCCAGGGGCACAACCCCCGAACCGGGTCCGGGGCGCAACCCCATGCCGGGCCCGGAGCACAACCCCGAGCCGTGTCCGGGGCCACAGCCCCAGCAGGCCCGAGGCACAAACCCCCAACCAGGTCCGGGGCGCAACCCCATGCCGAGTCCGGAGCACAACCCCGAACCATGTCCCGGGCCACAGCCCCAGCAGGCCCGAGACACAAACCCCCAACCGGGTCCGGGCACAACCCCCGAACCAGTCCCGTGCCGGTCCCGGGCGCAGGCCCGTGCCGGTCCGGGGCGCAGTCACGGGGGTCCGCGCGCCTACCCCAGCGGGGTGAGGCGGTCCGGGCCGTCCGGATCGTAGGCGACGGCGTCGCCCGGCTCATGCCAGTGCAGCACGAACCGCTGCCCAGCCCGGTACGCCTCGACCCCCGCCCTGCAGTACGCCACCATGTCGTCCGGCAGCTCATCCAGCCGGAACCAGCCGATCTCCGAGCACTTCTCCGGCTCACGGTTGACCGGCTCCCGCCCCTCCCCGAGCTCCGCCTCGAAGAACCACCCCGTGCGCGGCGCGCCCCTGGGCGATTTGTGCTGCATGACCAGCACGACCCGGACCTCGTCGGGAGTGAGGTCGATGCCGATCTCCTCCGCCGTCTCCCGCAGCAGCGCCGCCCGCACGTCCTCGCCGTCCTCGACATGGCCGGACGGGGCGTGGAGGAGCCCGTCGGCGTAGCCCGTACCGGCCCGGCGGGCGAGCAGGATCCGGTCACCGCGCCGCAGCAGGAGATGGACATCGACGATCTCGGCATGGCGGCGGGGTGGCGCCAGGTCGGCCACCAGGACATAGCGCTCGTCGCGCACCGGCCGCCCCCACAGCGCCTCGTCCGGCGCGAGCTGCTCGACATACGTACGCGCCGTCAGCGGCGTGAGCAGCCGGGTCAGTTCCCCGGCCGCCAGGCCGACCGGGTCGGACTCGCCCCAGCGCCCTTCGATCAGCACCAGCCGGCCGCCCGGCCGCAGCAGCCGGGCCCACCGTCGCAGCACGGCCTCCCGGTCGGGCAGCAGCCACAGCAGATGGCGCACGAGGAGGACATCGAAGCGCCGCTTCCCCACGGGTGGCTCCGCCGCGTCCCCGACGAGCACGGTGGCGCCCGTGCCGGCCAGCTTGGCCCGTGCGCGCTCGGCCATGCGCGGCGACGCGTCGACTCCCGTCACCCGGTGGCCGCGCTCGGCGGCGAGCAGCGCGAGACTGCCCGTACCGCACCCGAGATCGAGCACGTCGAGCACCCCGCCGGGCCGGTCGGGCAGCCAGCCCCGCAACCGGGCGGCCCACGCGGCCCGTACGGCCGGGTCGCGCAGGCCGTGGTCCGGCTCGTTGTCGAAGTCCGCCGCGGCGGAGTCCCAGTATGCGGTGGTCAAGCTCTCTGCACGCATGCCGCGATGGTCGCACCCACCGCTGACAACGCCGCTGACTACGCGGCTGACATCGCCACTGACTGCCGCCACCATGGCCCCATGCCTCAGTTCCCGAGCCCGTCACCCGCCACGTCCTTCGACTCTGTCGCCGCCCAGTACGCGGCAGCCCGCCCCGGCTGTCCGCCGGAGCTGTTCGCGAGGGTGGAGGAGTACGCGGGGCGGCCGCTCGACGGGGCGGACGTGCTCGACGTGGGCGCGGGCACGGGTTTCGCCACCCGGCAGCTGGCGCAGCGCGGGGCGCGCGTCGTGGCCGTGGAGCCGGGCGCGGGCATGGCGGCCGAGCTGCGGGGCGCGCTGCCGCGGATCCCGCTCGTCCTCGGCGACGGCGAAGCGCTGCCCTTCGCCGACGGCGTCGCCGACGTCGTGACGTACGCCCAGGCCTGGCACTGGACCGACCCGGCGCGCTCGGTCCCCGAGGCCATCCGGGTGCTCCGGCCCGCCGGGGCGCTCGCCATGTGGTGGAACGCGCCCTGGACGTCCCGTGGCTGGCGGCGCAGGAGGCCCGGCTGGCCGAGCGCTGCCCCGCCTACCGCCCGCACGGCTTCCCGGCCGAGGCCGCCCGGCTGATCGCGCCGTTCGGGCTGCGGACGCGATCGGGTGCGGTCCGCTGGTCACGGACCCTCACCGTCGAGGACCGGCTGCGCACCCTCGGCAGCCACTCCTATCTCGCGGTGATGGGAGACGAGGCGGAGGCGGTGCTGCGGGCGGAGCGGGCGGAGTTGCTCGCCCTGTTCCCGGACGGGACGCTCGTCGACCCGTTAGTCACGGACGTCACAGTGGCGATCACCTCGGCGGACACCGGGCCGGCCACCGAGACCGTCACGGGCTGACACGCAGCAGGAGGGTGACGAAGCCAAGGACGCCGCGATAGCTCCTCAACCAAGCGGAGCGGTGTTCCGCGGCGGCCTTGTAGGCCCCGGAAGTGCCGAGTTCGTCGGGGTGGTCCAGGGCCCACCGGGACAGCGAGCCGGTCCAGGACCACTCGTAGTCGTCCCACTCCTCGACCGTGCTGACATGGCCGTACACGGGCGTCCAGCCGTCGGCGACGACACGGTCCACGGTGGTCGCGAGGTCGGCGTAGTCGTCCCAGGTGGCGCCCAGCGCTGAGAGCGCGCCGGCGTCGGGGTCCCGCTCCCAGAAGCCGTCGCCTATGAGGACATGGCCGCCCGGGGAGAGGAGTTCGCGGGCCGCCGCGAGGGTGGGCAGCAGCCCGCCGAAGGCGTGGGCGGCGCCCACGCTCAGGACCAGGTCGAAGCGGTGCGGACTCACGAACACGGCGGCCTCCGCCTCATGGAGCACCAGCCGCTCCGCGACCCCGAGTTCCTGGGCGCCCTCGCGGGCCAGGTCGAGGGAGGCGGCATCGATGTCCACCCCCTCGGCCCGCATCCAGGGGTAGCGGGCCAGCAGCCGCCGCAGCCACTCGCCTCGTCCGCATCCGAGGTCGAGGGCGCGTTCGGCGCCGTCCGTCACAGCCCGGTCGAGGAGTCGGCGCACCGACTCGTCGGCGAGCGGGGCGGCGATGGGGTGGTCGGCGTGGGCGAGGCGGGAGATCCGTTGACGGTCCATCGGGACAGCGTGGCAAGCGCCGACCCGCCGCGCATCCCCCTTTTCTCGGGGCTCGAATGCCTCCTTGATCCGCAGGATGCTCTCATCCGTACTCATCAGGTCGGCCCTATCGGCCTCGCGCAGATAGTCGCGGCATGGCCTGTTGCTGTATGCACTTCGCAACAGCGGCGACCGGACGCTGCCGGAACTCGTCCGGCCGTAGCTGCGCCGGTTCGTCAGCTGCGCGTACGTCGCTCGTCATAGCGCGACCGGGCGCCTTCGACCGCGTCGAGGTGATCGACAACCCATCCCAGCATGGCGCGCAGGGGTGACTGAAGGGTCCGGCCCAAAGAAGTGATGCGGTACTCGATCGCCACCGGGTCCGTGGACCCGACCAGTCGCTCGACCACCTCGACCACACCGTTGCGCTCGAGTCGCCGCAGGCACGTGGTCAGTGACTTCGGCGTGACAGGAACTTCAGCGCACCCAGCCCTTGAGCGGCTCGGTGTCGAGGGTGACACCGACCGGCTCGGGCAAGGTGAGCGGCTTGCCGAACGGCACGGTCTTGGTGGACTCGTACCGGACCCCGTCGGGCTCGCTGAAGACCGTCACCTCACAGGCCTCACGGTCGACCAGCAGATACACCGGGACCCCCGTCTCGGCGTAGGCCCTGGGCTTCTCCACCCGGTCCCTGCGGTCCATGTCGGAGTCGTACGAGGTGACTTCGACGACCATGAGGACCGGTGCGGCGTCAGCCCACTCCCCCTGACCCACAAAGGCGTCGCTGTGGGCGAGGGTCCCGTCGGGCCGTGCATGGCCGTTGCGGTAGGTCTCGACCTTGAGGCCCTGATCGTGCAGCCACAGGTCGGGATGAGTTTGGATGCAGACCCGTGCCAGCCACTGAATGATCCGCCCGTGGTCGCCGCCCGGCACAGGCGTAACCCCGATCTTCCCGTTGATGAACTCCCAGCGCACCCCCTCCGCCACGCGGGCCGCCAGCCGCGCGTACTCCTCGAACTCCTCCGGCAGCATCTGCGGACGATCGTGGGTCGCGGTCATGACCGGGAGCCTCCTTCGGGTGTGGTCTCCCAGCGTAGGCGCTCTCGGCGACCACCACACGTGGGACTATGGTTTACGCACGGTGACATCCCGGACTCGGGACCGGCTCGTGGAGCTGGTGGACTGGCTCATAGAGGAGTACGGGCCGGTCACCGAGGAGGAGAGCGCCGCCGCTCAGGCCGAACCGCACGAGATCGACGCGGAACGTGCCTGCGCCGACGTGGCGATTGCGCGGGGTCAGGCGGCGCCCGTCAGGCATCCAGGTAGTGGAAGCCCGGCTTCGGGTGCATGAGGAAGTCGTGGTGCGAGATGTTCCACGCGTAGGCGCCCGCCAGCGCGAAGGCGACCCGGTCTCCGGCTCGTAGCCTAGGGACCGGGATGTGGCGGGCCAGGACGTCCTTGGGGGTGCAGAGCTGGCCAACAAGGGTGACCGGCTCCGCCCGTGCCGCGGGGCGGGGCCAGGGGTGGGGCCACTGGTCGGTGGGGAGGATCCGGAAGGGGTGGTCGTGCTGTTTGGTGGCGGGGGTGCGCATATGGTGTGTGCCGCCACGCAGCACCGCGAAGACCTCGCCCCCGCTGTGCTTGACGTCCAGTACCTCGGTGACGTACCAGCCGCAGTAGGCGGTCAGCGCGCGGCCGGGCTCGATCCGCAGGGTGAGACCGGGGTTCCGCTGGGCGACATCGGCCAGGCCCCTGCCGTACGCGGCCCAGTCGAAGCGGCGGTCGGGGTGAGCGTAGTCCACGCCCATGCCACCGCCGACGTTCACCTCGGTGAGCGTCACACCGTGCCGGTCGGCCAGCCTCCGGGCCCAGTCGGCGATGCCCGCGGCCACGGTGATCTGGGCGGCGGCGTCCAGGCCGCTGGCGAGATGGGCGTGGATGCCGCGCAGCCGTAGTGGTCCGTCCGCGGTGAAGAGCGGGAGGAGGCCGGCGACGCGGTCGGGGTCGAGGCCGAAGGGGCTGGGGCGGCCGCCCATGGCGAGCGCCGCGCCGCCCATCGCCGCGGCGTCGAGCGGGAGATTGACGCGGAGCAGGACGTCGAGGGGCCGGGCCCCCGCGAGCTGGGCCAGCAGCCGCAGTTCGTGCTCGCTCTCCACATGGAACCGTTCCACGCCCAGCTTCAGCGCGCGCCGCAGCTCCCCCTCGGTCTTGCCCGGTCCGCCGAAGGCCAGGGGCAGTTCGGGCACGGCGGTGCGGACATGCTCCAGCTCGCCGCCGGAGGCGACCTCGTAGCCGCTGAGGTACGGGGCGAGCGCGCGGAGGAGCGGCGGCGCCGGGTTGGCCTTCGCGGCGTAGTACAGCTCGACGCCGGGCGGCAGCGCGTTCCGTACGGCCTGGGCGTGCGCGCCGAGGGCGGTGAGGTCGTAGACGTACGCGGGGAGGTCGTCCCCGGTGAGCGTGGTGGCCAGGGCGGCGACGGGCGGGGTGATCAACGGCTGCTCCCGGGGACGATGACATGGGCCGCCTCGGACAGCAGGGCGGAGGCGAGCGGGCTGGCGATGCGGACATAGCCCGCGTCGCGGTCGGCCTTGCGGGCCCAGCGGGTGAGGAGGTTGGCCTTGGCGGGCAGCGGCACGCCCGCGACCAGGGCGCGCAGCGCGGGCGGGTCGTCATGGGCCGCGGAGCGTTCGCACAGCACCCGGCGGACCGCCGACCACAGGGCGGGCTCCAGCCGGGGATGCCGGTCGGCGAGGGCGGCGACCATCTCGGCGATGTGGTTGACCAGCAGGCAGTACACGACCCGGTCCCAGCCGCGTTCGCGCCCGTAGGTCATGGGGCGGGCCACGTCCCCGGGCAGCGCGGCGAGGGCCGCGGCGTGGCGCTCGGGCAGCAGCTTGGTGCCCTCCAGGTCGCGGAAGAGCACCTGGCGGGGGGTGCCGGTGGCGTCGACGCCGATGACGACGTTCTGGAGGTGGGGTTCGAGGACCACGCCGTGGTCGAAGTAGGCGGCGAGGACGGGTGGTACGAGGAGTCCGAGATAGGCGTCCCACCAGGCGAGCGCCTCGTCCGTGCCGGTGCCGCCTGCCTGGAGCAGCCGGGAGATCTGGGCGCCACTGGTCGGATACTCGTCGGCGACGGCCGCCGCCAGCAGCCCGGTCAGCCCCGGCCGCAGCCGGGCGGCGAGCCCCTCGCGGACGATCACGCCGAAGCCTTCCGCCAGTTCGCGGCCGCCTTCACCCGGGCCGAGGTCGAACGTGCGGTAGGCGGGTTCGCGCAGCAGCTCACAGCCCGGGAAGCGGGTGGAGAGGTCGGCCGCGATCGGCTCCAGCAGCCGGGTCAGGGCGACGGCGCCAAACAGCTCGTAGTCGGCGTTCTTGCGCAGGCAGTTGGTGATCCGCACATTCAGGCTGAACTTGAGGAAGTCCCGGCCGTCGTAGAGCGTGCGGACCGAGGCGGTCGGGGCGAAGTCCGGCCCGCCGGGCCCCAGGTCGAGTACGTCGCCGCGGCCGAGCGCCGCTCGCAGGAGGCGGTGTTCGCGGAGCATGGCGTACTGCCAGGGGTGCGCGGGCAGCAGCCGGTAGCCGTCGGGGACCGGCCGCTGCCGGTCGAGGGCCGCGAGGGCCCCGGGGGCGGCGGCCTCCTCGCGGACGTACTCCTGTCGTACGGCGAGATGGTGCAGCGGGAAGCGCGCCCCCGCCTCCGGTGCGAACCGCGACCAGGAGTCGGGGCTGCCGCTGCGGGCCTTGGGGGTGGGGTGGAAGCGGTGGCCGAAGAACAGGGACTGTTCGGAGGCGAGATAGGCGTCATCGGGCCTCTGGCCACGCCCCGCCGCCTTCTCGCGCTGTTCCAGGGCAGCCGTCATGCCCGCGTGACTGGAGGCGACCTGATCGAGGAATTCGTCGTTGTGCACGCCGGTACGCAGCTGGAGTTCGCGGTGGATGTGTTCGGCGAGTTCGCGCCAGGACACCTCCGTCCAGGTGCCGTCGCGCTGTTCGCTGACGGGCCCGGTGAACCGGTGCGCCCCGATGAGCGACGTACGCCGCAGCCCGACCCGCAGCAGCACCCCGCGGCGGGGCAGCCGCAGCCGCAGCCGGCCGTCGGCCACGACGGTCTGGTGCTCCGGGCCCGACACCTCGCGGAGCAGGCAGTTGAGGAGGGTGTGGGCGGCCACCTCGTCCGCGGAGGCGACATCAGCGACCGAGATGGCGGTGGTGGACGGGGAGGAGGGTGAGGGCATCAGGCGGCTCCAGCAAGGGCGGAGAAGGGTGGAAGGAGGCAGGGGGTCCGTGGACCGGACGGGGACCCGGCGGTCATCTGCCACGGGGGACCGGCGGTCATCTGCCACGGGGACCCGGCGGTCATCTGCCGCTCCCCCGCCGCAGATAGTTGGGTCCGGTGACGTAGTGCTTGTTGATGTCGGCGGCGCCCGAGCGCTCCTTGGTGAACAGAGTGCCCGCCGTGACCATCGCCTTGACCGGCAGCCGGTCCGCGTCCAGCACCCGTGCCCGCAGCAGGGCGGCGGCCGCCCCCGGCCGCGCGGCGGCGAGCCGGTCGACGGACTCGGTGAGCCGGTCGCGCACCTGGCGCAGCAGGGCGTCGAGGGGTGCCCGGCCGAGGGCGGCCAGTTCGAAGGCGAGGGCGGCGGCGCACAGATGGACGGTAATCGTGGTGAACACATCGGCCACCGGCCCGTCGCCGCCGGTCAGGATTCTGCGGTCGTCGAAGCGGCAGAGGTCGGCGGCCTCGCCCCCGCCGATCATCGCGGCGAGCCGTATGGCGTGGACGCGGGGGCCGTCATGGTCCTTGATGAGCAGCCGCAGCCGGGGGTGCCCGTCCGCCCCGAACACCAGGGAGGTGTTCTGCTGATGGGACTCCAGCGCGATGCCGTAGGCGAAGAGCGTGGTGTGGAAGTCGAACAGCAGCCGGAGATAGTCGTCGAACAGGGCACCGAGGTCCCCGCCGTAGTAGCGCTCGGCGAGCGTGTCCACGACGAGCACCCCGTCCGGCATCCGGGCGAGCAGCCCGGCCACCGGCACGATCCGGGCGTCCTCCAGGCCGGGCGGATAGCGGCGTACGAGCGTGGCCAGCAGCTCGTGCCCCGCGTGGAGGTGGGTGGTCTCGTCCGCGAGCAGCACGGTCGCGGCGAACCGCGGCTCCCGCGCGATCACCGCCTCCACCAGCCGCTGCGCCACCTCGCCGTCGGTCAGCGTGCCCGGTTTGACGGTGCGCCGGTTGCGCAGGCCCAGGGTGGCGGTGGTGAGCGGCAGTTTGAGGTGGGTGACCGGGTCGTCGGCGACGGCGACGGTACGCATGGAGAGCGTGGGCCGTACGTCGAGCAGGGCGCGGTCGGCCAGCCGGGCTCGGTCGGCGAGCCCGGTGGAGCGCAGCGCCGCCTCCAGCGGAGGGCCGACGGTGAGCGGATGCACCGGAAAGGCCAGATGGCTCCCCTCGAGCCCACGGCCGAGACCGAGCTCACCGGGGCTGGGCCACCACGCGGGGAGGCCGGTGGTTTCCCCGCCGATCGCCTCGTGCGGAAGGGCGACCCAGCGCAGCCGGAAGGCGGGGTGGAACTCGGGTGCGTGGTCCCGTATTTGGGCCTCGGTGAAGACGGAACGGCCGCGGCCGGCCGGATAGACCGGGTGGTCCCGGAAGGCGGCGAGCGTGTCATACGCGACGGCCCCGGCCATCCCGGGCCAGCCCTGGTCGGAGCCGGCGGCCAGCCGCCCGACGACCCCGGGCCGGATACGGTCGTGCAACCGCATGGCGTCCAGGGCCCGGCGGCACTCGTCCACGAAGACGTCGTACAGCGGCCGGTCCTGGGCCGGGGCCGCCGCCCGAAGCCGCCCGAGGACGGCGGCGAGCCCGGTGAGCACGATGCGGTGGCCCGGGGCGGCCCTCGGCGTCCCGGGGCCGCCGGCGGTGGATGTCCCCGCCTGGCTGGGCGCGCCGACCGCCCGTGCGCCGGGAGCACCCGCCGGGCCACCGCCGGGAGCACCCGCGGGGCCGGGGGCGCCCGCCGGGCCGGGAGCACCTGCCGGGCCCGGAGCACCCGCCAGGCCGCCGCCGGGAGCACCCGCCGGACCCGGAGCACCCGCGGGGCGGGGGGCGCCCGCCAGCCCGCCGCCGGAAGCACCCGCGGGGCGGGGAGCACCCGCAGGACCGGGAGCACCCGCAGGGCCAGGGGCACCCGCAGGACCGGGAGCACCAGCCGCCCCACCGCCGGGAGCACCCGCGGGACCGGGGGCGCGCCAGCGACGCCTCGCGGGACCACCCACCGCACCGGCCAACTCCCGGGCATCCCCAGCCGCTTCGCACTCGATCCGCACCGGGCGGCGGGCACGGATCTCGCACTGGAAGCCCTCCCCCTCCACCGGCAGCAGCACGTTCTCGCCCCCCTCCAGCGCGATGCGCAGCCAGTCGCCGTCGGCGCGCCGCACCGTGCGGGCGCGGCTGCGCAGCTTGTAGGCGTCCTCCCGAAGGAGGGCGTCGAGCACCCGTCCGAGAAGCGCCTCCTCGGTGCTCCCCTCCCACTGGTCCGCGCAGCTACCCGGCCCCGTTCCGCTCATGACGCTCAAGACGCGATCTCCCATCGGCCTTTCGCCAGGAACTCCGTCACGGCCGCGTCGATCAGCCCCTGGTCGGTGCCGGTTGCCCGCAGAACACCGAGGAAATCACGGTTGGTGCGGTAGAGCGGGTGGTCTTCGCCGATCTCGCGCAGCGGCCGGTAGTCCAGCCGTACGCCTCCGCGCTCGGTCACGCTCGCCGGTGGGGCGGAGACGAGACGGCCGGCGCGGTCGGCGAGGACGTACTCCATACGGGCCCTGCCGTCGGTCCGCGCACCGAGGTCGTCCGGCAGCGGCTCGCCCATGTGCGTACGGAGGATGTGCTCGAAGAGGGGGATGCCGAGGAGTTCGGCGAGGACGAGGTCGCACTGGTCGCCGATGGCCCGGTAGTTGACCTCGATCAGGCGGGCCCGGTCCCCCTGGACGACGTACTCGGTGTGGCAGACGCCGAAGCCGACGCCCAGCGCCCGCAGTTGGGCCAGCACCTGGTCGGTGTGGGGCTGCGGAGGCGGGGCGGGGAGCAGATGCAGCCGTTCCTCGATGAAGTGCGGCGGCGGGGAGAGCTCGGTGCGGAAGCCGCCGAGGACATGGAGGGTGCGGCCGTCGCCGAGGGTTTCGAGGGTGCGCAGCTCGCCGTCGAGAAACTCCTCGATCACCAGCGCGGCGCCGGGCCGCCGGGCGCGTATGTCATGGCAGCGCTGGACGAGTTCGTCCGCGTCGGCGACGAGGACGACGTCCTCGCTGGCCACGCCCTCACGCGGCTTGACGACGCAGGGGAAGGACCCGTCGAGCCCGGCGAGGGTGGCGGGGTCCGCCCCGGTGCCGAGCTCGGCGGACCAGACGGTGTCGCCATCCGCGTTGCCATCCGCACCGGCCGCGCCCGCCGCGGCGAGGGCGCGGCGCAGCTCGGCCTTGTTCTTGGTGCGCACCGCGGCGGCCCAGTCCTTGCCGGGAAGACGTAAGTACTGGGCGGCGAGGGCCGCCTGGACCTGGAGGTGGTCGCTGTTGGTGAAGATCGCCTGGGGTCGTGGGTCGGCGGCGATACGGCTGATGACCTCGCGAAAGTCCCGTACGTCGCAGTGGACGATGTCGAGCGCGGGGAACGGCCCCGGACCACCATGCTCCGTTGCCCGTTCGCGGGCGCGCTCATGGGCCTCGGGCTGATCGGTGAGAAGGGTAACCGTCAGACCGAGCCGGGCCGCCGCCGGGAGGAAGCCTTCGGTGACGGAGTCGGTCGGGTTGAGGGCGAGGAGGTGTAGCCGGTGGGGCCGCGGGGCAGGGGCGCAGGACGGCCGTGACGCCGCGTCGAGATCATTCTCGTTCACGGCCCGAGATTAGGTTAGGCATGCCTAAGACCGCTAATTCGGTGGGCCGGTCCGCCCGTTTGGCCCTGATTCGCCGTCAACCCGGCAGTCCGATCCGACGGTGGCGAGCGCGGCGGGCGGCCAATCGCTCCTCCTGGTCCTGGGCGCGGAGGGTGGCGAGTTCGGCGCCGAGGAGACGACCGAGGCGGCCGAGAAAGTCCTCCGCCGCATCCTCCTCACCCTCCTCACCCTCCTCCACGATCCGGTCGACGATGCCCTGGGCGAGCAGATCGGCGGAGCGCACACCCTGGCGTTCGGCGACCTCGTACGCCCGCTCCGTGGTCCGGTAGAGGATCGCCGACGCACCCTCGGGCGGCAGCGGCGACAGCCAGGCATGCCGCGCCGCCACCACCCGGTCGGCCGGCAGCAGCGCGAGCGCGGCGCCTCCCGCGCCCTGCCCGAGCAGCAGACAGAGGGTCGGCGCGGGCAGGGTCACCATGTCGGCGAGGCACCGGGCGATCTCCCCCGCGAGCCCGCCCTCCTCGGCCTCACGGCTCAGGGCCGCGCCCGCGGTGTCGATAACGGTGAGCAGCGGCAGCCCCAGCTCGGCGGCGAGACGCATCCCGCGCCGCGCGGTACGCAACCCCGCCGGGCCCAGCGGCTGCCCCTCCCCCGGCCCGTCGGCCGCCTCGCCCTGCCGGGCGCTGCGCCGGTTGTGCCCCAGCACGACACACGGCGTGCCCCCGACCCGGGCGAGCGCGAGCAGCAACCCGGGATCGTGCTCCCCGGCCCCCGTACCACTGAGCGGGCTCACGTCCTCGGCGGCAACCCGCAGCAGGTCCCGCACCCCCGGCCGCTCGGGCCGCCGCGAGGCCCGGATGGACTCCTCGGCGGACGGCGCCGGGCCGGTACGGGCCGAGGCGCCCCCGCCTCCCGGCGCCTCGCCGGTGCCCGGCGGGGCGGTGACCCCGGCGGCCCCCGGTACGGCGGGCCCGTCGCCACCCGCGCCACCGCACAGTACCCTCAGCACCTGCGCCGCCACCCCCGCCAATCGGCTCGCCGGGAGGACCGCGTCGATCAGGCCGTGGTGCATCAGGTGCTCCGCCACCTGGACGCCGGGCGGGAATTCCGCACCGTAGAGGGCCTGGTGCACCCGGGGGCCCATGAAGCCGATGAGGGCGCCCGGTTCGGCGGCGGTGACGTGGCCGAGAGAGCCCCAGGAGGCGAGGACGCCGCCGGTCGTGGGGTGGCGCAGATGGACGAGGTAGGGCAGGCCGGCCGCCTTGTGGTCGGTTATCGCCGCGGCCACCTTCACCATCTGCAGAAACGCGACCGTACCCTCCTGCATCCGGGTACCGCCGGAGGCCGGCGCCGCGAGGAGGGGCAGCCGTTCGGCCGTGGCCCGCTCCACGGCCCGTACCAGCCGCTCACCGGCGGCGACCCCGATCGACCCGGCCAGAAAGCGGAACTCGCAGGCGACGAGCGCCACCCTCCGCCCCTCGATGCGCCCCTCCCCGGTGATCACCGACTCGTCGAGCCCGGTGCGCTCACGCGCCCGTTCCAGGTCGGCGCGGTAGGCGGGATCGGCCGTGGTGATCTCGACCGGCTCGTCCCACCCGCGCCAGCTGCCGGGGTCGACGACGGCCTCGATCAGCTCGACGGCGGACATACGGGAGTGCGCACGGGAGGAAGGGTGCGCGCTTGAGGGGCTCGTTCCGGTCATACGTGTGACCCTTCCACGCCCGCGACCCTCCGCAATCATTCTCACCCTGTGCTGTCGAACGCATCACCGAAGAAAGGCGTGGGCCCTGAACTTGGAGCGGTGCGTCATCACGACGCCCCTCTGGAGCACTGCGCACGCCCGGATGCCAACTTCCACAGGCTCGGCGCCGTTGGGAACGTCGTGTCAAAGGTGGTCTCGGCGGTCGGCGATGACGTCCTGGCGGAAAGGCGGCTGGCCGCCTCGTGAACCGGGATCGCGAACTGCTGTCCGTAGCCGAGGAAGCCGTGGACGCGGCGGCGGAATGGCTCAGCCGACAGAGCGGTGCGTGGTCGAAGACTCACCCCCGCCTCTTCCTGGCATCCACCGCGGCAGCCGCGATTGGTGCCGTCGTCCTCACCGCTGTAGTGCGTCCGGCCAGGCAGATGCTGAGGACGCTGTGGCGTCGAGGCCCACGCTGAACCAGCAGCGCGCCAGCGGTCCGCGGTCCCGTCTCAGCACAGCCTGAGCTGCTCCTTAACGGCGCCATAAGCCCGGCGTTCCGGCCGGTGGGCGAGGTTAGCGTGCTGCGCGTACCCCCCACTGAAGGAGTCCCCCACGATGTCCCCCACGATGACCGCTCCTCGCAGAACAGCCCGGATCGCCGCCGTCGGCGCCGTGCCGCTCGCCCTCACCGCGCTGACCGCGGGCCCCGCTGTCGCGCACGGTTCGATGCAGAACCCGGTCAGCCGGGTGTCGGCCTGTTTCGCGGAGGGGCCGGAGAGCCCGGACTCGGCGGCCTGTAAGGCGGCCGTCGCGGCAGGCGGCACACAGGCCCTCTACGACTGGAACGAGGTCAACATCCCCGACGCCGCCGGGCGTCACCAGCAGATCATCCCTGACGGCAAGCTGTGCAGCGCGGGCCGCGACAAGTACAAGGGCCTGGATCTGCCGCGTGCCGACTGGCCGGCCACGGCGATGACCGCCGGCGGGCATACCTTCACCTACCGGGCCACCGCGCCGCACCGGGGCAGCTTCGAGCTGTACATCACCAAGGACGGCTACGACCCGACCAAGCCGCTGAGGTGGGCGGACCTGGAGGCGAAGCCGTTCGCGAAGGTCACCGACCCGACGCTGAAGGACGGGAGTTACGTCTTCACGGGGAAGGTGCCGAAGAAGTCGGGCCGCCATCTGATCTACAGCGTCTGGCAGCGCTCGGACAGCCCCGAGGCGTTCTACACCTGCTCGGACGTGACGTTCGGCGGTGCGGGGGCATCGAAGGGGGCCGGGACGAAGGCCGGCTCCGCACCGACCGCGGCCGCGCCCGATGACGCGCAGATCGCCGCGGGGGCCGGCAAGTCGACGGTCGATCACCACGGCCACGGCGGTGACAGCGGCACCGAAAACACACATCAGCCGCGTCACCCGAAGGCCGCGGGCGAGAAGAGCGCCGAGGCGAAGAAGGCGGAGGCCAAGAGTGCTGAGGTGAAGAGCGCCGAGGTGAAGAGCGCCGAGGCCAAGGACATCGGGGCCGCGTCCGCGAACACCTCCGCACGGGCCGGCGCGAGCGCCGAGAGGGGTGAACGTCTCGCCCAGACCGGCGGCGACGACAGCACCGCCCCCATAGCAATGGGCGGCGCCGCGGTCCTCGCCGCCGGGGTGGCCGTGCTGTTCGCCGTGGGCAACCGTCGCAAGGCCGCCCAGCGCGGCCGCGGCTGACCGGGCCGCCGGCTCCGGGGGACTGACGACGACGTCCCGCGGAGCCGGCCCCTTCCATGCGCCCGGCAACAGGCTTCTGACGTGGCGTCAGTCGAGCTCGGTGATCACATCGCCCGCCACATGCTGGTAGTTGACTTCCTCCCCCGCCTAAAGGCGGGGGATTCCAGCGGTCGCCCGCTGGGGTTCCTGCTTCACCGACGACCGCCCCGTCCGGGAGGACTCCCGTTGAGGTCTTACACCGTCTCCACAGGCAGACGCCGCCAGCCCGGCGGCCAGGATGTTGCGTGCCGCGTTCACGTCGCGGTCATGCACGGCGCCGCAGTCGCACGTCCACTCACGGACGTTCAGCGGCAGCTTCTCGCGGAGCGTGCCGCAGGCCCCGCACAGCTTGCTGGACGGGAACCAGCGGCCGATCACGACGAGTTCACGCCCGTACCAGGCGCACTTGTACTCCAGCATGGAGCGGAGTTCCGTCCACGACGCGTCACTGATCGCCCGCGCAAGCGAGTGATTCTTGACCAGGTTGCGGACGGTGAGGTCCTCGATCACGACCGTTTGGTTCTCACGGACGAGCCGAGTCGACAGTTTATGCAGGAAGTCGCGGCGCCGCTCGGCGATCCGCGCGTGGACCTTGGCGACCCTGCGCCGGGCCTTCTCCCGGTTCGCCGAGCCCTTCGCCTTCCGCGACAGCTCTCGCTGAACGCGGGCGAGACGGGCCCGGTCACGCCGCTCGTGCCGGGGGTTGGCGATCTTCTCCCCGGTGGACAGGGTCACCAGGGAGGTGATCCCGGCGTCCAGGCCGATCGCCGCGCCGGTGGCGGGGGCGGGGACGATGGCGTCTTCGACGAGCATCGAGACGAACCAGCGTCCGGCGCTGTCGCGGGAGACGGTCACCGTCATCGGCTCCGCTCCTTCAGGGAGCGGACGCGACCAGCGGATGTCCAGCGGCTCCGCCATCTTGGCCAAAGTCAGTCGCCCGTCGCGCCATTTGAAGGCGCTGCGGGTGTACTCGGCCGACGCTCGGGACTTCTTTCGGCTCTTGTAGCGCGGGTACTTCGCGCGCTTGGCGAAGAAGTTCCCGAACGCCGTCTGAAGATGGCGGAGCGCCTGCTGGAGCGGGACGGAGGACACCTGCGTCAGAAAGGCCAGCTCATCGGTCTTCTTCCACTGCGTGAGCGCGGCCGACGACTGCACGTAGGAGACCCGGCGCTGCTCGCCGTACCAGGCCCGGGTGCGGTCCTCCAGCGCCTTGTTGTACACGAGGCGGACGCAGCCGAACGTGCGAGACAGCTCGGCTGCCTGCTCGTCCGTGGGGTAAAAGCGGTACTTGAACGCCCGCTTGACCTACTGCGTCACACCTGACACCGTATCAGATTCCGTGTGAGTAGCAGGTGTCGGTCGGTGGACGGTGTACGCCGGTCCGGCCTGGCGGCGAACCGGCTTTCCTTGCCCTGCTCCGCAGGAGCTTCGTTTCCCCCCGGCCTTAAGGCCGGGGTATCCACGAAGGAAGGCCCCGATGACCATGCTGCGGAAGTCAACGACCTCCTTGCGGCCCTGCTGCTGATCCCGCTGGCGCTCGCGGCCGTGGCGTACGGCTTCCAGACCCTCCGGCGCCCTTCCGCCTGACCGTCACCCCTCCTCGTCGGCCAGGGCCGCATCGAGCACGGCCGTCAGCCGCTGCAGCCGTGACCGCAGATCCACCAGCTCCGCCGGGTCGAGACCGCTGGCCTCGATGACCTGCAGGGGGACGCCCTGGGCGCTCTCCCGCAGCGCCTCCCCCTCCGCCGTCAGCCGGACCGTCACCGAGCGCTCGTCCTGCGCGCTGCGCTCGCGTCGCACGAGTCCGGCCGACTGCATGCGCTTGAGCAGCGGCGAGAGGGTCCCCGAGTCCAGCCGCAGATACTCCCCCAGCCGCTTGACCGGCATCTCCCCGTGCTCCCACAGCACCAGCATCGCGAGGTACTGCGGATAGGTGAGCTCCGTCTCCTTCAGCACCCGCCGGTAGACCCCGCCGAAGGCGCGCGAGGCGGCGTGCAGGGCGAAGCAGACCTGCAGATCGAGCCGGAGCAGGTCGTCGGGCAGGGCGGGGGGTTCGGCGCTCACGGGGGGCTCGGCGGTGGTGCGGTCGGGCTGGTGTGACATGCCTCCAGCGTACACTTTGGTTGTGCGCAACTTAATTGTGTGCTGTACTCCAGTACGGAGGCAGGCACACGGAGTGCCCGCCACCGGATTGCCGGATCACCGGACCAATTTGGACTCCGGACTTTGGACTCCGGACTAATGAACTCCGGACTAATGGACTTCCGAAAGGGATGGTCTTCATGGACGCGCTCTACACCGCGATCGCCACGGCCAACGGACGCGACGGCCGGGCCGTGAGCTCCGACGGCCAGATCGACCTCGCCCTCGCCATGCCGCCCGCCCTCGGCGGCAACGGCCAGGGCACCAACCCGGAGCAGCTGTTCGCCGCGGGCTACGCCTCCTGCTTCGCCAGCGCCCTCGGCCTCGTGGGCCGCGAGGCCAAGGTCGACACCAAGGACATCTCGGTGACCGCCGAGGTCGGCATCGGCAAGGACGAGACGGACGGCGGCTTCGCCCTCCAGGTGACCCTGCGCGTGGAGCTGCCCAGCGAGCTCGAGAACGAGACCGGCCGCAAGCTGGTCGAGCAGGCCCACGGCGTGTGCCCGTACTCGAAGGCGACGAAGGGCAACATCGCGGTCGACATCATCTCGGAGTAACCCGACCGCGTGTGCCGTTCCGCATAACGGCTGACGACCTCGAAGGCCGCGTCGTTCACACCGCGGAGGACGCGGATTCGAGGTTCGCGGCCATGCGGCTCAGCACCCGCACGGTCTCGGTGTACTGCTCGTCCGTCATGCCGTCCATCAGCCGTCGCCGGGTGACGCCGATCCGTTCGGCCACGGCGGCGTGGCCGTCGGCGCCCAGCGGGGTGAGGGCGTACGGGCCGTCGCCGGCCGCGCGGGACCACCCAGCCCCGGGCCCGGAGGGCTTCCAGGGCGTCGTCCAGGGTGATGGCACCCTCGGCCCAGAAGGGGCGCAGCGCCGCGGTGAGTTCGCCGGTGCTTCTCGGGCCGGCGTTCAGGGAGTGCAGGATCTGCCAGTGGCGGCGCGAGAGGCCGCTGTCGGCGAGGGCACGCTCGAAGTCCGCGTCGATCAGGGTGTCGAGATGCTTGAGCCAGTATCCGATCGGCTTCATGGCCCTACCTCCGCATGATGCATGTAAGATGACAACTAGATGTCAGTGATTATGCAATGAGGCGCCATGGACGACAACCTGGACGACAGCCTGGACGACAACCGTGAACAGCCCATCGACGCCATCGAGCGGGCCATGGTCGCCATTCGCCGCAGCCAGAGCAGACGGTCCCTGGCACGGCTCGCCGGGCGCCCGGCCGCGGGGAACGCGTCCTTCGACGTGCTCGACGCCATCGAGGCGGCGGAGCAGAGCGGGGCCCCGGCGACCGTTTCCGGTGTCGCCGGGGCCCTGGGCGTCGATCAGCCGCGGGCGAGCAGGCTCGTCGCGGGGGCGGTCGAGGCCGGGTTGGTACGGAGAGAAGCGGATCAGTCGGACGGGCGGCGCGCCCTGCTCGTACGGACCGAGGCGGGGCGCGCCCTGACGCAGGAGGTGCACCGCTTCCGGCGCTCCGTGTTCGCCGAGGCGATGGAGGGGTGGCCGGAGGCGGACCGGGCGGAGTTCGCACGGCTACTGACGCGCTTTGTGGGGGCGCTCGGGAGCCGTACCTCGCGTTAGCGGCCGGTGCGTCGCACTAGTGGCCGCGCACTGGCGCTGTCAAGGGTCAGTCATCCGAGGCACAGGTCGTCGGAGTGGCGTGATCCGGATCGAGGGCGTTGACGGCTTCGTGGAAGGCCAGTCCGTCGGTCAGGCCGATGGTGACGTGCTCGGAGATATCGGACGGGCACAGGTCCTGAAGCACCACGTTCTTGACGTCGGGTCCGGACAGGAACTGCGAACGGAAGGGCGTGACGACCTCGTCGTACTTGGTCGCGATGACGGTGTAGTGCACCCCGGGGACGGTGTCGCCGCCCTCGTTGAGGCGCTTCATGAAGTCCGAGCCGGCCACCTGGTCCATCAGCCCGGGGGTGCCCATGGCGATGAGATCGCCGATGACCGGGAAGTAGTCCAGCAGCTTCGTCAGCCCGAGCAGGGTGGTGCCGTGGTTGGACGGGGCGAGGGCGACCAGGGTGTTCACCTTGGCCGCGCCACCGAGGAACTTGAGGTAGTAGCGGGGCATCATCCCGCCCTGCGAATGGCCGACCACATCGACCTTGGCGGCGCCGGTGGCGGCGAGCACCCGGTCGACGAAGGAGGACAGCTGCTTGGCCGACTTGTCGATCGGGCCGAGGCCGTGGAAGAACGGCACGCCGGACAGTTGGCCGTAGTCGAGGGAGAAGACGCAGTAGCCGCGGTCGACCAGGTAGGGCGCGAAGCCGAGCCAGTTGTCGACGGAGTTGCCGAGGGTGCCGTGCGCCAGGACGACGGGGCGGGGGTGCTGGGCCGATGGCTTGCAGGAGTAGTTGTTCCAGCCGCGGCTGACGGTCTGCGACGCGGTGTCCGTGGCGAGTGCGGCGGTGGGGGTCGCCGTGCTCGCCACAACCGCCAGGGCCAGGGCCGGCAGTAAGCCGCGGGGCGTACGGGGCTTACGAGCCTGACGGGTGACGGTGTGGGGGGTGTTGTGAGGGGTCTTACGGCTTCCGGGGATACGCCTCCAGGGCAGCATCACATGAACTCCTCGCTGGTGGGGGAGAGAGTTGCGCCGATGTGCGCCCTGCGACCCGGATCACAAGAATGTTGCGCTCAGATGAAAATTACGCGCGGGTAGCAAAAGCATCCAGCCATGTGCCGGTGAAGGAACATTCGCGAACTCTTCACGCGACGTCCAGGAATCCGGCGGGCCGGACCGCCGACACGCCGAAGCGGGCACGGGCCCGGTCCGCGGCCGCCTCCAGACGGCGTGACTTGTCGTCCACGGGGTCGAAGCTCAGCTGATGGGCGGCGAGTTCGGCCTCCACCAGGCCCTCCACCCGCAGCGAGACGGACCGCACCCGGGCCCGCTGCAGCCCGAGCGCGTCATGCAGCGCGTACGCGGTGGCGGTCAGCACCGGGGTGTGCGCGGTCGGCTCGGCCAGGGTCCGGCTGCGGGTGGTCGTGGAGCGGTCGGCGTAACGGACGGTCAGACTGACCGCCGCCGCCACCTGCCCGCCCGTCCGCAGCCGGACGCCGAGCTCGTCGGCGAGGGTGAGCAGCGCCCGACGCCTGCGGACGGGGTCCAACTCGTCGTGCCGGAAGCGGTGTTCGGCGCCCATGGCGCGGGCGGGGGCGTTCGGGGTGACGGGCGCCGGATCGATACCGCGGGCCCATGCGTGCACCCGGCGCGCGGTCGCCGCACCGAGGATCCGCTGCAGGGTGGACAGCGGCGCCTCGGCGATCCGCGCCGCGCTGTCCAGCCCGTACGAGCACAGAGTGCGCGCGATCGCGGGCCCCACACCGGGCAGGGCGGTGGGCGGCTTGCGGGCCAGAAAGGCGGCGACGGCGCCCGGATCGCCCGGAACGGTGCGGACCGCCTCGGCCGACCGGTCATGAGCCGCCATCCGGGCGAGCATGGGGTTGGCGGCGACGCCGACCGTGCAGTCCACGCCGTACCGGGCCAGCGCCCGGACCCGCACGATCTCCGCGAGCCCCGCCGCGTCCCGCCCGAAGTACCGCAGCGCCCCCCGCACATCCGCGAGCGCGGCATCGGGCGGCAGCGCCTCGACGACCGGCGTCAACTCCCCGAGCAGCGCGAGCAGCCCCTGGTAGACATCCTCCCCGAGCGCCGCGACCCCGGCGTGACGGAAGCGCACGTACAACACATGCGGCGCCGCGTCGCCTTCGGCACGACCGCCCTCCTCCGCCGGCGCCACGGACCGCACCGGCCCGGCGGCGAGGAACACGGCGGTCCCGGCAACGGAACGCGGCTCCGACCCGGCAACAGGACGCGGCTCCAGCCCGGCAACGGGACGCGGCTCCGGCCCGGCGGCCGCGTCGCGGCCGACCATGGGGGTCATCCCGCGCTCCCTGGGCTCGCGTGCCACAGTTTGCGGCCGGTGGCGGACTGGTCGCCCGCGGGCTGGAGGTCGGCCCACGGGTGCATGGCGTAGCCGGTGGACAGCTGGATACGACGCCCGGAGTCGGTGCCGATACCAGAAGGCTCGGCACCGGCAGCGTCAGCGCCTGACGTACCGTCCTCGTCCGCCCCCGCGCCCGCCCCCGCGGCGAGCTCCATCGCGACCGCCTCCAGGCCGCCCTCCTTCCGGAGCGCGGCCAGTTCGGCGAGGTTCCAGACGGCCGAGCCGACGACGCTGAGGCTGCGCGGGCCGCGGCGTTGGACCACGCCGCGGACGAGCAGCAGCCAGGAGTGGAAGACGGTGTGCGCGCACGCGGCGTGGCTGTCGTCGAAGAAGGCGCAGTCGACCAGGCCCGTGCCGTCGTCGAGCGTGGTGAAGATGACCCGGCGCCCCGAGCGGATCGGCGGGGTCTGGGTGGCGGCCTTGGCCCCGGCGACGAGCACCGTCTCCCCATGTCTCGCGGTGCGCAACCGCTTAGCGGACATCGCGCCCAGTTCCTCCAGGAAGTCCCGGTGGTCGCCCATGAGATGGCGGGAGACGTCCATGCCGAGGATGCCGAGCTCGGCGCCGAGGCGTTCGTCCGCGTCGAGGTCGGGGAGTCCGGCGGGGGCGGGTGGGCCGGTTTCGGCCAGCGGGAGCTGGTCCGCGCCCCCGGCGCGCCGGGCACCGTGCTGGTGTTGCCGGTGCAGTTCGGCGATCTGCAGCAGCAGATCGCGTCGGCTCGTGCCGAAGGCGTCCAACGCGCCGACTTGGGCCAGCCGTTCGGCGACCGGCCGCCCGGGGTGGGCGCGCAGCCACAGGTCCTGGAGCGAGGAGTACGGCGCTCCGCCCGCGATCCGCTCGGTCTCGGCCTCGCTGATGCCGTGGACGTCGCTCAACGCCAGCCGGATGCCCATGTCCCCCTCGTCCTCGCCACCTCCCTCTCCGTCAGACACCAGTTCGATTCGGTAATCGGAGCCCGACCGGTTCACATCCAGCGGAAGGATCGGCACTCCACGCCGCCGCGCGTCCGCCAGCAGCAGCCGCTTCGGGTACATCCCGGGGTCATGGGTGAGCAGCCCGGCGTAGAAGGCGGCCGGGTGGTGTGCCTTGAGCCAGGCGGACTGGTAGGTCGGGACCGCGAAGGCCACGGCGTGCGCCTTGCAGAAGCCGTAGGAGCCGAACGCCTCGACGATCTCCCAGGTACGCTCCAGCACCTCCGGCGCATAGCCCCGCTTCGCGGCCTCCGCGTGGAACCAGGCCCGTACCCGCCCTTGCCGTTCGGGGTCGGACAGCGCGCGGCGCGCCTCGTCGGCGAGGTCCCGTTCACATCCGGTCATGATCGACACGATCTTGATGATCTGCTCATGGAAGACGACCACCCCATACGTCTCGCGCAGCGCGTCCTCCAGGTCCGGATGGGGATAGCGCGCCGGCTTTCGGCCGTGCCGGGCGTCGATGAAGGGCCGCACCATGTCTGCCGCGACCGGACCCGGCCGGAAGAGCGATATGTCGACCACGAGGTCATGGAAGGAGGTGGGCTGGAGCCGGCCCAGCAGATCACGCTGGCCGGGCGATTCGATCTGGAAGCAGCCGAGCGTCTCGGTGGAGCGGATCAGGTCGTAGGTGGCCGGATCGCCGGGCCGGACCTGCCCGGGGTCGTCGATGTCCACGGTCCGCCCGGTGGCACGGCGGATCTCCGCGACCGCGTGGGCCATCGCGGACTGCATCCGTACGCCGAGGACGTCCAGCTTGAGCAGCCCGAGCTCCTCGACGTCGTCCTTGTCGAACTGCGACATGGGGAAGCCCTCGCCACTGGTCGGCACGATGGGCGTACGGGCCAGCAGCCCGGCGTCGGAGAGCAGTACGCCGCACGGATGCATGGCGATGCCGCGGGGCAGCCCGTCGAGCGCCTCGACCAGCTCCCAGAGCCTGCCGAAACGTTCCTGCTCGGCGGTCGCTTCTCGTAGTCCTCGCAGCTCGGGCAGTTCGGCCAGCGCCGCGCGGGCGTCGCGGGCGCGGATGTGCGGGAAGGACTTGGCGAGCCGGTCCACCTCGGCCGGGTCCATGCCGAGCGCCGCGCCCACATCCCGTACGGCATGGCGCACCCGGTAGGTCTCGGGCATCGAGACGGTCGCGACCCGCTCCGCCCCGAAGCGGTCGAAGATCGCGCGGTAGACGTCGAGACGGCGCGCGGACTCGACGTCGATGTCGATATCGGGCAGCGCGGCCCGCCGCACCGACAGGAAACGCTCCATCAGCAGACCGTTGGCCACAGGGTCGGCGTGGGCGATGCCGAGCAGATGGTTGACGAACGAACCCGCGCCGGAGCCACGGGCGGTCACCCGGATGCCGAGCGCACGGGTGTCGTCGACGACCTGCGCGACGGTGAGGAAGTACGAGGCGAAGCCGAGCCGTTCGATGGTGCGCAGCTCGTCCTCGAGCCGCTCCCAGCGCGCCCGGTCGCGGTCGTACCCCCGCAGCACCATGGCGGCGGCGCAACGCGAGCGCAGCACCCGCTCCGCGCTCCGCCGCCCGGCGCCGACCAGCCGCGGCTCGGGGAAGTGGACGGTGCCGAGGCCGATGTGGTCCTCGGGGTCGAGAAGGCAGGCGGCGGCGGTGCGCCGGGTCTCCTCCAGCAGCCGGTACGCGGCGTCCCGCCGCGCCCCCACCGCCTCCGCGATCCGTTCGGCGATCTCCGTCATTTCCCGGGGACCCTTGAGCCAGCGCTCGCCACTGTCGAGCGCACCGGGGGTGCGCGCGTCGATGGGGACGAGCCGACGGGCGGAGTCCAGGACGTCGGCGACCGGGCCCTCACCCGGGTCGGCGTAGCGGACGGCGTTGCTGAGGACGGCCCGGATGCCCTGGTCGGCGGCGAAGCCGACGGTACGGGCGGCAAGCCGCAGCGAACCGGGGCCGGTGCCCGCGCGGCCGTGCCATACGGCCTCGAGCCGCAGCGCGTCGCCGAAGAGCTCACGCCAGGGGGCGATCAGCCGCGCGGCCCGGTCGGGGCGCCCGGCGGCCAGGGCCCGCCCGACGTCGGAGTCGGGGCCGAGGAGCACGGTCAGCGAGGCGAGCGCGCCGGCCTCACTCTCCAGGTCGGACCAGTGCAGCAAAGGCGGGCCGTCCCCGTTCGCCCGGGAGGTCCCGGGGTGGGCGAGGCCCGCGTGGGCGGCGGAGACCAGCCCGCACAGCGCGGCCCAGCCGGCCGCGCCGTCGCGGGCGAGGAAGACCGTACGGGGCGCGGACTCATCGATGAACGCCCCGCCGCGCACCGGCGTGCGCCGACGGGCTGTGCGCCCCGGCTCCGGGGGCCGCGCCTGTACGCCGAGGTCCACCCCGAACAGCGGCCGCACCCCCGCGGCCGCGCTCGCCCTGGCGAACCGCACCGCTCCGGCGAGGCTGTCGCGGTCGGTCAGCGCGATCGCGTCCATACCGCGCTCGGCGGCGCGCTCTGCCAGCCGCTCCGGATGCGCGGCCCCATACCGCATGGAGAACCCGGACGCGGTGTGCAGATGCGTGAAGCCTGGCATCCGCACCTCCCGCTGCTCACACCCCCTGACCGACCCTGCTTGTCTCACGCCCCACCATAACCCCATTCTCGAACAAGCGTACGAGGGCGGTCGTCATGGCTTTCCTCGCGCTCCCATATACACCATAAGCACGCAAAACACCTTGAGATTCCGCGTGTCGCACCGCGGAATGTCAGCCGTTCGCCGTATTCTGATCACCATGACCGAGCGATCCGGCGAGTCCATGGAGTCCGGCGACGGCGCCCTGCTCGATCTGCTGCGGGAGCAGCGCACCGGGGCGCTCGTCACCCTCAAGCGCGACGGACGGCCCCAGCTGTCCAATGTCGCCTTCACCTACGACCCCGCGACGCGCCTCATCCGGATCTCGGTCACCGACGACCGCGCCAAGACCCGTAATCTGCGCCGCGATCCGCGCGCGAGCTTCTATGTCACCAGCGGCGACCGCTACTCCTATCTGGTGGCCGAGGGCGAGGCCGAGCTGACGCCGGTCGCCGCCGACCTCCATGACGCCACCGCCGACGAGCTCGTCGAGGTCTACCGCGCGATCCAGGGCGAGCATCCGGACTGGGAGGAGTTCCGCGCCGCGATGGTGGCCGACCGGCGGCTGGTGGTGCGGCTGCGGGCCGAGCGCGGGTACGGCTGGGGGCGGCAGACCGGCCCCCTGAGCGGCCCCCTCACCTCCTAATGACGTTGTCGAGCCGCCGCCGTTACGGGGAGTCCGCCTTGGTGACACCTCCGTCCTTGGTGACACCTCCGTCACGGATCAGGGCCCACAAGACGTTCACGCGTCGACGGGCCGGGACGAGGACCGCCTGGGCGTGACGCTCGCCTTCGGCGGCCCTCGGACACACCGCCCCTCGGTCGGCTTCCGCTGGCAGGTTCTCCCCCTTGCGCCACCCGTCCGCTCCTTGAGCCACCCGTCCGTCCCTTGAGTCCCATACGCCGCGGTGGCACCCTCATCCGAGCGCTGCCGCATCGCCCTGAGCGCGCTGAGCACGCGGTCCGACATACCGCACACCCCCTCCCCTCCCCCGCCCCCCGGGGCCGCCCCGCACCCAGTCGCCACGCGGCGTTCCACGGCGCTCCACCTTCCGCACGCGACAATAAGCCACCGAATGGCTACTTGTAGCGACCGGAAGTGCTCGATCGACGTGCGTTCCTGACACGCACCGCGTAAGACTCCGTCCGGTATCTGCAATCACGAGCAAGGGAGTGTTCGAAATGCGGAAGACGACAGGGGCGATCGGCCTGGGTGCCGCTCTGGCCGTGAGCGCCGCGCTGGGGATCGGCGGGACGGCGAACGCCGCACCCGCGCAGCCGAGAAGCCTGTACCCGCCCTCCGCGTTGGTGCTCACCGTCGGCTGGGGCGCCGACGCGGCCTCGACCGAGGTCCAGCGCGCGGTGACGCTGAGCTGTCAGCCCACACCCACGGGTACCCATCCGGCGGCCACCCAGGCATGCGCCGAACTGCGCGCCGCGGACGGCTCGTTCTCCGCGCTGACGACCAGGTCCGAGCCCGGCCGGGTCTGCACCAAGGAGTGGCATCCGATCACCGTCACGGCGGAGGGCATCTGGGACGGCCGCAAGGTCTGGTACGAGCACACCTTCGCGAACAACTGCGCCAAGAGCGCGACTTCGACTGTGGTCTTCGACTTCTGACCGGCTGAACGACCACAAAGAGCCATAGCTGAACGACGCGCGGGACCGAACCTGAGCGGCCGCGCCAAGGGGAAACCCCCGGACACCGTCCAGGCGCAAACCCCCGGACACCGTCCAGGCGCTTTCCAGGGGTCGTCGCAACACGTGGTCGTGTTGATCAGGCCGCGAGCAGTTTATGCAGGCGCTCGGCTGGGGTTTCCCAGCCGAGCGTTTTGCGTGGGCGGCCGTTGAGCTCGGCGGCGAGAGCCCGCACCGGCCGCGCGGCGGTCCTGGGCCGCTTCTTGCGGCCCTCGGGCCGGCCGTTACGCCACTCACGGCCGGTCCGAGGGTTGACGCCTACACGTTCACACGCATCCGCGTTGCTCAAGCCCAGTCGCATGAGCCGGAAGTATCCTCCCGCTCTCGACGCAGCTTCTTTCGCCTCTGGATCTTCTGCTTGCGGGTCTCGAAGTCCATCGCACCCCCTGAACTGGGGTGTTGCGACGACCACGAGAACCTAAGCCACGGGTGTCCGGGGGCTTGCTCTGTGGCCCGTTCCCGCGACCTGCTCCGTCCGCGGGATCAGCCGATCTCGGCGCCGAACTCCTGCAGCGCCTCCGGCACCGGCTGGAAGAACGTCTCGCCGCCGGCGGAGCAGTCACCGCTGCCGCCGGAGGTCAGACCCAGCGCCGTGTCGCCCGCGAAGAGCGCGCCGCCGCTGTCGCCGGGCTCGGCGCAGACGTTGGTCTGGATCAGCCCGCTGACCGAGCCCTCCTGGTAGTTGACGGTCGCGTTGAGGCCGGTGACCTCGCCGCCGTGCACCTGGGTGGTGGAGCCGCTGCGCTGCACCTTCTGGCCGACCGTGGCGTCGCCCGCCTTGGAGATGGCCTGGGTGCTGCCGTTGTAGAGGTCCACCGCGCTCGGGTGGGCGGTGTCCTTGGTGTACTTCACCAGGCCGTAGTCATTGCCGGGGAACGAGCTGCCCGCGTTGGCCCCGATCTCGGCACCGCCCTGCGAGTCGGACCAGCTCTTGATCGCCTCGGTGCAGTGGCCGGCGGTCAGGAAGTAGGGCTGGCCGCCCTTGACCACATTGAAACCGAGCGAGCAGCGCCCGTTGCCGCCGAAGATGGCGTCGCCGCCCGCGAGGAACGTGGAGAACTTCCCGGCCGAGCGCTTCACCTCGACCTTGTCGCCGAGGCCCTTGGCGACCTTGCCGAGGGTGGCCATCCGGGCCCCCTTGACGCTGCTGTCCGCGGTGACGACGACCTTGTTGGTTCTGGGGTCCACCGACCAGGAGGTGCCGGGAATCGTGGCCTTGTCCTTCAGCGTCTGACGCGCCTGGCCCAGCTGGGCCAGGGTGTACTTGACCACCTTGGCCTGGGCGCCGGCGTCGCGGACCTGTTCGGCGGCGGCCTCGTTCACCACGTTGACGACGAGCTTCTTGGCCTTGGCGTCGTAGTACGAGCCCGCCGAGTCGCCCTTGAGGGCGGAGGTGAGGCTGTGGGCGAGCTCTCCTGCGGCGCCGACCGTCAGGGCGTCGGGCTGCGGCTCACCGGGGGTGGCGTTGGCGTTCTGCAGGGTGAGGGTCGCGGCGACCAGCGTCACCACGCCGCCTCCGGCGATGGCGATGCGGCGCTTGGATATGCGGCGGTGCTTCAACTCTTTTCCTCCAGTGGGGGGTTGGGCCCATCGGCAGTGGGGTGCCTGGCCCGGAGGCGTACATGGCAGGGGCGCGCCTGCCCAGACGGGGGCGCGTCCATGCCAAATTGCGCCGCCGAGTATTCCCAGCGGCACCAGGGCCGCACAAGACCGCGTTCGCGTCAGGGGTGTGAAATTTACCCTGCGCGTTTGTGTCCGGACATGCCGGGGCCCGCGCACCTCGATCGGTGCGCGGGCCCCGCTCGTGTGGTTCAGCGAGCCCGGGTCTCCCGCTCCCGCTCCGGCTCGCACTCGGTGATCGTGGGCATGGGCGGCCGGGAGGGCCGCTCGGTCAGAGCCTCCCGCTCCGTGATGTCACGCTCCGGGATGTCCCGCTCCGGGACATCCCGCTCCGGGGCGCCGCCGTCCGTACGTGCCGCGGCCTCCGAGGGTCCCCGCTCCAGGAAGCGCAGCAGCTCCACGGGTATGGGCAGCACCAGCGTGGAGTTCTTCTCGGCGGCCACCGCCATCACCGTCTGCAGCAGCCGCAGCTGGAGGGCCGAGGGGCTCTCGGCCATCTGGGCGGCGGCCTCGGCCAGCTTCTTCGACGCCTGCAGCTCCGCGTCCGCGTTGATCACCCGGGCGCGCCGCTCCCGGTCGGCCTCCGCCTGGCGGGCCATCGACCGCTTCATGGTCTCCGGCAGCGACACATCCTTGATCTCGACGCGGTCGATATGCACACCCCAGCCGACGGCCGGGCTGTCGATCATGAGCTCCAGGCCCTGGTTGAGCTTCTCCCGGTTGGAGAGCAGATCGTCCAGATCGCTCTTTCCGATGATCGACCGCAGCGAGGTCTGGGCCATCTGGGAGACGGCGAAGCGGTAGTCCTCGACCTGCACGACGGCCTCGGCCGGATCCACGACCTTGAAGTAAACGACGGCGTCGACCCGCACCGTCACATTGTCCCGGGTGATGCCCTCCTGGGACGGGACGGGCATCGTCACGATCTGCATGTTCACCTTGGTGAGCCGGTCGATCACCGGCGCGATCATGGTGAATCCCGGCCCTCGGATATCCTGTCGCAGCCTTCCGAGCCGGAAGACCACTCCCCGCTCGTACTGCTTGATCACGCGGGCCGCCGCCAGAGCGCAGACGGCGCCGATACAAGCCAGTACCACGATGACTGTTACGAGCGCATCGACCATCACGGCCACCTGCCGTCCGTATCGTGAGCGATGCCCCACTTGGGGTACTGATCTCCACGATAGTCCTGACGTGAATCCGCGGGGAGGGCTGTGGAAAACCCCCGCCCGGCGTCCGGGCGGGGGTTCTCGGTCGAGGGACGCGACGACAGGATCAGTAGACGTTCACGCCGTACGCGTTCAGCGCCTCGACGACCGGCTGGAAGAACGTGGTGCCGCCGGAGGTGCAGTCACCACTGCCGCCGGAGGTGAGGCCGAGGGCGGTGGAGCCGGAGTAGAGGGGGCCGCCGCTGTCGCCGGGCTCGGCGCAGACGGTGGTCTGGATCATGCCGTAGACGACGTCGCCGCCGCCGTAGTTGACCGTGGCGTTCAGCGCGGTGACCGTTCCGCTGTGAATGCCGGTGGTGGAGCCGCGCCGGGTGACCGCCTGGCCCACGGTGGGGTTGGCGGCCCGGGTGATGTCCTGGCTGCCGACGGTGCCGGAGGGGCTGACCGAGCCGCTGTAGCGGACCAGACCGTAGTCATTGGTGGGGAAGCTGGAGCCGGCCGTCGGGCCGATGGTGGAGGTGTGGCTGGAGTTGCTCCACCAGGTGCCCGCACCGTCGGTGCAGTGACCGGCGGTGACGAAGTAGTTCGCCCCACTGCTGTTGCGCACGTTGAAGCCGAGGGAGCAGCGCCAGCTACTCGCGTAGATGGCGTCGCCGCCGGAGATCAGCTTCTGGATCTTGCCCGGGGTGCGCTTGACCTCGATGGCGTCGGCGTTCGCGCCCGCGGCGTGCTTGATCTTGGCTATCGCGCTCTTGGACACGGTGCTGTCAGCCGTGACGACCAGCGCATTGGTCGCCTTGTCGACATACCAGGCGGTGCCCGCCACATCGGCGTCGAGGACGGCGTTGGTGGCCGCCTTCGCCTCCGCCGCGCTGAACGTCTTGGGGGTGGCGTCGTTTCCGGCGTAGGCGGCGGGGGCGGCGAGTGCCGTTCCGGCCACCAGCGCGGAGGTCGCGGCGAGCAGGGCGATGCGTCTCGCCTGCGTGTTGTGGGGGGTGTTGCGCTTGATCCTCAACTCTTCCTCCGGGGAATCGGGGGTCCGCTTGGGTGGGCAGGCCCGTGAGGCGCAGTCAATGAGCACGCCGGAAAGCCGATTCGGCGTGCCCCTGACAAGCGCTTCCGGAAGTATTCGTGGACGCGAGCGCACCGCGCAAGAGGACAATTCGGAACACCCATCGGACACATGCCGCATGGCCCCGGCGGCTTCCCGCCACCAGGGCTGTGCACCCATCCCCTCGGGTACCTCTTGGGACGAGCCCGCGGGCGATCGGGTTCCGGCACGGCCCGGGCAATCCGTACGCCCGGGTGCCCGACCGGCCGCAGCGCCGGTCAGCCCTGCCCCCGCGGATGGGAAAGCCCCAGGTGGTCGCGGAGTGTCCGGCCCTCGTACGCCGCGCGGAAGACGCCTCGCTCCTGGAGCACCGGGACTACCCGGTCCACGAAGTCGTCCAGCCCGCCGGGCGTCAGATGCGGGACGAGGATGAAGCCGTCGGCGGCATCGGCGGCGACAGACGCGGCCATTTCCCCGGCCACCGCCTCCGGGGTGCCGATGAAGGACTGACGGCCGGTCGCCTCGATCACGGTCTGCCGGATGGACAGCCCTTTCTCCTCCGACAGCGCCCGCCACTTCGCGGCGAGGGCCTGCGGATCGCCGTGGCTCACCCGGCCCTGGGCGAGCTGGGAGCCGGGGTCCGGATCGACGTCCGGGAGTGGCCCGTCCGGGTCGTAGCCGGACAGGTCCACACCCCAGATCTGTTCCAGGGTGAGGAGCGCTGTTTGCGGGGAGACCTGCTGGCGCCGGATCTCGGCGGCCCGCTCCTGGGCCTCGGCCGCGGTGTCGCCGAGGACATAGGTCACTCCCGGCATGATCTTCAGCTCGTCCGGGTCCCGTCCGTACCGGGCGAGCCGCCGCTTGACGTCCGCGTAGAAGGCGCGGCCCGACTCCAGGGTCCCGTGCCGGGTGAAGATGATGTCGGCGGCGGAGGCGGCGAACTCCCGGCCCTCGTCGGAGTCTCCGGCCTGGATCACCACGGGGTGGCCCTGCGGGGAGCGGGGCACGCCGAACCGCCCCTCGATGGTGAAGTGTTCACCGCTGTGGGCAATGGGGCGGGGCGTTCCGTCCGGCGCCGGGGAGTCCCACAGCTCCCGTGCGGTGGCGAGGAACTCGGCAGCCCGGGTGTAGCGGTCGGCCCGGTCGAGAAAGCCGCCGCGCCGGAAGTTCTCGCCGGTGAAGGCGTCGGAGGAGGTGACGACGTTCCAGGCGGCGCGTCCCTCGCTGAGATGGTCGAGCGAGGCGAGCCGACGGGCCAGCTCATACGGCTCGTTGAAGGTCGCGTTGACGGTCGCGGCCAGCCCCAGCCGCTCGGTGACGGCGGCGAGCGCGTTCAGCACCGTGATCGACTCGGGCCGGCCGACCACATCGAGGTCGTGGATCCGGCCGTTGTGCTCCCGCAGCCGCAGCCCCTCGGCGAGGAAGAAGAAGTCGAACAGACCGCGCTCGGCGGTGTGCGCGAGATGGACGAAGGAGGAGAAGTCGATCTGGCTGCCGGACCGCGGATCCTGCCAGACGGTGGTGTTGTTGACGCCGGGGAAGTGTGCGGCCAGATGGATCTGCTTGCGGGGCTCGCTCATCGGACGGCCTCCCTGGCGAGGGCGTAGCGGTTGGCCGGGCGCGGCAGCCCCAGATGCTCGCGGAGCGTCGCACCGGGGTAGAAGGTGCGGAACAGTCCGCGGTGCTGAAGCAGCGCCACCGTGCCGTTGACGAAGCGTTCGAGGTCATGGCGGGGGACGACGGGGGTGATGTGGAAGCCGTCCACCGCCCGTGCCTCGTGCCAGCCGGCGATCAGCTCGGCGAGGTCGACCGGCCCCCCGCGGTACAGCGGCGGCCCGTCGGCCACGGCCGTCAACGGGTCTTGTTCCGGGGCGGGTTCGGCCGCGTACTCGCCGTCGCCCAGATCCACGGCGATGGCGGCGAGCACGGTGAGCGCGTCGGCGTCCCGGCCGTGGGCCACCGCCCGGCGCCGCAGCTCGTCCCGTATCCGGCCCGCCGCGTCCGGCCCGGTGGCGCGCGCCAGGGCCACATCGGCGTGGCGGACCACGGTCGGCCAGGTCACGGAGTCGGTGGCGTCGATCGTGACGACCGGATGGGCCTGTGGGGGCCTGGGCACGATGGAGGGGCCGCGCACCCGGAAGTGGGCGCCCTCGAAGTCGACGTAGTGCAGCTTGTCGCGGTCGATGAAGCGGCCGGTGGCCGTGTCACGGATCTCGGCGTCGTCCTCCCAGCTGTCCCACAGCCGGGCGACGACATCGGCCACCTCCCCCGCCTCGGCCCACAGTTCCCCGGCGGGGGCGGCGGGGCGGCGGCCCACCAGCCGCGCCTCCGCCTCCGTCGTCGACACCTCGGCCCGCCAGCCCGCCCGGCCGCGGCTCACCCAGTCCAGGGTGGCCACGGACGTGGAGACATGGAAGGGCTCGGTGTGGGTGGTGGTGACGGTCGGCACCAGGCCGATCCGCTCGGTGGCGGGCGCGACGCGCGCGAGCACGGCGAGCGCGTCGAGCCTGCCCGGCCCCTCCCCCGGGGGGCCGAGCGAATCGTCGAGGGTGACGAAGTCGAGCCTGCCGCGTTCGGCGAGGCGCGCCAGCTCGACGTAGTACGGCGCCTCGTACTGCCCGGCGCCGTCGATGGCGCCGGCCAGGTGCAGAGTGCCGGTCGGTACGGCCATGGTCAGGGCCTTCCTCGGTCGGGCTGGGGGGTCACGGCTTGAGCAGGCCAGCGGAGGGTTTTGCGGGGATGCTCAGACGGCGAGCGGGGCACGACAGGACAGCTCGCGCAGACACCGCAGCAAGGCGCGGGCGGCCGCGTCGTTCTGCCGGAACGCGGGCGCGTTGGTGCGGGGCCGGGCGAAGGCTCCGGAGGCGCGGGCGTCGGTGTGCGGCCCCAGGGCGAAGCGGCGCGGGTGCGGCCGGCCGGCCCGGTCCAGGATCCGGGCGTCGTCGGGGCTGACGGCGAGCAGCCCCGCCGGGGTGGCGGCGGCGCCGTCGTGGTGCAGGGCGCGCAGCAGCGGATCGCGGGAACGGTCCACGGTCGGCTCCGGGAGCCGGGCCTCGACCAGCGCGCGGGCCTCTACGGATCCTCCGGCCACGCCGGTGCCGCTCGCCCGGAACACCCCGCGCGCCGGATCGGCGGTCACGGTCATCCCGGCGCCGAGGAAGCGGACCACCCCGGCGCGGGAGAGCGCGAGCAGCTGCTCCAGGCGCGGTCCGGGCGGCCCCGAGGCGAGATAGCTGAAGAAGCCGTGCCACCAGCCGCCGATGTCGCCGAGCCGGATCAGCTGTCCGTAGACGGAGAGCAGGGCGAGGAAGACGGCCAGGTCCGGGCTGTGCGATGGATCGTGGCGGCGCGCCAGATCGGCCTCGATACAGCCGCGCAACCCCTCTTGGAGAGCGTCGACGGTGGGGAACCGCAGCCCGTCCAGGGGGTGGTCGAGGGCGTCGAGGTCGAGCCGGTCGGCCGGGTCGGGGACGGCGGCGGCGACCAGGGCGTGCAGTTCGGGGCTGCCGGGCGGGCAGGCGGCGTACTTCTCCTCGAAGTCCGGCCAGTCGGCTTCCGTGCGCTCCGGATGGGCGGCGAACAGCCGGTGGTAGTGGGCGAACCCGAGCTCTTTGCCGATCAGCGGCCAGATGTCGCGCCGGAAGTCCAGCGGCTCAGGGCGCAGCAGGAGCCCGTCGATCTGTGCGGGGCCGAAAAAGCGCGGCACCGGGGGCCGTTCACCGCTCAGCGAGTAGCCGATCTTGGCGTGGTACGGGACGCCACGCCGCGAGCCGACGTGCAGGACGGGCTCGAGCCCGGAGGGCCGGTACGTCAGCTCACCGGCCGGCCCCTTCTCGTAGCGCCCGCCGCGCCCCTCGGTGAGCAGCACCATCAGATCGACGAAGGCGAGGCCGAGGCCGCGGACGAGAACCGCCTCGCCGGCAAGCAGCCCGCTCAGATCACTGTCGGCGGTGAACTCGGGTGGCAGATGGACGAGTCCGTGCTCGGCGGCGAACGCGGTGAGTGCCCGCTGTTCGGGGTCGGGCTCGGCGTTGAGATGGCCGAGGGCGAGTACGACGGCGTCGGCGGTGAGCGGGTCGGACCGTCCCTCCAGCCACACCTGCTGACGTCCCTCCCGCGGCCCGGTGACGCGTACGGCGCGGCGCCGGTGCTCATGGACGGTGATGCCGGGCGGCAGGGCGGCCACCGACCGCTCGTAGACCCACCGCAGGTAGGCGCTCTGGAGCCGTCTGGTGGCGAAGCTCTGTCCGGTCAACGCGCGGGCCTCGGCGAGGAGTTCGGGCGGCAGCGCGACGGCGATCGCCCCGCTGCGGACACCGTCGGCCCATTCGGCGAGGGAGGGGCCGGGACGGATGGGGCCGTCCCGCTCCACGGACTCGTCGGTGAACATGGTGACGTCCTCGGCCATGGAGTTCATCCACAGCAGCGGGGACTGATCCGGGCGCCAGATGCGGCCGCCGCCGGGCGGATGCGGATCGACCAGATGCAGGGCGACCGGAGCGCAGTCCCCGTACAGCTCGGGGGCGTTGGCGGCGATCCGCTCCACCAGACCGGTGGCGCGCGGGCCCGCGCCGACGATGACGACGGACGCGGCGGCGGGTGATCGGGAAGGCTGGTCCGGGATGGCGGACATGGGCAAGGCTCCGTGGGTTCAGAAGTGAACACACGCATTGCCTGCACACACGGCCGGGCCCCTCAGCACGGCGTGCCGCTGAGGCTACGGCTTTCCCATGACTGGTTGTCAAGGGTGCCCGAACTGTGAGCAGCGCGTCTCACCACAGTTGACGCGGAAGCGGAAGGCTGCTCCACTTGGCCCATGTACTCATGGCAGCGACTGGTCACCCGCGACCACATCGACTTCGGTCGGGTGTGGTCGTCGTCCTGTTCGGGCTGACCGCCCGCCTCCGCTGCCCTCAGGCATTCTCTGCCGTCCGAGGCATTCCGGGGCTTCACCCGCCCGCCGGCCGTCCTTCCGGTGTGGCCGTCTACATCCGCGTCCTCACGCGCCTTCACACACGCTCAGCGCTTCGCCCTCCCCTCGGGCCACCCTTGTTCCGCTTGTCCGGCGGCTAACAGCCGCAATCGCAGCCGCAGTCGCAACCGTCACAACAACCGCCACCGCCACCATCACCACCGCCGCAGCAGTTGCAGCAGTCGCAGCAATCACAGCAGTCATCGCACTTGTAGCACAGCCCCTCGCGCGGCTGCCCGGTCCACGGGTCGCCGTAGGGGTTCCGGCAGCACACCTGGCAGGTGCAGAAGAGCCCGGTCCACACCGCGCACCCGGCTATCAGCCCGCGCCCGCGCCGGTTCGGCGGCTCGGGCGGCGCGCCGCCGGGGCCGCCGGGCGGGTTGATCCAGGGCGACTGCGGGGGCGGCGCGCCCTGGGACGCCTCCGCGGCCTGCGCAGCCTGCGCGCCGTGGCCGGTGTGCGCACATCCGGTGGCGCCGAAGGCCCGGTCCACCGCGCGCGGAAGCTCATGCGCCAGCAGCACATGGGCCAGCTTCCCGGACCCCCTGCTCGCGAAGGTGGTGTCCCTCAGGGCGAGCCGCACCCCGTGCACCGCGTCATCGCAGAGCCTGCGGACCTCGGCGAGGTCCGTTCCGGTGGCCGCGATCGGGTTCCAGGCGCCCGTCTCGGCGTCCTCGGCCAGGTCCTCCACCGCGTCCAGCAGATGCGCGAGCCGTCCGAAGAGCCGTCCGGTCTCCTCCAGCGGGGCCTGGTTCTCCGGCCGCCCGGCCAGGATCGCGGTGTGCCCGAAGGCGGCGGCGGTCGCGGTCGCGGTCGGCTCGGTGACGGTCAGCAGTGAGGTGCCGACCCCGGCGCCGCTCTCGATGCCGGCCTGGCGGCCGACGGCGTCGAGCAGTACGTCCGTGTCGAAGCCGATCTCGGCGCCGCTGCGCGCCCCGGCCCGGTCCCACCGGCCCGCCACCCGGCGGGCGGCGGCGGCGACCGGCCGGCGAGCCAACGCCCCGTCGCCGTCCGCGACATGATCCCGCATCTTCGCCGAGGCCAGCACCAGTGAGACGGTGGCCGCCAGCCGCGCCCCCTCGCCCTGGGCGACCGACGCCGTACGCATCCCGCGCAGCGGACACGGCCCGGCGGTGCGCCGACGGCTGTCCGAGCGCCCGGCCTGGGCCTCCACGAGCACCGAGATGACCAGGCCGTCGTAGTTGGTGGCTATTCGGGCGAACTGCCCGTGATCCCCCCTCAACGCGAGGCACAACCCGCACAAATGCGCCATCCACTCGGTCCGCAGGTTTTCCGACAGCCGATGGCGGCAAGGCCGGATAATGCCAAACACAACATCCCCCGTTCACCCGTACGTCCCCGACGTCACCCGTCCGGCCCGGCGGAGTCTACCCAGCACTCCGTCAGCCCCCTTAAGCAGGTGGAACTCTGATATGGCGCCAGCCGTTGTGCACCAGTAACGTCACGAATCCCCTGTGCGGCCGCAATCCACGTGGCAGACCATCCGTCCCATGGACGACCATAGAGGGGCGGACAGTACACACCATCAGGGAGAGGAGGCGTCCATGGGATCGGTACGCAAGGCGAGCGCCTGGCTTGGCCTCGTCGACGACAGCGATGACGAGCGCTACTACGACGACGACTACGCCGAAGGGCCCGAGCCCGGCGACTCCTGGGTGACCGACCCGCGGGTGCGGGTGGCCGACCAGGCCGCGCAGGACCAGGGCACGCGCATCGCCACGGTCACCCCGGACGGCTTCCGGGACGCCCGGGGCATCGGTGAGCTGTTCCGGGAGGGCGTTCCGGTCATCGTCAACCTGACGACGATGGAGCCGGCCGACGCCAAGCGCGTGGTGGACTTCGCGGCCGGGCTGACGTTCGGGCTCCGCGGCTCCATCGAGCGCGTCGCCACCCGCGTCTTCCTCCTCACCCCCGCCGACTACCAGATCGTGAGCGGTGAGGCCGGCCGCTCGGTCAGCGGCTTCTTCAATCAGAGCTGACGGGCGAGGCCGCTCGCCGGAGGCCTCCTAACGGAAGGCATCGATCCCGGTGAGCGCCTTGCCCAGCACCAGTTGGTGCATTTCGACGGTGCCCTCATAGGTGAGCACCGATTCCAGATTCGTCGCATGCCGCATCACCGGATACTCCAGCGAGATCCCATTGGCGCCCAGGATCGTCCGGGCCGTGCGGCAGATCTCGATCGCCTCCCGCACATTGTTCAGCTTGCCGAAGCTGATCTGCTCGGGGCGGATCCGTCCCGCGTCCATCCGCCGCCCCAGATGATGGGCGAGCAGCACCCCCTTGTGCAGCTCCACCGCCATATCGGCCAGCTTGGCCTGGGTCAGCTGGAACCCTCCGATCGGCCGGCCGAACTGCTCCCGGCTGCGCGCGTAGTCGAGTGCCGCCTCGAAGCTCGCGCGCGCCGCGCCCATCGCGCCCCAGACGATCCCGTAGCGCGCGTGACTCAGACAGCTGAGCGGTCCCCGCAACCCGCTGGCCTCGGGCAGTACGGCGTCCTCGGGCAGCCGCACCTCGTCCAGGACCAGTTCGCTGGTGACCGAGGCGCGCAGCGACCACTTGTGCTTGATCTCGGGGGCCGAGAAGCCGGGTGCGTCGGTGGGGACGACGAAGCCGCGGACGCCCTCGTCGGTGCGGGCCCACACCACCGCGACCCCGGCGACCGAACCATTGGTGATCCACATCTTGCGGCCCGTCAGCACCCAGTCGGAGCCGTCGCGCTTGGCGTACGTGCGCATTCCGGCGGGGTCGGAGCCATGGTCCGGTTCGGTCAGTCCGAAGCATCCGATGACCTCGCCGGCCGCCATCCGCGGCAGCCACTCCCGCTTCTGCTCCTCGGAGCCGAAGCGGTGGATCGCGTACATCGCGAGGGAGCCCTGGACCGAGACCAGGGAGCGGATCCCGGAGTCGGCCGCCTCCAGCTCCAGACAGGCCAGACCGTACTGGACGGCGCCTGCGCCCGCGCAGCCGTAGCCGGTGAGCGACATGCCGAGCGCGCCGAGCGAGCCTAGTTCCCGGGCCAGTTCCCGGATGCCGGGCAGCTCACCGCGCTCGTACCAGTCGGCGATGTCCGGCAGCACGCGGTCGGCGGCCCACTGCCGCACCGTGTCGCGAACCGCCAGGTCCTCGGGGTCGAGCAGGTCGTCGATCCCCAGCGGGTCGCGAGGGTCGAACGGCGGAAGGGTGCCAGCGGGCATGAGTAGCGGCCTCCGGTGGGGTGATTCGGTCATCCCGATCGAATCAGACGCTACGGCCGGGTAACGCCCGGCGTCCAGACCTTCCCTGCCAGGTCAGCCCGTGGAGTCGGCGCCGACGACGGCGGTGCGGTCGCGCGGCGGCTCCGGCCGGCGCGTCTGCTCCGTGGGGGCGGCGCCCGGCTCAGGCCCCTCCTCGTCGGACGCACCGCACTCCATGACCTTCGGCAGCCGCAGCGCCGCCGCCGCGCCCACCAGCAGCAGACCCGCGCTGACCACGAGCGTGACATGCAGACCGTGGACGAAGGACGCGCGGGCGGCGGCGCGCAGGGCGCTTCCGGCCGCCCCGCCGAGCTGATCCGAGACCTCGTACGCCGCGCCCAGCGACTGCCTTGCCTCCGCGCCGGCCCGGGCCGGCACGCCGGCCACCGAGGAGACACCGGGCTCGTAGGCGGCGTTCATGACGCTGCCGAGGAGGGCGATGCCGATACCGGCGCCGAGCTGGTAGGAGGTCTCGCCGATGGCGGCCGCCCCGCCCGCCGACTTGACCGAGGCTTCGTTGAGCATCGACTCGTACGCGCCGAACAGTGTGGTCTCCAGGCCGAAGCCGAGAACGATGAAGGCGCCGACGAGCACCGCGGGCCGGTCCGACTGGCCCATGGCGGTGAGCGAGAGAACGGCGACGGCGGTGAGCGCGAAGCCGAAGGCGACCATCGTGCGGGGGCCGAACCCCTGAAGCATCCGGGATCCCGCGAGCCCGGCGCCCATGGCGGCGAAGGTGAGCGGCAGCAGCCGCAGACCCGTCTCGAGTGGGGTGAGCCCGAGCACGAGCTGCAGGTACTGGGCGGCTATGAGCTCCAGGCCGACGAGCGCCAGCAGGGCGAGCACGATACAGCCGACCGAGATCGAGAAGGCGGGCCGCGCGAAGAGCTTCAGATCGACCAGCGGATGCGTACGGCGGCGCTGGCGGCGGACGAAGAGCACCAGCAGCAGCGCCCCCCAGAGCGCAGGGGCGGCGGTGGTCGGGTCCAGCAGCCCCGCGCCACTGCCCACCCGCTTGACGCCGAAGACCACACAGAACAGGCCGAAGGCCGCCATGAGCGCGCCGAGCACATCCCAGGGCCCGTCACGGTCGCCGGTGGACTCGGGCAGCAGCCAGCGCCCCACCGGCAGCGCCACCGCCATCAGCGGGATGTTGATGAGGAAGACCGAACCCCACCAGAAGTTCTCCACCAGGAAGCCGCCGAGCAGCGGGCCGACGGCCGCGCCGACGGCGGCGACCGCGCTCCAGACGCCGATGGCCAGGGCGCGCTCACGGCGGTCCGGGAAGACCTGGCGCAGGATCGACAGCGTCGCGGGCATGATCATCGCGCCGCCGATGCCCAGCAGGGCACGGGCCACGATGAGAATCTGCGGACTGGGTGCGAAGGCCGCGAGCGCCGAGGCGACGCCGAAGAGGCCGTAGCCGAGCAGCAGGACGCGCCGGCGGCCGACGCGGTCGCCGAGGGTGCCGAAGAGGATCAGCAGGGACGCGCAGACCAGTGGGTAGGCGTCCACGATCCACAGCAGTTCCATCGCGCCGGGGCGCAGATCCTCGGTGACGGCCGGGACCGCGACATGGAGCACGGTCGCGTCGACGGCGACGAGCAGCAGGCTGACGCAGAGCACGAGGAGCACGATCCAGCGGTTCGCCGCGCCGCCCGCCTCGCTGCCGCGCCATTGCCGGGGAACGCCCGCCGTCCGCCGAGTGCGGGCCGTGGTCGTCCCGGACATGTACGCACCTCCCTGGTGTTGCGCTCCCGTTCCGCCCCGGGGGACGGAAAACGTCACGTCGTGGGGACGTCCGGCGACCCGGTGGCGAAGGCGCGAGTGAGAGGTCAGGGTACGCGAGTCCCCGCACACGCCGTGTGCCGCAGGTCATGTTGCGACCCACGCCACGGGGGGTTACGGAGGAGTACGTTCCACGCTTCCCGTTTTGTCCCCGCCGGTCCCCCGCCGCTTCCCCGCTTGCCCCCCCCGTCCCCCGACGTACGCCGGCAGTCCCCGCGCCGTTCTCCTCCGCCGCCCCCCGTTGCCCAGGGGGTTACGGAGGAGTACGTTCCACGCTTCCCGTTTTGTCCCCGCCGGTCCCCCGTCGCTTCCCCGCTTGCCCCCCGTCCCCCGGCGTACGCCGGCAGTCCCCGCGCCGTTCTCCTCCGTCGCCCCCCGTTGTCCACAGGTGTCTGTCCACAGGCGCCGCGGACCGCCGGACAGATGCTTGATAATCGTCGCCGTGACTGATCTCGCCCACACCGGCACCGCGCCGCTCAGCGACGACGGCCGGCCGGGCCGCGCCGCTCGTGCCACGCCGCGCCGAGCCGTTCCCGCACTGCTCGCATATGCGGGGACGCGCCTGCTCGGGCTGGTGGTTCTCACCGTCTGGGGAGCCTTCGCGGACAAGAGCCCGCACCAGCTCCTCTCGGCGCGCTGGGACTCGCTCTGGTACACCCGCATCGCGCAGGAGGGGTACGGCTACACGCTGCATCTGGCCGACGGGTCGGTCCACTCCAACCTCGCGTTCTTTCCGCTGCTCCCCGCGCTGGAGCGGGTGGTATCCGCCATAACCCCGCTGAGCGCGGCGGACGCGGGCCTGGCTGTGTCATGGCTCACCTCGCTGCTCGCCGCATGGGGGATCTTCGCGGTCGGCGATCTGCTGTACGGGCGGCGGGTGGGCACCACGCTGGCCGTGCTGTGGGGGGTGCTGCCGGTCGGGATCGTGCAGTCGATGGCGTACTCCGAGTCGCTCTTCACGGCGCTGGCCGCCTGGGGGGTGTACGCGGCGCTCACCCGGCGATGGCTGTCGGCGGGCGCCCTGGCCGCGCTGGCGGGGCTCACCCGGCCGGTCGGGGCCGCGGTGGTCGCGGCGGTCTGGATGGCCGCGGCGGTCGAGCTGCTGCCCGACGGGCGGTGGCGCCAGGCGTGGCGGACCCGTCCGCGCGCGCTGGCGGGCGTCATCCTCGCCCCGCTCGGCTGGCTGGGTTATGTGGTGTGGGTCGGCTTTGAGACCGACAGCGTCACCGGCTACTTCGACGTCCAGAACGGCTGGGGGAACGGCTTCGACGGGGGTCTGGCCTTCGCGGGCTTCATCGGTGGCTTGCTGATCCGCCCGCCGTTCGTCGCCGGGCTCGGGCTGCTGCTCGGCGTCGCGGCGCTGATCTGGCTGTACACGCGCTGTGTGCGGCAGCGTCAGCCGCTGCCGCTGCTGGCCTACGGCGGGGCGGTGCTGGTCCTCGCGCTGGCCGCGAAGGGGTACTTCGGCTCGAAACCGCGGCTGCTCATCCCCGCCTTCCCCCTGCTGCTGCCGATCGCGATAGCCCTGGCCCGGCTGCGTCCAGTGCGGACCGCACTGGTCCTGGGCTCGGTGGGGCTCGCCTCGGCGGCGTACGGGGCGTTCTGGCTGCATGGCTCCGGGCCGCCCTGATCAGGCCACCTCGGCCGGCCGGGGCGGCGCCGGGCCCGTCCATCCGGCGACACCGGGGGAAACGGTGAGGAACGCCGGGGCTAATCAGCGATAAACGACCCTGTAAGAATTCCATAAAGGGGCCCGCGGAGTGCTGTTAGGAAGACCGCGCGCACAAAAGTTCCGGGGCCTCGTGTATTCCTGGAAAGGCGCGGCCAAAAGCCGCCGACGAGACGAACTCCACATCACATCGTCATCACAAAGCGACCTGATCGACTGAACCCGCCTGTCACGCAATGTAACGTCGATTGGGTGCGTACCGAAGACAGGCTCCCCGAGACCGAGGAGCGACGAACCGATCTCGCGCGACCGCGCATGACCCGAACACGCTTCTGGTTGCTCGGGACCACGCTGGCGGTCTACGCGGCGACCGTGATCGGCGTGCTCACCACCTCGTGGCTGGTGAAGCTCGACTGGCAGGTCATGCTCTTCCGGCCCTACAAGCAGTGGCCGGAGTTCCACACCTTCCTGGACTACTTCGTCGTCATGGGCCAGCGCGGGCCCACCGCGGTGGCGGTCGCCGCCTGGCTGGGGTGGTGCTGCCACCGGCACCGCACCCTGCGGCCGGGGCTGGTGCTGGGCACCTCGCTGCTGCTGCTGAACATCACCGTGGGTGCCGTGAAGATCGGATTCGGCCGGCTCGGTCCGCACTACGCCACGATCGTCGGTTCCAACGAGATGTGGCACAACGGCGATATATTTCCTTCGGGTCACACCGCGAACGCCGTGGTCACCTGGGGTGTGCTGGCCTATCTGGCGACCACTCCCCGGGCCCGCAGGGTCGCCTCGCTGATCGCCGCGGGGTTCGCCTTCGGCGTCGGCATGACGACCGTCTACCTCGGCACCCACTGGCTGAGCGATGTGGTGCTGGGCTGGGCGGCCGGAGTGCTGGTGCTGCTGGCCCTGCCGTGGCTGGAGCCGGCCATGGCCCGCGCCGAGGTGCTGCTGCTGGCCCTGTGGCGCCGGATGCGCCAGGGCCGGGCGTCCGTACCGGTGCCGTCCGCACCGCCGGTCGCCGGATCACCGCTGGCCACGCCGCGTGCCGCGCGCGACGACGAGCTGCCCGCCCGCGAGCCGGTGGGCGTGGTCCGGCCGGGCGGCGGAACGGCGCGCGGGCCCGAGGCCCGACCGCACCACCCGGTCCGCCAGCACTCGGTCCGCTCCGAGCGGACCCCGGTCACCCCGGTCGGCAGCCGCCGTCCGCCGCACGCCGACCGGGTGCCACGCGCCACGGCGCCCGTCGGCCCGTCCGCCGGGCGCGGACGGACAGCCACGGGCGGCTGAGCCGCCCCACCCGGCCGCGGGGCGGTACGCACAAGCCTTCCCCCGCACCGCGTCTCCCCGATCCGGCAGGCATACGACGGCCCCGGACGCCCCTGCTGGGGCGTCCGGGGCCGTCGCCGTGCCGGGGGCGGGCACAGCGCGGGCGCGCGGTGCCGGGGGCGGGCACAGCGCGGGCCCGCGGTGCCGGGGGCGGGCACAGCGCGGGCGCGCGGGCGGTCAGCCGCGCCAGCAGCGCTTGACGGCGCCGTCGGCCACCTCGAAGTTGATGCGGCCCCGCAGGTACTCCATGGTGATGATCGCGCCAGGCGGCAGGGTCCGCACGGTGGTCCAGCCGCGCTCGCGAGCCACCTCCTCGGCGGTCCGGGCGTCGAGGCCCACATAGCTGTCGAGGTCGTCGTCGGGTTCGGCCGGAGGCTTCGGTACAGGTCCCATGACAGCCACGGTAGGTGGCTCCAAACGGGTGGGAAAGCCGGGTCGGGTCCGTGGCTGACAGAGCCTCATCCGCCCCATGTCCGCCACTCGTCACACTTGTGTCACAGAAAACACGCCCGGGTTTGTCAGCGATTTTGTCACTCTTCCGGGGCTTGTGTTGACGCCTCGAAGATGACTGAGAGTTTCCGTCGAAATCCCCTGGCAAAGACACCGGTCTGGTATAGGCGACGGCCCGTTGGCGACATGCGCCCGGCAAATTGCGGGGCCCGGCGGAAAAGTGACTCCGCAGTCAGGTCCGGAGCTCACAATTCCACCACAAACCGCCGAATACGAACCCTCAGGTTTACGCCGACCGGGACGCGGTACCCGCATCTACCGAGGCCAACATGACAGACACATCCGATGAGAACCGCGAGAAGACGGCGAACGGCGGCCTGACCCCGCTGGCGCTCATGCGCTCTGCCCGTGAACAGCTTGTCGAGCTGACGGGCCTGTATCCCGAGTCGTTCCCCCGCATGGAGCGGACCGACGACGGATGGGCGCTGGACGCCGAGGTGGTGGAGCTGACCCGAGTACCGGAGACGATGAGCCTGATGGCGTTGTACGAGCTCACTCTCGACCCGGACGGACAGCTCACCGGCTACCGCCGCATCCGCCGCTACGAACGCGGAAGAAGCGACCGAGGCTGACCGCCGGCAGGCCCGTGACGGCCCGGCCGGAAACGAGAGGAAACACTTCGACATGACCACTGTTGTCCCGGCACAGCAAAGCAGGGGTGGGGGCGGCTCCAGCGGCCTGTACGACATCCTGGAACTCATCCTCGACCGAGGGCTGGTGATCGACGCGTTCATCCGAGTCTCCCTCGTCGGCATCGAGATACTCAAGATCGACGTTCGGGTCGTGGTGGCGAGCGTCGACACCTACCTGCGCTTCGCGGAGGCGTGCAACCGGCTCGATCTGGAGTCGGGCCCCAACAAGTCCCCCGGGCTGCCCGAGGTCGTCGAGGGCATCACCGAGGGCGGTGCGCGCTCCAAGACCAAGGGCGCCCTGTCCGGCGCCGGCGAGACCGTCTCCAAGGCCGCCCAGTCCGTGGCCGAGGCGATCAGGCCCGGGGACGAGGAAGAGGAGGAGCCGCGCCGCCGCCGTCCCGCGCGTAAGGCGGCGCCGAAGAAGTCCGAGGAGTCGGAATGAGCACCTACGTCTACGGCATCGCGCGCGGCGAGGTCCCGGACCTGGGCGACAAGCTCCTGGGCATCGGCGATCCCCCACTGCCGGTCCGCGCGCTGCGCGAGGGCGAGCTGGCCGCGATCGTCAGCGACTGCCCGGCGGAGCTCAAGCCCCGGCGGCGCGATCTGCTGGCCCATCAGCATGTGCTGGCCGAGGTGAGCGGCGCGCATCCGGTGCTGCCGATGCGGTTCGGCTCCGTCTCCTCCAGCGACGACGACGTACGCACCGTGCTGACCGAACACGCCGACCGCTACCACGACCAGCTGCAGCGGCTGGCGGACCGGGTGGAGTACAACGTCAAGGCGGTGCACGACGAGGACGCCGTGCTGCACCAAGTGCTCTCCGAGGAACCGGAGTTGCGGGCGCTGGCCGAGTCCAACCGGGCCGCGGGCGGCGGCACCTACGAGAACCGGGTGCGCTTCGGTGAGCTGGTGGCGAACGCGGTCCGGGCGCGCGAGGCGCGCGATGCCAAGATCGTGGAAGAGGCGCTGCTCCCCACCGCCGAGGAGCACCGCCCCGGCCCGGAGAGCGGCGGCTGGTTCCTGAGCCTGTCCCTGCTGACGCCCAAGGACGGCGCCGAGCCACTACTGGAGGCGGTCTCCGCGCTGGAGAACGCCCACCCCCGGCTGAAGCTGAAGGTCAACGGACCGCTGCCGCCGTACAGCTTCGTCGAGTCCTGATGCTGTTCATCGGCTGGGTGTTGAGGCAGGTCGTGGCCGTGGCGGAGCGGGAGTACTACGACCCGGCCAACATCCAGCGCGCCCTCGTCGAGCTGGAGACGCAGCTCGACGAGGGCGTTATCGACGAGAAGGAGTTCGAGCGGCAGGAGGATGTGCTGCTCGACCGGCTGGAGGAGGCGCGCCAATGGGCGAACGGGACCCTATGACCACATCCCGCGGCAACGGGCTTTCGGGGTCGGGCGGGGGCCACCGCTCACCGGCGTCGTCCTTTCCCTCGCCGGGCTCCTACGGACTGTCCTCACCCCACGGCGAGGGCTCGACCAACCTCGCCGACATCCTGGAGCGGGTGCTCGACAAGGGTGTGGTCATCGCGGGCGACATCCGTATCAATCTGCTCGACATCGAGCTCCTCACCATCAAGCTGCGGCTGATCGTCGCCTCGGTGGACAAGGCCAAGGAGATGGGGATCGACTGGTGGGAGCACGACCCGTCGCTGTCGTCGCGCGCCCGCGGCGAGGTGACGAACGGGGAGAAGACCGAATGACCGAAGGACTGCAGTACGCCTACGCGGTCGTCCGGGACACCGGAGCCCCGGACGCCGCGCCCGGTGCCGTGGACGCGCTGGAGGGAATCCGCGGGGTCGCGGGCGAACCGGTGCGCGCCGTGCGCCATCTGGGGCTCGCCGTGCTGGCGGGCCCCGTTCCCGCGGAGGACTTCGACCAGGGCCCGCTGCGTCAGAGGCTGGAGAACCTGGCCTGGCTGGAGGGGGTCGCCCGGGCCCATCAGCAGGTGGTGGACACGGTCGGCGCCGGCACCTGCGTCATCCCGGTCCGGATGGCCACCATCTGCCGCGGCGAGGACGGGCTGCGGCGCATGCTCGCGGACGGCCGCGAGCAGTTCACGGCGGCGCTCGACCGGCTGGACGGCCGGGTCGAATGGGGCGTCAAGGCGTACGCCGCGCCGCCCGCGACCGAGGAGCCGTCCGCCGCGCCCTCGGCCCCCCTCTCGGGCCGCGACTATCTGCGCCGGCGCAGCGCACAGCGCCGGGCCACCGAGCAGCGGTGGGGGCGTACGGAGGAGGACGCACGCCTGGTGCACGACACCCTCGCCCATCTCGCGGAGCGCGCCCGGCTGCATCCGCCGCAGGACGCGCGGTTGTCGGGTGAGTCGGACCAAAATGTGCTGAACGCCGCGTATCTGGTGCGGCGCGAGGAGAGCTCGGCGTTCGCGGAGCGGGTGGGCGAGCTTGCCGAGCAGGCATCGGCGCTGCGGCTGGAGCTGACCGGCCCCTGGGCGCCGTACTCCTTCGTCGCCCCGGAGGAGGCGCAGGGTGCGGAGGCGGGCGCATGACCACGGGCCCCCTTGCTCATCAGCAGGTCGCCTTGGTGGACCTGCTGGACCGGCTGCTGGCGGGCGGTGTGGTGATCGTCGGCGATCTGACCCTGCGGATCGCCGATGTCGATCTCGTCCGCATCGATCTGCGCGCGCTCATCAGCTCGGTGAACGAAAATGTGCCGTCTCCCTGGGAGGAACCGTGACCAGCCGGAAGCTCGAGCTGGACCAGGACACCGTCGAACGCGATCTGATGAAGCTGGTGCTGACGGTCGTCGAGCTGCTGCGCCAGCTCATGGAGCGGCAGGCGCTGCGCCGGGTGGACCAGGGTGATCTGACGGAGGACCAGGAGGAGCGCATCGGGCTGACGCTGATGCTCCTGGAGGACCGGATGAACACGCTGTGCGAGCGCTATGGCCTCGCGCCCTCGGATCTCAATCTGGATCTCGGGCCGCTCGGGCCGCTGCTGCCCCCGAGGGAGTGACACTCGGGACACCCCGGCGCCCCCGGGCCCGTCTTCCCGTATCCGGACCACGGCCGGGCGATCATGGCCATGAACCGCCCGAAGCCGTCCATAACACAACACAGAGGGAGCCCCGATGGCGACAGACGCGCGCCCCGCCGCCCGCCCGGTGTGGCTGCCGCGGCAAGGCCGGGTGCTCGTGGACTGGCTGACGACGACCGACCACAAGAAGATCGGCCATCTCTATCTGATCACGGCCTTCGGCTTCTTCCTGATCGGCGGGGCGCTGGCGATGGTGATGCGCGCCGAGCTGGCCCGCCCGGGGCTCCAGATCGTCTCGCAGGAGGAGTTCAACCAAGCGTTCACCCTGCATGGCACGCTCATGCTGCTGCTCTTCGCGACCCCGGCGTTCGCGGGGTTCGCCAACGAGATCATGCCGCTGCAGATCGGTGCGCCGGATGTGGCCTTCCCCCGCCTCAATATGCTCTCGTACTGGCTGTTTCTCTTCGGCGGGCTGCTGGTGGTGGGCTCGCTGGTCGTACCGGGGGGCGGCGCGGACTTCGGCTGGACCGCCTATGCCCCGCTCAACAACGCGGTGCGCTCCCCCGGTATCGGCGCCGATCTGTGGATCGTGGGCCTGGCCATGTCGGGCTTCGGCACGATCCTGGGCGCGGTGAACTTCCTGACGACCATCATCACGATGCGCGCCCCGGGCATGACGATGTTCCGGATGCCGATCTTCACCTGGAACACCCTCTTCACCTCGATCATGATCCTGATGGCCTTCCCGGTGCTCGCCGCGGCGCTGCTGGTGCTGGAGGCGGACCGGCGGTACGGGGCGGTGGTCTTCGACGCCCGCTTCGGCGGGGCACTGCTGTGGCAGCATCTCTTCTGGTTCTTCGGCCACCCCGAGGTCTACATCATCGCGCTGCCGTTCTTCGGGATCATCACCGAGATCATCCCGGTCTTCTCCCGCAAGCCGATCTTCGGCTACCTCACACTGATCGCCGCGACGATGGCCATCACCGGGTTGTCGATGGTGGTGTGGGCACACCACATGTTCGCGACGGGCTCCGTGCTGCTGCCGTTCTTCTCCCTGCTGTCGTTTCTGATCGCGGTGCCGACCGGGGTCAAGTTCTTCAACTGGATCGGCACCATGCTGGGCGGCTCGCTGTCGTTCGAGGCGCCCATGCTGTGGGCGATCGGCTTTCTGGTGAGTTTTCTCTTCGGCGGGCTGACCGGCGTCATCCTGGCCTCGCCGCCGCTGGACTTCCATGTCACCGACACCTACTTCGTGGTGGGCCACTTCCACTACGTGGTCTTCGGGACGGTCGTCTTCGCGATGTTCGCCGGGTTCTACTTCTGGTGGCCCAAGTTCACCGGGAAGCTGCTGGACGAGCGGCTGGCCAGGATCCACTTCTGGTCGCTGTTCGTCGGCTTCCACACCACCTTCCTGGTGCAGCACTGGCTGGGCGCGGAGGGGATGCCGCGCCGCTACGCCGACTATCTGGACGCGGACGGGTTCACGGCGCTCAACACCATCTCCTCGATCGGGGCCTTTCTACTGGGCCTGTCGACCCTGCCGTTCCTCTACAACGTCTGGAAGACGGCCAAGTACGGCGCCCGGGTCGAGGTCGAGGACCCCTGGGGGTTCGGCCGCTCCCTGGAGTGGGCGACCTCCTGCCCCCCGCCCCGCCACAACTTCGTGGCCCTGCCCAAGGTCCGCTCCGAGTCGCCCGCCTTCGATCTGCACCATCCGGAGGTGGCGAGCGTCGCGCAGGAGAAGGACCAGCAGCTGAAACCGCGCTGACCTGCTACGGGGCGTCTATGCGCACCGCCAGATCGTTGTCGCGGGTGTAGTACGGACGCGCGTGTGCGCTCCCGTGCGGGGCGGAGACCTCACAAGGCGGATAGGTGAAGATCTCCTTCTTGTCCGCGACGTCGTCCAGTATCCGGGCGAGCCGGGCGGGGGCCGCGCGCTCGTCCGCCGGGCGCAGCCACAGGTCCCACAGGTCCTCGCCGCCGGCCCAGCTCTCGGCGAGTTCGGCGTAGGGCAGCGTGAAGGAGAACTCGGGCCCGTCCGTCATCAGCGGCGCCGTCCGTACGACGGCCGAGTCGCGGCGGCGGCGAGCCTCGACGACCGCGTCGGCCAGCCATTCGGAGGGGTACTCGACGCGGTAGAGCCGGCCCCGTACCGCCATCGTGCCGCCTTCGAGCCGGATCTCCCCGGCCTCGGCGTGCGGGACCCGGCGCCAGCTGCGCAGCGAGAGATTGCCGTGCTTGGTGGCATAGGGAATGCGCACGGACAGCGGCGAGGTGCTCGGGCCGGGATGGCGGTCGACCAGGGAGCGCAGATCGTTCAGGCCCGGGGCGAGCCGCTGCGGTTCGGTCTCCCCGTACCCCACATAGACGTCCCAGCGGCCCTCGGGCAGCGCGACGGTGCTGGGCAGCGCGGCCTGGAGCCTGCCGTCGCCGGTGGGGCCGAGCGGCAGCCGTACCTGCCCGTCCGAGGTCTCCGCGCCTCGGCGGACCAGGACCAGCGCGCCGCTCCAGTCGTCGTAGCTCCCCGGTTCGGGGCGGGCCCAGTCGGAGATGTGGAAGGTGAGCCCACCGGCCGAATCCGCCACGCAGTCGGCGTGGGCCGGGGCGGCCTCGGTGGCGTCACTCATGCCGTCCTCCTCGGATCTCGTCGCTGCCGCCGCCGTCGCGCTCCGGATCGTGCTCATGCTCTGCTCGATTCATTCGCTTCTCCGCCCGCGCGGCGCAGAAGTGCGGCCATCCATGCCATCCGCGGCCCGGCGGCCGCGCGCACGTCGCTCATGCTCTGCTCGATTCATTCGCTTCTCCGCCCGCGCGGCGCAGAAGTGCGGCCATCCATGCCATCCGCGGCCCGGCGGCCGCGCGCACGTCG
>NZ_JBEXHC010000023.1:102074-128915 GCF_040607655.1 Streptomyces sp. NPDC005266
GCACGTCGCTCATGCGATGCGCACCTTCCGCAGGGAGTCCTTCGTGGCGAACGCGCCGCTGAGCAGCGTGCCACGGACGCGGTGCAGGGTGCCTCGCAGCCCGCCGCGCGCGGCCAGATCGGCGAAGAGCGACTCGTAACGCCCGGCCACGCGCGACGGATCGAAGCGGGCCGAGTCCTTCAGCGCCGCCTGTCCCATCTGCTGCCGCAGCTCGTCGTCGTTGATGAGGTCCAGCAGCGCGGCGGCTATGGCGTTGGTGTCGCCCGTGGGGACGAGCCGGCCGTCCACGCCATTGTTTATGATCTCGGCCGGTCCGTGCGGGCAGTCGGTGGAAACCACGGGCAGACCGCAGCGCATCGCCTCGACGATGGTCATGCCGAAGGACTCCAGGCTGGAGGTGACGGCGGCGATCGAGCCCTTGGCCCACTCGGGGTCCAGCGGATTGGCCGGTCCCATCAGATAGACGTGGTTGTAGAGACCGAGCTTGTCGATGAGCGCCCGCAGCTTGGCGTGCTGGGCGCCGCCACCGTAGATCCGCAGCCGCCAGTCCGGGCGGGCCGCGCTGACCTTGGCGAAGGCCCTGATCAGCAGGTCGTACCGCTTGACCGGGGCGAGCCGGCCGGCCGCGACGACCCATTTGCCGGTGCCGTCGGCGGGCTCGAGTCCGGGCTCGGGCACGCTGTTGGGCACCGACTCGACCCGGACCCCCGGCAGCCGCATCTGGCGGCGGTAGGTCTCCGCGTCGGCCTCGGTCACGGTGGTCACCGCGTCCAGCCGCGGGTAGACGGCGCGCAGTGCCCGCTTCAGTCCTTTGGAGTGGGTGCTCAGCGTCAGATGCTCCTGGGCGACCCGCACCGGACCCCGGCGCGCCTCACGGGCGATATGGACATTGAGCCCGGGCCGGGTTCCGACAACGATATCGGCGTCCAGCCGGCGGAGATGGTCGGCGATACGGCGGTCGGTGAGCACGCCGTACTGCTTGTACCGGCCCTCGCTGGCTGGGAAGACCTTCGCCGGGCGGGCGTAGTCCGGGTCCGCGCCGTCGTAGGTCGGGCTGTTCCTGCGAATGTCCACCAGATGGCTGATCCGCACGTTCGGTCCGGGATCGAAGACCGGCTGGTCACGGTGGCGGAACACCGAAACGATCTCCACGTCGTGCTGCTCGCTCAACGTTCGGGCGAGGTTGTACGTGGTCCGGATCGTCCCGCCGATCCCGTACGCGTTGTGAATCAGGAATGAGATGTGCATCCGTCCCCGTATCCCACTTCTTCCCCGCGGACGGGTATCTCGTCCGCCTACCACGGACTAAGACCCAGAAAGCGGTTCCCGGGTTGGGCGCCATCACAGTCTTGTTTCCCAACAGATGTGAAATCGGTAGCGAACTCAGGGAACTTCGCGACGAACTGACGCATCAGAGCCCGGGACGGACGGGGCGCGTGACTCCCGCCGTGCATGGCCCGTTGTGTACGTATGAGCCGGGGACCGCCCGGCACACGGACCGAGACCGAGGAGCCACCCGTGCCGCGCATGCTCGACGTCAGCGATGACGTACGCGCCGAGATCGGCGACGAAGAAGCCGACCGGCTGCTCGCCGGGGCCAACGCCCCGGGCGCCTACGACTGCACGTCCTGCCGCACCCCTGGCAACACCGACCAGGAGCGCACCAGCACCGTGCTCTTCGTGGGGCAGGAGACGGCGGTGCTCGCCTTCGCGCATGCCACCTGTGTCCCCTCCCAGGTCGTTCCGGTCTCCGAGGAGCAGCTGCGCGGCGCGGTGCGCTCCATCACGGGCGAGGAGGCGGCGGCGCCCGCCGCCGAGGCCCCGCCGCACGCACCGCCCGCCCCGCAGCAGCACGCCGCCCCGTCCGGCTATGCCCCGGCGCCGGGGCCCCAGCAGGCCGTGCTCGGTGTCACCAGCGGGGTCGTGCTGGTCGGCGGGGAGGCGCGCCCGGCGCTGGTCGTCGAGCCGACCGCGCCGATCACCCGCACCGGGATGGCCGACCACGGCGACGACTTCCTGCCGCTCCTGACCGAGCAGGGCTTTCTGTCGGTCGTCGACCTGGGCCGGCCGCCCGCGCCGCTCCCCGGCTGGTCGGTGCTGATGGCCATGGGCCAGCTGCACGCGGTGCTGATGCCGGCGCCGAACGGCGGCGCCCCGGTGGCCTGGTGGCAGGCGCACAGCCCGATGCCGCTGAGCGAGGGCTGGCGAAACGCCGTCGGCCGCTCCCAGCAGGTCATGGTCTACGCGGCGGCGGCGGGCACGATCGGCACCCAGCCGCGCGAGGACCAGCTGCGCGCGGCGCTGGACCGGGCCGCGGCGCGAGGCGCGCTGGTCGGCGCATCGATGCCGCTCGCGGGCACATGACGCCCATGGCCGCCGCCGTCCCGGGGCCGCCCCCGGGCCTCGCCCAGCTTCCGCAAGCAGCCCATTCGCCACTGATGCCGCATCCGACGGACGGCCGGGTCGTTGGCACATACGTGCACGCATACGACCTCCCCTACCGTTCCCCCTCATACGGCTACATTCCGGCCATGCGCCCCGCGCTGGAGGCATCTGCCGATCCCTGGCGGCAGACCGCCACGCCGATCTACGACGCGCTGTACGCGGAGTACCGGCGGCTGTTCCGGGCGCTGCCCGGCGACCGTTCGGACGAGGAGGATATGGGGTTCGTCGCGTTCAGCGCCATCGGCCAGCCCCGGGGGCTGACCAGCGGCGGCCATGGCCGTACGAGCGGCTACGGCGATGGGTGGGACACCGGCGGGCTGTACTACCGCGCCTATCTCCCCGCCCTGCCACCGGGCCGGCGCGACGGGCGGGGACACGACTACTGAGCGGATGCGGTGAAGTTCGCCGCTGATCCCTCGCCGTTCGGCCTGGCCGAGGGCTTGGACGCCGAGAAGGATCAGCACTTCACTTCGCCGTAACCGCTTAGGGACCGCCAGGGGGCTCCCAGGGCGGTGGCCCCCCGCGCGGCCGCTCGTCTACTTCTTGCGGCCGCGCTTCTCGCGCACCCGGACCGAGATCTGGATCGGAGTGCCCTCGAAGCCGAACTCCTCACGCAGCCGCCGCTCGATGAAGCGGCGGTAGCCCGCCTCCAGGAAGCCCGAGGCGAAGAGGACGAACCGCGGTGGCCGGGTGCCGGCCTGCGTACCGAAGAGGATGCGGGGCTGCTTGCCGCCGCGGATCGGGTGCGGATGCGAGGCCACGATCTCGCCGAGGAAGGAGTTCAGCCGTCCGGTCGGGACCCGGGTCTCCCAGCCGGCCAGCGCCGTCTCGATCGCCGGGACGAGCTTTTCCATATGGCGGCCGGTGCGCGCCGAGACATTGACCCGCGGCGCCCACTGGATCTGCCCGAGCTCCGTCTCGATCTCGCGCTCGAGGTAGTAGCGGCGCTCCTCGTCGAGGGTGTCCCACTTGTTGTACGCGACGACGAGCGCGCGCCCGGCCTCCACGGCCATGGAGATGATCCGCTGGTCCTGGACGCTGATGGGCTCGCTGGTGTCGATCAGGACGACCGCGACCTCGGCCTTCTCCACGGCGGCGGCGGTGCGCAGCGAGGCGTAGTAGTCGGCGCCCTCCTGGAGGTGGACCCGGCGGCGGATACCGGCGGTGTCCACGAACTTCCAGGTGACGCCGCCGAGTTCGATCAGCTCGTCGACCGGGTCCCGGGTGGTGCCCGCCACCTCGTTGACGACCACCCGCTCCTCGCCCGCGACCTTGTTCAGCAGCGAGGACTTGCCGACGTTCGGACGGCCGATGAGCGCGATCCGGCGCGGACCGCCGACCGTCGCGCCGAAGGTCTGGGCCGGGGCCTCGGGCAGCGCCTCCAGCACGGCGTCGAGCAGGTCGCCGGTGCCGCGGCCGTGCAGCGCCGAGACGGGGTGGGGCTCGCCGAGGCCGAGCGACCACAGCATCGCGGCGTCCGCCTCACCGCTGGGTCCGTCGACCTTGTTGGCACACAGCACGACCGGCTTTCCGGCCCGCCGCAACAGCTTGACCACGGCCTCGTCGGTGTCGGTGGCGCCCACCGTCGCGTCCACCACGAAGACCACGGCGTCGGCGGCCTCGATGGCGAACTCGGCCTGCGCGGCCACGGACGCGTCGATGCCGAGCACGTCCTGTTCCCAGCCGCCGGTGTCGACCACCTTGAAGCGGCGGCCCGACCACTCGGCCTCGTAGCTCACCCGGTCGCGGGTGACGCCGGGCTTGTCCTCCACGACCGCCTCGCGACGGCCGAGGACGCGGTTCACGAGAGTCGACTTACCGACGTTCGGGCGGCCGACGACGGCCAGCACCGGCAGCGGTCCGTGTCCCGCCGCGGCGAGGTCTCCCTCGACCTGTTCCAGGTCGAAGCCCTCCTGCGCGGCGAGCTCCATGAACTCCGTGTACTCGGCGTCGCCGAGCTCTCCGTGCTCGTCGCCGCCGCTGTGGATCTGGTCGCTCATGAAGATGTCCTCGTCGTCCCTCAATGCCGCGGGCCCGTCACGGGCTCGCGGCTCTCATGTCTCGTCTCGGCGGCCGGTCAGCCGCCTGGCGGTCCCCAGGTGTGCGCCCAGCCGCTTCTGGATGCGCTCGGTCGCCTCGTCCAGGGCCGCCCGTGTCCGCCTGCCGCTGCCGTCCCCTGCCTCGAAGGGGTCCCCGAAGACCACATCGATCCGGCTGCGCAGCCGCGGCAGCGCCCTGGCCGCTCCGTTCCCGCGCCGCTGCTCGGCCGTGCCTAGCACGGCCACCGGCACGATCGGCGCACCGGACCGTACGGCGAAGTACGCCAGCCCGGCGCGCAGCGACGCGAAGTCCCCCTCGCCGCGGGTGCCCTCCGGGAAGATCCCCAGCACCCCGCCGCGCTCCAGCAGGCCCAGCGCGCTGGTGATCGCGGACCGGTCGGCGCTCGTACGGTCCACCTTCAACTGCCCGATCCCGCGCAGGAACGGATCCAGCGGACCGATGAACGCTTCCTTCTTGACCAGGAAGTGCACCGGCCGCGGCGCGGTGCCGATCAGCATCGGGCCGTCGATGTTGTGGGAGTGGTTCCCCGCGAGGATGACCGGCCCGGTGGACGGAATCCGCCAGGCGCCCAGCACCCGCGGCTTCCACAGCCCGTACATCAGGCCGATGCCGATCCGGCGCCCGACCGCGGCACCGGTCGCGCTGGGCAGCAAGTCGGTCGTCGCGGCGCTCACCCGGCGGTCCGCTTCTCCTCGACCAGGGTGACCACGCACTCGATGACCTGGTCGAGGGTGAGCTCGGTGGTGTCCACCTCGACCGCGTCGTCCGCCTTGGCGAGCGGCGAGGCCTTACGGCCCGAGTCGAGCGCGTCCCGCTTGGCGAGCGCGGCCTGCGTGGCGGCCAGGTCGGCGGCGTCCTTGCCCTTGAGCTCTCCGCTGCGGCGAGCGGCCCGCACCTCGGGGGCGGCGGTCAGGAAGATCTTGAGGTCGGCGTCCGGGAGCACGGTGCTGCCGATGTCCCGGCCCTCGACGACGATGCCGCGCGGCGCCTCGGCGGCGATGGTCCGCTGCAGCTCGGTGATCCTCGCCCGCACCTCGGGGACCGCGCTCACCGCGCTGACCCGCGAGGTGACCTCCTGGGTGCGGATCGGCCCGGAGACATCGGTGCCGTCCACGGTGATCGTCGGGGCGGACGGGTCGGTGCCGGAGACGATGGCCGGTTTGCCGGCTGCGTCGGCCACGGCGACGGCGTCCTCGACGTCGATGCCGTTGTTCACCATCCACCAGGTGATCGCCCGGTACTGGGCGCCGGTGTCCAGGTAGCCGAGGCCGAGCTTGGCGGCGACGGCCTTCGACGTGCTGGACTTGCCCGTGCCTGCGGGGCCGTCGATCGCGACAATCACTGCTGCCGGGGCGGTCCGGGCGGCGGTTTCCACGGTGACAGACACCTTTCGTATGCACGGGGCGGGGTTGAACGGGGCCGGTAAAGCCTCCGACAAGGTTACTGGTTCACACGACCGCCCCGGACAGCCGCCGGTCCGCCGGTCACTGCCGGAGGGCCCACCCGTGCTCGCGCAGGGCCTTGGTCAGGCCGGGGGCCGCCGTGGGCTCGACCATCAGCTGGATCAGGCCCGCCTGCTGTCCGGTGGCGTGCTCGATCCGGACGTCCTCGATGTTGACGCCCGCCCGGCCCGCGTCGGCGAAGATCCGGGCCAGCTCTCCCGGCTGGTCGCCGATGAACACCGTCACCGTCTCGTAGTCGGCCGCGGCGGCGCCGTGCTTGCCCGGCACCCGCTCGCGCCCGGCGTTGCCGCGGCGCAGAACGTCCTCGATGCCGGACGCGCCACCGGTGCGCTTGGCCTCGTCGGCGGACTGGAGGCCGCGCAGCGCCCGTACGGTCTCCTCGAGGTCGGCGGCGACCTCCGCGAGCACATCGGCGACCGGGCCGGGGTTGGCGGACAGGATGTCGATCCACATCGCGGGGTCGGAGGCCGCGATCCGGGTGACATCGCGGATGCCCTGCCCGCACAGCCGTACCGCCGTCTCGTCGGCGTCCTGCAGCCGCGCCGCGACCATGCTGGACAGCAGGTGCGGGGTGTGTGAGACGAGGGCCACGGCGCGGTCGTGGGCGTCGTCGTCCATCACCACCGGTACGGCGCGGCACAGCGCGACGAGCTCGAGGGCCAGGTTGAGCACCTCGGTGTCGGTGCCGGCCGTGGGCGTGAGCACCCACGGCCGCCCCTCGAAGAGGTCGGCGGTGGCGGCCAGCGGTCCGGAGCGCTCGCGGCCCGCCATCGGATGCGTACCGATGTAGCGGGTCGGATCACAGCCGAGGGCCTCCAGCTCCCGGCGCGGGCCGCCCTTGACGCTGGCGACGTCCAGCACGCCGCGCGCGACGCCCCGGCGCAGCACATCGGCCACCGTCTCGGCCACATGCGCCGGCGGAACGGCGACGATCGCCAGGTCCACGGGCCCGTCGGGCTCCGCCTGGGTTCCGGCGCCGAGGGCCTCGGCGGTCCGGGCCTGGTCCACATCGTGGTCGGCCAGATGGACATGGACCCCGCGGCCGGCCAGGGCCAGGGCGGCGGAGGTGCCGATCAGGCCGGTGCCGATGACGAGCGCGGTTCTCATTGGGCGATGTCCTTGCGGAGGGATGCGGCGGTGCCGAGGTAGACATGGGCCACCCCGGACTTGGGCAGATCGGTCTCGACATGCGCCAGGATGCGGACGACCCGGGGCATGGCCCCCTCGATGTCCAGCTCCTGCGCGCAGATCAGCGGCACGTCGGTGATGCCGATCTTGCGCGCGGCGACCGCGGGGAAGTCGCTGTGCAGATCGGGGGTGGCCGTGAACCAGACGCTGATGAGATCGTCCGGTTCCAGATCGTTGCGCTCCAGGATGGCGGTCAGCAGCTCGGCGACCCGCTCACGCATATGGCCCGGTTCGTCCCGCTCCAGCTGGACCGCCCCGCGGACCGCTCGTACCGCCACGTCTGTGCTCCCCTGCCCATGCTCGCCTGTGTCGCTGTCCCCGCGGCACCGTTCCCCGCCGCGCTCACGATCAGCCTAACGAGCGGGCCGGACACGCTCGTGCGACGACCGCAGGGCGAGACGGGGCGGAACGGGGCGGCGGCGCGGAGCCGTCAGAGCTCGACCTCGCGCATGAGCATGCCGACCTCGGTGTTGGTCAGCCGGCGCAGCCAGCCGGACTTCTGGTCGCCGAGCGCGATCGGCCCGAAGGACGTCCGCACCAGCTTGTCGACCGGGAAGCCTGCCTCGGCGAGCATGCGCCGCACGATGTGCTTGCGCCCCTCGTGCAGGGTCACCTCGACCAGATAGTTCTTGCCGGTGTTCTGCACCACCCGGAAGTGGTCGGCGCGGGCGTAGCCGTCCTCGAGCTGGATACCGTTCTTGAGCTGCTTGCCGAGGTCGCGCGGGAGCGGGCCCTGGATCGCGGCGAGATAGGTCTTCTTGACGCCGTACCGGGGGTGGGTGAGGCGGTGGGCCAGCTCACCGTGGTTGGTGAGCAGGATGATGCCCTCGGTCTCGGTGTCCAGGCGGCCGACGTGGAAGAGCCGGGTCTCGCGGTTGGTGACGTAGTCGCCCAGGCACTGGCGGCCGTCGGGGTCCTCCATGGTGGAGACGACGCCGGCGGGCTTGTTCAGCGCGAAGAAGAGATACGACTGGGTGGCGACGGTCAGCCCGTCGACCTTGATCTCGTCCTTCTCGGGGTCGACCCGCATCCCCTGCTCGGTGACGATCTTGCCGTTGACCTCGACCCGGGCCTGGTCGATCAGCTCCTCACAGGCTCGGCGCGAGCCCATACCGGCGCGGGCCAGCACCTTCTGGAGCCGCTCGCCCTCCTGCTCGCCGAACGTCTTCGGAAGCTTGACCTGGGGCTTGTCATGGCGGGCCCGGTTCCGCTCCTCTATCTGCGCCTCGTACTCGCGCGGGCGGGCCGGACCGGGCCTGCCGCCACGGCCGCCGCCGGCCTTGGGGCCGCCCTTGCGGCCGCCGTCGCTCTTCGGGCCGCCGCCCACGTCGTAGCGGCGCTCCTCGGGGCGGGGGCGGCCCGTGCGCTTCTGCTTGTCGTCGCGGCTGTTGCCCGCGCCCCGGTAGTTCTTGCCGCCGCTGTTCCTGCCGCTGCTTCGCATCAAGTTTCCGTCTGAGAGTGGCCGCTGCCGGCTCGGTGTTCTACGTCGTCGTACGCGTCATCGCTGTCGATGGCGTCCGGATCGAACGACGGCACGCCTTCCTGGGACTCGCCCTCGACCGCGTCCGCCTCGGGGAGGAACGGCGCGAGCTCCGGAAGTTCGTCCAGACCCCGCAGGCCCATCCGCTCCAGAAAGTAGTTCGTCGTCCTGTACAGGATCGCACCTGTTTCGGGTTCCGTGCCCGCCTCCTCGAGCAGACCGCGCTGGAGGAGGGTCCTCATCACGCCGTCACAGTTGACGCCGCGGACGGCCGAGACCCGAGAACGGCTCACCGGCTGACGGTACGCGACCACTGCGAGGGTTTCCAAAGCGGCCTGGGTGAGCCGGGCCTGCTGGCCGTCCAGGACGAACCCCTCGACGGCGGCGGCGTAGGCGGGGCGGGTGTAGTAGCGCCAGCCGCCCGCGACCAGCCGCAGCTCGAAGCCGCGCCCCTGGGTCGCGTACTCGTCGGCCAGCTCGCGCAGCGCGTCCGCGACGGCGCGGCGCGGCCGGTCCAGCACCTTGGCCAGATGCTCCTCGGTGGCGGGCTCGTCGACGACCATGAGGACGGCTTCCAGCGCGGGCTTGAGCTCCAGTTCGGCGACCTCGGGCGCCCCGGCGGATGTCCGCTGCTCGCTCAACTCCGTACCTCCTCCTTCTCCTTCTGCTCGTGCGGCGGCGCGGCCTCCTGGTCGAACTCGTCGGTGACCAGCGGCTGCCGCCCCTCCTCGCCCGTCCAGCGCACCAGGAGCGAGCCGAGCGCCTCCGGCTGGTCGAGCAGCACCGCCCGCTCCCGGTAGAGCTCCAGCAGCGCCAGGAAGCGCGCGACGACCGTAAGAACGTCGGGGGCGTCCTCGGTGAGCGTGCGGAAGCTGGCCTCCCCCAGCTCCCGCAGTCGCGCGACCACCACCTCCGCCTGCTCCCGGACGCTGACCAGGGGTGCGTGGATGTGGTCGACGTACACCTGCGGCTTGGGCTTGGGCTGCATCGCCTTCACGGCCAGCTTGGCCAACCCCTCGGCGCCGATACTGATCACGACATCGGGCAGGAGGTCGGCGTGGTGGGGCTCCAGGCCCACCGTACGGGGGTGGCGGGCGGCCTCGGCGATCAGCCGGTCGTTGAAGATGTCCGCGATCTGCTTGTACGCGCGGTACTGCAGGAGGCGGGCGAAGAGCAGGTCGCGGGCCTCCAGCAGCGCGAGATCGGCCTCGTCCTCGACCTCGGCGGCGGGCAGCAGCCGGGCCGCCTTTAGGTCGAGCAGGGTGGCGGCGACGACGAGGAACTCGGTGGTCTGATCGAGGTCCCAGTCCGGTCCCATGGCCCGGATGTACGCCATGAACTCGTCGGTGACCTTGGACAGGGCGACCTCGGTGACGTCCAGCTTGTGCTTGGAGATCAGCTGGAGAAGCAGATCGAAGGGCCCCTCGAAGTTGTCCAGCCGCACCATGAACCGGTTTCCACCGTCGTCCGCCCCGCCCTCACGCTGGGCCCCACCGCCCGCCGAGGCCTCCAGGGCCCCGCTGACGGCCTCGTCGCCCCCGGCCCTGGTCTCCGGTGATTCCCGGAGCGGCGAGGGCCGTACGGGCCCGTCTGGCGCCTCCTCGGCCCGCGCGTGCGCGGGGTCGGGCTCGGGCACCGGCGCGGGCGTCGCCTCCGACTCCGCGACGGGGGTCGGCGCGGGTGCGGGCTCCGGCGCGGGCGCGGGGGCGGGCTCCAGTGCGGACACCGGCTCCGGCGCGGGCTGCGGTGCCGGTGCGGGCTCCGGTGCGGGCACGGCTGCCGACTGGAGCTCCGGCGCGAATGCCGGCTCCGCTGCGGGCCTCGGCGCGGGCGCGGGCTCCGATGCGGGCACGGGCTCCGATGCGGGCTCCGGCTCCGGCGCGGCCGACTGCGTGCGTGCGGGCTGTGGCTCCGGTGCGGGCACGGCTGCCGACCGGAGCTCCGGCGCGAATGCCGGCTCCGCTGCGGGCCTCGGCGCGAGTACGGGCTCCGATGCGGGCTCCGGCTCCGGCGCGGCCGACTGCGTGCGTGCGGGCTGCGGTGCGGGCACGGCTGCCGGCCGGGGCTCCGGCGCGGATGCCGGCTCCGCTGCGGGCCTCGGCGCGGGCACCGGCTCCGATGCGGGCACGGGCTCCGATGCGGGCTCCGGCTCCGGCTCCGGCGCGGCCGTCTGCGTGCGTGCGGGCTGCGGTGCCGGTGCGGGCTGCGGCGGGGGGACGGCTGCCGACTGGAGCTCCGGCGCGGATGCCGGCTCCGCTGCGGGCCTCGGCGCGGGCGCGGGCTCCGGCTCCGGCGCCGCCCGGGCCCCCGGCTGGGCACCGGGCTGTTCCGGGCCCGCGGCCGCCGGACCCGCGCCGGGGCCGCGGCGCAGGGTGCGGCGGCGGGGCGGGCGGGGCGGGCGGGGCGGTGGGGCGTCGTTCGTCGGCATCGCGGTCCAGGTCGCTCAGGGCCGGGCGGGGCAGCCCGTACGACCGGGCAGGCTATCGCCCGGCCCGGTCAGCGGCCGCGCAGGCGGCGCACCAGGATGCTCGCGTCGCCGCGCGACTCCAGGTCGGCGAGGACGACCGCGACCGCCTCGCGGACGATCCGGCCGCGGTCGACCGCGAGACCGTGTTCGCCGCGCAGCACCAGACGCGCGTGCTCCAGGTCCATCAGCTCCTCGGCGGAGACATAGACCGTGATCTTCTCGTCGTGGCGCTCGCGGCCGCTGGGGCGGCGGTTCGCCGCACGGGCGCGGCGGCGGGCCGGACCGTCCTGCTCGGCCGCGACCGAAGAGCTCTGGGGACGGCCGCCCTTGGACCGCTCCCCCGCTCCTGTGGGGCGCCGCTCGTCGGCCGCGTCCGCAGGGGCGGCCGTGTCCCGTCCCGGGTGTTCGGCGGCGCCGGACTGCTCCGCGTCCGCGCGCTGCTCCTGCCCGTCGTTCGGATCGGCGGCCGGATCCGGCTCGCCGGCCGGGGCGGGCACCCGGGCCGCCTCGCCGTTCGCCTGCCGGCGGCCGGCGCCGGGCGAGGAGGACTGGAGCCCCATGCCTCCCGTGGTGCGGAACAGTTCGTCGGCGCCCGGCAGACTCACTCGGCGTGACACCGGGCGAGCACCTCCCTGGCGAGCTGGCGATAGGCGGCGGCACCGACGGAGTTGGACGCGTACGTGGTGATCGGTTCGCCCGCGACCGTGGTCTCGGGGAAGCGGACCGTACGGCCGATGACCGTGTGGTAGACGTGATCGTCGAACGCCTCGACCACGCGGGCGAGGACCTCACGGCTGTGCACGGTGCGCGAGTCGTACATCGTGGCGAGGATGCCGTCGAGCTCCAGGTCGGGGTTGAGCCGCTCCTGGACCTTCTCGATCGTCTCGGTGAGCAGTGCCACCCCACGCAGCGCGAAGAACTCGCACTCCAGCGGCACGATCACCTTGTGCGCGGCGGTGAGCGCGTTGACCGTGAGCAAACCGAGTGAGGGCTGGCAGTCGATGACGACGTAGTCGTAGTCGGCCATCAGCGGCTTGAGCGCCCGCTGCAAGGTCGACTCGCGCGCGACCTCACTGACCAACTGCACCTCGGCAGCCGACAAGTCGATATTGCTGGGCAGCAGGTCCATGTTGGGCACGGCCGTCTTCAGCAGCACCTCGTCGGCCGACATGCCCCGCTCCATGAGCAGGTTGTAGACCGTGAGGTCGAGCTCCATCGGGTTGACCCCGAGGCCGACCGAGAGGGCGCCCTGCGGGTCGAAGTCGACGAGCAGGACCCGGCGGCCGTACTCGGCGAGCGCCGCGCCCAGGTTGATGGTGGAGGTGGTCTTGCCGACCCCGCCCTTCTGGTTGCACATCGCGATGATCTTCGCGGGGCCGTGGTCGGTCAGCGGCCCCGGGATCGGGAAGTACGGCAGCGGCCGCCCGGTGGGGCCGATGCGCTCGCGGCGCTGGCGGGCAGCGTCGGGCGCGAGGGTGGCCGCGTACTCGGGGTCGGGCTCGTACTCCGCGTCCGGATCGTAGAAGTGCCCGTCGGGGAGGTCGTCGTAGTCGGCGAAGCGGGCGGGATCCGTGCCCCCCTGGTCGCCGGCCATGGCGTTCACGTGATGGCCGTCCATGATGTGGCTCTGGTGGGCTGTCGTCGGGCTCTGATGGGTTGCGAAGGTGCGGACAGCGACGGAGCCGACAGCCTGGAGCCCCGAGGGAACCTGGCCCCGCGCAGCTGATCCTGGTTGACCACCCCCGGGAGAAAATGTCGACTCATTCACAAGTCGTCCTACCTCCTTGGTGACCAAGACATTTCTCGATAGGTCAGCGTGACACCATGCCGACGGTTGGCGACTCTATGGCGTGTCACCGGTCCGCAGCAACACAATCCACCGGACACGGCATGATGTGTCGGCAATCGAACGCCCCGATGTCAAGGGCGTGCGACCGGCGCCGCGAAGATTTCACCACCCCATAAAGCGTCTGAATAGTTGCATTTAGGGCGAGTTGGCTCGACGGTAAGTGGCCCCCGATCCGGGACACAGCGGACACATCCGCGGCCGGGTCCCGCCCTTCGGCAAGACCCGGCCGGATGCCCGGTGTTGACCTGGTGTTGACGGTCCGGGTTGACCCTCCGTGTTGACGACCCGGGCCGACTCAGCCGAGCAGGGAGCTCAGTTCGACGGCGGGCAGGCCGTGCGCCTCGGCGACCGGGCCGTAGACGACCTGGCCCTCATGGGTGTTGAGCCCCTTGGCCAGCGCCGCGTCCCGGCGCAGCGCCTCCCGCCAGCCACGGTTGGCCAGCTCCACGATGTACGGCAGCGTGGCGTTGGTGAGCGCGTGGGTGGAGGTGTTCGGCACCGCGCCCGGCATGTTGGCGACGCAGTAGAAGACCGAGTTGTGCACCGTGAAGGTGGGCTCGGCGTGGGTGGTGGGACGGGAGTCCTCGAAGCAGCCGCCCTGGTCGATCGCGATGTCGACAAGGACACTTCCCGGCTTCATCCGGGACACCATCTCGTTGGTGACCAGCTTCGGCGCCTTGGCACCGGGGATGAGCACCGCGCCGATCACGAGGTCGGCGTCGAGGACGGCCTTCTCCAGCTCCAAGGCGTTGGAGGTGATGGTCTGCACGCGGTTGCCGAAGACCCGGTCCGCCTCGCGGAGCTTGTTGACGTCCCGGTCGAGCAGGGTGACGTGGAAGCCCATGCCGATGGCGATCTGCGCGGCGTTCCAGCCGGAGACACCGGCACCGATGACGACCGCGCGGGCGGCGGCCACGCCGGGCACCCCGCCGGGCAGCACACCCCGGCCGCCGGCCGCGCGCATCAGGTGGTACGCGCCGACCTGCGGGGCGATCCGGCCCGCGACCTCGGACATGGGCGCGAGCAGCGGCAGCGCGCGGTTCGCGGTCTCCACGGTCTCGTACGCGATGGCGGTGGTGCCGGACTCCAGCAGCGCGTCCGTGCACGGCCGGGAGGCGGCGAGGTGAAGGTAGGTGAAGAGTGTCTGGTCCTTGCGCATGCGGTGGTACTCCTCCGCGATGGGCTCCTTGACCTTCAGCACCAGGTCGGCGGCCCAGACCTCGTCGGCGGTCTCGAGGATGCGCGCACCGGCGGCGGTGTACTCCTCGTCCGTGATGGAGGAGCCGAGGCCCGCGCTCCGCTCCACGAAGACCTCGTGGCCGTTGCGGACCAGCTCGTGCACACCGGCGGGGGTGATGGCCACACGGAACTCGTTGTTCTTGACCTCGCGGGGGATACCGACCTTCACGTCGATCACGGTCCTTGAATGGGTGGGGAAAGGAACAGAGCGTCCCAACCGGGACGCACCCGGCGACACGCAGGCAAAACGATGAACGTCCGCATGCCGGAGACGGCCGCAACAATCGCGGTACAGCCAGTCTAATGAAGGACGTCGCGCTGTCTAGCCTTGCAATGCATCAATCTTTCGCGAGGCGACTACTGATTTCGTAGGTCAGCTCGCCTCCCTTCATTGCTCCGGGGTGACGAAGCCGTGTCCTGGCCTGTTCTTGGCATCGACGCGCTCCGCGGCGCGCCGCAGTGAGCGGGCCACCGCCGGGTCGCCGCCGAGGCGGTCCATCGCGTCCGCGGCGTGCTGCGACAGCTCGGCGTGGACCGCCGCGTCCCCGCTGCCGCGCGCGGCCGCGACCGCCTCCGTCCAGGTGCGCAGAGCCTCCCTCGGCCGCCCCGTCCGCTCCTGCGCGCGGGCCGTGCCGCCGAGCGCCCGTGCGTATCCCGGCAGGTCGCCCGCGCGGCGGCAGGCGGCCGTGGCGGCGCGCCAGTGGCGCAGCGCCTCGCCCCACTGCCCGGCGTAGCCATGCACGGTGCCCAGCCGCGCGTACAGCCGGGCGCCCGCGGGCAGATCGCGGCGGCCCAGCAGCGGCTCCAGGGCCCGCCCGTACCAGTCGGCGGCCCGGTGCCAATCCTCCAGTTCCTGATAGGTGGCGCCGATGGACTCCAGGGAGCGCCCGGTCGTATACGGATCGCCCGCCGCGCGCGCCGCCTCCAGCGCCCCCTTGTAGCGGTCCAGTGCCTGGTCCACCCGGCCCGCCCGGCCGTCCAGATCGCCCAGGTTCAGCAGCGCGGCCGCCTCCTCCACCGGCAGATCGCGGCGCCGGGCCACGTCCAGCACCAGCTGATGCAGCCCGTACAGCTCGGCCGCGGCACCCTCGGCGCCCCGGTGGGCGGTGAGCGCATGGGTCAGCGCGGCCACCAGACGCCGGGCCAGGGTGTCGAGTTCACCGGTCTCGACGGCCGTACGGGCGGCCTCCAGCAGCACCGGGAGCCGCGCCTCCAGCCAGTCGGCGGCGGCCGGCGGCGACGGAAACCGCAGCCACTTCGGCATCTCGGCCAGCTTTTTACGGGCCGGCGAACCGGGCGGCTCGGTCACCATCCGGCAGGCGTGCAGCCGCCGCACCGTGCGCTCCAGCATCCGCGCCCGGGCCAGTTCCGCCTCCGCGGGGCGGTCCACGGTCCGCAGCAGCTCGCGCAGCAGCGGGTCGAGACAACCGGGCACCTGGTACTGGCCCGCCTCCCGCGGGCGCAGCATCCCGTACGCGGCGAAGCCCTCCAGCGCCGCCTCGCCGTCCGCGAGCGAGCAGCCGGCCAGCGCGGAGGCGGTGTGCGCGTCGACCGATCCGGCGGGCGCCAGGGACAGCAGCCGCAGCATCCGGGCCGCGGCCGGGGGCAGCGATCCGTAGGCGAGCCGGAAGGCCCGGGCCAGCGGCCGTGCGCCCTGGTCCACGTCCCCGGCGGACGGCGGCAGTTCGCGCAGCCGTGCCACCACATCGGCGACGGACGCCTGGGGGCGCGCGGCGAGCCAGCCGCCGGCCAGCACGAGCGCGGCGGGCTGGCCCGCGCACTCCTCGACCAGGGACTGCGCGGCCACCGGGTCGCAGGTGATCCGGGTGGGGCCGGCGTACTGCGCCAGCAGCCCCACCGCCGCGCCCACATCGAGCCCGCCGACCGTGCACGGACGCACGTCCGGCACCCCGGTCAGCGGGCCGCGGGAGACCGCGACGACCAGGCAGCCGGGCTCGTCGGGGAGCAGCGCGTCCACCTGGTCGGCCCCGGCCACGTCGTCGAGCAGCAGCAGCACCCGCTTGCCGTCGAGGGTGTCGCGCAGCGTCTGGCCCAGCTCGTCCTCGTCCGCCCCGGGCGGGGCGGTCACCCCGAGCCGGCCGAGCAGGTCACGGGCGGTGCGCTCGGTGGGGACGGGGACCCCGGCGGAGGTCGTCAGCCGCGCGCTCAGCACCCCGTCGGGGTAGTCGTCCGCCAGCCGCCGGGCCAGCTCCTCGGCGAGCGCGGTACGGCCCCAGCCGGGGCGGCCCGCGATCAGCAGCACCCGGCTGCGGGCGGCCTTGCGGCCGGCCAGCGTGTCCAGCCCGGCGCGGTCGATGTCGGCCCGCAGCGACAGCAGCTCCCGCCGCCGCCCCGCGAACCCTTGCCCCACGGTGGCCGCCGCCGCGAACAGCACCGCCCGGGTGGCCCCGCTCCACACCCCGCCGTCCTGGCCGGCCTCCTGCCCGGCGGCGCTGCGCGCCTTGGGCGGCCGGGGCGGGTCGGCCGGTGAGTGGCCGGAAGAGGGCGAGTTGGGCGCGTCAGGCGGCGACTGCCGCTTCCGGGGGGCCGCCGGCTCCCCATCGGTGTCGACCGCCTGCTCCGCCACGGGCCCACTCCCGTCCACCTGCGCGTACGAGCCCGCCGCCGCTGCGGTCGGGGTTGTACGAGCGTAGTTCACGCGGCGTCAGCTCCCCGGCACTCCCGGCCCATGACGTGGACCGAAAATCACTCCATCGGATCCACCGATGTTCCGACCGGTGAGGTCCGGGGCGCGAGGGCGGGCGGCGGTTAGGCCTGGAAGGGGCGGGCCGGCCAGGGGGCGTCGGCGGGGCGCAGCGCGTCGAAGCCGTCGCCGGACCGGGCGGTGTGGGCCGCCAGAACGCCGACCGTCAGGGCGTTGTTCTGCAGGTCGCCCGCGAGGACGCCGCGCACCAGCTCCTCCAGGGGGACCCGGGCGATCTCCATGTCGGCCTCCTCCTCGGAGACCTCGAAGCGCTCGCCCTCGACCGCCGAGATCTCCCGCGCCAGGAAGACCCGTACGGCCTCGTCGCAGCCGCCCGGCGAGGTGAAGACGTCGACGAGGACACGCCAGTCCTCGGCCTTGACGTGTGCCTCCTCGTACAGCTCCCGCTGGGCCGCGTGCAGCGGGTTCTCACCGGGGATGTCGAGCAGACCGGCCGGGATCTCCCACAGCCGGTGGCGCACCGGGTGGCGGTACTGACGCAGCACGATGACGCGCCCGTCCTCGTCGAGAGCGAGGACGGCGACGGAGCCGGGGTGGACCTGGTAGTCGCGGGTGACCCGGCTGCCGTCGGGCATGACGACCTCATCGGTACGCACGCTCGTCTTGTTGCCGGTGAACGGCGTGGCGGTGGCGGTGACCGGCCACTCCTCGGGGGTGTCCTGGATGCCCATGCTTGCCTCAGCGTCCTTTCGATGCGGTTCCCGGGGCGCGGGCCGCGCAGACCGCCCGCCCCCCGTCAACCGTAGCGGTCACGCGTCGGCGACCCGCTTCTGACCAGCGGTCTGTCGCTCGACCGCCGCCTTGATCAGGCCCGCGAAGAGCGGGTGCGGACGGGTCGGCCGCGAGCGCAGCTCGGGGTGGGCCTGGGTGCCGACCAGGTACGGGTGCACCTCACGCGGGTACTCCACGTACTCGACCAACTTGTTGTCGGGGGAGGTGCCGGAGAAGACGATTCCGGCCTTCTTCTCCAGCTCGCCGCGGTAGGAGTTGTTGACCTCGTAGCGGTGGCGGTGGCGCTCCTCGACGTACGGCTGGTTGTCGTAGACCTCGCGGACGATCGAGCCCTCGGCGAGCTTGGCCGGGTACATGCCCAGCCGCATGGTGCCGCCCATGTCGCCCTCGCCCGCCACGATGTCGAGCTGCTCGGCCATGGTGGAGATCACCGGGTCGGTGGTGGCCGGCTCGAACTCGGTGGAGTTGGCGCCCTCGATGCCCGCCAGGTTCCGCGCCGCCTCGATGACGACGCACTGGAGGCCGAGGCATAGCCCGAGCAGCGGGATCTTGTTCTCCCGGGCGTAGGTGATCGCGCCGACCTTGCCGACCACGCCCCGGTCGCCGAAGCCGCCGGGGATGCAGACCGCGTCGACACCCTCGAGCTGCTGCCGGGCGCCGGCCGCGGTCTTGCAGTCGTCCGAGGTGACCCACTTGATCTTGACGCGGGCGCTGTTGGCGAAGCCGCCGGCGCGCAGCGCCTCGGTGACGGACAGATAGGCGTCGGGCAGGTCGATGTACTTGCCGACGAGCGCGACGGTGACCTCGTGGTCGGGCTGGTGGACCCGCTTGAGCAGGTCGTCCCACTGGGTCCAGTCCACATCGCGGAAGGGAAGATCCAGCTTGCGGACGACATAGGCGTCCAGGCCCTCGGAGTGCAGCACCTTCGGGATGTCGTAGATCGACTTGGCGTCGATGGCGGCGACCACGGCCGCCTCGTCCACGTCGCACATCAGCGAGATCTTGCGCTTGATGGAGGTCGGGACCTCGCGGTCGGCTCGCAGCACGATCGCGTCCGGCTGGATACCGATGTTGCGCAGTGCCGCGACCGAGTGCTGGGTGGGCTTGGTCTTCAGCTCACCGGACGGGCCGATGTAGGGCAGCAGGGAGATGTGCACCACAAAGACGTTGTCCCGGCCGACCTCATGGCGGACCTGGCGCACCGCCTCCAGGAAGGGCAGCGACTCGATGTCGCCGACGGTGCCGCCGACCTCGGTGATGACGACGTCCACGTCGTCGGTGGCCATGCGGCGGATGCGATGCTTGATCTCGTTGGTGATGTGCGGGATGACCTGCACGGTGTCGCCGAGGTACTCACCGCGCCGCTCCTTGGCGATCACGGTGGAGTAGACCTGGCCCGTGGTCACGTTGGCCGAGCCGTCGAGGTCGACGTCGAGGAACCGCTCGTAGTGGCCGATGTCCAGGTCGGTCTCGGCGCCGTCGTTGGTGACGAACACCTCACCGTGCTGGAAGGGGTTCATGGTGCCCGGGTCCACGTTCAGATACGGGTCGAGCTTCTGCATGGTGACGCGCAGACCGCGCGCCTTGAGCAGAGCACCCAGGCTGGAGGCGGTCAGGCCCTTGCCGAGTGAGGAAGCGACACCCCCGGTGACGAAGAGGTGCTTGGTCGTCATGGGCTTAGCGGCAATGGCCAAGAGGGGGCTCCCGTGGTCGCGTGGTGAGGATGCGGTCCGGCAGCTACCCCGGAAATCGGGGGCGCCGTCGCTGAGGTTCGGGGGTTTTGTGCCCGCCGCTCCACGGGCTACCAGGGTATCAGTGACCCGGGGTGCCCGCTGATGGCAGCGTTCATCACCGTTCATGCCATCGAGTGCGCACCCGTCTCCGCGACCACCCGGACACCTTGCGTGACCTGGCCACCCGATCGGCCGTGAGATGCGAGCCACGATGTGGACCGGCTCAAGCGGATCACCGTTCTGCGTCGTATCCTCGTCGGACGCACGCATGCGAGCCACCCCGGCACGGCACCACCCGCACGCCCCCCGGAACAAGAGCTCGTCCAGAATTTTCCGAGACCGCGCCCCACGGGGCGATACGGCCGTTCGAATGGGGAATGCACGTGGCCGGGCGTATCGAAGACTACGCACTGATTGGTGATATGCAGACCGCGGCCCTGGTCTGCAGAGACGGCACCGTCGACTGGCTGTGCCTGCCGCGCTTCGATTCCCATGCCGTCTTCGCCGCTCTGCTGGGCACCGACGAACACGGCTTCTGGCGGATGGCCCCGGCCCAGCCGGCGGGCGCCGAGCCGCCGTCCGCCGATCGCCGCCGCTACCGCGGGGACTCACTGGTCCTGGAGTCCGAGTGGGACACCCCGCGCGGCACGGTCCGCGTGATCGACTTCATGCCCCCGCGTGACGGCGCCCCGCAGCTGGTGCGGATCGTTGAGGGCGTCAGCGGGCGGGTGCCGATGCGCTCGGCGCTGCGGATGCGGTTCTCCTACGGCTGGGTCGTGCCGTGGGTGCACAAGGTCGGCAACCGCACGGTCGCCGTCGCCGGACCCGACTCGGTGTGGCTGGACACCGAGGCCGACACCTACGGCAGGGACCTGACCACCTACTCGGACTTCACGGTGGGCCCCGGCGACCGGATCGCCTTCACCATCAGCTGGCAGCCCTCCCACAAGAAGTCGCCCGCCCTGCCCGACGCGGAGGGCGCCCTGGTGACGACCGAGGCGTTCTGGCGCGAGTGGGTCGAGCACTGCACGTACCACGGCCCCTACCGGGACGCGGTCGTCCGCTCGCTGATCACTCTCAAGGCGCTCACCTACGCTCCCACCGGCGGCATCGTCGCGGCACCCACCACCTCGCTGCCCGAGGAGATCGGCGGCGTCCGGAACTGGGACTACCGCTTCACCTGGCTGCGGGACGCGGCGATCACCCTGTCCTCGCTGCTGCGCACCGGCTACCGCGAGGAGGCGCGCGCCTGGCGCGAATGGCTGCTGCGCGCGGTCGCGGGCGACCCGGAGAACCTGCAGATCATGTACGGCATCGCGGGTGAGCGGGAGCTGTCCGAGGCCGAGCTGCCCTGGCTGCCCGGGTACGAGGGCTCCCAGCCCGTCCGAGTCGGCAACGGCGCGGCCGGCCAGCTCCAGCTGGACGTCTACGGCGAGGTCACCGAGGCGCTGCACCTGGCCCATATGACCGGGCTCGCGCGCAACGACTACGCGAGCATCCTGCAGCTGAAGCTGATCAGCTACCTCGAGGGTCACTGGAGCGAGCCGGACGAGGGCATTTGGGAGGTGCGCGGCCCCCGCCGCCACTTCGTGCACTCCAAGGTCATGGCCTGGGTCGCCGTCGACCGCACCGTCAAGCTCATCGAATCCGGCGATGTGGACGGCCCGTTGGAGCGCTGGCGGGAGTTGCGCGAGGAGATCCACCGAAATGTGTGCGAGAAGGGCTACGACGCCGAGCGCAACACCTTCACCCAGTCCTACGGCTCCAAGGAGCTGGACGCCTCGCTGCTGCTCATCCCGCAGATGGGCTTCCTGCCGCCGGACGACAAGCGGGTCATCGGCACCATCGAGGCCATCCAGCGGGAACTGTCGACCCCCGACGGCTTCGTGCTGCGCTACCCGACAGCGGGCGAGGACGCGGGCGTGGACGGTCTCGAGGGCGACGAAGGCGCCTTTTTGGCCTGCTCCTTCTGGCTCGCCGACGATCTGGCCATGATCGGCCGCGTGGACGAGGCCCGCAAGCTCTTCGAGAAGCTGCTCGCGCTCCGCAACGACCTGGGGCTGCTGGCCGAGGAGTGGGACCCCCGGCTGCAGCGGCAGGTCGGCAACTTCCCGCAGGCCTTCAGCCATGTGCCGCTGATCGACACCGCCCTGCGGCTGACCGCCTCCGGGGCGTACGGCGGCTAGTGCCGTTGTGGGATCCCAGATCCCGTGTCCTTTTCCCACCGGCGATGTCCACCGCGTGGCCAATAGGACAGGGGGATGGGATTCATGCCCCGTGAGCGAGTAGTTCCCCTCTTTGTGTACAGGACCGCCCCGGTCAGCGTCTGCGTGCGTGGCCGGGGCAGGCCCCTGGCGTTTGGCGGCCGACGGGGCCGCCTCGGGAAACGCGGGGTTGGTGGTCCGATGGGTACAGCGGTGGCCGCGCCGGTGCGGCTGAGTGTGCGGCGTGGTGACGAGGCCGTCGTGGAGGACCTGGAGTGGCCGTCGGTGCCGCTCGGGCTGCTGCGGGAGGCCCGGCCGTGGCGGACGTTCCGCTGGTACAAGGGGCAGCAGCACTATTCGGGCACGTACTGGTCGGCCACCGTGGGCGACCACGTGATCTACGAGTCGCGGCTGGAATTGGGGCGGCTGCTGTTCGCCGACTTCGACCCGGCGGTGCGGCACATCGTGGCCCAGCCGTTCCTGCTCAAGGCCGATGTCGGTCGCAAGGTCCGCAAGCACATCCCGGACTATCTGCTGGTGACGGACGACGGCCCGGTGGTCGTGGACGTCAAGCCGCGGCACCGGCTTGAGAAACCTGAGGTCGCCTTCACGTTCGCCTGGACGCGGGAGGCGGTCGCGTCACGCGGGTGGCGCTACGAGGTGTGGAGCGAACCGGATCCGCATGTGCTGGAGAACGTCCGATTCCTGGCCGGCTACCGCCGCGCCTGGCTCTTCGACCCGGATCTGGTGGCCGCGCTGCGGGCTGCGGATCTGGACGGGATGTCGCTGGGTGATGCTTTCCGGCTGCTACCGGCGGAGTGGCCCCGGCCGCTGGTGCAGTCGGCGATGCTGCACCTGCTGTGGTCAGGGCATGTGACGACCGCCCTGGACCGACCGCTGAGCGCCGGACACGTGCTGCGGAGGGCCGCATGAGCGGGGCAGGGACGAAGCTGGGGGTCGGAACGCACTTCCGGCTGGACGGCGAAACGGTCGAGGTCGTGGAGTTCGCCATCCTGGCCACGGGCATGGAGGTCGTCCTCAAGGACGGACGCGACCGGCTGGCCCGGATGTCGCTGCGCGAACTGCTGGCCTCGGACCGCGCCGAGCTGATCCACGACACGGCAGGCCCGTCCTCCACCGATGCCGCGGACCTCGCGGCCGTGGTACTGAACCGGCTGACCAAGGACGAGAAGAAGGACGTCCTGGAGCGGGCCAAGCACGTCCGCGAGATGCTGACGGGCTACCGCTCCGGCAGCGAAGACCTGCCGCGTCCGGATGAACCGCGCTCGCAGTACGTCCCTGACCTGCCCCTGCGGGCTCGCTATGAGGCCAAGGCGGCGGAACTGGGGGTGACCGAGCGGACGGTGCGCCGGTGGGCGCGGGCCTTCCGGGAGCTGGGCGAGGCCGGACTGGTGCCGAAGGCCGCGCGGGCAGATAGCGGGCTGGGCAACGCCGATCCGCGCTGGGTCGAGACCGCAGAGGAGGTGCTGAAGGAGTACGAGGAGGAGTCACGACCCTCCGTGAAGGTGGTGCTGGAAGAAGTCGAGGCCCGCGTCAGGTCCAAGTTCAAGCGGGTCAAGGTGCCGGTGCCGCCGCGGACGACGGCCTATCGGTGGATGCAGGAGCTGGAGCGGCGCCATCCGACGTTTTGGCTGAGCACTCAGCGCAACCGGGACATCGCCGACCGGCCGAAGGGGGTCTACGGGAAGCTGCGGCCCACGCGGCCGGGCGAGTACGTGCTGATGGACACCACGCGGCTGGACGTGTTCGCGTTCGACCCGGTGACGCTGCGGTGGATGCAGGCGGAGTTGACCGTCGCGATGGACTGGTACACCCGCTGCATCGTCGGGCTGCGGGTGACGCCGGTGTCGACGAAGGCGATCGACGCGGCGGCCGTCCTCTATCAGGCTTATCGCCCTCAGCAGGTTCCGGAGAGCTGGCCGAGGGAGGCAGCCTGGCCCGAGCACGGCATTCCGCGCGGGGTGCTGGTGGAGCCCGAGGCCGTCCACGGGCCCGTCACCGGGGTCTGGGGTCCGAAGGTGGCACCCGAGACATTGATCGTCGACCACGGCAAGATCTACCTGTCGGCGCATCTGACCAGCGTCTGCCGCAGGATGGGGATCTCGGTGCAGCCGGCGAGGCTGCGCACGGGCCGGGACAAGGGACCGGTGGAGCGGTATTTCCGAACCCTGCGGGAAGACCTGCTGCAGCGGCTGCCCGGCTACAAGGGACCGGACATTCACTCGCGCGGGCTGAATCCGGAGAAGGACGCCTTCTTCTTCCACCACGAGTTGGAGGCGATCATCCGGGAATGGACCGCGGTGACGTATCACCGCAGGCCACACGAGGGTCTCGTCGATCCGCACCTGCCGAAGGTGGAGTTGTCTCCGGCGGCGATGTTCGAGCACGGGCTCGCGCGGGCGGGCTACATCGAGGTGCCCCGCGACCCGCACCTGGCCTATGAGTTCCTCGAGGTCACGATGCGCACGGTCCAGCACTACGGCGTTGAAATCAACGGCCGCCGCTACAACGGCGGCTGCCTCGACGGACTGCGGGACATGGCCGGCTCCGACATCGTCTTGGACAAGCGGCGGCTGGAGTTCTTCGCGGACCCCGACGATGTCACCCGGATCCATTTCCGAGACCACGAACGCGTCTGGCACACGCTCAAGTGGGAACACGCGCCCAGCCTGGCCATGCCGCTGAGCGATGAAGCGCTGCAGTTCGCCCGCCATCTGGCGGCGAAGGAGTACACCTATCCCGACGACCGGCTCGCCATCGCCCTGCTGCTGAAGCGGTGGAACCTCGGCCTTGGCACGTCTCTGGTCGAACGGCGGATGGCGCTGCGGCTCTCCCGCGAGCAGGTCGCCCTGGATCTTCCCGAACAGCAGGCCGACGAAGTGAGTTCCCTGCCGTCGGTCGCCCGCGTGCTGTCCCTTCCCGAGCAGCCGGCGTCTCCGGCGATCGAGGCCGTCCAGGAGGCGGAGGCGTGCGATGACGACACCGACGGTCTGGAGGAGTTGAAGCGGAACTCGACTTCTACGCCACGGCCTTGAAGGACATCGACGATGACGAGTAAGCCGACCTCCGCCCAAGCCGAGGAAGCCGATCTGCGCTCCCGGCTGGATCACCTCACGTTGTCACGCAAGGAAGGCTTTGGCCGCCTGGCCGAGGCCCCGCGCAGGAAGCGTCCGGAGCGTCTGTCCCGCCGCCAGCTAAAGCAGTTGGGAGCGAATGCCCTTGCCGAATACAACCGCGACCGTCGCAAATGGCACGCGAACCTCGGCCCGCTGAGCACCCCACAAATGAAGGCCCTGCACGAAGACCTCTGGGACATCTTCGACAGCAACGACCAGGACAGTGACAAGGTGAAAGGCGGCATCGCTCTCGATGCTTTCCCCGGCCTGGGGAAGACCACAGCCGTGCTCGCCTTCGCCAAAAAGGTTCATCGCCGCATCATCGAAGAAGAGGGAAAATACACCGACGAGGGTCACGAGCGCTGGCCGGTCTGCCGTGTCGGATTGACCAGCAACACCGGAATGCGCGACTTCAACCGAGCCATCCTGGAGTACTACGGGCATCCTGGCCGTTTCCGCGGGACCGCCGCCGAGTTCGGCTACCGCGCTCTCGATTCGGTCCTGTCGACGGAAACAAAACTCTTGATCGTCGATGATCTGCACTTCCTGAAGTGGCGAAACAAGAACGGGATCGAAGTCAGCAACCACTTCAAATACATCGCCAACGAATTCCCAGTCACCTTGCTAATGATCGGCGTTGGCCTGGAGAAGCGGGGCCTGTTCAGCGAAGGATCAAGTTACGAGGACGCAGTTCTCGCACAGACCGGGCGTCGCACCACCCGGCTCAACATGGACCCGTTCACCATCTCATCCGAGCAAGGGCGGCAGGACTGGCGCGACACACTCCTCGGAGTCGAGGAACGTGTCGTCCTCGCGGACAAGTACCCCGGAATGCTCGCGGACGATCTGTCCGACGAGCTCTTCGCTCGCAGCACCGGACACATCGGCTCGCTCATGACGCTGATCAACCGCGGCTGCCAGCGAGCAGTACGCACCGGCACCGAACGCCTGGATAAGGAACTGCTGGATCAGGTGAAGAACGACGCCGCGTCCGAGCAGGCCCGCGCGGAACTCCAGCACGCCCTCGACTCCGGCCGACTGGTCAGCCGGCCAGGGAAGAAGGCGGCATGAGCGAACTGCGCACCCTGGCAATCCGAGTCCTGCCCCACCCTGGGGAAAGCCTCGACAGCTGGCTGGAGGCCCTCGCCCGACGCTCCTGGACCTCACTCTCGGCTCTGCTGGACGCCCTGGGCCTGCCCGAAGTACCAGCCCGGGAACGCACGAGCCGTCTCATCACCTCGCTGCCCGAGAAGGCACTGCGGCGGCTGGAACAGCAGGTGACACTACCTGCCTGCCGTCTCGACGATGCCGTCCTGCCATCCGAGATCTTCGGCCGCCGAGCGCCCGGCTGGCGGTTCTGCCCGCAGTGCCTGCATGACGACGCAGGCCGCTGGCCGACGCTCTGGTGGCTGCCCTGGGCCTTCACCTGCACCAAGCACCACGCCCTTCTCCACCGCGTCTGCCCGAGCTGTGGTCGTGAACCGCGCTACTTCCTGCCCAGAGCGGTGCACTTGCATCCGCCCGGACACTGCATGCGCCGGACCGGCAGAAGGCGCGTCTGCGGCGCCGACCTGAGCAGCGCACCGCAGCTCAGCCTCGGTCACGGCCATCCGATCGTCCAAACCCAAACCGAGATCAACAGCATCGGTCTCCATCCCTTCACCTCTGCTGACGCCGTCTTCGTCGAGGCGGACCATCTCCTAGTACTCCAGTGTGACTTCGCGATCTTGCTGCGGACCCGGCTGGGAACGGGTACGGCCACCGCGTGATCATCGGTTGGTGTGTGGACAAACGAAGATCGTGCGGTGGCCGCGGGCCATAGCGTAGACCCTGCCCGCTGGCGGGAGATGTTCGACCAGGCCATGGCCCGGATCGCGGGCCGCTTCGGCCGAGTTGAGCCCCGGGCGAGTGCCCGCGCCTATCTGCTCGGGCTGTTGTCGAAGGCGGAGCGGAAGAACTGCTGGCAGCTGGCCGAACTGGCCGGTCTGGCCCGGCCGGGGCCGATGCAGCGGCTGCTGCGCTACGCACGCTGGGACGCCGACGCCGTCCGCGACGATGTCCGCGCCTACGCCGTCGAACACCTCGGCACCGACGGCGCGGTGCTGATCGTGGACGAGA